>CAWJOQ010000009.1:0-98625 GCA_963844485.1 uncultured beta proteobacterium
GCCGCCACCAGACAGCACCCAATGAGCGGCCGGCGCAGACACCGGCCTGTCCCCCGCGGCCGCATGCACCCGGCGCTGCTGGTCGGCATCAGCGCGGTCGCCACTGTGCTGTGCACCGTCCTGGCGCTCAATCTGATCGGCGGTGAAAAAAAGATCCAGCGCCAGGTGCAGCGCGTCTCGGCGCTGGAGGACCCGCACTTCACACATGAGCTGGGCGCCCTGCTCGGGCCGGCGTTTGTGGCCGGCAACCGGCTGCAGGCCCTGCGCAATGGCGACGCCATCTTCCCGGCCATGCTGCAAGCCATCCAGGGCGCCCAAAAGACCATCACCTTCGAGTCCTACATCTACTGGGCCGGCGACATCGGCCAGCGCTTTGCCGACGCCCTGGCCGCCAGGGCCCAGGCCGGTGTGCGTGTGCATGTGCTGCTGGACTGGCTGGGCAGCGTCAAGATGGACGAAGCCCTGCTGCAGCGCATGCAGCAGGCCGGCGTGCAGGTGCAGCGCTTCCACCCGCCGCATTGGTCGCACCTGGCACGCATGAACAACCGCACCCACCGCAAGCTGCTGGTGGTCGACGGCACCCAGGCCTTCACCGGCGGTGTCGGCATCGCCCCGCAGTGGACCGGCAATGCGCAAGACCCGGACCACTGGCGTGACAGCCACTTCCAGATCGAAGGCCCGGTGGTGGCCCAACTGCAGGCGGTGTTTCTGGACAACTGGGTCAAGGCCACCGGCCACGTGCTCAACGGCCCGGACTACTTTCCGCTGCTGCAGCCGGCCGGGCCCAGCCTGGCGCAGATGTTCAGCAGTTCGCCGTCGGGCGGCAGCGAGAGCATGCAGTTGATGTACCTGATGGCCATCCACGCGGCCTCGCGCAGCATCGACTTGTCGGCGTCGTACTTCGTGCCCGACGCAATGGCCGTGCAAGCGCTGGTGGCGGCCATGGCGCGCGGTGTGCGGCTGCGCATCATCGTGCCCGGCACCCACATCGACAGCGAGACCGTGCGCAGTGCATCGCGGGCGGCCTGGGGCCCCTTGCTGGCGGCAGGGGCGCTGATTGCCGAGTACCAGCCCACCATGTTCCACGTCAAGGCCATGGTGGTGGACGGCTTGCTGGTGTCGGTGGGCTCGACCAACTTCGACAACCGGTCCTTCCGCATCAACGACGAGGCCACGCTCAACATCCTGGACCGCAGCTTCGCGGCCGAACAGACCGCCGTGTTCGAGGCCGACTTGCGCCAGGCCAGGCCCATCAGCCATGCGCAGTGGCTGGCCAGGCCCTGGCGCGAGCGGGCCGCTGAGCTGCTGGCCAGCGCGCTGCGTTCGCAGCTGTGATGCGCCTGTGCACTGCGCTCAGGCCACCGGTGCTCAAGCCGCCAGCGCTCAAGCCACAGACTGTCAGGTCACCGGCGCCGGGTTGAACAGCACCAGGGCGTTGTGCAGTTTCCAGCGCTCGGCCCAGGTCTGTTGGCGGCCGCTGGCCACCTCCAGCATCAGGTGGAACAACTGCCAGCCCACCTCGTCGATGGTCTGGGTGCCGTCGGCAATGGTGCCGGCGTTGAGATCCATCAGGTCGTGCCAACGGCGTGCCAGGTCGCTGCGGGTGGCCACCTTGATCACCGGCACCTCGGCCAGGCCATAGGGCGTGCCACGCCCGGTGGTGAACACATGCAGGTTCATGCCGGCGGCCAGTTGCAGCGTGCCGCAGATGAAATCACTGGCCGGCGTGGCGGTGTAGACCAGGCCCTTGCTGCGCAGCTTTTCACCCGGCGCCAACACCGCGCTGATGGCCGCGCTGCCGCTCTTGACGATCGAGCCCATCGCCTTCTCGACGATGTTGGACAAGCCGCCCGCCTTGTTGCCCGGTGTGGTGTTGGCGCTGCGGTCGGCACCGCCGCGCTGCAGGTAGGCGTCGTACCAGGCCATCTCGCGCACCAGGGCTTCGGCCACGGCGGGCGTGGCGGCGCGGGCGGTGAGTTGGGCGATGCCGTCACGCACCTCGGTGGTTTCTGAAAACAGCACGCTGGCGCCGGCCCGCACCAGCAGGTCGGTGCAGAAGCCCACCGCCGGGTTGGCTGTCACGCCGCTGAAGGCGTCGCTGCCACCACATTGCACGCCCACCACCAGCGCACTGGCAGGCACGGTCTCGCGGCGGCGGGCATTCAGGCGCTGCAGATGCACATCGGCCTGGCGCAGGATGCTGTCGACCATGGACAAAAAGCCGACATGGACTGTGTCCTGCAGGCAGACCACATCCAGCGCCGCAGCACTGGCCTGGCGCTGATCGGCAATGGCGATGCTGCCCGGCGGCAGCAGGCGCTCGGGCTGCAGCTTCTCGCAGCCCAGGCTGACCACCATCACCTCACCACCGAAGTTGGGGTTCAGGCTGATGTTGCGCAGCGTGCGGATGGGCACCACCGCGTCGGGTGCGTCGATGGCCACGCCGCAGCCGTAGGCATGGGCCAGCGCCACCACGCCGTCGACATGCGGATAGCGTGGCAACAGTTCTGTGCGGATGCGCTGCAGCGCAAACTCGACCACGCCAGCCACGCACTGCACCGTCTGGGTGATGGCCAGCAGGTTGCGCGTGCCCACCGAGCCGTCGGCATTGCGGTAGCCCTGGAAGGTGTAGCCGGTCAGCGGCGGCAGCGGCGCCGGCGTGGCGGTGGCCATCGGCAGATCGGCCAGGCCGCGCGCAGCCGGCAGCTGCAGCAGGCGTTCATGCACCCATTGGCCTGCGGTGATCGGTTGCAGCGCATGGCCGATGGCCATGCCGTAGCGCAGCACCGGCGCGCCAGCAGCGATGTCGACCAGCGCCAGCTTGTGGCCCTGCGGCACCCGGTCGCGCAGCACCAGGCCCGACGGCAGCCGTGTGCCGGCGTCCAGCCCACCCAGGTTGGCAGCGATGGCGACGTTGTCGTCGGCATGCATGCGGATGGTGTGCGGGGTGCTGGCCATGGCGGGGCTGGGGTGGCGCTGGGTGGCAGTGTGTGGCGGGCCGGTGGCGGTCAGCGGCCGTGTGTAGCGATCGGCAGCTCAGGCCGACGGGCCGGCGCCGGACGGCGCCCGCATGGCACCCAGCAGCTGCTGGGCACCGGCGGCGATCAGCCGTGCATCTGAACTGACGGTGACGAACTGGAAGCCCTTGGCGATGCGCGCCCGGCGCCGCCTCGGGCCCGGCGTTGTGGATGCCGGCCACCACGCCGTGGGCCTTGGCCCGCGCCAGGATGTGGTCCACCGCCTGCGCGGCCTCTGGCGCCAGCTCGTCCATGGCAGGCTTGCAGCCCAGCGCCAGCGACAGGTCGGACGGGCCGATGTAGACCGCGTCCAGCCCTTCCACCGACAGGATGGCGTCCAGGTTGTCGAGTGCGGCGGCCGTCTCGATCATCGCGAAGCGCACGATGGTGGTGTCGGCATGCTGGGCATAGTCGGCGCCGCCGTACAGCAGCGCGCGCACCGGGCCGAAGCTGCGGGTGCCGCGCGGCGCATAGGTGGTGTAGGCCACCAGCTTCTGCGCTTCTTCACGGGTGCTGACCATGGGGCAGATCACACCGTAGGCGCCGGCGTCCAGTGCCTTCATCAAGATGCCGGGCTCCAGCCAGGGCACCCGCACCACCGGCACGGTGGCGGTGGTGCTGATGGCCTGCAACATGGTGAGCATGGCCTGGTAATCCACCACGCCGTGCTGCAAGTCGATGGTGAGCGCATCCCAGCCCTGGTGGGCCATCACCTCGGCCGAAAAGCTGTTGGGAATGGCCAGCCAGCCATTGACAGCGGCGCCGCCGGATTGCCACAGGGTGCGCAGGGGGTTGGGTCGCATGGGGCTCAGGCCTTGATGTAGCGGTGGGTGAAGCGGTCGGATTCGCCGATGGCGGTGTACAGCTCCCGGTCGACGACACCACCGCGCAAGGTGGGCGGCAGGGACCACACGCCGTGCGGATGGTTCTTGGTGTCGCGCGGATTGGCATTGATCTCGCTGCGCGCTCCGAGCTTGAAACCGGCGGCTTCGGCCCGCTCGACCATCAGCGCCTCGGTCACATAGCCGTTTTTGGCGATCCATTCAATCGATTTGCCCGGCGGGGCGCGGTGCTCCTCGACCCCCAGCACGCCACCTGGCTTGAGCACCGCAAAAGCCGCCTGCAGCGTGGCGTCCAGGTGCTCGGCCTCGATCCAGTTGTGCACATTGCGGAAGGTCAGCACCAGGTCGGCGCCGCCGGGCGGGGCGATGTCGGCAAAGCGCGGCGTGCGCGGCATCAGCCCCAGCTGCACCTGGTCGTACAAGGCCGGGTCGCGCGCCAACTTGGCATCAAAGGCCAGGCGGCTGCGGCGGCGGTAGTCCATGGGGTCGCTGGCCGATTCATGGGCGGCATACAGCCGGCCCTGGCCGCGCAGATAAGGCGCCAGGATTTCGGTGAACCAGCCGCCACCGGGCGACAGCTCGATCACCTGGTGTGTGGGTGCCAGGCCGAAGAAGCGCAGCATCTCGTAAGGGTGGCGGGCGGCGTCGCGGGCGCGGTTGGCAGCGCTGCGGTGGGCACCGTTGATGGCCGCCTGCAGACGCGGATCGTCAGCGGCGGCCGCCGGTGGCACCGCACAACCCGGCAGGCAGGCGGCCAGCAGGGCGGCGGTGAAACCGCGGCGTTGCAAGGGGGTGGGCATGGTGGGTCCTCCTGGAATGGGTGGGTGCAAGCTGCGCGGCCAGGGCGCGGGGTCTACACCCGGGTGACATGGGTGGCCGGCAGGCGGCCGTCGTTCCAGCGGCCGCCCAGCGCACGCTCGACCTGCGCGGCCAGTTGCAGCAGCAGGCCGTCGTTGGCCTGGCGGGCCTGCAGGTGCATGCCCAGCGGCAGGCCGCTTTCCTGCGTGCCCAGCGGCAGCGAAAGGCCGGGGATGCCGCACAGGTTGGACAGCGGCGTGTAGGCAAAGCTGCGCCACAGGTTGGCAAACCAGTCCAGCACCGACGGGTTGTCGCTGGTCGTCAGGTAGTCGGTGGTACCGATGCGGGGCGTGGGCAGGCGGTGATCGGCGTCAGCAGGATGTCCCAGTCTTCGAAGAAGGCACCAAAACCACGCGCCGTGGTGTTGAACACCGCCTGCATCTGCGCCCGGTCACTGAAGCTGGTGCCGATGCCGGCCTGCCAGATGCGGATGTTGATCGGCTCGATCAGGTCTGGCGGCGGCTCGGCCAGCCCGCGTGCGGCCAGCAAGTTGGCGATGGTCTGGGCAAAGTTGCTGATGTAGCAGGTGGTCTGGGCGGCAAACGCGGCTTCAAAGTCCACTGCCGGCAGTGCCCAGTCGACCTGGTGGCCCAGGCCCTCGAACAGGCGGCCGACGCGGGTCAGCTCGGCCACGAAATGCGGCGTGGCGCTGTAGGCGCCCCATTGGTGCGACAGCGCAATGCGCAGCCGGCCGGGGTCACGCTGGATCAGCTGGCTGTAGGGCTCGGCCGGCGTCCAGTAGGGCATGAACTCGCCCGGCGCACCGCCCCGGCAATGGTCGATGAAGGCAGCGGTGTCGCGCACCGTGCGGCTCTGGCAGCCCTGGGTGGACACCAGGCCGCTCAGGTCGGACAGATGGGGCGCGATCGACAGCACCCCGCGCGAGGGCTTCAGCCCGATGTTGCCGTTGGCCCCGGCCGGGATGCGGATGGAGCCGCCACCGTCGGTGGCGTGCGACAGCGGCAGCACACCAGCCGCCACCGCAGCGGCGCAGCCGGCGCTGCTGCCCAGCGTGGTGTAGTCCAGGTTCCAGGGGTTGCGGGTGACATAGACCGCCGGGTTCTCGGCCGACGAGCAGACGCCGAACTCAGGCGTGGTGCTGCGGCCGACCAGGTTGAGGCCGGCGCGCCGCATCTGGCCAGTGAGAAAGCTGTCGCTGCTGGCACGGTGGCCGCGCATGAACAGCGAGCCCATTTCCTGCAGCCGGCCAGCCATGGTCGGGCCCAGGTCCTTCATCAGGAAGGGCACGCCGGCAAAAAAGCCGTCGGGCCGGGCGCCGGCCTGCACCGGGTCGGCCACGGCATCGTCGAACAGTTCGACCACCGCCTGCAAGGCCGGGTTGACCTTGGCCACACCGGCTGCCACCTGGGCGGCCAGTTCAGCGGCGGTCACATCGCCCTGGCGCACCCGCGCCTGCCAGGGCCACCGCGTCGTGCGCGGCCCATTCGTCCCACCCCATGGCCAATGTCATGTCCGGCAACCCCTGCAATCGCTGCAACCAATGCAATGCGGCGCCCACACGGCGCCGGTGCGCTGCCAGTCTAGGCCACGCCGCCGCCGGGGCCAGGTCACGGCGGTGTCAGTGCGGCGGTGTCAGTGCGGCGGTGTCAGTTCAGCAGTGTCAGTTGAGCGGTGTCAATGCGGCGGCTCAGTTGACCTGGCGCTCGCGCCCGTCCCAGTAGGGCGCGCGCAGCGTGCGGCGCAGGATCTTGCCGGTGGGGTTGCGCGGCAACTCGGGGATCACGTCCACCGTCTTGGGCACCTTGAAGCTGGCGATGCGCTCCCGCGCCCAGGCGATCACGCTGGCCGGGTCCACCGTGTGGCCGGGGCGCGGCACCACCACCGCCTTCACCGCTTCGCCCCAGGTGGCATCGGGCACGCCGATCACCGCCACGTCGGCCACGTCGGGGTGGCCGTAGATCGCGTTCTCCACCTCGGCCGGGTAGACGTTCTCGCCGCCGCTGATGATCATGTCCTTGACCCGGTCGTGGATGTAGACATAGCCGTCGGCGTCGATGTAGCCGGCGTCACCGGTGGCCACCCAGTTGTCGGCTGACTTGGTGCGGGCGGTGGCCTCGGGCTGCTTCCAGTAGCCCAGCATGTTGTTCGACGAGCGGGTCACGATCTCGCCCACTTCGCCGGTGGCCACGGTCTGGCCGTCGGCGCCGACGATCTTCAGCTCCACCCCGGGCACCGGCTTGCCGGCGGCGCGCATGCGCGGGCTGCCCTTGGTCGGGTCGTGGTCCTCGGGCGGCAGCGTCACCACGGTGCCGGTGGTCTCGGTCATGCCGTAGGCCTGCAGAAACTGGCAGCCGAAGGCCTGCACGCATTGCTGCAGCAGCGCCAGCGGAATGGGCGCTGCGCCGTAGAAGATGAACTTCAGGCGGCTGAAATCGGTCTGGGCGCAGCGCGGGTGGTTGACCAGCATCTGCAGCGCGGCAGGCACGGCAAAGAAGCGGGTCACGCCTTCGTGGGTGATGGCATCGAACACGCCGTCGGGCGTGAATTCGGCCATCACGCAGCCGCTCACACCACCCGCCAGCGCCATGAAGCCCAGGCCGGTGCCGCCGATGTGGGCACAGGGCATGGCCACCATCACCACCTCGTCGTCGTCCCAGCAGCGCCCAGGGCAGGCCGGCTTGCTGCGCTGCGCGGCGCAGGCCGAACAGGTTGCGGTTGCTCAGCTCCACGCCCTTGGGGTGGCCGGTGGTGCCCGAGGTGTAGAGCTGCAGGATGGCGTCGTCCGGCGCGCTGGGGCTGAAAGGCGGCCGGCGCGGTGGCGTCGATCCAGGCCCAGGCATCGTCGGCCGAGAAGATGCGCTGCACCAGCGGCAGCTGCGGGCGCCATGGCGCGGGCATCGTCGGCAAAGCCGTCGCCGGCAAACAGCAGCTTGGATTCGGTGTCGTGCACGATGTAACGCCGCTCGGGCGCGGCCAGGCGCCAGCCCACCGGCGCCATCACCACGCCGATGCGGGCAGCGCCGAACAGCAGCGTGAAGTACAGCACCGCGTTCTTGCCCAGCCAGGCGATGCGGTCGCCCTTCTTCAGGCCGGCGGCCTGCAGCGCGCTGGCCACCCGGTGGGTGCTGGCCTCCAGCTCGGCAAAATTCGATGCGGCGCTCGCCGACCATGGCCGGGCGCTGCGGCCGGTCGGCCGCCCAGTGGCGGATGAAGGCATCGACGGTCAGCAGTTCAGGCATGTCCATGGCGGCAGGCGCCGGTGGCGGCACCGGGCAGTGGGGTGGCAGGCGGGATCGCCAAAAGCCACTCTACCCAGCAGCAGCCGCCGGTGGCCCCGGGACCATCCCGCAAGCTGCACGCCGTGTCGCCTTGGCGACGCCCAGTCCCGGCGCGCCGGCAGTGCCATGGCGGGCCAGAATCCGGCCACCCCAACCCAGCGCCCGCCACCATGTCGACCGCCGCACCCGCCCCATCCGCCGCACCCGCAGCACCCGCCCCTGCCGCGCCGCCTCTTGCTGACACCTCCACCGGCACCTCCACCGCCAGCGCTTCCACCACCGCCTCCACCACCGCAGGGACCGAGGGCCGCTTCGACGCCGGCAACGTGCTGCTGCAGTCGGGCCGCACCTTCCGCCAGATGCGCCTGGTCTACAAGACCTTCGGCACGCTCAACGCCGACCGGTCCAACGCCATCCTCTACCCCACGTCCTATTCGGCGCCAGCACCAGGACATCGAATACATGGTCAGCGCAGGCGGCGCGCTCGACCCGTCGCGCTACTTCATCATCATCGCCAACCTGTTCGGCAACGGCTTGTCGAGTTCACCGTCGAACACGCCCTGGCCCGACGTCGGCAGCCGCTACCCCGACGTCACCTGCTTCGACGCGGTGCAGGTGCAGCGCCGCATGCTGCAGCAACTGTGGGGCATCGAGCGCCTGGCCCTGGTCTACGGCTGGTCGATGGGCGCGATGCAGGCCTACCACTGGGCGGCGCTGTTTCCGCAGGCGGTCGAGCGCATCGCGGTGGTCTGCGGCGCCGCCCGCTGCGCGCCGCACAACCAGGTGTTCATCGAAGGCGTGAAGACGCGCGCTGATGGCCGACCCGGCCTACCGCGACGGCGTCTTCACCGAGCGGCCGGTGCGCGGCTTTCGCGCCATGGCCCGCATCTATGCCGGCTGGGCCTTGTCGCAGACCTTCTACCGCCAGGAGCTGTGGCGCAGCCTGGGCGCCAGCTCGCTGGAAGACTACCTGGTGACGGCCTGGGAGGCGCAACTTCTCCCGCCGCGATCCGGCCGACCTGCTGGCCCAGTTCTGGACCTGGCAGCACGGCGACATCAGCGCCAATGCGCTGTATGGCGGCGACCTGCCGCGCGCGCTGGCCGCCATCGAGGCCCAGGTGCTGCTGATGCCGGGCGACCACGACCTGTATTTCCAGGTCGACGACAACCGGGCGGAGCTGCCGCACCTGCGCCACGGCGAGTTGCAGCCCATCCCGTCGGTGTGGGGCCACCGCGCCGGCAACCCGGTGACCCAGCCCGAGGACCGTGCTTTCATCGAAACCCATGTGCGCGCGCTGCTGGCGCGCTGACCGGCTGCGGCGCTGCTGATGGCGCACGCCGTTGCCCGCCTGCGGGCCGCGCGCCTGGCGCTCAGCAGCAAGCCGTTTCTGGCCCGTGGCGGCCCCAAGGGCCTGCGCTGCGCCGGCTGCCGCCTGCTGCCCAGCCACTGCCTCTGCGCCTGGCGGCCGCGCGTGGCCACCCGCGCCGGCATCTGCCTGCTGATGGCCGACACCGAGCCGCTCAAACCCAGCAACACTGGCTGGCTGGTGGCCGACGTGGTGCCCGACACCTTCGCCTTCGGCTGGACCCGCACCGCCACCGACCACGGCCTGCTGGCCTTGCTGCAAGACCCGCAGTGGCAGGCGCTGCTGGTGTTTCCGCAGGACTACGCCACACCGGCGCGGGTGCTGCACGCCCTGCCCCCGGCCCTGCAGCGCAGCGCCGCGCACCCCGAGGCCCAGGCCCAGGCTCCCGGCATGGGCACGGGCCCGGGCCCACGCCCGCTGTTCATCCTGCTGGACGGCACCTGGGCCGAGGCCCGCAAGATGTTCCGCAAAAGCCCGGTGCTGGACGCCTTGCCGGTGCTGGACCTGCAGGCCGGCGATGCCGGCGAGACCGCGCCCTACCTGCTGCGCCGCAGCCGGTGTGCCGAGCATTTCTGCACCAGCGCCGTGGCCGCGCGCTGCCTGGCGCTGGCCGGCGACTCAGCTGCGGCGGCGGTGCTGGACGCCTACCTGGCCGTGTTCAGCCACCACTACCTGCAAGCCCGCCACCAGCTGCCGGCCGACTTGCAGGGCCCGGCGCACCAGCGCTTGCGCGCCTTGTGCCAGCCGGCCGGGTCCGCTGATGCGGGCTGAGGCGGGCTGCTGATGCAGGCTGAGGCGGGCTGCGCCGCCCTACCAGCCTTCCATCCAGGGCCGCAGCTCGGTCTCGTGGGTCCAGGCGTCGCGCGGCTGCTGGTGGATCTGCCAGTAGGTCTCGGCAATGCTGTCCGGGTGGAGGATGCCCTGCTGGTCTTTCAGCGCATAGCGCTCCGGAAAGCTGTCGCGGATGAAGGCGGTGTCGATCGCGCCGTCGATCACCACATGGGCCACGTGGATGCCCTGGGGCCACAGTTCACGCGCCATGCTCTGCGCCAGCGCGCGCAGGCCGGCCTTGGCGCTGGCAAAGGCGGCAAAGCCTTCACGCCCGCGCAGCGACGCCGTGGCACCGGTGAACAAGATGGTGCCGCGGCCACGCGGCCGCATCACCTTGGCGGCCTCGCGGCCGAGCAGAAAGCCGGCAAAGCAGGACATCTCCCAGACCTTGGAATACACCCGCGCCGTGGTCTCGGTGATTGGGAAACGCACATTGCCGCCGATGTTGAACACCGCCACCTCGATGGGTGCGATGTCGCGCTCGATGCGCGCCACCAGGTCGACCATCTCGGCTTCCTGGCGCGCGTCGCTGCCAAAACCGTGGGCCTCGCCACCGTCGGCACGGATCTGGTCCAGCAAGGGCTGCAGCTTGTCGACACTGCGCCGGGTGACGCAAGCGATGTAGCCGGCGCGGGCAAAGCGGCGGGCGATGGCGCCACCGGTGGCGTCACCGGCGCCGATCACGAGAACAGCCTTCTTGTCGGTCATGCGGGGCTTTCTGCAGAAGGATGGGAAGGCCGGCGGCCGGGCCTGGGGCCGTGCGCTGCCGTCAACTGCTCAGGAGCTTGTCCATGCGCTTGCGCGCCAACTGCTTGACCAGCGCCCGCTGCAGCACATTCGACCGGGCCAGCAAGCGCGTGGCCTCGCTGGCGCAGCCAGACTGGCGGGCGGCCAGTTCGGCCGGGCTCAGGCTGCGCTGGGATTTCTCAGCCTGGTCGACCAGGTCACGCGCCTGGCGTTCATCAGCGCTGCCACGCAGATAGCTGTCGCCGAGAAAGGCCGCGCCCTGGGTCAGGCGGTCCAGCAGCGGCTTGCGGGCGCCGTCACTGCCCGCCTTGACCTGGCGCACCAGGTCGTCGGCACTCAACTCCAGCGCCGCCACGCACTGGGCAGCACGGCGGTCTTGTGGGGTGGGCTCGGCAGCGCTGGCGCTGAGGCTCAGCAGCAGCAAGCTGGCGGACAAGGCGGCCCAGGTGTGGCGTTTGGTGTGCATGGGTGTTCAACGCGCGCCGGGCCCGGCTGGTTGTCTTGCGGGCCCGGACACGCCAGCGCCGGGATGCTCAGGCCGCCGCAAACCGCGCCAGCCGCTGGCTGGATCAGCTGGTCGGCCTCGGCCATGATGCGGTCGATCAGTTCCTTGACGGTGGGGATGTCGTGGATCAGGCCGGCCACCATGCCGCAGCTCCAGGCGCCGGCTTCCATCGCGCCGTCCATCATGATCTTCGGGTAGACACCGGCCACCTCGTCGATGATGTCCTCGAACTTCAGGTTGGCGCCCAGGGCCTTTTCCTTTTCCAGCAGGCGGTCGACCGCGGCGTTGCGCAGCACACGCTCGGTGTTGCGCAGCGGGCGCATCACCAGGCGGGTGTCCAGCTCGCTGGCGGCGACGATGGCGTCCTTGACGTTCTGGTGCACCGGCGCCTCCTTGGTGGCGATGAAGCGTGTGCCCATGTTCATGCCCTCGGCGCCCAGCGCCAGCGCGGCCACCAGGCTGCGGCCGTCGGCCATGCCGCCACTGGCCACGAACGGGATCTTCAGCTCGTCGGCCGCGCGCGGCAGCAGGATGAAGTTGGGGATGTCGTCTTCGCCCGGGTGGCCGCCGCATTCAAAGCCGTCGACGCTGACCGCGTCGCAGCCGATGCTCTGGGCCTTCAGCGAATGGCGCACGCTGGTGCACTTGTGGATCACCTTGACGCCGGCCTCGTGCAGCATCGGCAGCCATTTCTGCGGGTTGTTGCCGGCGGTTTCCACCGCCTTGACGCCGCCGTCGAGGATGGCCTTGATGTAGCCGGGGTAGTCGGGCGTGTTCAGGCTGGGCAGGAAGGTGAGGTTCACGCCGAAGGGCTTGTCGGTCAGCGTGCGGCACTTGGCGATCTCATTGGCCAGCAGCTCGGGCGTCTTCTGCGTCAGGCCGGTGATCAGGCCCAGGCCGCCGGCATTGCTGACCGCTGCCGCCAGTTCGGCAAAGCCGACAAAGTGCATGCCACCCTGGATGATGGGGTGCTGGATGCCGAACAGTTCGGTGATGCGTGTTTTCATGGGGTCTCCTGGGTGGGTGGGGGTCAAGGACAGCAAACAATCAAACGGTGGACAGCTTAACGGTCTGAGGCTGGGGGCAGTTGTTGGTGGCAGTGGCTGAGGCCGGGGGATGGGCGCGGCGGATGGGCGAGGTTAGCGGGCAGCTTGCGCTCACTCGCCGAGGTGGCCTTCGTCGAGCTGGCTGTCCAGGGGGGCCAGCATCGGCCGGTTCTTGCGCCAGCTGCCGCGCCGGTACCAGGCCCAGGCCACCAAGGCCGACAGCAGGCTGCCGAACGGAAAGCTCCACCAGATGGCGGCCTCGCCCAGCCAGGGCTGCAGGGCGTGGGCAAACGGCACCCGGCCGACCCACATGGTGGCGGCAAAAATCAGCATCGGCGCCAGCATGGCACCGTTGGCGCGCATCACGGCAAACAGGCCCATGGTGACCGACAGCGCAATCCAGCCCCACAGCACGATCAGGTTGATCTGCCAGGCCATGGCCAGCACGGCGGCATCGGCCGGCACAAACAGGCGGATCGGCAGGTCGCCCAGGGCCAGCATCAGCACCGTCACCGTGCTGGCAATGCCGAAGCTGAGGGCGCAGCCGCGCTTGGCGATCTGATCGACCCGGTCCCAGCGGTTGGCGCCGATGTTCATGGCCGCCATGGCCGACATCGCTGCGGCCAGGGCATTGCTGGGCAGTTGCACAAACCCCCAGAGCTGGGCCGACGCCGCATAAGCGGCCGCCGTGGCCGCGCCGTAGGCATTGACCATGGCCAGCAGCACAAAATAGGCGCCCTGCACGATGACCGATTCCAGCGCCAGCGGCAGGCCACGCTTGACCAGCAGCACCAGCAGCACCGGGTCGGGCTGCAGGTGGCGCAGGTCGTCGCCGTGCAGCGCAATCGGCGAGCGCTGCCAGTACACATAGGCCACCAGCAGGCCCAGCGCCAGGCCGTTGGCCAGCAGGTGCGCCAGGCCCAGGCCGGCCATGCCGAAACCGCCCCAGCCGCTGCCGCCCCAGGTGCCGGCCCCGGACACCAGCAGCGGCGTCAGCAGCACCGCACTGATGATCCACACCAGGGTGAAGCGGAACGGCGTGCGGGCGTCGCCCGAGCCGCGCAGCATCATCATCATCACCATGTAGGTGAAGATGCTGGGCATGGTCAGGCAGGTCATGCGCAGGTGGGTGATGGCAAAGCCACGCGACGCCGCCGGCACCTCCATCGCCGTCACGACCGCCGGCGTCAGCACCCAGCCCAGCGCTGCCAGCGCCACCGACAGCCCCATCACGAAGGCGATGGCGCAGCCCACCACCCGCTTGACCGCCCGGTCGTCGCCGGCACCCAGGCTCTGGCCGATGGCCACGCCGGCCGCCGTGCCGATGCCCATGGCCGAGCCCATCACCATGTACATCAGCACGGTGGCGGTGGCCACCGCCGTCAGCGCCTCGGGGCCCAGCGCCCGGCCGACCCAGATCGCGCCCCAGGTGCCGGTCAGTGAATGCAGCAGGTTGGTGGCCAGCAGCGGCAGCGCAAAGCGCGCCAGCGTGGGCGTGATCGGGCCGCTGGTGAAGCGGCCAGTCGCAGCGTGGGCAGGCGCTGCGCTCACGCGCCCTGTGGCGGTGTGGTGGTGTCGGCTTGCAGCTCGGCCAGCGCGGCCAGGCGGATCTGGCGCTTGAGCACCTTGCCCGAGGGCGTGCGCGGCAGCGGCGCGTCCGACTTGACGATGTAGCGCGGCAGCTCGAACTTGGCCAGATGCTGGGCCAGAAAGTCCCGCAGCGCGTCCACATCCAGCTGCGGGTCACCATGCACGGTGGCGCCCACCTCTTCGCCCAGGCGCTCGTCGGGCACGGCATACACCGCTGCTTCATGCACCTGCGGATGCAGCAGCAGCGCCGCCTCGACCTGGCCGCAGCCGATGTTCTCGCCGCCGCGGATGATCAGGTCCTTGATGCGGTCGACGATGAAGATGAAGCCATCGGCATCGAAATAAGCCACGTCGCCGGTGCGGAACCAGTCGCCGCCCTCAGCCGGAATGAAGACCTGGGCATTGGCTTCCGGCCGGTTCCAGTAGCCCTGGAACAGCGAGGCACCACGCACCAGCAGTTCACCGCGCTCGCCGGCGGGCAGCGCCCGGCCTTGTTCGTCGACCACCTGCAGGTCCAGCACCAGCGCGCTGCGGCCCGAGCTGGCCGGCCGGTCCAGGTAATCTTGCCCGCCGATACCGCAGCCGATGGCATTGGTCTCGGTCATGCCCCAGCCGGTGCCGGGCATGGCCTGGCTGAAGCTCTTGCCGATCTGGCGCACTTGCTCGGGCGCACGTGGCGCCCCGCCACCGCCCAGCACCTGCAGGCTGGCCAGGCTGTAGCGCCCGGTCTGCGCCAGGCGCAGCAGGTCGCCGGTGACGGCCGCCGGCGCGATCATCGAGCTGAGCTGGTCGCGGTCGATCAGGCGGGCGGCTTCTTCCACATCCCAGCGGTACATCGCCACCAGCCGGCGCTGGGCCCGGAAGCCGGACAAGTAGCTGGCGTGCAGGCCGGTGACATGGAACAGCGGCACCGCCAGCAGCGTGCCCGGCTGCACCGTCGGCACCGGCGGGGTGATGCCGGCCACGCGCTCGCCGATCAAGCGGTCCAGTTCCCAGGACAAGAGCGCGCTGAGGATGTTGCGGTGCGTGCTGACCACGCCCTTGGGGTGGCCGGTCGAGCCCGAGGTGTAGAGGATGGTGGCAGGCTGGTCCGGCAGGATGTCGACCGCTGGCATGGGCACGTCACCCAGCGCTGCGGTCAAGTCGGCCAGGTTGCGCACGCCCGGCGCCAGGGGCTTGCTGGGCCGCACCGCCAAGACCTGCAAACCCGTCTGAAGGCCCGTCTGCAGGCCCGGCAAGTGATCCGCTGCGGCCAGGCGGTCCAGCCGCTCCTGGTCGGCCAGCAGCACGGTGGCGCCGCTGTCCTGCAGGCCATAGGCCAGCTCGTCGCTCTGCCAGTGCGCGTTCATCGCCACCGCCACCGCGCCGATGGAGGTGGCGGCATTGAAGGCCAGCATCCACTCGGGGTAGTTGCGCATCGAGATCGCCACCCGGTCGCCCGGGCGCACGCCGCATTGCTGCACCAGCACCTGGCCGATGCGGGCCGCCGCGGCCCAGGCCTGGGCATAGCTGAAATGCTCGCCTTCGTAGGTGATGAACGGCAGCGCGCTGGCGGTGGATTCATACAGCGCCCGCAGCGAGCTGGGCGCATTGGCAAACACCCGCAGCCGGCGGCCGTTGACCACGGCCTCCTGCAAGGCGTAGGGCTGGCCAGGGGCGGTCAGTTCGGCGATGGCCTGGGCGCGGCTGGGCGTGGTCATGGCTTCAGCGGCCGTGGAAGACGGGTTCACGTTTGGCGACGAAGGCCTTGGTGGCTTCGCGGTGGTCTTCGGTCTGGCCGCAGTGGATGTGGTGGGTGGCCTCCAGGTCCATGCAGTCGTCGACATCGCCGGCCATGGCCCGGTTCAGGTTTTCCTTCATGTAGCGGTAGGCCACGCTGGGGCCATTGGCCAGGCGCTGGGCGATCTCGGCGGTCTTGGCGGCCAGGTCGTCTGGCAGCGCAGACCCAGTTGGTCAGGCCCAGGCGCAAGGCCTCGTCGGCAGCCGACACGGTCGCTGAGGAAGTACATCTCGCGGGCCTTGGCCGAACCCACCAGCTGGGTCAGGAAGTAGGTGCCGCCGTAGTCACCCGAAAAACCGACGCGGGCAAATGCGGTGGTCATGATGGCGTTGCTGGCCATGATGCGCAGGTCACAGGCCAGGGCCAGCGCCAGGCCGGCGCCGGCGGCAGCGCCGGGCAAGGCCGCCAGCGTGGGCTTGGGCATCTTGAACAGCTTGCCGGCGGTGGCGCGCTGGTTGACACGCTGGCGGTGGATGGCCTGGTCGATGGTCTGGGCACCGACCGTGCCGTCGCCGCTGGCAGCCATGCCCTTCACATCGCCGCCGGCGCAAAAGCCCTTGCCGGCGCCGGTGAGCACGATGCAGCGCACGGCGTGGTCGAACTCGGCTGCCGCCAGCTGCGCCTGCAGGGCCTCGTTCATCGCCTTGGACATGGCGTTGCGGGCGTCGGGGCGGTTCAGCGTCAGCGTCAGCACGCCGGCGTCCAGCGTGGCCAGCAGGTCGGCTGTGCCGGTGTCGATGGTCTGGGCCATGGTGTCTCCTCAGCGGTAGTCGAAATAAGCGTTGTTGACCACGGTGCGGGTTTCCGCCGCCCCGCCGGCCGACCCGGCGGTGACCCGGACCTCGATCAGCAGGCGGCTGCTGCCGCCAGCAGCACCCGCGTGGCTGTCGTCCCGCCAGCCCAGCACCTGCAGCGTGTCGCCCGCGTACACCGGCGCCGAAAAGCGTGCCTTGCAGTGCGCCGAAGCGCGCCGGGTCGCCGCCACACACCGCAGCCAGCAGCAGCTGCGCGGTGTGGCCATAGGTGCACAGGCCGTGCAGGATGGGCGCGGGGAAGCCGCCGAAGCGCGCCGCCTCGGGGTCGATGTGCAGCGGGTTGTAGTCACCCGACAAGCGGTAGAGCGCCGCCTGGTTGGCGGGGATGTAGGCGCTGGCGCTCAGATCGGCCGGCCGGTCGGGCACGGCCAGCTTGACCGACTGGCTGATGCCGGCACCGTCAAACGGTTCGATGTCGCCCAGCCCCGCCACACCGCGCAGGAACAGGCCGGTGGTGATGCGCACGCACACCGTGCCGGCGGCGTCCAGCACTTCGCTTTCAAACTCGCTGAAGGCGCCGCCCTTGCCCCGCGGGTGCACCGCCAGCAGCCGGCTGCGCACCTGCACCGTGGCCGGCTGGCCGCGCGCGGGCACCGGCAGCGGCGCCAGCTGCGCGATGCGGCGCTCGGCATCGATGGTCAGCGGGCCGGGCGACGGCGGCAGCGCGCTCGGGTCGAGCTTGAGCCCCAGGCTGCCCCAGCGGATGGCAAAGCTGGGGAACACCGCAAACTGCGGGTGCCCTTCAAAGGTGAAGCGCAGGTCCTGGCAGCCGATGCCCACCGCGTAGAGCAGCACGTCGCGCTGGTCGTAGGTGATGGGAACGGGCGCGCTCCAGGCGCCGGGTTCGTCTGCCGTCAGCAAGGCGCGGGGGTTGAAGATGGCCATGGTGTGTCTCTGTCCTGTGGTGGCTGGTGGCGCATCAGCCGTAGGCTGAAAGCGCTTCGTCGATGGCCCGTTCCAGGTCGGCCGCAGTGGCGGCATGGCCCAGGTGGGTGCAGAACGGGCGGTATTGCAGCAGCGCGCTGTCTCCGGTGCCCCAGCGGCCCTCGCCCTCGGGGCTGAGCCACACCACCCGCTTGGCGCGGTCGCTGAGTTCGGCAAACAGGTCCAGCCGCGGGTTGCTCTGGTTGCTGCGGCCGTCGCCCAGCACCAGCACGGTGGTGCGGCCGTCGATCAGGTTCCAGTGCTGGTCGTACAGGTCTTGCCAGGCCTGGCCGTAATCGGTGCTGCCGCCGCCCACTTCTTTCAGGATCAGCGCCATGGCGTCGTCAAACGGCAGGGTCTCCAGCGGCGGGCCGACATCGCGCAGCCGGTTGCTGAAGGCAAAGGCGCGCAAATCAGCCACCGTGCCTTGCAGGGCATACAGGAACAGCAGCAGAAAGCGCACATGCGCGGCCACCGAGCCCGACACATCGCACACCGCCACGATGCGCGGCTTGTCGACCCGCCGGTGCTTGAAGTGCAGGCTGACCGGCACGCCGTCATGCCCGGCATTGGCGCGGATGGTGCGCCGCAAATCCAGCTGGCCGCGCAAGGTGATGCGGCGGCGGTGGCTGTGGCGCTGGGCCAGGCGCTTGGCCATGCGCGCCACCGCCGTCTTCATGCGGTCCATGTCGGCCGGGCTCATGCGGCCCAGCGGCCGCTGCACCGCCACCTCGGCCATGAAGGCTTCGGTGGCCGGCTTGCCGAACAGGGCAAAGCGCTGCTCCACATGCAGGCGGGCCTGGCGCTGCAGCTGGGCGCGCGCAGCAGCCAGGGTCTGGCGCAGTGCCGTGCCCTGCAGGTCCTGGCCTGGGCCGTCTGCGTCGGCAGCGCCTGCCTCGGCCGCGGCGCCGGGCTGCAACTGCTGCTCCAGCTTGCGGATGCCCATGGCTTCAAGCAGCTGGCGCGTCAGGTAGGCGGTTTGCGACGCAAAGCGGATGGCGTCCACCCCCGCCTGCTGCCCGGCGCGCTGCAGTGCGGCCGCCATGGCGCCGGGCTGGCCGGCTGCCTGCTGGTCGGCCAGGTCCAGCAGGGCGTCGACCTCGGCGTCGCCGGTGCGGGGCGGTGGCTGGCCATCGGCGCCACCGCCTTCTGGCGGGGCCGCGGGCTGCTCGGGCAGCGGCATGCGGAAGTACAGCTCGAAGACCGCGTCGCAGATCTCCTTTTCTTCCTCGGACTTGGCCAGCGCCACCGACAGGCTGGACTTCAGGGTCTCGCGGTCGCCATAGCCCACCAGGGCCACGGCGCGGGCCGCGTCGATGGCCTCGGCCACCGAGGCCTCGGCGCCGGCCGCGCGCAAGGCGCGCACAAAGCCGGCCAGCTGGCTGTCGATGCCTTGCAGGCCCACGGCGCTGTCCACGTTCAAGCGGCGGTCTTGGCCGTTGCCTGCGCCGCAGCCTGCACCGCAGCCGTGGTCAGCTGGCCCAGCGTGCCCTGCACTTCCTGGATGTCGGTCTCGCGCTTGAGCAGCACGTTCAGGGTGTCGCGCACCAGTTGCTCGTCCAGCGCATCGGCATGCAGCAGCAGCAGGGTGCGGGCCCAGTCGACCGATTCGGCCATCGACGGCGGCTTGCGGATGTTCTGCAGCCGCAGCAGCTGGATGAAGCCCACCAGCTGCGCCAGCAGGGCCTCGGGCAGGCCGGGCACGCGGGCGCGCAGCACCCGCTGCTCCAGCGTGGCGTCGGGGTAGCCGATGTGCAGGTGCAGGCAGCGGCGCTTGAGCGCGTCGCCCAGCTCGCGGGTGTTGTTCGACGTCAGGACCACCAGCGGCGGCACCTGGGCGCTGGATGGTGCCGATCTCGGGGATGGTCACCTGGTAGTCGGCCAGCACCTCCAGCAGCAGGGCCTCGAACGACTCTTCGCTCTTGTCGATCTCGTCGATCAGCAGCACGCTGCCACCGGTCTGCTCCATGGCCTGCAGCAGCGGGCGCGGCTGCAGGAATTCACGCGAGAAGAACAGGTCCTGGAAGCCGGCCAGCTTGCCGAACGCGCCCTGCAGGCTGTCGCTGTCGCCGATCAGGTGGCCGATCTTTTCCTTCAGGATCTGGGTGTAGAGCAACTGCTTGCCGTACTTCCATTCATACAGCGCCCGGCTGTCGTCCAGGCCTTCGTAGCACTGCAGGCGGATCAGGGCGATGGCCCAGCGACTTGGCGGCCGACACCGCCAGATCGGTCTTGCCGACGCCGGCCGGGCCTTCGATCAGCACCGGCTTGCGCAGGTGGTGGGCCAGGTAGACCGCGGTGGCGATCGGCCGGGTGGCGATGTAGCCCACGCTGGCCAGGGTGGCGGTGACGGCGTCGATCGAGGCGAGGCCAGGCGGGTGGAAGGTGTCAGCGGGCACGGCGAGCCAGAGAGGAGCGGGTAGGCTGGGCAGTGTCAGGGCGGGCCCCGGGCCCGACTGTTCCGGCCGTGACAGATGCTGCCGGGCGCGCCGTCGAAGATGCTGCTGCTTTCTCCCTGGCCCCTGCCGCCCACCCGGCACCCACCCGGCACCCGCACCAAGACAAATGACCACGCCCACCACTGCATCCGCCGCTGCGCCCGCCCCCACCACGCTCTACACCGTGCGCCAGGGCGCCGCCTGGATCACGCTGAACCGCCCCGACCAGCGCAACGCCCTGTCGGCGGCGCTGGTCAATGCCCTGCATGCCGATCTGCAGACGGCGCTGGCCGACCCCGGCGTGCGCGCCATCGTGCTGACCGGCGCCGGCAGCGCCTTCTGCGCCGGCGCCGACCTGAAGAGCCCGCCCGGCCAGGTGGTCGACGGCCAGCAGAGTGTGTCGCTGGCCACGGTGCTGGCGCTGATGCAGGACGCCGCCAAGCCGGTGATCGCCGCCATCAACGGCGCGGCCTTTGCCGGCGGCCTGGGCCTGGTGGGGGCCAGCGACCTGGTCATCACCAGCGACGACGCGCCCTACAGCTTCAGCGAAGTGAAGATCGGCGTGATCCCGGCAGTGATCTCGGTGGTGTGCCTGCCCAAGCTGGGGCCGCTGCACGGCATGAAGCTGTTCCTCACCGGCGAGCGCTTCACAGGTGCCCAGGCGGTGGCCTACGGCCTGGCGCACCAGGCGGTGCCGGCGGCCAGCCTTGCAGGCCAGCGTCGATGCGCTGGTGGCCACGCTCAGCGCCGGCGGGCCGATCGCGGTGGGCGAATGCAAGAAGCTGGTGCGCCGCATCCCCACGCTGGACCGCGACACCGCCTTCGCCGAGGCCAGCAGCTGGAGCGCGCGCATGTTCCGCAGCCCTGAAGCCGCCGAAGGCATGGCCGCCTTCCGCGAGAAGCGCCAGCCGAGCTGGGCCCCCAGCCACAGCACCGCCGGTGCTGCCCCCAGGGCGGCAAGCCCAGCGCCCCGGCTGAGCCGGCGCCGCAGCGCTAGCCTGGTTCAACCTGAATGACCGATGGACTGCCCATGACAACGACCTGGACGACTTCCGCCAGCAGGTGGCCAGCCTGGCTGCGGCCAACCGCCCGCCCACAGCCCGATTTCCTGCTGCCCGAGAGCTTCATGGAGGTGGGCACCGACGCCCAGTTCCAGTACCTGCGCGCCTGGCAGAAGCAAGCTGTACGACCGCCGGCTACCTGGGCATGGCCTGGCCCGAGGCCTATGGCGGCGGCGGCCGGCCGCAGGCCTACCAGGACATCGTCAACGCCGAGCTGGCGCGGCAGAAGCTGCCCTTCGTGCCCAACACCATCGGCCTGAACTGGGCCGGCCCGCTGATCCTGGCCATCGGCACCGAGGCACAGAAGCAGCGCTACATCCGCGGCATGCTCAGCGGCGACGACATCTGGTGCCAGGGCTTCAGCGAGCCCGACAACGGCAGCGACCTGGCCGCCTGCGCCACCCGCGCGGTGCGTGACGGCGACCACTACATCCTCAACGGCGCCAAGATCTGGACCAGCCTGGGCAGCAATACGCCAAGTACATGATCCTGCTGGCGCGCACCGACCCCGGCAGCAAGCGCTACGCCGGCCTGTCCTTCTTTCTGATCCCGATGGACGTGCCGGGCATCACCACCACGCCGATCCGCAAGCTCACCGGCGAATACGGCTTCACCCAGACCTTCTTCGACAACGCCCGCGTGCCGGCCGACGGCCTGATGGGCCGCGAGGGCGAAGGCTGGGCAGTGGCGATGAAGACCCTGACCTTCGAGCGCGGTGCCGCCGGCGGCCAGGCCGGCGGCCTGGCGCGCATGCACCTGGGCGTGGACGATGTGGTCGAGCTGGCGCGCCGCTGCAAGCGCGACGGCCGCCCGGCCATCGACGACCCGCAGGTGCGCGACCAGCTGGTGCGCTTCCTCACCGAGGCCCAGGGCGACAAGCTGTGCGCGGCGCGTGGCCAGATCCCGGCGCTGTGCAGCGAGCGGCCCGACGCCATTGCGCTGTCGATGAAGCTGCGCTGGACCGAGCACAGCCGCCGGCTGATGCAGTTCGCCATCAGCCTGCAAGGCGCCAACGCGGCCCGCTGGGTGGGCGACGCCCACGCGGTCGATGGCGGCCAGTGGCAGCGCAGCTACTTCAACGCCTTTGCTGCCACCATCGGCGGCGGGCCCAGCCAGATCCAGGCCAACATCGTGGGCGAGCGGGTGCTCGGCCTGCCGAAGGATTGATGCCATGACCCAGACCCTGAACCACCGCATCCGCCTCAGCGACGAGCAGGCCATGCTGCTGGAAGCCGCCAGCAGTTTCTGCCGCGACCAGTCGCCCAGCAGCGCGGTGCGCGCCCGCCTGGGCAGCGACACCGGCTTCGATGCCGCCCACTGGCAGGCCATGGTCGACATGGGCTGGCTGGGCACCGCCGTGCCCGAAGCCCATGGCGGCAGCGGCATGGGCCTGGGCGCCTGCGCGCTGCTGGCCGAGCCCCTGGGCCGCCACCTGCTGCACACGCCGTTTGTCGCCACGCAGCTGGCCATCCAGGGCCTGCTGGCCGGTGGCAGCGCTGCCCAGCAAGCCGACTGGCTGCCGCGCCTGGCCACCGGCGCGGTGGGCACGGTGGCGCTGTTCGAGGACGACGGTGACTGGGACCTGAGCGCGCTTGCAGAGCCAGGCCCACGTGGTGGGCAACAGCGCCACGCTGTCGGGCCGCAAGACCCTGGTGGCCGATGCCGCCGTGGCCGACCTGGTGCTGGTCAGCGTGCAGCTGGCCGCTGCGCCGGCACTGGCCCTGCTGACCCGCGCCGACCTGGCCGGCCGCCTGCAGCGCGAGACCCTGATCGACGAGACCCGGCGCAGCTTCGGCCTGGTGCTCGATGGCCTGACCGTGCCGGCCGACCGGCTGATCACCGGCGCAGCGGCCCTGCAGGCGCTGCAGGCCATGCGCCAGGCCGCCTGGCTGCTGGCTGCGGCCGAAGCCGCCGGTGGCATCGCCGGTGTGCTGGCGGTGACGGTGGACTACCTCAACACCCGCCATGCCTTCGGCCGCAAGATCGGCAGCTACCAGGCGCTGAAACATGCCTGCGCCGAGATCCTGTGCCAGCTGGAGCGGGTGCGCTCCCATGTCTACCACGCCGCCACACTGTTGAACGATGGGCAGGATGCCGAGATCGCGCTGCGCATGGCCAAGGCCGAGGCGGGTGATGCCTTCGTGCAGGCCGGTGACCGGGCGGTGCAGTTCCATGGCGGTTTCGGCTTCACCTGGGACTGCGACGCCCAGCTGTACCTGCGCCGGGCGCTGTGGCTGCAGCCCTGGTTTGGCGATGCGGGGCACCACCGCCGCGCCCTGGCCGGCCTGCTGCTGGGCGCTGTTGCCGCCTGAGTCTGCCGCGTCAGTCCGTCGCTTCAGTCCGTCTCTTGACCCCGCCACCAGACGCTGCGCAGCCGCAGCAGCCCGCCCCCAGCCACCAGCAGCTGGCCTTGCTGGCCGGCCTGGCCGTGGTGGCGGTGTGGGGCGCCAACTTCGCGGTGCAGAAGGCCTTGTTCGACCTGCTGTCGCCTGCCGCTTTCCTGTTTGCGCGCTACCTGCTGATGCCGGTCTGCGGCGCCTTGCTGCTGCTGCATGCCAAGGGCTGGCGCTGGCCGCGGCTGCCGCGGCGCGACCTGTGGCAACTGGCCTGGCTGGGCATCCTGGGCCACACCCTGCATGTCAGCATGGTCACCTTCGGCATCCACTGGAGCACGGCGTTTTCCAGTGCGCTGATCATGGCCTGCTCGCCGGTGTTCACCCTGCTGATCCTGCACTGGGCCGGCATCGAGGCGCTGAGCCGCGGCCAGGTGGCCGGCGTGGCGCTGGCCTGCACCGGCGTGCTGATCTTCCTGTCCGACAAGCTGCTGGGCGGCAACTTTGCTGCCACGGCGGGCGACCTGATGATGCTGATGGCTGCTTCGCTGTTCAGTTATTACACGGTGATGAGCAAGCCACTGATCCAGCGCCACGGCGGCCAGGCGGTGATGGCGCATTGCCTGCTGGCCGGCAGCCCGCTGATCGTGCTGGCCGGCCTGCCGGCGGCGCTGGAGGCGCCCTGGGCGCAGATGGGCGCCCAGCACTGGGCCCAGCTGCTGTGGGCCAGCCTGGTGTCGGCCTTTCTGGGCTGGCTGGTGTGGGGCTGGGTCAATGCCCAGCGCGGCGTGGCACGCACCGCGCCGCTGCAGTACCTGATGCCGCTGGTGGCCGGCGTGGTGGCCTGGTGGGCCACCGGTGAGCGCTTCACCGGTTTGAAACTGGCTGGCGCAGCAATCACCCTGGCGGGTGTGGCCTGGGCGCAATACGCGGTGGCCGGCCAGCAGCGGCGCACGCCAACACCAGCGGCTGCGGTGGCACAGCCAGGCCAAAGCACCCGCATCGACTGAAGCAAGGGCCAGCGGATTGGCGGATCAAGCGGCGGCCTGCCCAGGCGCCGCCTGGCCTTGTCGGGCCATCAGGCGCCTGCGGCCAGTCGCTGGTGGCTGGCCGACAACAGCGGCGGCTGGGCCAGGGTCTGGAAGACCACGCAATAGCGCTCGGTCAGCTTGACCAAGGTGGCCAGCTGTTCATCACTGGCGTCCGAGTCCAGGTCAAAGCGCAGGCGGATGTTGCGAAAGCCCACCGCTGCGTCCTTGCTGATGCCCAGTGTGCCGCGGCTGTCGATGTCGCCCTCGGCATGCACCGTGGCGTCACGCAAGTTGATGCCCATGGACGTGGCCACCGCCTGCATGGTGACGCCGGCGCAGGCCACCAGCGCCTCCATCAGCATGTCGCCCGAGCAAGCCTCCAGCCCGCTGCCACCGGCCACCGGGTGCAGGCCGGCGGTCACATCACCACGCGCTGTGCCCAGCTTGCAGGTGATGCCCGCGCCCAGCTTGCCCTGGGCATGGACGCTGAACACTGCCGTCTCGGGCTGGTCGCGGTAGCGGGCTTTCAAGGGCGCCTGGATGGCGCGCAGTTCATCGGCTTGCATGGGCTTGGGGCGGTCGGGGTTGAACAAGCTGTGGACCATAGCCAGCCAGACCCCCGGCGTCCATCGGGGCTTGCGGCAGGCGCGCGGCCCGCTGCAGCATGGCTGGGCGGCCAGCCTGGCGCCTTGCACGGAACTGCGCGGCGGGCTTGCAGTCCCATGGACGGCAGCCTGCCCGGCACGGCTGCGACCCCGCACCCGCGCTGACCCATGGGCCCAGAGCACAGGCTGAAAGCCATGCGCGCGCACATCTTCAACACAGCGCAGACGCGCAATTGCAGGACCACATCGATGGCCACAACATCTTTCACCGGCACCGCCACCGCCATGCCGCCATCCGACCCTGGCGGCGCGACACCGGCGCGGCGCACCTGGCTGGCCCGCAGCGCCGCCACAGCCGCTGCCCTGTGTGTGCCAGGTGCGGCATGGGCGACAGCCGGCGCCACAGGCCAGCGACACGCTGCGCCTGGGCACCTCCACGGCTGGGCGGTGGCTTTGCGCTGTATGGCCAGACGCTGGAGCGGGTGCTCAATGCGATGACTGGCCGGGCGCTGCTGCGTGCCATCCCCACCCGCGGCACCACGGAGAACCTGCAACTGCTGGCGCGCGGCGAACTGGATGCGGCGCTGATCCAGGGCACCGTCGCCAGCGAAGTGCTGCAGCGCGGCGCAGACGCGGGCCTGCGTGTGCTGTTTGCGATGTACCCCAGCCCGGGCATGCTGGCCGTGCCGGCGGCGTCCGGCTTCCAGCGCCTGGATGCGCTGCGCGGCCAGCGCGTGGTGTTTGGTGTGCGCAGCAGCGGGCTGGTCACGCTGGCGCGCCAGGTGTTTGACGGCATGGGCCTGGACATCGACCGCGACTTCAGCGCCGTCTATGTCGAGCAGGCGGCACAGTCGCCCCAATTGGTGCTGGCCGGGGACGCGGTCGGCCTGTGGGGTGCCGGCGAAGGCTGGCCAGGCTTTGTCGCGGTGGCCGCCGCGCCAGGCGGTGCACGCTTTTTGGGGCCGACGCCGGAGCAGATCACCCGCGTGCGTGCCAAGTACCCGCTGCTGCAGGCGATGGAGGTTCCGGCCGGTCTATACCCAGGCATCGCCACTGGCTTTCCCACCGTGGGGTCGGTCAACCTGATCCTGGCGCGCGCCGACCTCGACCTGGCAGCTGGCGCCGCCTTTGTCCAGGCCATGCGCGATGCCGTACCGCGCCTGGCCCAGGCCTTGCCGCAGGCCGCCTTCAGCACGCTGCACAACACCCTGGCCAGCACGCCGGCGCCCGACCTGCTGCACGCCGCCGTGCGCAGCGCGGCGCGCTGACGCCCTGCGGCGGGGCAGCTGGCGCCAGACGGTGTCATCGGCGCAACAGCTGGGGATTCGTCAGTTCCGACGATAGCCCCGGTGCCGCCCGATGCGCCACCATGCGGGTGCCGCCCAGCTTGGCGGCGCAGTCACGCCCCCATGCATTGAGGCTTCCATGACCGGCACCACCCGCTATCCGCACATCTTCAACCCGCTGGACCTGGGCTTCACCCGGCTGAAGAACCGCATCCTGATGGGGTCGATGCACACCGGCCTGGAAGAGGCGCCCGAGGGCTTCGAGCGCATGGCCGCGTATTACGCCGAGCGCGCCCGTGGCGGCGTGGGCATGGTCATCACCGGCGGCATTTACCCCAATGTCGAGGCCGGTCGCGGCAGCAAGCTGTCGACCCCGGCTGAAGCCGCACAGCACCGGCTGATCACCGAGGCGGTGCATGCCGCCGACCCGGATGTGAAGATCGTGATGCAGATCCTGCACACCGGTGCGCTGGCCCGCACGCCCGACTGCGTGGCGCCGTCGGCGGTCAAAAGCCGCATCGGCAGCCACACGCCGAACGCATTGACCGAAGACGGCATCGAAAAGCAGCTGGCCGACTTTGCCAACTGCGCTGCCATGGCCCAGCTGGCCGGCTACGACGGCGTGGAGATCATCGGCTCGGCCGGCTATCTGCTGTCGACCTTTTTGGTGCAGAAGACCAACCTGCGCACCGACCAATGGGGCGGCAGCTGGGAAAACCGCATGCGCTTCCCGGTCGAGGTGGTGCGGCGGGTGCGCGCGGCGGTGGGGCCGAAGTTCATCCTGATCTTCCGCATCGCGGCCATGGACATGCTCGAAGGCGGCCTGGCCTGGGACGAGATCGTGGCGCTGGGCCAGGCGGTCGAAGCGGCGGGCGTCAACATCGTCAGCACCCATTTCTGCTGGCATGAGGCGCCGGTGCCCACCATCGCCACCATGGTGCCGCGGGCGGCCTTTGCCAGCGTCACCGGCCGGCTGCGCAAGGAACTGGGCGTGCCGCTGATCACCAGCAACCGCATCAACATGCCGCAAGTGGCCGAAGACGTGCTGGCCCGGGGCGACGCCGACCTGGTGTCGATGGCCAGGCCGATGCTGGCCGACCCCGACCTGGTGAACAAGGCGCGGGCCGGCCGTGAAGACGAGATCAACACCTGCATCGGCTGCAACCAGGCTTGCCTGGACCACACCTTCGGCGGCAACAAGCCGGTCAGCTGCCTGGTCAACCCACGGGCCTGCAATGAGACCCTGCTGAACTACCTGCCGGTGGCGCCCAGCCGGGCCAAGCGCATTGCGGTGGTGGGCGCCGGCCCGGCCGGCCTGGCCTATGCCACGGTGGCGGCACAGCGCGGCCATGCGGTCACGCTGATCGACGCCGGGGATGCTATCGGCGGCCAGTTCAACCTGGCCAAGCGCGTGCCCGGCAAGGAAGAATTCCACGAGACGCTGCGCTACTACCGCCGCATGATCGACAAGCACGGCATCACGCTGCGGCTGAACACCCACGCCGATGCGGCGACTTTGCAGGCCGAAGGCTTCGACCATGTGGTGGTGGCCACCGGCATCCAGCCGCGCACGCCCGACATCCCCGGCATCGACCACCCCATGGTGGTGTCCTACATCGACGCCATCCTCGGCCGCCGGCCGATCGGCGACCGGGTGGCGATCCTGGGCGCCGGCGGCATCGGCTTTGACGTGGCCGAACTCATCACCCATGCCGGCCCCTCGGCGGCGCTGGACATCGGCGTCTTCGCCCGCGAATGGGGCATCGATTTCGAGAACCACCCGCGCGGCGGCGTCACCGGCGTGCTGCCCCAGGTGGCCAAGAGCGCGCGCCAGGTGACCCTGCTGCAGCGCAAGGCCGAGGCCCTGGGCAAGACCCTGGGCCGCACCACCGGCTGGACCCACCGCCTGCTGCTGAACCGCCGCGGTGTGCAGATGGTGGGCGGTGTCGACTACCTGAAGATCGACGACGCCGGCCTGCACACCCTGGTGAACGGCGCGCCGCGGCTGTTTGCGGTGGACACGGTCATCGTCTGCGCCGGCCAGACGCCGCTGCGCACCCTGTTCGACGCGCTGCAGGCGGCAGGCGTGCCAGCGCAGTTGGTGGGCGGCGCCTTTGAATCTGCCGAACTGGACGCCAAGCGCGCCATCGACCAGGCCAGCCGGCTGGCGGCTGAAGTTTGAACAATGACCCCGACATTGAGCGACCAACCCCAGCTGCATTTCACCCAGGCTCCCGGCATCCGCCTGGCCCATTTCGAATGGCATGCCGCCCAGCGCGGCCAGGGCCCCACGGTGTGGCTGGTGCATGCCACCGGCTTCCACGGCCGGGTCTGGGACCAGCTGGTGCACCGGCTGCCGGCGCAGCGCCATGTGATCGCCATCGAGCAGCGCTGCCATGGCCGCAGCGACGCACTGGCCTTTGACCACTGGCGCCTGTTCGGCCAGGACCAGGTGGCGCAGATCGACGCCTGCGGCCTGGCCCAGGCCGGCATGCTGGGTGTGGGCCACAGCATGGGCGCGCATGCCCTGGTGCAGGCAGCGGCATTGCGGCCGGGGGCCTTTGCCCGCCTGATCCTGGTCGACCCGGTGATGGTGGAGCCCGCCGCCTACCAGCTGCCGCCGGTGCCGCTGGGCCAGCTGCACCCCGCCGCCCAGCGCAAGAACCACTTTGCCTCAGCGCAGGCGATGTTCGACCGCTTTGCCGACCGCCCGCCTTACGCGGTGTTCGACCGCGCCGCGCTGATGGACTACTGCCAGCACGGCCTGCGGCCGGCAGACTCGGGCAACGGCTTCCAGCTCTGCTGCGCACCGCAGCACGAAGGCCAGGTCTACCCGCTGGCGCGCAACAACCCCAACACCTACGACCTGGTGCATGCACTGCAGATCCCGGTGCTGGTGGTGCGCGCCCGGGCGCAAGACCCCGCCATCCTGCCCTGGGACCCACTGGGCTCGCCCACCTGGCCGGGCCTGGCGGCTGAATTTCCGCAAGGCCGGGATCTGTTCCTGCCCGACAAGACCCATTTCCTGCCGATGGAAGATCCGGCGCGCATGGCGCAGCTGGTCGAAGACGAACTGGCGGCCATGGCCGCTGGCTGACATGTCCAAGACCAGCCTCCCCACCACCCGGACCCTGACCCTGGTGGTGGCAGCGGCGCTGTTCATGGAAAGCCTCACCAGCACGGTGATCGCCACCTCGCTGGCGGCCATCGCCGTCGACCTGCAGGTCGACCCGCTGACGCTGAAGCTGGCCTTCACCGCCTACTTCGTGGCGCTGGCGATCTTCATCCCGATCTCGCGGCTGGTGCGCCGACCGCTATGGCGCCAAGACCGTGTTTGCCGCCGCCATCGCCGTGTTCACCCTCGCGTCGGTGGGCTGCGCCCTGGCCTGGAGCCTGCCCAGCCTGGTGATCGGCCGGTTCTGCCAGGGCCTGGGCGGGGCGATGATGCTGCCGGTGGGCCGGCTGATCCTGCTGCGCGCCATCCCCAAGCGCGAGATGGTCTCGGCCATGGCCTGGCTGGCCATCCCCACGCTGTTTGCGCCCATCCTGGGCCCGCCGGTGGGCGGCTTCATCACCACCTACCACCATTGGCGCGGCATCTTCTGGCTGAACGTGCCGGTGGGCCTGCTGGGCCTGGCGCTGGCGCTGTGGTGGGTGCCGCAGGTGCGCGCCGACGACCCGCCGCCGCTGGACTGGCGCGGCTTTGTGCTCACCGGCGCCGGGCTGTCGCTGGCGATCTTCGGCTTCACCTTGCTGGGCAGCCGCGCCACCCCTCCCGGCCCGGCACTGGCGATGATGGCCGGCGGCGCGGCGCTGCTGTGGCTGTATGTCGGCCATGCCCGGCGCACCGCCCACCCCATCCTCGACCTGACGCTGCTGCACAGCGCCAGCCTGCGCATTTCCATCCTGGGCGGCAACCTGTTCCGCCTGGGGGTGGGCGCCCTGCCCTTCCTGCTGCCGCTGATGCTGCAACTGGGCTTTGGCATGAGCGCCTTCGAATCCGGCCTGCTCACCTTCAGCGCGGCGGTGGGTGCGGTGACCATGAAGCTGACCGCCGCACCCATCTTGCGGCGCTGGGGCTTTCGCCGGGTGCTGCTGGCGAACGCCTGGCTCAGCAGCGCGCTGATGGCGGCGCTGGCCTTGTTCACCGCGCAGACCCCGGCACCGGTGATCATGGCGGTGCTGCTGGTGGGCGGCTTCTTCCGCTCGCTGCAGTTCACCAGCCTCAACACCCTGGGCTATGCCGACGTGGCCCAGGACCGGCTGAGCCGCGCCACTGCGCTGGTGGCGGTGTCCCAGCAGCTGAGCCTGGCGGCAGGCGTGGCCGTGGCCGCCATGCTGCTGGACGGCTCCCGCCTGGCCGACGGCCGCAGCGCCCTGCTGGCGGTCGACTTCAGCCGCGCCTTCGCCGCCGTGGGCCTGTTGTCGCTGGCGTCGGTGTGGTGGTACCGCCGCCTGGCGCCCGACGCCGGGGCCGAGATGTCGGGCCACCGCGCCGCGCCGGCCGCCGATCATCGGGGTTAGCCCGAAACAGTCACAACCGGGCTTGACCCGTGCGGGTGACGGGCCTTACTGTGCATTGCGCCATGCGGCGCAACACCAACAAAACCCGGAGACAACCCCATGCACTGCACCATCCCAGACCTCACCGTCGCCAGACGCCAACTGCTCCGCCACAGCCTTGCGGCTGCAGGCATGCTGCTCACCTGGCAGGCCATGCCAGCGGCCGCTGGCACGTCTATCCTGTTCATCGGCAACAGCTTCACCTACGGCGCGCTGGCGTCTGTGCAGACCTACAACACCGGCACAGTCACGGACCTGGTGCCAGGCTCCAGCATCGGTGGCGTGCCAGCGCTGTTCAAGGCCTTCACGTTGCAGGCGGGGCTGGATTACGACGTGAGCCTGGAAACCCAGCCCGGCAGCAACCTGAGCTACCACTACAACACGGCGGCCCGCAAGGCGTTGATCGACAAGCCCTGGGACAAGGTGGTGATGCACGGCCAGAGCAATCTGGATTTCAGCGCACCGAACAACCCAGCGTCGATCAGCCAGTACACCGGCCTGCTGGGTGCAATGTTCCAGGCGCAGAACCCCAACGTGGACATCAGCCTGACGGCCACCTGGTCGCGCGCCGACCTCACCTATCCGGCCACAGCCACCGGCCCGTGGGCCGGTGCGCCGATCGACCAGATGGGCAAGGACGTGCACGCCGGCTACTTGGTGGCCGCCGCCAACAACCCCACGGTGGTTCAGCGGGTGAACCCCGTGGGGCTGGCGTGGAACAGGGCGTTTGCCGAAGGCGTGGCCGACAGCAACCCCTACGACGGCACCGACCCCGGCAAGATCAACCTGTGGGCCACGGACCATTACCACGCAAGCAACGCGGGCTACTACCTGCATGCCCTGGTGGTGTTCGGCATGGTCACCGGCGCCGACCCACGCGCCCTGGGCGCCGGCGAGTCTGCGGCCATGGCGCTGGGCATCACATCAACTGACGCCGTGGCACTGCAGAACATTGCTGCGGCGCAAATTTCAGCGGTGCCGGAACCCGAAAGCTGGCTGATGTTCGCGCTGGGTGGTGGTGTGCTGGCGTGGATGGGTCGCCGTCGGCGGGCGCAACAGGCCAACACTGCCTGATTCAGCGGCGCCGGGCCAAGCGCCCGGCGTCGCGGTGTCAGCCGACCTGCAGGAATTCCAGCCAGTTGCCGTCCGGGTCGGCCACCATGGCGATGCGCACGCCGGGGCGGATTTCGCGCTCGGTCCAGACCACGGCGGCGCCTGCATCGGCGCAGGTCTTGACGATGTCGGTGAGGTTGCTCACCGTGATGGTCCAGTAGCGGTAGCCGGCACCGCCCTGGATGCCGCCCGGCGCAGCTGCGGCGGGCGTGCTGGCCACCACCACCAGCTTGATCAGGCTGTCGCCGCACAGCAGGCGGTGCATGGTGCCACCGCCCGGCATGGCCATCTGGCCCTGCACTTTCAGGCCCACCACATCGCGGTAGAAGGCCAGCATGGCCTCGCCGTTGGTGGTGATGATGCCCAGATCGATGGCCTGCTTGCCGAGTTGGATGCCCATGGTGTGTGCGTTCAGAATGACAGAAGCCCCGGACTCTGCAGGCCGGGGCTTCGGTGGGCAGTCACCCGGGCGACCGGGCCGTCAGAACTTGGTGTAGCCGCCGTCGATGATGAATTGCTCACCGGTGGTGTAGCCAGACGCGTCACTGGCCAGGTAGACAGCGAGGCCGCCGAAGTCGTCGATCTGGCCCCAGCGCCGCGCCGGGATGCGCGGCATCACCGCGCCGGCGAACTTGTCGTTGGCGACCGACTTCTCGGTCATCTCGGTGACGATCCAGCCCGGCAGGATGCTGTTGGCGCGGATCTTGTGGCGCGCCAGTTCCACCGCCAGCGCCCGCACAAAGGCGGTGACAGCACCCTTGCTGGCACCGTAGTGGCTGTTGCGTGCCGCGCCCTCCACGGCTGCCGTGCTGGCCGTGGCCACCAGCGACCCACCCTGGCCGTGCGCCGCCATGTGGCGTGCCGCCGCGCGGAAGGTCAGGAACACGCCTTCCACATTGATGCGCTGCACCCGGCGAAATTCGTCCAGGCTCATGTCCATCACCATGTTGCCCTTGCCCGACACGCCGGCATTGGCAAAACAGCCATGCACCGTGCCCAGCGCGGCCACCGACTGCGCAAAGGCGATGTCGACCTGGGCTTCGTCACCCACGTCGCACACCAGCGCATGCACGCGGCTGGCGTCGCCGCATTCCGCCGCCAGCTGGGCGCGTGCGGTTTCGGTCTTGTCGGGCCGGTTGCCCCAGATCGACACCTTGGCGCCCGATGCCAGCAGCGCCCGGGCCATGCCCAGGCCGATGCCGCCGTTGCCGCCGGTGACCACCATGCCGCGGCCGCTCAGGTCAAAGGGTTGGTACATGCTGTGCGCTCCTGCTTGTTCTGGTGTTGGATGGGATGGATCAGACCGCCGTCTGCCCCGGCAGCTGCCGGGTGACAGGGTGCGAACTGCTCAGGCCGCCGTCCACCGCAATGGCCTGGCCGTTGACATAACTGCTCTGGTCACTGGCCAGGAACAAGGCCACATTGGCCAGCTCGACCGGCTGGGCCGCGCGCCGCAGCGGGTTCAGGCGGCCCAGCTTGTGGGTCACGCCCTTGTCCTTGGCGTAGTTGAAGGTGGGCTGGGTCATGCCGGTCTCGGTCAGGCCGGGGCACAGGGCGTTGACACGCACGCCGGTCTCGCACAGCTGCTGGGCCGACACCATCGCCAGGTTGATGACGCCGGCCTTGCTGGCCGAATACGCCGGCCCGCCGGCGCCCGAGCGGATGCCCGCCACGCTGGCGGTGCAGATGATGCTGCCGCCGTTGCCGGCATCGGCCATGGCCTTGCCCGCGTGCTTGACCATCAGCCAGGGGCCGATCAGGTTGACACGCAGCACCTCGGTCCACAGCTCGGGCGTGGCGTCGAAGATGCTGGCCATGCCGCCGGCAATGCCGGCATTGGCAAAGGCCACGTCCAGCCGACCATGGGCGCTGAGCGCAGCGGCCACCAGCTTGGCGACGTCGGCTTCGACACCGGCGTCCATCTGGAAAGCCGTGGCCTGGCCGCCGGCAGCCACCACCGCCTGGGCCGTGGCATGCACCGCGTCGCTCTTGTCACCCAGCACCAGGCGTGGCACCCTCGGCCGCAAACAGCAGCGCCGAGGCCCGGCCGATGCCCGAGCCGGCCCCGGTGATGATGGCCACCTTGCCTTTGAGTTGTTCAGACATGCAGCGCCTCCGTTCAGAAAAATAGCTTGCGCGACGTCACACAACGGACGCCGTGGAACCGGCTCAGCCGGGCCACCGGCGGCGCCCCCTGGGGGGAGCGCCGCAGGCGCATCATGGGAGAAGCGCCGCAGGCGCTTCGGGGGGGATCAAGTCAAGCGGGCGTAGCGCTCGAGGTGGTGGTCGGCGTCGCCAAAGCGCTGCCCGGCCATGGTCAGGCGGCGGAAGGTGTGCGAGACCTTCAGCTCCTCGGACATGCCCATGCCGCCGTGCAGCTGCACCGCCTCCTGGCTGACCTGGCGCGCCGCGTCGGCCACCTTGATCTTGGCGGCCGACACCGCCCGGGCGCGTTCAACCGGGTCGCTGGCATGGTCCACCGTGCTGGCCGCCTTGATGGCCAGCGAGCGCGCCTGCTCGGTGCAGATCAGCATCTCCACCATGCGGTGCTGCAGCACCTGGAAGCTGCCGATGGCCACACCGAACTGCTTGCGCTGCTTGATGTAATCCAGCGTGGCATCGCAGGCGCTCTTCATCGCGCCCACCGCATCGGCACACAGCAAGGCGGTGGCGAAGTCATGCGCTTCCTCGATCGCCGGCAGCGCATCGCCGGCCTTGCCGAGCAGGGCATCGGCCGCCAGCAGCACACCCTGGAAGCTGACATCGGCCACCCGCAGGCCGTCCACCGTGCGGCTGGGGTTCAGCGCCACGCCCTTGGCTTGCGGGTCGACCAGGAACAGGCTGGCGCCCTGCGGCGTGGCGGCCGACACCAGCAGCCGGGTGGCCGACGCTGCACCCACCACCACACACTTGCTGCCGGCCAGCACCCAGCCGCTGCCCTCGGGCGTGGCGGTGGTGGCCGCCGGTGCCAGGTCGTAGCGGCGGCCGGGTTCCAGGCCGGCAAAGGCCAGCTTGCACCGAGCCGTCGATCAGGCCCGGCAGCCAGGCTGTGCGCTGCGCGTCAGATCCGCAACGGGCCAGCAGCCGGCCGGCCAGGCCGACGTTGTCGAGCAGGGGCTCGACCACCAGGGCCTCGCCGCAGGCTTCCATCGCCGCCATCAGGTCGACCGCACCGCCGCCAAAGCCACCGTCGGCCTCGGGCAGGGCAATGGCGGTCAGGCCCATTTCGGCAAAGGCTTGCCAGACCGCGTCACTGCTGCCGCTGGCCGAGTTCAGGATGGCCTTGCGCTGCTCGAAGCCGTACTGCCCGGCCAGGTACTTTTGCAGGCTGTCGGCCAGTTGTTGCTGTTCGTCGCTGTAGTCGAAGTTCATGGTGTCTCCTTCACAGGCCCAGCGACATCTTGGCGATGATGTTGCGCTGGATCTCGTTGGACCCGGCGTAGATGCTGGCCTTGCGGTAGTTGAAGTAGCGCGGCGACAGGCGGCTGGTGAAGAAGTCGATGCTGCCGTTGTCGACCGCCTTGAACGGCTGCGCCATCGGGCCCACGGCCTGCATCATCAGCTCGGTGATCATCTGCTGCACCTCGGTGCCGCGGATCTTCAGCATGCTGACGTCGGCGCCCGGCGGCTGGCCGGTGCGGCGCATCTTGTCGAGGAAGCGCATCGAGGTGATCTCCAGCGCGTCCAGCTCGATTTCCACCCGCGACAGCTTGTCGCGGAAGCGGGCGTCGTCCATCAGCGGCTGGCCGCCCTTTTGCTCTCGCTGGGCCAGTTCCTTCAAGGCCGCCAGTTCGCGCTTGCTGCCACCCACATTGCCCGAGCCCATGCGCTCATGGCCCAGCAGGTACTTGGCCACGGTCCAGCCCTTGCCTTCTTCGTGCACCAGGTTTTCCACCGGCACTTCGACGTTGTCGAAGAACACCTCGTTCACCTCATGGCCGCCGTCCATCAGGATCAGCGGGCGCACGGTGATGCCCGGGGTCTTCATGTCGACCAGGATGAAGCTGATGCCGTCCTGCCGCTTCGCGGCGGTGCTGTCGGTGCGCACCAGGCAGAAGATCCAGTCGCCATAGTGGCCCAGCGTGGTCCAGATCTTCTGGCCGTTGACAAGGTATTTGTCACCCTGGCGGTCGGCGCGGCATCTTCAGCGAGGCCAGGTCCGAGCCCGAGCCTGGCTCGGAATAGCCCTGCACCCAGAAATCGTCGCCTTCGCGGATGCGCGGCAGGAAGCGCGCCTTTTGCTCGGGCGAGCCGAACTTCAGCAGCACGCTGGCGCACATGGCCGGGCCGAAGGGCGGCAGGCCGGGCGCGCCGGCCAGGCCGAACTCTTCGTCGTAGATGTAGCGCTGGGTGATGTCCCAGCCGGTGCCACCCCAGTCCTTGGGCCAATGCGGCACGCTCCAGCCCTTGGCGGCCAGGATCTTGTGCCAGCGGATGAAGTCGTCCTTGCTGAGGCCCTGGTAGCCCGTCACCTTGGTGCGGATGTCCTCGGGCAGGTTGGCGGCCAGCCAGCTGCGCACCTCGTTGCGGAAGGCCTGTTCTTCAGGCGAGTAGCTCAAGTCCATGGCGTGTCTCCAGCGGGGAAAGATCAGATGCGTTCAATGATGATGGCGGGGGCCATGCCGCCAGCCGCGCACATGGTGACCAGGCCGCGCTTGAGGTCACGGCGCTCCAGTTCGTCGAGCAGGGTGCCGATCAGGATGGAGCCGGTGGCGCCGATCGGGTGGCCCAGGGCCATGGCGCCGCCGTTGACATTGACCTTGTCGCGGTTCAGGCGCAGGTCGCGGATGAACTTCTCGGCGACCACGGCAAAGGCTTCGTTGATTTCCCACAGGTCGATGTCGTCGACGCCCAGGCCGGCCTTGGCCAGCACCTTGCGGGCAGCGGCCACCGGTGCGTTGAGCATCAGCGTGGGGCAGTCGCCCACGTTGGCATAGGCCAGCACGCGGGCGCGGGCCTTCATGCCGTTTTTCTTGGCGTAGGCGGGCGAGGCCAGCAGCAGCGCGCCCGAGCCGTCGACCACGCCCGACGAGTTGCCGGCGTGGTGCACGAAGTTGATGTCCAGGTCGGGGTACTTGGCGGTGATCAGCCGGCGGTAGGTGGTGCCCTGCCCGTCCAGGTCGACATCGGCCATCTGGGTGAACGCGGGCTTGAGCCCGGCCAGGCCGTCGCGGGTGGTCTGCGGCCGGGGGAATTCTTCGCGGTCCAGCGCCAGGCTGCCATCGGCCTTGTAGACCGGCACCACGCTCTTCTTGAAGTGGCCGGCCTCGATGGCAGCCGCAGCACGCTGCTGGCTGACCAGCGCCAGGTCGTCCAGTGCCGACGCGCGGAATGCCCTCGAGCGTGGCGATGGCGTCGGCGCACACGCCCTGGTGCGATTGCGGATGCTTGGCACGCAGGCGCACGTTGCCGGCGTCCATGAAAGCCGGGCCGTCACGCATGGTGGCGGTGAGGCTCATCATTTCGCAGCCACCGGCGATCACCAGGTCTTCCATGCCGGCCATGATGGAGGCGGTGGCCAGGTTCACGGTGGTGATGCCCGAGCCGCAGAAACGGTCCAGCGTCATGCCGCTGGCCTTGACGTCGTAGCCGGCGTCCAGGGCAGCCATGCGGCCCATGTCGTTGCCCTGAGCGCCCTTCTGGGTGCTGGTGCCCCAGATGATGTCGTCGACCTCGGCGGTGTTGAGCTGGTTGCGCTCGGCCAGGGCCTTCAGCACGCTGGCGGCCAGGTGTTGCGGGTGCATGTCGGCCAGGGCGCCCTTGCCCTGCTTGCCGATGCCGCGCGGGGTGCGGCAGGCGTCGATGATGAGGGCTTCGGTCATGGCCAATCTCCGGCAGTGAAAGTGGGGGGGTAGGCGCTGATTGTGGACATGCGGCCTGCGCCGCCACAGTCCACACGGTGACAGATGCCGACGGTCGCCCGGCCTACGCTGCGGCACAACCACGCCAGCAGGCCGCTGCGGCCTGGGTTTCAGGCTCGGCCGCAGCCTGGTTTGCCGTCGGTCGCTGGGCCAGTTTCGCCGCCCGGCGTTCACCCCCTGAAGTTCATGCTTTGACGTTCACCCCTCACCCAACAACCCGAGCCCGCCCATGACCACAGCCACCCTGCCCCAGTACGAGACCATCCGCCTGAGCCTGCAGGGCGCGGTCGCCGTGCTCACGCTGAACCGCCCGCAGCGCCTGAATGCAGCGCCGCCGCTGATGTTCGACGAGATCCGTGCCGCGCTGCAGCAATTGCCGGCCCTGGGCGCCCGCGCGCTTGCTGATCACCGGTGAAGGCCGGGCCTTCTGCAGCGGCGCCGACCTGGCCGGCCGCGGCGAGGCACCTGCCGGCGGCCGCGGTGCCAACACCCACCGCGCCCTGACCCAGCACTACAACCCCACCATGCTGGCGCTGGCGCAGCTGAACCTGCCGGTGGTGGCGGCGGTCAACGGCGTGGCGGCCGGCATCGGCTGCAGCCTGGCACTGGCCGCCGATTTCACGCTGGCTGCACGCTCGGCCTATTTCCTGGAAGCCTTTGTCAACATCGGCCTGGTGCCCGACGGCGGCACCACCTGGATGCTGGCGCGCCAGGTCGGCAAGGCCCGCGCCACCGAGATGATGATGCTGGGTGAGCGCCTGCCGGCCGAGAAGGCCGAAGCCTGGGGCCTGATCCACGCCGCCGTGGACGACAGCCGACCTGATGGCCCGCGCGCATGCCCTGGCCGAACGCCTGGCCGCCGGCCCCACCCGTGCCTACGGCTTGATGCGCCAGGGCCTGCAGCGCGCGCAATGCACAAAGCTACGAGGAGGCGCTGAACACTGAAGCCGCCCACCAGGCGCTGGCGGCCGACAGCGCCGACGCGCGCGAAGGCGGCATGGCCTTCCTGGAACGCCGCAAGCCAGCCTTCCAGGGGGTGTGAGATGCACAACGCTGCCCCTGCGGGCCCCGGCACCGCCGACCCGGTCGGCTACCAGCGCCAAGCGGTCGAGGCCTGGCTGGCCGACCATGTGCCCAGCCTGCGCCAGCCCTTGCGCTGGACCCGGCTGGAAGGCGGCCATTCCAACCTGACCTATCTGCTGGAAGACGCCGACGGCCAGCGCGCGGTGATCCGCCGCCCGCCGATGGGCGAACTGCTGCCCAAGGCCCACGACATGGGCCGGGAATGGGCGCTGATCAGCGCCCTGGGCCGGGCCGCCGGCAGCCGGCCCGTGCCGGTGCCTGCCGCGCTGGGCTTCTGCGAAGACCCGGCGCGTCACCGGCGCGCATTTCTACGTGATGGGCCATGTCGACGGCCACCCGCTCTACAACGCCGACGACGCCCGCCGCTGGGTGCCGCCGCCGCTGCGGCAGACGCTGTCGCACAGCTTCATCGACGTGCTGGCCGACCTGCATGCGGTCGACCCCGACGCGGTGGGCCTGGGCGACCTGGGCCGCAAGGACGCGTACATCGAGCGCCAGCTCAAGACCTGGTACCGCAGCTGGAACGCGTCGATCGCCGGCGCGCAACTCGACGACCCACGCGCCCACACCCTGCAGCAGTATTTTCTCGACCACACGCCCGACCAGGGCCCGGCGCGCGTGGTGCATGGCGACTACGGCCTGCACAACACCCTGGTGGGCGCCGACGGCAAGATTGCGGCCGTGGTCGACTGGGAGATCAGCACCCTGGGCGACCCGCTGGCCGACCTGGCCTATGCCCTGAACCAGTGGGCCCAGCCCGACGACCCGCCCGCCGTGCGCGGCGACCCACCCACCGCCCAGCCCGGCTTTGCCAGCCGCACCGAACTGGCCGACCGCTATGCCGCGCGCACCGGGCGCGACCTGTCGCAGCTGGATTTCTACATCGGCTTCAACCGCTGGAAATCAGCAGCCATCGTGCACGGTGTCTATGCCCGCTACATGGAGGGCAAAAAAAGCACCGAGGGCGTCGACATGGCCGGCCTGCAGCGCAGCATCCTGCAGTCGCTGGCACTGGCCGAGGCGGCGGTGCAGCGGCTGGAGCGCCAGCACCGCGCCGGCTGATTGCGGCGCAGCGCAGCGAGTTCCCCCAGGCTTGCCCTGTCGGTGTTTGTCCAGGATTGCCAGGACCGGCAACGCACCGCACCATCCGATTGTTTGACGCCAAATCGACGCAGATCGACCCCACCATCCCCACTCTGGAGACAAGCATGAAGACCCTGAAGAAACTGTTGGTCACTGCCAGCTTCTCGCTGCTGACCGCCGGCCTGTCGGCCACTGCCCATGCGCAAGAAGTCTGGAAGCTGGCCACCGCCGCCCAACCTGGGACGGTGCTGTACGACATCGTCATGAAGTTCGTCAACGACTTCAACGCCACCTCTGGCAGCGAGCTGAAGCTGGAATACCAGCATGTCGGCAATGAGCAGGAGATGCACCAGCAGGTGGTCCGTGGTCGGCTGCAGATGGGCGCTTCATCGTTTGCTGGCGGGGCGGGCCTGGTGCCCGAAGGGGCGATCTTCCAGACGCCGTATCTGTGGAAGAACAATGAAGAGCGCATGTGGGTGATCGACAACCACGGCCTGCCGGTTGCCAAAAGGCTGTATGCCGAAAAAGGCCTGGAGCTGATCTTGGTGGCCGACGTCGGCTGGAACGACATGGTCTGCAAGACCGCCTGTTTGACGCCAGAGAGCATCAAGGGCATGAAGATGCGGGTCTCGCCCTCCCAGGCCTCGCGGGTGACGTTCAAGCAACTGGGCGCCAACGGTGTGCAGATGCCACTGACGGAGGCCTGGCCCGGCTTGCAAAGCGGGCTGGTGGTCGGTGCTGACCTGCCGTTCCTGTTCTATGTCACCACACCTGCCGCCCAGAGCGCGCCGCACTATGTCTTGACACGACACTACCACCACGACAGCACCTTCATCGTCAACAAGGCCCTGTTTGACGGCATGAAGCCCGAGTTGCGGGCCAAACTGCTGAAGGCGTTGCCCGACGTCGCGTGGGCGCGCAAGCAGGTGGCCGACACCGAAGGCCCGAAGATGAAGGAATTCGTCGCCAAGGGCGGCTTCGTGCACCAGCTGACCGACGCCCAGCGTGAAGCCTGGGCTGCCGTGATCCGCCCGGGCCAGGCCGAGATGGTGCAAGCCATCGGCGGCAAGGCACAAGAGGTGATGGACGCGCTGAACAAGGGCAAGGAAGCCTGGGCTGCGCGGAAGTAACCATGCAAAAAGGCGCCCGTTGGGCGCCCTGTTTGATCTGCCAACGCCGCTGTTTCAGCGGCGTTGCTGTTTCATCTGCTGCATCACCGGGCCGTCGGCCTTGTACGACCAGCAGGTGTCGACCAGCTCTTGCACCTGCCACACCCGCACTGGTGCGGGCTCGTCGGGCCCGCGCGGGCGGTAGTTGTTGGAGGCAAAGGCCTGCACCGCCGCAGCGGCCATGGCGTCGAGCAGGGCCACGATGTGGGTGCAGCCTGCCGTGCCACCCAGGCGCTCCCGCAGGGCCTTGCGAAAGCCCCGGCCCATGTTCAGGCCCACCACCCGTTGGAAGTTGTCCTGCACGCCGGCACAGGTGGTGTAGGGCGTGGCAGGCATGGCCGACTGCAAGGCCACGATCTGGCGCTTGCTGTCGAGCGTGACGCGCAGCTGCATGTGGTGCAGCGCCGACCCGGCTTCACAGGCGCCCCGAAAGTCGTTGTCGTAGGCAAACGGCCGGGTGTCCGCAAAGCGGGCGTCGATGTCGATCAGCCCGTCGTCGCGCCGGAAGCTGCGGAACACCAGGCTGCGCGTCTGCACCGCCTGGCGCGCCACCGGTGCGGGCAGCACCCAGCCGTCGTTCAAGCCGGCGTGCAGCGCCTCACCAGGGGCGAGCTGGTCGGTCATCAGTTGCGGAACACCTGCAGCATGCTGGCATCGTCGGTGTTGCCTTCCATGCGCTGGATCTCGCTGCGGCCCACCACCAGGTGGTGCACTTCGTCGGGGCCGTCGGCCAGGCGCAGCGTGCGCTGCTGGGCGTACATGTGGGCCAGCGGGGTGTGCTGGCTCACGCCCAGGGCGCCGTGCATCTGGATCGCCTGGTCGATGATCTTGCAGACCTGCTCCGGGCACCATGGCCTTGACCATGTGCACCCAGATGCGGGCTTCGCGGTTGCCCAGCACGTCCATGGCCTTGGCCGCCTTCAGCACCATCAGGCGCATGGCCTCGATCTCGATGCGGGCACGCGAGATGATTTCCACGTTGCCGCCCAGCCAGGCCAGCTTCTTGCCGAAGGCCTCACGCGAGACACCACGCTTGACCATCAGGTCGAGTGCCTTCTCGGCCGCGCCGATGCTGCGCATGCAGTGGTGGATGCGGCCCGGGCCTAGGCGCACCTGGCTGATCTCGAAGCCGCGGCCTTCGCCCAGCAGCATGTTGTCCTTGGGCACGCGCACGTTGTTGAAGCGGATGTGCATGTGGCCATGCGGTGCGTGGTCTTCGGCAAACACATGCTGGGCGCCGACGATCTCGACCCCGGGCGTGTCTTTCGGCACCAGGATCATCGACTGCTGCTTGTGCGGCGCAGCGTCGGGGCTGGTGCGCACCATGGTGATCAGGATCTTGCAGCGCGGGCTGCCGGCACCCGAGATGTAGTGCTTCTCGCCGTTGATGACCCACTCGTCGCCGTCCAGCACGCACTGGGTGGCCACGTTCTTGGCGTCCGACGAGGCATGGTGCAGCTCGGTCATGGCGTAGGCCGAGCGGATCTCGCCGTTCAGCAGCGGCTTGAGCCAGCGCTCTTTCTGCGCCGGCGTGCCCACACGCTCCAGCACTTCCATGTTGCCGGTGTCGGGGGCCGAGCAGTTCATGCGTCTCGCTGGCCATCGGGTTCTTGCCCAGCTCGCTGGCGATGTAGGCGTAGTCCAGGTTCGACAGGCCTTCACCGGTTTCGGCGTCGGGCAGGAAGAAGTTCCACAGGCCTTCTTTCTTGGCCTGGGCCTTGGCGGAATCCAGCAGATCCAGCTGGCCGGGCGCATAGGTCCAGCGGTCGGCGCCGGTGCGGTTCTTGCCGAGGGCCTCGTACTTGACGCTCATCGGGTTGACCGTCTCGGCGATGAAGCGCTTCACATGCTCGTACAGCGGCATGGCCTTGGCCGACATGCGCAGGTCGTTGAGCGGATCGTCCGGGCTCAGCAGAAAGGGCGAGGCGGTCTTGACGGGCTGGTTCATGGGTGGATCTCCGTGTGTGCTGTGCAGAACATGCGACGCCGACTGTGCGGCCGATGCACCGGATCTGCAGTCGTTCGGGTGACACCGCAACCGACGCCGCCGCGCACAAGCCGCTGCCAATGGCCGCCGATCGCTGCCGATAGCCGCCGGTGTCCGGCGGGCGACGCCGGCGGGCGCTCCGGATTGACACCATGCGGGTGCAGCCCTAGCTTGGCGGCACCGCGCAGGAACCCGCCGTGAATCCACCCGCACACCCATCCGCAGACCCATCCGCAGACCGATCCGCAGACCAAGAAGCAGACCCAGAAGCCGAGGCCCTGCACAGCCCGGCTGAACCGCTGCCCTTTGAAGGCCTGAAGGTGATCGACTGCGCCAGCTTCATCGCCGCGCCGGTGGCCGCCACCCTGCTGGCCGACCTGGGCGCCGAGGTGGTCAAGATCGAGCCGCCCGACGGCGACCCGCACCGCAGCCTGTACCAGAAGCTGGGCTGTGTGCCCGATGCGGCCCAGGCCGACAACAACTTCGTCTGGGACTTGAACAGCCGCCACAAGCGCAGCCTGGTGCTCGACCTGAAGCAGCCCGCCGGCCAGGCAGTGCTGCACCAGCTGGTGCGCCAAGCCGACGTGTTCATCACCAACCTGCCGCTGCCGGTGCGCAGCCGTCTGGGCATGGACGCGCCCACCCTGCTGGCGCTGAACCCGCGCCTGGTGGTGGCCTCGCTGACGGCCTATGGCGAAACCGGGCCCGAGGCCAGCAAGACCGGCTTCGATGTCACCGCCTACTGGGCCCGCGCCGGCCTGATGGACATGGTGCGCGCCGACCACACCGCCCACCCCACCCGGCCGGTGCCCGGCATGGGCGACCACCCCAGCGCGGTGACGCTGTTCGGCGCCATCGCCGCCGCGCTGTACCGGCGCGAGCGCACCGGCCGGGGCGGCCTGGTCAGCACCTCGCTGATGGCCAACGGCCTGTGGTCCAACGCCATCCAGGTGCAGGCCCAGCTGAGCGGGGCGCGCTACCTCACCCGCCTGCCACGCAGCCACGCGCCCAACCCCTTGTCCAACATCTACCAGTGCCGCTGCGGCCGCTGGCTGAGCCTGGTGGTGCTGAACGAAGCGCGCCAGATGGCCCCGCTGCTGGCTGCGCTGGGCCTGGCCCACTTGCAGGCTGACCCGCGCCTGGCCACGGCCGACAGCCGCCTGGCGCACAACGCCGCCATCATCGCCCTGTTCGACCAGGGCTTTGCCGAACACGACCTGCCCACCTGGCGCCTGCGGCTGGACGCCGCCGGCATCACCTTCGGTGTGGTCGGCACGCTGGCCGACATCGACGACGACATGCAGATGCGCGCCGCCGGTGCCCTGGTGCCCTACGCCCACCGCAGCGGCAGCACGGTGGCCGCGCCCATCCACATGCACGGCAGCACAGCGCGCCCGCCCGGCCCGGCCCCGGCACTGGGCCAGCACAGCGCCGCCGTGCTGGCCGACGCCGGCTACACCACCGACCAGATCGCCCAGCTGCTGGCCAGCCGGGTGGTGATGCAAGCACCTGGAGACCCCCCATGACTTACGCCCAAGGCCGCCTGATCCACGACGCCGACAGCCACCTGATGGAGCTGGACGACTGTCTGGACGCCTATTTCGACCCCGCGCTGCTGGCGCGCTTCCATGCCTGCGCGGGCTACCGGGCGCAGCTGGCGCGCGGCCTGCGCCCTGGCCGCTCGGCCCAGGCCCATGCCGATGCGGCCTTCCGCGCCGCCGTGGCGCCCAACATCATGCTGCGCAAGAACCACGAGGCCCATGGCGCCTTTCTGCGCGCCGACCGGCCCGAAGCACTGGACCTGCTGGGCTTTGCCAGCCAGCTGGTGTTCACCACCTTCTGCCTGGGCAACTTCGGCCTGGACCAGGGCGGCGACCTGGCGCTGTGCCATGCCGCTGCCGACGCCCACAACCGCATGCTGACCGACTTCTGCAGCGTGGATGACCGCCTGCTGGCCACCGCCTATGTGCCGCTGGAAGACTTCGACCGCGCCGCGGCCACCACTGCACTGGCCATCCGCCTGGGCGCCAAGGCGCTGATGGTGCCGTCGGCTTGCCCGCAGCGGCACAGCCCCAGCCATGTGGGCCTGCATGCGGTGTGGGCCCAGGCCCAGGAGGCGGGCATCCCGGTGCTGTTCCATGTCGGCGGTGAAGACAAGATGAACCCGGTCTACAAGGCCAATGGCGGGCCGCCGGTGCCCGACTTCCACGGCGGCGACGACAACTTCACATCGGTCAGCTACATGCCCATCCCCAGCGCGGTGATGCAGACCCTGGCCACCTGGTTTTCGACGGTGTGTTCGACCGCTTCCCGCAGCTGAAGTGGGGCGCCATCGAGCTGGGCGCCGCCTGGCTGCCGGGCTGGATGCGGGCCATGGATTCGGCCGCCCATGCCTTCCGCCGCAATGAATCACGCCTGCAGCAACTGCGCGCCCTGCCCAGCGAGATCGTGCGGCAGCAGTTGCGCGTCACGCCCTACCCGCATGAAGACGCGGGCTGGATCATTGCCAACAGCGGCCCCGAGATGGCGCTGTTCTCGTCCGACTATCCGCATGTGGAAGGCGGGCGGGCGCCACTGAAGCGCTTTGACGAGTCGCTGGCCGACACACCGGCGGCGGCACGCCAGCGCTTTTATGCCGACAACTTCATCGACCTGATGGGCGCCGGCTTGGCGCCCCAGTTGCGCCGCCCGCAACACCTGCTGGCCGCCTGAACCTGCTTTTTCCACCATCCAACCGAGACCCGATCCCATGTCCCTGCCCACCTTTGAAACCCTGCTGCTCGACGTGCAGGACGGCATTGCCACCGTCACGCTGAACCGGCCGGAGAAGATGAATGCCTTCACCACCCAGATGCGCGACGACCTGGTGGCCGTGTTCGACGAGACCGACAAGAACGACAGCGTGCGCGTGGTCATCATCACCGGCGCCGGCCGGGCCTTTTGCGCCGGGGCCGATCTGTCGTCAGGCGGCAAGACCTTCGACTACGCATCACGTGGCGAATCTGCGCGCGACAAGTACAAGGTGGGCGATGTCTACCGCGACGGTGGCGGCATTGCCACGCTGCGCATCTTCAAGAGCCTCAAACCCGTGATCGGCGCCATCAACGGCGCGGCCGTGGGCATCGGCATGACCATGCAGCTGCCGATGGACATCCGCATGGCCAGCACCACGGCGCGCTTCGGTTTTGTATTCGCCCGCCGCGGCATCACGCCCGAGGCGGCCAGCACCTGGTTCCTGGGCCGCCTGGTCGGCATGCAGACGGCACTGGAATGGTGCTTCACCGGCCGGGTGTTCGACGCCCAGGAGGCACTGGCCCGCGGCCTGGTGCGCAGCCTGCATGCGCCTGAAGACCTGCTGCCCGCCGCACGTGCCCTGGCACGCGAGATCGCCGACAACACCGCGCCGGTGTCGATTGCGCTCACCCGCCAGATGCTGTGGCACATGGCCGGGCAAGACCACCCGATGAAGGCGCACCAGGTCGACAGCCGCGCCATCCAGGCCCGTGGCCAGTCGGCCGATGCGCGGGAGGGCGTCAGCAGCTTCCTGGAAAAGCGCACGCCGGTGTATCCCAACAAGGTGTCGACCGACATGCCCGACTTCTTCCCCTGGTGGGACGAGCCGGAGTTCAAATGACCCACCCCCGAAGCGCCTGCGGCACTCCCCCTCAAGGGGGCGGCCCCCAGCGGCTCGGCGAAGCCGGTTCCGCGGCGGCTGCTTGCTTGCGGTTTGCGCGTGCCACCGTCGCGACAAGGATGTTCCATGGCTGAACCTGTTCAAGACCTCGACGTGCTGATCGTCGGCGCCGGCATCTCCGGCATCGGCGCGGCAGTGCACCTGCAGCAGCAGTGCCCGGGCACGCAGCTGGGCCATCCTGGAGTCGCAGGACGGCTTCGGCGGCACCTGGCGCACCCACCGCTACCCGGGCATCCGCAGCGACAGCGACCTGTTCACCTTCGGCTACCGCTTCAAGCCCTGGATGGGCAAGCCGATCGCCACCGGCCAGCCGAGATCCTGGCCTACCTGGGCGAGGTGATCGACGAGCACGGCCTGGCGCCGCACATGCATTACCGCCATGGCATCCAGTCGGCCGCCTGGGACAGCGCCAGCCGGCGCTGGACCGTGACCGCCACCCGGCCGAACGCCGCCGGCGACGGCAGCGAGACACTGCACTACAGCGCCAGCTTCTTGTGGATGTGCCAGGGCTACTACCGCCACAGCCAGGGCTACACACCGCACTGGCCGGGCATGGACGACTTCCAGGGCCGGGTGGTGCATCCGCAGACCTGGCCCGACGACCTGGACCTGGCGGGCCAGCGGGTGGTGGTGATCGGCTCCGGCGCCACGGCGGCCACGCTGATCCCGGCGATCGCGGCGCAATGCGCCCACGTCACCATGCTGCAGCGCAGCCCCACCTTCTTCATCACCGGCCGCAACGCCAATGACCTGGCCGACACCTTGCGCCAGCTGGAGGTGCCCGACGCCTGGACGCACGAGATCGTGCGCCGCAAGATCCTGTTCGACCAGGCCAACTTCATCCGCCGCTGCCAGGCCGAGCCCGAGGTGGTGCGCGCAGGAATTGCTGGCCGGCGTGCGCGCCGCGCTGGGCCCGGGCCTGGAGGACCAGGTCGAGCAGCACTTCAATCCGCGCTACCGGCCCTGGCAGCAGCGCATTGCCTTTGTGCCCGATGCCGACCTGTTCAAGGCGGTGCGCAGCGGCCAGGCCAGCGTGGTCACCGACCAGATCGAGCGCTTCACGCCGCAGGGCATCGCGCTGCAATCGGGCGCCGAACTGCCCGCCGACGTGGTGGTCACCGCCACCGGCTTCCACCTCAATGTGCTGGGCGACATCGCCTTCAGCATCGACGGCCAGCCGCTGGACTTTGCCCAGACCGTGGCCTGGAACGGCGCGCTGTTCACCGGCGTGCCCAACCTGGCCTGGGTGTTCGGCTACCTGCGCGCCAGCTGGACGCTGCGCACCGACATGGTGGGCGACCTGGTCTGCCGCCTGCTGCAGCACATGGACGCGCGCGGCGCCACGGTGGTGCAAGCCGCCCTGCGCCCGCAAGATGCCGGCATGCAGCGCCTGCCCTGGATCACCGCCGACAACTTCAGCGCCGGTTATGTGCAGCGCGGCGTGCACCTGCTGCCGCAGCAGGGCGACCGCGCGCCCTGGCTGCATGGGCAAGACTACGCCAGCGAGCGGCACAGCCTGCCGCTGGCCGACTTGGACGACGGCAGCCTGGTCTACCTCTGATGCGGCGCGGGGGCTGGGGCTGACATGGACAGCCCCAATAGACAGCCCACCGCGCCTGCCTAGAGTGCAGGGCACCCCAACCCGCCGCGCCCGACCCGGGCCGAAGACTCCGCCATGTCACACGCCCTGCCCGAGCACCCCATCCACCTGCGCCGGCGCCAGTTGCTGCTGGCCGCAGGCGCCAGCCTGTTGCCGGCCCTGGCACCCGGTCTGGCCCAGGCCCAGGCCACGGCAGCAGCGTGGCCGACCAAGCCGGTGCGCATCCTCACGCCCTTCACTGCTGGCGGCGCCACCGATGTGATCGCCCGCAGCCTGGCGGCGATCCTGACGGCGACCCACAAGCAGCCCTTCAACATCGAGCCCAAGCCCGGCGCCGATGGCGCGCTGGCGGCGCAGGAACTGCTGCGCGCCCCAGCCGACGGCCACACCGTGTACCTGGCCACGGCCTCGGCCTTGACGCTATGTGCCCAATGTGCGCAGGAACGCCGGTTACGACGCGCAGAAGGACTTCAGCCCGCTGACGCAGTTCATGACTTACAGCTTCTACCTGATGGTGCACCAGAGCCTGCCCGGCAAGACCCTGGCCGAGGTGCTGGCCTATGTCAAGGCCAACCCGGGCAAGTACAGCTACGCGTCCGGCAATTCCACCGCGCTGCTGGCGGCGGCGCAGCTGGCCACCACGGCCGGCGTGGACCTGGTGCATGCGCCCTACAAGGGCGAGTCGCAGGCGGTGGTCGACATGGTGGGCGGGCGGGTGCAGATGATGTGGTGCTTCGCCATCGGTGATGCCGGCACTGCTGAAGGACAACCTGTTCCGCCCGGTGGCGGTGCTGCAGGCCGAGCGCAGCAGCCTGATGCCGGAGGTGCCCACCATCGCCGAGGCCGGCATGCCGCTGGTCAACGTGGTGCCCTGGGGCGGTTTTGTGGTGCCGGCCAGCACGCCCAAGGACCTGGCAGCGGCGGCCGCCAAGGCGCTGCGCGAAGCCATCGCCCACCCCGACCTGCGCGGCCCAGCCGACCGGGCTGGCCTGGTGCTGCGGCCGGGCAGCAGCGAGGCCTTTGCCAAGTTGATCAGCGAGCAGCTGGTCGCCTTTGGCGCCGCCGTCAAGCTGGCCAAGATTCCGATGGAGGGCTGACCGGCCGCCACCGCGCCCGGCCGGCCCAGGCGCGCTCAGGGCGCCAGCAGCCGGAGCAGCTCGGGGTCGTCCCGGATCTGCTCGACCGGCCCGTGCAGCGCCATGCGGCCACGGTCCATCACATAGGCGGTGCGCGCCACGCGCATGGCCAGTTCAATGTGCTGCTCGACCAGGACCACGGCCATGGTCTGCGCCAGGCGCTGCAGGTGCTCGGCGATCTCCTCGATGACGCCGATCCACACGCCCTCGGTCGGCTCGTCCAGCATCAACAGGCGGGGCCGGCCCAGCAGCGCGCGGCCGATGGCGAGCATCTTGCGCTCGCCACCCGACAGGGTGCCGGCCGGCTGGTCGAGCCGCGCGCCCAGCTTGGGAAAGACCGACAGCACCTCGTCGATGCCGGACTTGTTGCGCTGCTGGATGGCGCCGAGCTGCAGGTTCTCGCGCACCGTCAGGCCCGAGAAGGCGGCGTTCTCCTGCGGCACATAGCCCAGCCCGTTGCGCGCGCGCAGCTCCATCGCCTGGCCGACGATCGACCGGCCGTCGAAAGCGATCGTGCCGGACATCGTCGGCAAGTCGCCCGCCAGCGTCTTCAGCAGCGTGGTCTTGCCGGCACCATTGCGGCCCAGCACACAGATGGCACCCTGTGCGGGTACGGCAATCGACACGCCGAACAAGACCTGACTGCGGCCATAACCGGCGCACAGCGCGTCGGTCTGCAGCAGCGGGGCTGGTGTGGTGCCGGCGGCAGCGTTGGTGTAAGACGGATGCATGTCAGTTGTCCATGGCGCCGCGCGCCACCCGCGACCCGTGCAACAGGTCGAACCAAGCGAACGCCGCAGAACCGGCTTGGCCGGGCTGCTGGCGTTGCCCCCTTGAGGGGGCGCGCGAAGCGCGTAGGGGGTGTTTCATTTCAGACCCGGGTGGTGTAGACCTGCTGCACCCGTGGCGAGCGCTGGATCTCGTCGACGGTGCCGGTGTCCAGCACCTTGCCCTGGTCCAGCACGGTCAGCACATCGCAGATGTCGCGGATGAAGTCGAGGTCGTGTTCGACGATCACCAGCGCGCAGCTGTCCTTGATCGGCGCCAGCAGTTCACCGGTGACCCGCCGTTCTTCAGGGCTCATGCCGCCGGTGGGTTCGTCAAGCAGCAGCAACCGCGGCCGCGGCGCCAGGGCCATGGCAATTTCCAGCCACTGCTGCTCGCCATGCGACAGCAGGCCGGCCAGTTCGTCGGCGCGGTCGGCCAGGCGGAACCGCTCCAGCGCCTGCATCACCTCGTCGCGCAGGGCACGGCGGGTGCGCGAGCGGATCAGCGACCAGATGCCCTGGTTGGCCTGCAGGGCCAGCAGCACGTTGTCGTACACCGACAGCTCGTTGAGCACGGCGGTGATCTGGAACTTCAGGCTCATGCCGAGCCGGGCGCGCTCGTAGGGCGTGGCATTGGTGACGTCATGGCCAGCGAAGGTGACGCTGCCGGTGTCCGGCAGGTGCGCGCCCGCCAGCGCCTTCAGCAGCGTGCTCTTGCCCGACCCGTTGGGCCCGATCAGGCCGTGGAAGGTGCCGGTGCGCACGGTCACGTCGACACCGCCCAGTGCCTGCAAGGTGCCAAACCGCTTTTGCACCCCGCGCACCACCAGCAAGTCTTCGCTCATCGGCCGCCCTTGTCGTCGTTGCGGCCGTCGTTGCGGCCGCCATACGAGCCAATGCGCTCGCGGGCCGACACGAAGAAACCGAGGATGCCGGTCGGCTTGAAGACCACGACCACCAGCAGCACCGCACCCAGGATCACCGGCCAGTACTGCTTGATGGCGTCCTGGTCGGCCAGCACGTAGCTGATGGTCTCGATCAGCGCGGCACCGATCACCGGGCCGATCAGCGTGCCGCTGCCGCCGAACAGTGCGTACAGCACTGCGGTGGTCGACAGGCCCGGCCCCATGTTGCCGGGCCCGATGAAGCCCTGGTGGTACGAGTACAGCGCCCCCGACAGCCCGGCCAGCACACCTGCAAACGAGAAGATCAGCGCCTTGAAGACCTGGATGCGGTAGCCGAAGAATGCCAGCCGCTCTTCGTTCTGGCGCATGCCGGCCAGCACCAGGCCGAACTGCGACCCGACCACATAGCGCGCGGCCAGGTAGCAGAGCAGCAACAGCAGCAAGGCAAAGTAGTAAAAGCCGGGTCCTTCGACCATCTCCCAAGGCCCGATCTGCAGCAGCTTGACCGCTGACAGGCCGTTGCCCGCGCCCACATACTGCCAGCCCGACACCAGCCGCTCGGCCGCATAGGCACCGGTCAAGGTGCCCAGCGAGACGAAGATCACCGTCGGTGCACGCCGCCCGAGCAGCAGGAACACCGCAAACGCGAACGACAGCAGCAGCCCCACCCCCATCGCCAGCGGCAGCGTGCCCCAGGCCGCGCTGAATTCCAGGTCACGGCCGACCAGCGCGATGGCATAACCCGCCACGCCGAAGAACAGCGCCTGGCCGAAGCTCATGATGCCGCTGTAGCCCCAGCACAGGTCGAAGCTGATTGCCAGCAGCGACAGGATCAGGATGTTGGTCGCCAGGGTGATGAGCTCGGGATGCGCGCCCATCAACAGCGGCGCCACCGCTGCCAGGGCCAGCATGGTGATCTCGATGGCCGGCAGCACACGGCCCACGCGCGGGGTGCGGAAAACGGAGGGGGCTTGTTTGGACATGGATGGTGGTGCGCTTGCAGCCGTGCCGGCTGCGGCGGCCCAGGCCGCAACCCGGGCCAGGCCGACGCAGCGCAGACCGACGCCTGGATCAGCACTCCTTCGGGTCGACCATGGCGTGCTTGGAAATGATGTCCCAGCGCAGGGCGTCGCCAGCGCCCTTCTTGCACTGCGCCACGTACATGTTCATCTTTGCATGCATCTTGCCCGGCACCATGGCCGCGCCGCCGCCCGGCCCCTTGTCGATCTTGGCCTTGTCGAGCGCTGCCGACACCGCATCGCGCGCCACCTCGCCCTTGGTGGCATTGACCGCTGCTTCGTACAGCCGGATGCCGCGGTACATGCCGGTGGACGCGCTGCCGGCGGTGAACTGGTACTTGGTCGCCGGAAACTTCTTGGCATAGGCCGCCAGCAGTTCCTTGCTGAACGGGTCGTCGACCGAGTGAAAGTAGTCCAGGCAGCTGTAGACGCCCTCCAACTCGCGCGGCGCCACATAGTTCAGCGAGTTCTCGTCGAAGTAGACGCAGGCGACGACGCCGCCGTTCTTCTGGAACCCCGACTCGAACAGCTGCTTGGTGAAGGGCTGCAAGCCAGGCGGAATGACGGTGCTGAACACGCAATCGACCTTGCCGTCGCGGATCTTGTTGATGGTGGCGGAGTACTCGGGCTGGTCGAGCGGGTAGTACTCCTCGAACACCACCTCGGCGCCGTTGGCCTCGATGACCTTGCGGGCGTACTTGTTGAGCAGCTGGGGCCACACATAGTTGGCCGACGGCAAGGCGAAGCGCTTCTTGCCCACCGTCTTGATCAGGTAGGGAATCAGTTCATCGCACTGCTGCGCCGGCGACGGACCGGTGTTGTACAAGTGCTTGGTGCATTCCTGGCCCTCGTAGAGCTGCGGGTAGATGTAGAGCGTCTTGCCGCGGTTGACGATCGGGTCCTTGATGGCCTGCCGCATGGCCGAAGTGATGCCGCCCAGCACCACGTCGACCTGGTCGCGCTGGATCAGCTTGCGCACATTGGCCACGGCCGCCTTGGGGTCGGACGCGGTGTCCTCCAGGAACAGCTGCACCGGCCGGCCGGCGATGCCGCCTGCCGCGTTGATCTGCTCGATGGCCAGCTGTGCCACCTGCCAGTTGGAATTGCCCGACGGTGCGATCGCCCCGGTGATGTCGGTCGCAATGCCCATCTTGATCGCCTTCTTGCCCTGGCCCCAGGCTGGCGGCAGGAACCAGCTGCCCGGCCCACCCGAGGTCCAGCCGGCAGCGGCCAGCGCCGACGCACCGAAGAGGAAACCGCGGCGGCTGCGCCGCACCGGGGGTTGGTCGGCGCCGTTGCTATCTCGATCTGTCATTTGCGTACTCCTGCGATGAAGCCCTGTGGGCGTAACTTGACGATGACCAGTGCGATGACAAAAACGAGCGGGTCTGCCAACACCGGCGGCACCGCCCAGGGAAGCCCGGCTGCCAGGGCGCCGATCGCCGCTGCGCCGAGCACGGGCCCTTCGAAGGTGCCGACACCGCCCAGCATCACGGACAGGAAGCCCTGCACGAGAAACCGCAAGCCCATGTCGGCAGACAGTTGGTACAAGGGCACCACCAGCGCGCCGGCCAGGCCAGCCAGTGCCGCACCGAAGGCGAAGGTGGCGGTGTAGAGCCGGTCGGTCGAGATGCCACAGGCGCGCGCCAGCATCGCGTTTTCCAGCGACCCACGGATGCGCAGCCCGAACGAGGTGCGCGTCAGGAACAGCCAGCTGCCGGCAATCACCGCCGCCGTGGTGGCGATGATGAAGCTGCGCCAGATCGAAAAGTCCAGGCCCAGCGCCGACCACGAACCGCTCCAGGGCTCGGGCACCGAGCGGTAGTGCCCGCCGAGCATGCCGCGCACGATCTCGCGGATGATCAGCCCGATGGCATAGGTGCCCAGCATGGCGATGATCGGCGCGCCGTAGAAGCGGCGGATGATGGTGCGCTCGAGCAGGGCCCCGAACAGCCCGACCACAAATGGCGCCAGCACGATGCCCCACCAGATGCTGTAGCCGGCATCGTTGACGGCAAACACAAGATAGGCGCCGAGCAGCACCAGTTCGCCATGCGCGAAGTTGAAGATGCCCATCATGCTGGCGATGACGCCCAGGCCCAGCACGATCAGCACCATCACCGAGGTGAACGCCAGGATGTCGAAGGCGAAGCGGACGGTATCGACGAGCATGGCGGGGGCGTCTGCAGGCTGTCTGCGGGGCGGGGTTTCAGTGGCGGCTGGCCGGCACGGCGGGGGCGACGGCTCAGCGCGGCGGCTGGCGGGTCGACCAGTCGGTGCTGCGCTCGCAAGCGCGGGCAATGCGCAGGATGCGGGCCTCGCCGAACGGTCGGCCGATCACTTGCAGGGCGGTCGGCAAGCCGCCGCGGCCGACACCGCAGGGCACCGACACCGACGGCAGCCCGGTGACATTGGCAGGTGCCGACAAGCGGATGAAGACCGACGACGCTGCTTCCTCGGTGCCATCGGGCCAGGTGACAGTCGGCTGGTCGCGGCGGGTGGCCACGGCCGCCACGGCCGGGCCGATCAACGCGTCCAGACCGGTGAACATCGTGCGCCAGGCCGCCTGCATGCGCGTGCGGTGGCGCAGCGCGGCAATGTAATCGACCGCAGGCACCAGCAGCCCCGCCTCCAGGAAGGTGCGCACATCGGGCTCGTACAGGTCGGCACGCGCTTGGAGCATCGTGCGGTGGTAGGCCGACGCCTCGGGCATGCACAGGCCGAATTCAACGGCCGACACCAGGTCGGCCATCGGAACCGTCACCTCGACCAGGGTGGCGCCCTGCCGCTCCAGGTCGGCGATGGCGGCACGCACATTGGCTTCGACTTCGGGCTCGACCTGGTCGAAAAACAGATTGGTGGGCACGCCGATGCGCAGCCCCTGCACGCCCTGCTCCAGCTCTGCCAGGTAGTCGACCACCGGCCGGTCGACGCTGGCGGGGTCGCGTGCGTCGAACCCGGCCAGTGCCGCCAAGCTGACCGCGCAATCGCCGACGCTGCGCGCCAGCGGGCCGGCATGGTCGAGCGACCACGACAGCGACGCGATGCCGGCCCGGCTGACCAGCCCGTAGGTCGGCTTCAGGCCGACAGTGCCGCACAGCGCGGCGGGAATCCGGATCGACCCACCGGTGTCGGTGCCCATGGCCATGAAGCAACCGCGTGCGGCCAGCGTGGCCGCCGACCCGCCGCTGGACCCGCCAGGGATGTGCGCCAGGTTCCAGGGGTTGCCAGTCGTCGGCGTGGCAATGCCGTAGGCGAACTCATGGGTATGGGTCATGCCGACGATGACCGCACCTGCTGCGTCCAGCCGCGCGACGCAGGCCGAATCTGCGGTGGCCTGGTGGTCGTGCCGCACCTTCGAACTGCAGGTGGTGGGCAGCCCGGCGATGTCGTAGAGGTCCTTGACCGCCACCGGAATGCCATGCAGCTCACCGCGCCACTGCCCGGCCAGGATCTCGCGCTCGGCCTGCTGCGCCGCCGCCATGGCGCGCGCCTCGGTCAGGCGGGCGAAGGCGTTCAGGCGGGGCTCGTCGGCTGCGATGCGCTCCAGCGCGCAGCGCGTCAGTTCGACCGGCGACACCTGCTTGCTGCGGACAGCGGCAGCCGCCTGGCGCAGCGTCAAGCCGAGCAGGTCGGCCATGTCAGCGCCCATCCCACTGCGCCTGGAATGCGGTGGCCGGCGGTGTGTCGCCGAGCTCGTCCCGGTGCAGGAGGTCGAGCAAGCTGTAGAAGCCGCTCATCGCCGGCACCAGTTCGGCAAGCCGACCCGGGCCGGGATCCCAACCGGCGAGCCGGGCAGCTGCAGTCACCAGGGCGGCATCGGCGGGGTTGCGGGGCGCGTTCGGCATCGGGAAATTACTTTCCTTGGAAACTGATGCGCCCATCGTACGCCGCACGCTCGGCAGCCGTCAACAGCCGAACGCAACAGTTTTGTGCAGTGCCGCAACGGCCTGCGGCGCACCGCCTTAGTGCACCGCCCGGTCCCTGCCGTCCCAGTACGGCGCCCGCAGGATGCGCTTGAGCAGCTTGCCGCTGGGGTTGCGCGGCAGGGCGTCGACGAAGTCGATGCTCTTGGGGCATTTGTAGTGGGCCAGGCGCGCGCGCATCCAGTCGATGATGGCGCGCTCGGTGGCGCTGCTGCCGGGCCGGCGCACCACGCAGGCCTTCACGGCCTCGCCCCATTGCGCGTCGGGCACGCCGATCACCGCGCCGTCGGCCACGTCGGGGTGCTGCATCAGCGTGTTCTCGATCTCGGCCGGGTAGATGTTCTCGCCGCCCGAGATGATCATGTCCTTGATGCGGTCGTTGATGTAGACATAGCCGTCCTGCAGGTAGCCGCCGTCGCCGCTGCGGAACCAGCCGCCGTTGGCATTGCGGCCTTCCGGAAAGGCCGCTGCCGTGGCCTCGGGGTTGCGCCAGTAGCCGAGCATGTTGCCGGGCGACTCGATCAGCACCTCGCCGGTCTGGCCGTCTGGCAGGTCTTGCAGCGTCAGCGGGTCGACGATGCGCACCCGGGCGCCGGGCACCGGCTGGCCGGCCGACCGCAGCAGCCCGGCCTTGGGGCCGGTGGCGGCATGGTCCTCGGGCAGCAGAAAGGTGGCCGAGCCGGCGATCTCGGTCAGCCCATAGACCTGCATGAAGCCGCAGCCGAAGGCCGCCATGGCCTCGGTCAGCACCCGGTCGCTGATCGGTGCGCCGCCATAGGCGATCAGTTGCAGCGTGCGGAAGTCGCCTTGCCGAACCCGGGGCGACTGCAGCATGAACAGGACCATCGCCGGCACCAGGAAGGTGTGGGTGATGCCGTGCTGGCCGATGGCGTCGATGAAGCCGGCGGGGTCGAATTCCGGATAGCTGGACCCGGTGGCGCCGGCGAACAGCGGAAACAGCCCCATGTTGGCGCCGGCAATGTGGAAGGTGGGCAGCGCATTGGCCACCACTGCGTCGGCCGTCACGCCCCAGACCTGGGTGCCGAGCTGGCAGTTGAAGACCAGCCCGGCATGCGACAGCACCACGCCCTTGGGCAGGCCGGTGGTGCCGCTGGAATACAGCTGCAACAGCGGGTCCTCAGGCCGGGCATCAACAGCCTGGAACGTACCGGGCTGGCCGGCATACCAGGCATGGAAGCCAGGCAAGCCGTCTTGCGGCCCCTCGGTCACCAACACTTGCTGCAGCGTGGGCATGGCGGCGCGGTCGACCAGGGGCAGGAAGGCGCGGTCGGCCAGCATCAGCCGGGCGCCGCCGTGGTCGACGATGTAATGCAGCTCGGCCGGCGCCAGGCGCCAGTTCACCGGCATGCACACCGCGCCCAGCTTGGCGGCGGCCAGCGTCAGCAAGGTGGATTCGACATGGAACCTGGTGAGCACGGCCACCCGGTCACCGGCCACCACGCCCATGGCCGCCAGCGCGTTGGCCATGCGGCTGCTGTCGCGGTCGACATCGGCAAAGGTCCAGCGCCGGTCGCCACAGCGGTAGGCCAGGCGGTCAGGGCGGGTGCGCGCCTGCTGCTGCACGATGGCAGTGAAGGTGGATGCGGGCATGGCCGAGGCCTCCGGTCAGGTGTGCCGCAGCGGCCGCCTCAGCGCGGGCTGTCAGCTGCAGGCTGCAGGCCCAGTTCGCGCAGCAGTTCATCGCTGTGCTCACCCAGGTTGGGCGCATCGCGCGGCTCGGGCAACTGGCAGCCGCCAAAGCGCACCGGCTGGCGCACCGCCAGGTAGGCACCCTCGGTCGGGTGCTGGCGCTGCTGGAACAGGCCCACTGCCTGCAGATGCGGGTCGGCCGGCAGGTCACCCACGCTCTGCACCGCCATGGCGGGCACGGCGATCTGCTTGAACAGCGCCAGCCAGTCGGCGGTGCTGCGCGTGGGCAGGATGCGGGCCATCTCGGTGTACATCTCGGCCATGTTCTGGCGCCGCAGGTCCAGGTCGGCCAGGCTGGGCCGCAAGAACACATCGGGCCGGCCCACGGCGTCGAAGAAGCGCTGCCAGCGCGCGTCCTGGTAGGGCGCCACCGAAATCCAGCCATCGGCGGTGGCCATGGGCTGGCGGGTGGGGTCCAACTGGCGCGCATAGCCCCAGTCGCCGGTGGGCGGCACCAGGGTCTGGTTGCACAGATGCTCCACGCTGTTGAAGCTGGCCAGCGCCTCGAACATCGGCACCTCGACAAACTGGCCGGCCCCCGTGCGCTGGCGGTGCAGCAGCGCGGCCAGCACCGCATAGGTGGCATGCAGGCCCGACACCTTGTCGGCAAACAGCATGGGCAGGTAGCGCGGCGCCGGGTTGCCGTCCACCCGCGGCAGCAGCGCTGCAGCGCCGGTGCTGGCCTGGATCACGTCGTCATAGGCCTGCAGGCCGGCATAAGGCCCTTCCAGCCCGAAACCGGTGCAGTGCACATAGACGATGTCGGGCCGCAGGGCGCGCACCGCGTCATAGCCCAGGCCCAGCCGGTCGACCGCCTCGGGGCGGATGTTGTGCAGCAGCACGTCGGCGGTGGCGATCAGGCGCCGCAGTGCGCTGCGGCCGGGCTCGGTCTTCATGTCCCACACCACCGAGCGCTTGCCGCGGTTCAGCCGCAGGAACACCGGCCCCATGCCGGGGGTGTGCGCTGGCGTGCCGATGATGCGCACATGGTCGCCTTCGGGCGGCTCGATCTTGATCACGTCCGCACCCAGGTCGGCCAGGGTCTGGGTGCAATAGGGGCCGAAGACGACGGTGCTGAGGTCGACCACCCGCAAGCCGGCCATCGGCGACGCGGGCACTGCAGCAGACGGTCGGGCAGACCGGTCTGGCGTGCTGGAAGGTAGGCCTTGGTCAGGGTGCATGCGGTCGGCCTCGGCTTGGTGTCGGAGCGGCGTGCGCTTGCGCAGTGGGCTGCCTGCGCGCGCCGGCGGGGCACCGATGCTGCCGCCATCCGGGCTTGCCGCGCATCGTCCGAAGCGACGAACCCAGGCTTGTTGCCACATCGTCGTAAACGACAGTTGCGCCGGCCCAGGTTGTTGACATGATGCGCGCACCCTTTCACCTGCCTGACGGAGCTTTCGATGAAATTTGCCCCCGCCCTTTTGCTGGCCTGCGTTGCCTTTGGCGCCACCACCGCCACCGCCTGGGCCCAGAAGACCTGGAAGGTCGGCTCGGCCGCCCAGCCCGGCAGCGTGCTGATCACCTTCGTGGACGAAATGGCGCAAAAGACTGCCGAAAACACCAAGGGAGAACTCAAAGTCGAGCGCCTGTTCATCGGCAGCGAGCAAGAGGCCTCGCAACAAGTGGTACGTGGCCGCATCGAGCTGGGCAGCATTTCCTACACCGGTATCTCGGTGCTGATTCCAGAGGCTTCGGTGCTGAACGTTCCTTACCTGTGGGCCAGCTCAGCAGAGCGCGATTTCGTCACCGACAAGTTCGCCCTGCCGGTGATGAAGAAGATCTTCGAAGCCAAGGGTCTGGTCATCCTGGGCCTGGGTGAAGTGGGCTGGAACGACGTGATCTGCAAGAAGGCCTGCCTGACGCCCGACTCGGTCAAGGGCATGAAGGTGCGCATCTCGCCCTCCGCTGCGTCCAAGATGTTCTGGACCTCGCTGAATGCCAACGGCGTGCAGATGCCGCTGTCCGAGCTGTTCCCGGCGCTGCAAAGCGGCCTGGTCGATGGCGCCGACCTGCCCTTCCCGTACTACGTGACCACGCCCGCCGCGCAAAGCGCCCCGCACTACGTGCTGACCCAGCACCTGCACCATGGCAGCGTCATCGTGGCCAACAAGGCCGCTTGGGACGGCTTGAGTGCCAGCCAGAAGCAGGGCCTGCAAGCAGCCGCACCCGATGTGGCGCGCATGCGCAAGGCGGTCGACGACGAAGTCAAGCCGAAGATGGAGGAGTTCAAGAAAAAGGGTGGCTTCGTGCATGAGCTGACCGCAGCGCAGCGTGGTGAATGGCGCAAGCTGGTGGCGCCCAACCAGGAAGCCCTGATCAAGGACCTCGGTGCCGGCGCCCCTGAGCTGTGGGCCGCCATCCAGAAGGGCAAGCAGGAATACGCGGCCGGCGGCGGCAAGTAAGCCGTCTGCGGCGCTACCACTCTGCAGGGTGACCCATGCAAGCAGTCCAGAAATTCCTGAAAGCGCTGTGGACGGTGGAGGCGGCGATTTGCGTCATCGCCTTCTGCGGCACCGCGCTGGCGCTGATGGCCGACGTGCTCGCACGTGAGTTCTTCGGCAATGGCATCTTCGGTGCCCAGCGCTTTGCGGTGTGGTCCAACGCCATCGCCGGGCTGCTGGGCTTTGCCCTGGTCACTGCAGAGCGCGGCCACTTGCGGCCGCAGTTTGCCGACGGCCTGGTGCCCAAGGCGCTGACACCCCACATCGAGCGCATCGGTGAAGTGGTGTCGGCGGTGATCTGCTTGCTGCTGGCCTGGTATGCCGTGCGCTTTGTGCAAAGCTCGGCCGCACTGGGTGAGCGTGGCATGGCCATCCCCATCCTGGTGTGGCCGATCCAGCTGGTGCTGCCCTGGATGTTTTTCTCGTCGGCATTGCGGCACATCGCCTTTGCCATCTGGCCGGTGTTGCGCCCCGCCCCCCGCTCGGAGTTGCCGTCATGAGCTGGCTCCTGTTGCTTGCCCTCATCGCCGTGCTGCTGGCCCTGCGCCAGAGCCTGGTGCTGGTGTTCGCCGTCGCGGCGGCCTACATCCATGTCTTCATCGCCAACAGCAAACTCGAATTCCTGATCCAGGACTTCTGGTTCACGGTCGACCGCGAAGTGCTGCTGTCGATCCCGCTGTTCATCCTGGCCGGCAACGTGATGTCGCGCGGGTCGATCGCCACCCGGCTGATCGGCTTCATGACCACGGTGACCTCGCCCATTCCGGGCGGCATGGGCATCGCCTGCGTGCTGAGCTGTGCGGCGTTTGCGGCCATCAACGGCTCGTCGATCGTCACCATGCTGGCCATTGGCTCGGTGATGTACCCGGCCATGGTGGCGCGCGGCTACAGCAAGAGCTTCGCGCTGGGCGCGGTGGCGTCGGCCGGCACGCTGGGCATCATCATCCCGCCGTCGATTCCGCTGATCCTCTACGGCATCATGACGGAGAAGAACATCGCCGACCTGTTCGTGGCCGGCATCGGCCCTGGGCTGTTGTTGACCTTCATGTTCGCCAGCTACTCCCTGGTGGTCAACCGCAAGATCCCGCGTGAGCGCTACACGCTGGACCAGGCCTGGAAGTCGTTCACCAACGGCATCTGGGCGCTGTTGCTGCCGGTCATCATCATCGGCGGTATCTACTCGGGCTATTTCAGCCCGACCGAGTCGGCCGCCGTGGCGCTGGCCTATGCGCTGTTGATCGAGTTCTTCGTGCACAAGCGCGCCACGGCAACGGCGGCACCGGCGGGCAACGGTGCCATGGCTGGGGTGCAGCACTACCTGGCCACCCGGGCGATGAACCCGAAGGAGCTGATCGAGACGGTGCTGGAGACCACCCGGCTGCTGGCCACCCTGCTGCCGCTGCTGGCGATTGCCGGCAGCCTGAACACCATCCTCGACCACTCGGGCGCGCCCAAGCAGCTGGTGCAGTTCATGGTCAGCACGGTGCAAGACCGCTGGATGCTGATGTTCCTGATCAACATCCTGCTGCTGATCGTGGGCTGCCTGATGGACGTGGGCTCGGCCATCCTGATCCTGGCGCCGCTGCTGCAACCGATGGCAGCTGCCCAGGGCTTCGACCCCATCCACTTCGGCATCATCATGATCGCCAACCTGGAGATCGGCTACCTCACCCCGCCGGTGGGCCTGAACCTGATCGTGGCGATGGCGGCGTTCAAGGAGAGTTTCGCCACCATCTGCAGGTCCGTGGTTCCATTCCTGGCCATCATGGTGGTGTGGCTGGTCATCGTGGTCACGGTGCCGGCACTGTCGCTGTACCTGGTGGGCAAATAGCGACGACCACTGACCCACCAGCGCAAAGCGCCTGCCTCCCGGCAGGCGCTTTTTTTTCAACCGTTCAGCCTGGCCCTAAGCGGCGTGCAAACGCATGTGCACGCCGGCGAGATGGAAGCTGCTGCCCTGCACCCGGTGGCCGCGGTCGACCGCACGGTCCAGCACCGCGTCCAGCGTTGGCCACGGCCAGATCGATGGCGCCCAGCGCATCGGCCGGGCCGGGCTCGGCGGTGATGGTGGTGCCGTCGACCTGCAGGCTGCCCGCATCGGCCGGCAGGCCCAGGATGCGCGCCCAGTGCGCCAACAGCGCCGCCGGCTCGGGGCTTTCCAACGCGATGCCCAGCAAGCGGCGGGTGACCTCGGTGTGCACACCTGCCTGCCAATGCGGGCCAGCCGGCCACCAGGTGCCGCTGGCCCGGTCGTCGCCGCCGGGGCTGTGGCCCAGCTCGATGAACGCAGCGCGGCAGTCGCGTGGGTGCAGCTGCACGCTGGTGTAGTGGCCAGGCCGGTCGATCTCGTGCGCGGTGCGCACCCCCAGCGCCGTGGCACGCGCCTGCGCCGCGCGCGGGTCGGCACACTGGAAAATCGCCATGTAGCCGCCATGCCCCCGGCTGCGGCGGATGAAGCGGCCGGCTGCCGTGTCGGCCTGCACCGGCGCCACCACCTCGATGAAATCGCTGCCCACCGGCAGCAGCGCGTTCTCCAGCCCGTAGGCGATCAGCCCGGGGTCGCGGTGGCAGACCTGCAGGCCCAGAATCGCCTGCAGGTCGTCGACCACCGGCTCCAGCTGCGGCGCAGCCAGGCAGACCTGGCGCAGGCGCAGCGCATGGGCTGGCGGCTTTGGGTGTGGGTGTGGATCGGCCATGCGCAGGCTCAGCCCGGGATGTTGGCCGCCTGGGCCACGAAGCCGCGGTTCCAGGTCGGGCTGATGGTCACCTCGTTCAGGCACACATGGGCCGGCATGCGCGCCAGAAACAGCATCAGCTCGCCGCAATCCTCGGACTGCACCATCTTGGCCTTGTCTTCGGCGCTGACCGGAATCGGCCGCTTGTCCAGGATGGGCGTGGCCACTTCGCCGGGGCACACCGCTGTGGCGCGGATGCCGTTGATGCACTCTTCCATGTTCAGGCTTTCGGTCATCGCGTTGACGCCGAACTTGGCTGCGCTGTAGGCCGGCCCGGTCATGGTGCCGACAAAGCGCCCGGCCCAGCTGGACACATTGACGATCAGGCCGTCCTTCTGCGCCCGCATCATCGGCAGCACCGCATGGCAGCAATAAAAGGTGCCGTCCAGGTCGATGCGCAGCACCTGGTCCCAGCCGGCGGTGCTGAGGTGCTTCCAGTTGCGCTCGCGCACATTCAGGCCGGCGCTGTTGACCAGCACGTCGATGCGGCCCTCCTGGGCGGCAATGCTGGCGGCCACTGCCTGCACCGCCGCCACATCGGCCACGTCCAGCACCGCGACCCGGGCACTGGCGCCATTGCCCAGCGTGCGGGCGATGCCGTCCACCTCATTGGCCACGGCCTGCAGCTCGGCCTCGCGGCGGCCCGACAGCACCAGCCGCATGCCGGCACGCGCATAGGCCAGCGCCGTGCCCGCGCCAATGCCACTGCCGGCGCCCGTGATCCAGGCCACCTTGTTCGTGAGGTCTCGCATGCATGTCTCCTAGGGTTGATCGTGCACCGCCTGAACGCAGGCAGCTGCGCTGGCATCATGCAAGGGGGTCGGTTGCCGGCCTGTCATCGCGGGGACTGAAGAAATGAAGACCTTGGACGAAATGCTGAGCCGCCGCCTGCTCACCCGCCAGCAGCATGCCGACATCAGCGGCTGGGTGGCCGCCGCCCGCACCCCGGAAGCCATCCTGGCCATGCCCGAGCCGCTGTGGCGCACGCTGTCATTGGCCAGTGTGCTGATGAACGTCGACGCCGACCTGACCCAGCCGCCGGCGCTGGACGCAGGCCACTGATGGCCGGGTTATTGACCCGCGCACCAATCCTGGCCGCGCTCGCTTGGGCAGGCGTGGCAGCATGGGCCCAGTTGATGCTGGCGGGCAGCGCTGCAGCGCAGCCCAACCCGGCCGGCATCGACTGGCAGCCCCTGCCCGGCTTGCAGATTGCCCGCACCGAAACCACGGTGGGCCAGTTCCGCCGCTTTGCCCAGGCCACCGGCTTCACCAGCCAGGCCGAGCGGGCCGGCGGCGGCCAGGTCTATGCCGCTGGCTGGGTGCAACAAGCCGGCTGGACCTGGCGCCGGCCGTTCGGCGGCGCGCAAGACGCCCATGCCGATGAGCCGGCGGTGCATCTCAGCTTCGACGAAGCCCAGGCCTTCTGCGGCTGGGCCGGCGGCCGCCTGCCCAGCGATGCCGAATGGCTGCGCGCCGCCTACACCGAGCAGCGCAACCCGGCACCGGCGCCCTGGCGCACCGGCAGCACCTATGCCTACCCCAGCGGCGACAGCCCGCTGGGCGCGCAATGCCTGGCCGATTGCGGCCCGGCGGCCCAAGCGCGCGCCATCCGCCACGGCGCGGCACTGTCGCGCGGCCATGGCCACGCGCGGGCCGGCAGCACGCCGGCCGGCGTCAACGGCCTGCACGACATGGGCGGCAATGCCTGGGAATGGGTGGACGAGCCAGCCAGCAGTGGCCAGCGCAGCGCCGGCAGCGCCGAGCGCCGCACCCGCGGCGGCAGCTGGTGGTACGGCGCGGCGCAGATGCGCGCCGACCACCTGCAGTCCAAGCCGGCTGACACCAGCGTGGTCTACATCGGCTTTCGCTGCGTGCGCTGACTGCTGCCGCAGGGCACTCAAGGCAGCATGATGGTCATCGAGCGGTGGGCACTGCTCTGGTGGATGTAGCCCCAGCCGTTGATGACCCGGTCCCACACGGTCAGCACAAAGGTGTGGGCGCAGCGCCTGCTGGTCGGGTCGCCGGGCACAGTGGCGGCCCAACCCGCAGCCGGCACCATGGCCACCGCCAGCCCGCCCCACTGCTTGCTTGGCGACACATGGCTGGCATAACTGTCTTGCGCCACCAGCTTGCTCTGGTTGTCGCCCCACAGCGCCACCAGGCTCCAGCTCAGCAGGTGCTGCTGCGGGTCGAAGGCGGTGATCTCGAACCGGAAGCTGTCGGGCCCGCTGGTGACGATGCCGCAATTGCCCACCGGTGTGCCGGCCTGGCTGATGGTGTGGATGGTGGCCGTGGGCCGCGCGTTGTCGATGCGCAGCACCACGCTGCTGACCAGCCCCGGTGTGGCCACCGGCGCCAGTGCGGCATTGAACAGCCGGAACTCGATGCTGTGGTTGCCATCGGCCAAGTCGGCCGTGTCGCGCACCAGGCCCAGCCAGGCGTTGTACCAAAGCTCACCAGCAGCACGCACCGGGTAGAAGCCGGCGGCATTGGGTGTGACGGTCACATAGTCGAACCGGTTCAGCGCTGCCGACCAGCGGTAGTCGCCCCAGGGCGCATGGGTCTGCACGCCGTCGATCAGCACCTTGTAGTGCGCGGCGCCCAGGCTGCGCGCACGCTCATGGTTGAACAGCAGCGGCAGCGCACCGCCAAACGGCGCATGCTTGACCTGGAAAAAATAGCCTGGGTCGACCGTGGTGTCGGCATAACCGCCAACGATGCGGTCGACCGGCACATGGCCCACACCCAGCAGCAGGGGGCCGGTGCCGGTCAGCAGGCCAGCTGCCAGCTCGGTGCTGCTGAGCACGGTGTCGCTGCAGACCAGCACCCGGCTGCCGGCCACCACCGCCACGCTGGACGGCCGCGCCGGCACCGGGCTGGCCACCACCCGTGAGACCACCGGCCGCGCGCCCAGGTCGATCAGCGCCACCCGGTTGGCCGGGTCGCGCTCGGCCATCAGGATGGCCGACTCCGACGCATCATTGAAGGCCAGCATGAAGGGCGCGGTGAAGCCGCCCGCCACCGCCTCGGCGGTGCCGCTGTCCAGGCTGATGCGCCGCACCCGGCCGCCGCTGGCCGCTTGTTCACTGACATAGGCGTGCTTGTGGTCGCTGGTGACCAGCAGGCCGATGGCACGCTCCAGCCCGAAGCCGATGTTGGTCTTGCTGCCACTGGCCAGGTCGATGCGCACCAGGTGGCCGGGTGTGCCGTACTCCACCACGTAGGCAATGCCCCGGTCTTCATGCAAGCGAGATCTGGTGCGGCATGGCCAGGCCGCTGGCCACCACCGCGGCCATGGCCCGGTTGGGCGGCGCACCGCCCAGCAGCGCCACCTTCAGCAGCCGGCCACCGCGCTCGGTGATCCAGGCCCACTGGCCGTTGGCACTGACCTTCACATCCTCGGGTTCCAGGTAGCCGGTGCCCAGCACCCGGTAGGCCGGGTTCAGGCGCCAGGTGGTGATGCGCAGCTTGATGTCGTAGCCATAGCTGGTCACGCGCACTTTGCTGATGTTGCCGGCGTTGGTGGTGACGGCAAACACCGCGCCCGGCACCAGCTGGTTGCTGGCGTTGTTGTCGCCGACGATGGGGCTGCTGCCATAGGCCAGGGCCTGCAGCTGGGCGGCGTCGATGGCATTGAACTGGGCCAGCGTGCGCACACCCAGGTAGGCGATGCGCGCGCCGTTGCGCGGCACCATGCGGCGGCGCACGGTGTCGATCTGCTCCCACCAGATGTCGGCCGGGGCCACGCCGGCCACCATGGCGCCGGTGTCCAGGTCCATCAGCCAGGTGCCCTTGAGCGTGCGGGTGGCGTTGCTCAGCAGCAAGGCCGCCGGCTGGCGCACCAGGTCGTACGACGACAGCTTGCCGCCGTATTCAACAAAGTACAGCCGGTTGCTGGCTGCCGTGGAAGTGGCTGCCGATGGCACCGGACAGGCCGGTGGCGAGGGTGTCGATGCTGGGCATGGGCTGGCTCCTGGAGTGGGAGCCACCACTCTAGGCAGCAGGGCTGCCAGCGGCGATCCGCAACGCAGGGGAGGCCTCCCCTGGCGGATGGACACCCGCCTGGACGGCCGCCTGAACGACCGCCTGAACGGCTGCCCGGACAGCCGGGTTCAGGCCATGCCGGGCGGTGGCGTGAAGGCAAAGCCCAGCGCTTCCAGCCGCTGGGCCAGCTGCACCAGGCGCAGGTCGCCATAGGCCGGGCCGATCAGCTGCACGCCCACCGGCAGGCCGTCGGCGGCCAGGCCGCCGGGCAGCACCACCGCTGGCAAGTGCGCCACGCCGGCCAGGCCGGCCCAGAAGATCTGGCTGAAATACGGCTGCACCTGGCCATCGACGACGATGCTGCGTTCACCAAACGGCGCGTGGTCGTGCGCAAAGGCGGTGGTCGACATCACCGGGGCCACCACCACATCCACCTGCTGGAAAAAGCGGTGCCAGGCCCAGCGGATCTGGGTGCGGGCCTCGTTCAGGCGCTGCCAGTCGCGGGCACGCATGGTCTGGGCGCGCAGCACCTGGGCCGCCGGGCCCTGCTCGCTGGCCGGCAAGCGCATCGGCCTGGGCCACCAGTTGCTGGAATTCGGCATCGGCCATGCGCCCGCTCATCGCGACATGCAGCAGGCCCTGGAACAGCGCATGGCTGTGCGCCGCCTCGAAGCCGGGGCGCGCTGTGTCATCGACCCGGGCGCCCTGCCCCGCCAGCGCCTGGGCCACCGCGTCCACCCGGGCCTGCACCGCCGCCGACACCGGGCACAGGGCGTCGTTGCGCCACACCGCCACCCGCAGGGCGCTGCTGGGTTCGGTCAGTGCGGGCAGGTCGACGCGCAGGCCGCGGGCCTCGATCACATCGGGTGGCGACAACAGCCGCAGCGCGGTTTCCAGGTCGTGCGCCGACCGCGCCAGCGGCCCGATCACCGAGATGTCGGTGGGGGTCAGGGCCCCGCCCAGCGCATGGCCACGCATCGGCACCAGGTTCCAGGTGGGCTTGAGGCCGAACACACCGCAATAGTGCGATGGGTTGCGGATCGAGCCACCGATGTCGCTGCCGATCTCCAGCCCGGTGAGGCCTGCGGCCAGCGCCGCCGCCGACCCGCCCGACGAACCGCCCGGGGTGGCGCCCAGGTTCCAGGGGTTGTTGGTGCGGCCGTAGATGGCGTTGTAGCTTTGAAAATCAGCCAGCCGGATCGGCACATTGGTCTTGCCGAAGACCACCGCACCGGCGGCCTTCAGCCGTTGCACTGCCAGCGCGTCGGTGTGCACCACCTGGTCACGCAGCTCGGGGATGCCCCAGGTGGTGGCGGTGCCGGCCAGGTCGTAGCTTTCTTTCACCGTCATCGGCACGCCGTGCAGCGGGCCCAGCACATCGCCGCGCGCCTGGGCGGCATCGGCAGCGTCGGCAGCGGCACGCGCGCCGGCACGGTCTTGCACCACCACGGCATTGATGGCCGGGTTCAGGCGGTCGACACGCGCCAGAAAATGCTCCAGCAGCGCCACGCGCGCTGGTCTCGCGGTCACGGATGCGCTGCGCCAGCCGGGTGGCGCTCTCGAAGTGCAGGTCGGTCATGGAATGGGCTCCAGCAAGGTGGCTGCATCTTCGGCCCTGGCCGCAGGGCCTGTCCATGCGGGTGGGCCCGCAGCGCAGGGCAGCGGTTCAGCGGTTCAGCGGCGGTTCAACGAGACATCAGCAAGGGTTCAGCGCCGTACCAGCAGCAAGCAGCCCAGCATGATCAGCGCCGCCGAGCTCCAGGTCCAGGCCGTGGGCACCTCGCCAAACACCACATAGCCCAGCAAGCCGGCCCACACCAGGCCGGTGTATTCCATCGGCGCGGCGCGGCTGGCCTCGATGTGGGTGAAGGCCCAGGTGATGCACAGCAGGCCGGCCGTGGCCAGCGCACCCATCAGCAGCAGCAGCGGCAGGTCGGCCGGCTGCAGCGGTTGCCACAGCCACAGCATGGGGCCGGCCAGCACCAGCACCGGCAGCAGGTTCTGCACCAGCAAAATGGTCCAGAGCGCGTCGCGCTGGGCCTGGTGGCGCGCCAGCACCACCACGCCGGCATAGGTGATGGCCGACACCGCCGCCGCCGCCATGCCCCACAGGCGCGCGCTGCTGCCCGGGGCATCGGCCGCGCGCAGCTCGGGCCACAAGGCCACGCCCACCCCCACCGCGCCCAGCGCCAGGGCCGCCCAGATCCAGCGCGACGGCCGCTCATGCAGCAGCCACATCGCCAGCAGCGAGATGAACAGCGGCGCGGTGTAGCCCACGCCCACTGCCTGCACCAGCGGCAGGCGCTGCAGGCTGAAGAACCAGGTCAGCAAGGCCGCCAGCAGCAGCACGCTGCGCAGCAGGTGCCAGCGCCATTGCGGCCGCGCCGGCAGCGGTGTGCGCCGCCACAGCCACAGCGGCACCGCAAACAATGCACCGCTGGCAAAGCGCAAGAACGTCAGCTGCGCCGTGTTGTAGCGCTCGCCCAGCAGCTTGGCCGTGCTGTCCATGCCGATGAAGCAGGCCGCCGCCAGCGCCGCAGCGGCCAGCGCCAGTGCCGCAGTGCGTGGCGACGCGGCTGTGCCCGCCGGCTTGGCGGCTGGCGTGGACGGCGACAGGCTGCTCAAGCCTGGCTGTCGACGATGGCCGCGTTCACCAGGGTGCGCAGCTCCCGGCGCACCGGGTACAGGCTGGACGGGATCAGCTGGGTGTAGAACACCACGCTGAGGTCTTCGACCGGGTCGATCCAGAACGCGGTCGAGGCCATGCCGCCCCACCAGTGCTCGCCCAGGCTGCCGGCGATGCCGGTCTTGGCCACATCGGTGGTCATGGCAAAGCCCAGGCCGAAGCCGATGCCCTGGTAGGCCGCCTCGGAGAACATCGACACCGATACATCGGCCAGGTCTTTGCCGCCCGGCAGGTGGTTGCTGCGCATCAGCTGCAGGGTCTTGGGGCCGAGCAGGCGCACGCCGTCGAGTTCGCCACCGCGGCGCAGCATCTCGCAAAAGCGCAGGTAGTCGGCCATGGTCGACACCAGACCGCCACCGCCCGAGGGCGCGGCCGGCGCGGTCTTGAAATCGGGCCAGCCCTGGGTGGCCTCGGCCAGCTTGCCGTCGCCACCGACCACATAACAGGCGGTGAAGCGGGCCAGCCGGTCTTCAGACACATGGAAGGCGGTGTCGACCATGCCCAGCGGCCCCAGGATGCGCTGCTGCAGAAACTGCGCAAACGGCAGGCCGGAGATCACTTCCACCAGGTAGCCCAGCACGTCGGTGGACACCGAGTAGTTCCAGGCCGTGCCCGGTGAAAACTCCAGCGGCAGCTTGGCCAGGCTGTCGATGAAGCCCTGCAGGCCTTCTTTCTGGGCGAAGGGCTCGACCTTGCCGCTGCGGTAGGCGGCGTCGACATTGGTGCGGGTCTGGAAGCCGTAGGTCAGGCCCGAGGTGTGGCGCAGCAGGTCGATCATGCGCATCGGCGCGTCGGTCGGCCGGGTCTGGAACATGCCCGGCGCGCCGGCCACGTACACGCCCAGGTTGCGCCAGCTGGGGATGAAGCGGTGCACCGGGTCTTCCAGCGCCACCAGGCCTTCTTCGACCAGCATCATGAAGGCCACGCTGGTGACCGGCTTGGTCATCGAATAGATGCGCACGATGCTGTCTTCGGCCAGCGGCACGGCGGGCGCATCGGCGGTGGCCAGCCGGGCCTGGCCCAGCAGGCTGCGGTGCACCACCTGGCCGCCACGCGCCACCACCAGGTGGGCATGGGGCAGCTTGCCGCTGTCGATGTAGCGGGTCTGCAAGAAGGTGTCGATGCGGGCCAGGCGGCTGGGGCACATGCCCTGCGATGCGGGTGACGCGGTGGTGGCGGATTTCAAGCTTGTCTCCAGGGTGGCAGGGCGATCCGCCCCTTCAACCGATGATTTCAGCACTCCAACCCACCAGGCACTGTCACGATGGCTCCACTGTTGCAAGGCATCCGCGTGCTCGACTTCGGGCGCTACATCGCCGGGCCCTATTGCGCGGCGATGCTCGCCGAGTATGGCGCCGACGTCATCCGCATCGAAAAACGCGACGGCAGTGAAGACCGCTTCACCGCCCCGCTGGCCGACGGTGCCGGCGCGCTGTTCCTGCAGATGAACCGCAACAAGCGGTCCATCACGCTCGACCCGGCCAGCCCCGGCGGCCGCGCCGTGGTGGCCCGCATGGTCAAGGGCGCCGACGTGGTCATCGCCAACCTGCCGGCGGCCACGCTCAAGCAGATGGGCCTGGACTACGCCACGCTCAAAAGCTACCGCGAAGACATCATCTTCGTCACCAACACCGCCTACGGCCCGGTGGGGCCGATGAGCAAGAACGTCGGCTTCGACACCATCGGCCAGGCCATGAGCGGCGCGATGTACATGACCGGCCAGCCCGGCGCGCCCACCCGCGCGGCGGCCAACTGGGTCGATTTCGGCACCGCGCTGCACTGCGCCTTCGGCACCATGGCCGCGCTGATGGAGCGCAGCAAGAGCGGCCGGGGCCAGATGGTGACCGGCGCGCTGCTGGCCACGGCGCTGGCGGTGACCAACGGCACGCTGATCGAGCAGCATGTGGCCCAGGTCAACCGCGTGCCCACGGGCAACCGCGGCCAGACCTCGGCCCCGGTGGATGTGTTCGAGGTGACCGATGGCTTCATCTTGCTGGCCGTCACCGGCAACCCGCTGTACCGCCGCTGGGCCAAGCTGATGGCGGCCGATGCGGCCACCGCCCAGCCCGACGACCCCGACTGGCTGGCCGATGCACGCTTTGCCACCGATGAAAGCCGTGGCATCCACCGCGACATCCTGAGCGAGCGCATGGGCCGCTGGTGCGCGCCGCGCAACACCGACACCGTCATCCACACCCTGGGCGAGGCGATGATCCCGGCCGCGCCGGTGCTGAGCCCGCAACAGTCGCTCGACAACGCCCAGGTGCAGGCCCTGGGCCTGATGCAGCCGGTCGACTACCCCGGGCTGCGGGTGCCCGCACCCGTGGCCAATGTGCCGATCTGGATGAGCGAGACGGCGGCCGTGCCACGCCAGCGCGCGCCCACCATCGGCGAGCACACCGAAGTGGTGCTGGCCGAACTGGGCTACAGCGCCGGCGAGATCGCCGACCTAAGGGCGCAAAAGGCGATTTAAGCCTGATACAGACAATGGCGAGGTGGGTTGCGCGGCGTTGCACACGGCGCACTGTGCAATCTCGCCCGCGTCCGCTGGCGCCGATCAGGACCGGCGTCGGCAGCGCGCCACGGCGCCGAGTGTGCCCAGTCCGAGCAACAGTGAGAGCGCGGTCGCGGGCTCAGGCACGGCGCTGACATCGAAGGCGACCTGGTAGCCGACTCGAGCGCTGTCGTTGAGTGCCAGCACCCCCGTCAGCATCGTCACGTTGTAGATTTGCGCGCCGAACGACAGCGGCCCACTGCTGAAGACCACTGGCCCATCGGGCCTGCCCGTGAGGTTCAACAGCAGAAGCGGGGTCGCCTGGCTCGAACTGGTCAGGTCGAACACCAACTGGCTGTCCTGATTGATCGCCACAGGATTGAATGGCCCCGCATTCGTTGCGAAGCTGACGCTGATTCCGGTCAGCGTCTGGGACGGGCTGAGCTGGACCAGAAAGGTGTCGCCGGCATCGCCTGGCGTTCCGAAGGTTCCGGCAAAGGTGTTGGTTCCCGCCACCAATGCGAACACCGTGGCCACTGGCTGCGGCGGATTCAGCAGGTTGTTGTAATCGCCAGCAGCGCCGGGGTAACTGCCCTCGTCGACCACAAGCCCGGCCTGCGCTGCAGAACAGCCCACGCCGATCAGCATGCCCAATAGCGCCTTTTGCAAAGACTTCAACATCGCAAGCTCCTGCGTGAGGTGCCTCCGGCACCGGGTGCGCCAACTCTACGCTGCTTCCAATCGTTGGAACAAGCGAACTCTTCCCGACGCCTCCCATGCAATGCGTGGCGCACCCGCAGGCCCGCTGCGCGACGCTGCAAAGCCCACAGGTTTGGCAACCACTGCGCAAGCCTGGATGCGCAGAAGCGCAACGGCGCCACTGCCGGGGCATGTCGCCAGACTGCCTCAGTGGCCAGCCACCGCCGCGCTGGCGCTGCGCTGCAGTTCACCCCGCTCGAGCACCAAGGTCTCGGTCGGGATGTCGCGCAGCAGGCTGCGGTTCGATTCGGTGATCACCACGCAGAGTTCGGGCCGCACCTGGCGCAGGCGCTGCAACGAGGCTGAATACTGCTGGGCCAGCACCGGCGCCAGGCCCTGGAAGGGCTCGTCGAGCAGCACCAGCCGCTCGCCAGCCATCACCGCCCGGCCCAGTGCCGCCATCTTGCCCTGGCCGCCCGACAAGGCCGCGCCCGAGCGGGCCAGCATGGGCTGCAGCTCGGGCACGATGTTCAGCGTTTCGGCCAGGCGCTGGTCGACAGCGGCGCGCGGCATGCCGATCACCTCACAGGGGAAGCGCAGGTTTTCTTCCACCGTGAAGCTCGGGAACATCACCCGGTCTTCTGGCGCATAGCCGATGCCCAGCTTGGCGCGCAGCCGCGCCGGCACGCCGGCCAGGTCTTCGCCGTCCAGCAGCACGCGGCCGGCGTGGCCTTCACGGAAGCCCATGATCAGCCGCAGCAGCGTGGTCTTGCCAGCGCCGTTGCGGCCGACCACGGCGACGATGCCGCCACGCGGCATCTGGCAGCTGATGCCACGCAACACCGCAATGCCGGCAATGGTGGTGGAGACCTGTTCCAGGCTGAGCATGTCATTCACCGATCACGTTCTTGACCACCAGGGGGTCGCGCAGCACCTCCTCGGGCAGGCCGTCGGCAGCCACCTTGCCGGCGATCCAGGCCGCCAGCCGGGTGGCGTAGCGCCGCACGATGTCGATGTCGTGCTCGACAAAGATGCTGGTCACCTGGCGCTCGTCCAGCGCCTTCATCAGCACCGCCATCAGGCCGTGCTTCTCGTCGCTGGACACGCCGCTGGTCGGCTCGTCCATGATCATCAGCTTGGGCCGCAGCACCAGGGCCATGGCCACGTCCAGCAGCTTGCGCTGCCCCTCGGGCAGAGCGCCCGCCAGGTCGTGGGCGCGGTCTTGCAACTGCAGCAGTTCGATGGTGGCGTCCACTTCGTCGGCATGGACAGCAAGCGCCAGCGGCCGCCACAGGCCAGCCTGGCGCTGCACCGACGACGCGGCGATCAGCAGGCATTGCCGCACTGTGTGCTCGCCAAACACCTGCGGCATCTGGAACGACCGGCCAACGCCCCGCCGGGTGATGGCACGCGGGCTCTGGCCGGTGATCTCGGCACCGTCAAAGAACACCTGGCCGGCATCGGCTTTCAAGTAGCCGGTGCAGATGTTGATGAAGGTGGTCTTGCCGGCACCGTTCTGGCCCACCACGGCCAGGCGTTCACCCGGGGCCAGGTCGAAATCGATGGCGTCTGCCGCCACCACGCCGCCAAAGGCCAGCGACAGGCCGCGGGTGCTGAGCAAGGCGCCTGGAGTGGCGGTCATGGCGCAGCCTTCATGGGTTGACGGTCTGCACCGGGCAAGCACCTGCGTGGGCAGCCCATCATGCCGCACCACCCTTGGGCCGCAGCTTTTTCTCGAACAGGCCGAAGATGCCGGTTGGCGCCACAAACACCATCACGATCAGGATCAGGCCCAGCGCCATCTGCCAGGCGCCGGTGAGCAGGGCCGCCGCATAGAGCTTGACAAACTCGAACACAAACGCACCGATGAAGGCGCCCAGCGCGTGGCCGGAGCCACCCAGGATGGCGATGAACACGATCTCGCCCGAGCGCACCCAGTAACCCATTTCCGGCGTCACCAGCCCCTGCGTCAGGGCAAACACGCTGCCACCCAGCCCGCACAGCGTGGCCGACAGCACATAGCCGCCCCAGAACACCCGCTTGGCCGAGATGCCCAGGTATTCAAGCCGGGTCTCGTTGGTCTTGATGGCCGCCAAGGCCTGGCCGTTGACGCTGGCGAAGTAGCGCATCACCACCCAGCCCACAGCCACGGCCAGCGCCAGTGCCAGCCACAGCAGCGCGGTCTCGAAGCCCTCACGCGCGAAGGGCATGCCGCCCAGGGTCGGCCGGTCAAAGCGCAGGCCGTCGGTGCCGCCGGTGATGCCGCCAAACTTGCCCAGCACCGAAAACAGCACCATCGAAAACGCCAGGTTCAGCATGCCGAAGAAGATGCCGCGGTAGCGCACCATGAACAGGCCGATGATGCTGCCCGACAGCGCCGCCACCAGGGTGCCCAGGGCAATCAGCAGCAGGGCGTCCAACTGCCAGGCGCGGCTGGCAAAGGCCACCGCATAGGCCGCCAGGCAGGCGTACAGCGCATGGCCGAAGGACACCTGACCGGCACGCACCAGCACGATGACGCCGGCCACCGCCATGCCGTTGGCCAAGGCCAGCAGCACGGGGGTCTTCATCCAGGGGGCAGCCGCGGTGATGGCCAGCACAGCCGCGACCAGCACGACCACCAGCGCAGGAAGGCGCAGCGAATGCCATGCTCAGATCCTCCGCGCGGCCACGGTGCTGAACAGGCCTTCGGGCCGGATCAACAACACCGCCACCATGATCAGGTAAGGCATCAGCACTTCCAGTTCAGGCATCAGGTAGACCGAGAACGACCGGGCCAGGCCGATCATCAGCGCCGCGATCGCTGCGCCGCCGATCTGCCCCAGGCCGGCGGTGGCCACCACGGCAAATGACAGCACCATCATGTCGGCGCCGATGCCCGGCGTGAACGAGGTGGTGGGCGAGGCCAGCGCGCCACCCAGCGCACCCAGCATGCCGCCCAGCGCAATCGTCAGCCAGGTGACGCGGTGGGTGTTCACGCCCATGGCGGTGGCCACTTCGCGGTGGTGCGTGACCGCAGTGACCTGGCGGCCCAGCGCCGTCTTGCCTAGAAACCAGCGCAAGCCCACAAAGGCGGCAATCGCCACCGTTGGCAACACCAGCAGCTGGTAGCGGGTGTAGGTGACCCCGGCCACATCGATGGTGCCGAACTGGCCGACCACCTCGGAGACAAACACCGGTTGCACGCCCCAGATCAGGCGCTGCAGGTCTTCCAGCACCATGAAGGCAGCGAAGGTGACCAGCAGTTGCAGGATCGGGTCTTTATCGAGGATGCGGCGCAGCAAGGCAAACTCAAGCACCGTGCCCAGCAGCCCGCCGATGACGATGGCCGCTACAAACAAGGCCGGTAAGCCCAGCCACGCCGGCAAGGCAAAGTTGGTGATCGCCAGCCCCAGCGTGGCGGCAAAGTAGCCGCCCCAGGCATACAAGCTGCCATGGGCGATGTTGAGGATGCGCATGACGCCGAAGATCAGCGTCAGGCCCAGGGCGACCAGGAATAGCAGTGCCGCGTACGACACGCCGTCCATCAGCGCCAGGGCAATCAGGGCAGGTTCCATGGTGTGGCGCGATGCCGGGTGCGGTGTGCGCACCCGGCGGGGGTCATTTGAAGTCGTGGGTCTTGAACTGGTCGGTGCTCAGCACCTTGGCCAATGCCGGGTTGATCGACTTCACCCAGTTCACCGATTGCTGGCCCACTGGCGTGGTCACCAGCTCAGCCGGCACCAGCACCATCTTGTCGATGACGGCGAACGGGTACTTGGGGTTGCGCTGGGTGATGCCCAGCAGCTGCGCTTCCAGGCCCTGGCCGTCCTCGCGCATGCTGATCTCGCGGCCGAAGGCCTTGAACTTCATCGTGCGCATGGATTCAGCCACCTGCTCGGGCGCCGGCCACTTGCCGCCGTTGGCCTTGATGGCCGCCTCATAACCGGTCTTCAGGCCCACCAGCGCCTGGGCCATGTGGTAGGCCGGGTAGATGGGATATGCGCCCGTCTTGGCCTTGAAGCGGGCCACGAAGTCCTTGTGCTTCGGATCGTTCATGGTCTCGGGGTGGGCCCAGTAATGGTCACCGCGTGCACCGGCAATGATGCCGGCGGGCACCGCGTCGCCCAGCCGCTCCAGCGAGCTTTCCAGCAGCGGCAACACATAGGTGGCGCCGGTCTTGAACAGGCCGCGCTGGGTGCCCTGGCGCACAAAGGTGTCGAGGTCGCCGCCCCAGCTGGTGTTCAGCACGATGTCGGGCCGCAGCGCCTGCAGACGCGAGATCTCGGTGGAGAAGTCTGCAGCGCCCAGCTTCGGGAACATCTCGGCCACCACCCGCACGTCGGGCTTGAAGACCTTCAGCGTGTTGATGAAGATTTCCCAGGAATCACGGCCCCAGGCGTAGTCCTGGTTCACCACCGCCACGGTCTTGAAGTCGGGCCGCACCTTCATCAGGTACAGCACCGTGGCCACCATTTCGGTCGTGGCATTGGCCTGCGTGCGCACGACGTATTTGTAGCGCTTGTTCTCCAGGATCTTCTCGGTGCCGCAGTCCCACATCACGTTCAAGACCTTCAGGTCCTCGGCCACCGGGGCGATGATGTTGCAGTTGCCACTGGAGATGGACGCGAGCATGGTGCGCACGCCCTGCTCCTGCACCAGGCGGCGGTACTCGGACAGCAGCTTGTCGCCGCCAATGCCCTCGTCGATGAAGCTCGGCACCACCTTCACGCCACCGATGCCACCGGCCTTGTTGATGTCGTCGATCAGCATTTCGGCCGCTGCCTTGGCCGGCACGCCAAACACCGAGGCGGGCCCCGACGTGAAGGTGGTGATGCCGATCTTCAATTCAGCGGGTTTGTCCTGCGCTGGGGCCAGGGTGGTGGCCATCGCCATCGCGGCGAACAGGCTGCTCAACAGCATGCGTTTCATCGTGTCTCCTGGTTGACTGTCATCGTGCCCGGCACCCGCCTGTGGCGCAGCACAGGCATCGCGCTACCCGATCAGCGGAGCGGCTTCCAGTGTGCCGACGACGGGCCGCTGGCGGCATTCAAGATATCCGAAGAACAGCTTCCTGAATGCCGAAGCCGGGTTTGTCCCGTTGGCGATTTCCCTGCCGGCTGGCCCCTGCATCCGCCCAGGGTCTTGCAGCGCCCACACTCTGCCGACCAGCACCAACCGGCCCCGCTGCCTGCATGCGGCACACTGCTGGCCAGATGCTCACCCTGCACTTCGCCAACCGGCAGGAAACACTGATGGACCTGCTGACCGGTGCGCTGCAGGCCGCTGGCGGCGACCTGTTCACGCCGGGCCAGGCCATCGTGCCCAGCACGGCCCAGCGCAAGGCCATCACGCTGGCGGTGGCGCGGCGGTTTGGTGTCTGCGCCAACCTGCAGTTTGCGTATCTGTCCCCCTGGCTCTGGCAGCAGGGCACCCGGGTGCTGGCCACGCTGCAGCCGACCGGCCTGCAATTGCAGCGCCCGGCCGACAGCCAGCAGGCGCCCTGGCAACCGGCGCTGCTGGTCTGGCGGGTGCTGGCCGCGCTGGACGACGCCAGCTGGGTGGCGCAGCAGCCCCGGCTGGCACGCTACCTGGCACAGGCCGACGCCGTCACCCGGCTGGACCTGGCCCAGCGGGTGGCCAGCCTGGTCGACCAGTACAGCACCTACCGCGCCGACTGGCTGGCCGCCTGGGCCCAGGGCCGCAGCGCCCTGCCCGCTGGCGCCGCAGGCCGCGACGACGAAGCCTGGCAGGCAGCCTTGTGGCGCCGGCTGCAGGCAGCCATCCATGCCGACGCCAGCCAGCCGCAGCCCGAGGCCACCGCCGCCCACCAGCTGGCCGCCGCGCTGCAGGGCCTGCCAGCCAGCCCGGCCGACAGCGCGCTGCTGCTGGCCGCCGGCCTGCCGCCGGCGGCCCATGTGTTCTGCCTGCCCAGCATCGCGCCGGTGCACCTGGCCCTGCTGCAGCAGCTGGCGCGCTGGGTCGATCTGCATGTCTATGCCCTGAACCCTTGCGCCGAATACTGGTTCGACGTGGTCGACCCGCGCCGCCTGGCCCGCCTGGCGGCCGCCGGCCGGGCCCAGCATCTGGAGGTGGGCAACCGCCTGCTGGCTGCCTGGGGCCAGCAGACCCAGGCCCACCTGGCGGCGCTGGTCGATGCCTGCGGCGACGGCGTGGTCGACGACGACCACTTCAGCCCCCACCCCGGCCACAGCCTGCTGGCCAATCTGCAGAACGCCATCCTGACGCTGCAGGACCTGGCACCCGCCAGCCTGCCGCTGGACACCGCCGACCACAGCATCACGCTGCATGTGTGCCACAGCCTCACCCGCGAGCTGGAGGTGCTGCAGAACCGCCTGCTGGCATGCTTGACCGAGCCCGACCCGCCCGCGCCTGGCGACATCCTGGTGGTGGTGCCTGATCTGGAAGCCGCCGCGCCGCTGATCGACAGCGTGTTCGGCACAGCGCCCGCGGCACTGGCCCTGCCCTTCACCATCACCGGCCGGGCGCAGAGCCAGCTGAACCCGGCCGCCCGCGCCCTGCTCGACGCACTGGGCCTGGCCGCGTCGCGCGGCAGCGCCAGCGCGGTGGTCGGCCTGCTGCAGCAGCCTGCGGTGGCGGCCCGCTTCGGGCTGGACGACGACGGCCTGGCGCGGGTGCATGGCTGGTTGCTGGACGCCGGTGTGCACTGGGCATTCGACGCAGCGCAGCGCGCCAGCCTGGGCCTGGGCGACGACGGCCGCCACAGCTGGGCCGACGGCCTGGACCGGCTGTTCCTCGGCCATGTGCTGCCCGCCGATGCCGCGCCTTTTGACGGCCGCCTGCCCACCGGCGACGCCGAAGGCGGCGCAGCACTGGCGCTGGGCGGGCTGTGGGCATTTCTGCAACTGCTGGACCGCCTGCGCGCCCAGGTGGCGCAGCCGCTGCCCGCGCAAGACTGGCCGGCGCTGCTGACCAGCCTGAGCGACCAGCTGCTGCATGCCCCGACCGCCGGTGCGCCTGCGCTGGCCGACCTGCGCAGCGCCCTGCAGACCCTGGCCGACCAGTGGCAGGCCAGTGCCCCCACGCTGCCGCTGGCGCTGGATGTGGTGCGCCAGGCGCTGACCGAGGCGCTGGACGACCCGGCGCGTGGCGGCGTGCCCACCGGCCGCATCACCTTCTCGGCGCTGTCCAGCCTGCGCGGCCTGCCCTACCGCATGGTCTGCGTGCTGGGGCTGGACGACGGTGTGTTTCCCAGCGCCCAGCGCCCGGCCGAGTTCGACCTGATCGCCCAGCATGCGCGCGCTGGCGACCGCCAGCGCCGCCAGGACGAGCGCAACCTGTTTCTCGACCTGGTGCTGGCCGCACGCGAGCGGCTCTACCTCAGCCACAGCGGCCGCAGCGTGCGCGACAACAGCCAGCGCCCGCCATCGGTGCTGGTGTCTGAGCTGCTGGATGCGCTGGTGCCGGCGCTGGACGCCCCCCGCGCCCAGGTGCTGGCCCAGCTGGTGGTGCAGCACCCGCTGCAAGCCTTTGATGTGCGCGGCTTCCAGGCCGGCAGCGATGCGCGGCTGCGCAGCTTCCATGCCGAATACGCCGCCGCGCTGGCCGCTGGGCAGGCGGCGGCGCGGGCGCAGCGGCAGGCGGTGACAGCCGAGGGCGAGGGCCAGGGTGGCGCCAGCCCTGGTGGCGACAGGTCTGGTGGCGCCAGCCCCTGATGCCGACGATGGCGCTGGCCTCGTCACGGGCACAGATGCCGCCGTGCCGCCGCCAGACCCTGCAGAGGCTGCGGACAGCAGCCCAGGCGCGGCAGACGCCGGATCAGACGACAGCGCCGACGACGAAGCTGCTGACACGCCCAGCGCGCCGCCGTTCTTCGCCCAGCCACTGCCACCACCGGCCCGCAGCGGCTGCACGCTGCTGCAGCTGCAGCGCTTTTTCCGCCACCCATCGCGCGCGCTGCTGCAGCGCCTGGGGCTGACGCTGCGCCGGGCCGATGAATCCCTGGTCGACGACGAGCCGTTTTTGCCGGATTTCCTGGCGCGCCAGGACCTGGCCCAGCGCCTGCTGCCCACCCTGCTGCAGGCCGCCGCTACAGGCCTGACGCTGCAAGATCCGCCATTGCTGGCGCTGGCCGCTGCCGGCACCCAGTTGCCTGGCGGGCCGGTGGGCCAGCAGTTTGCCCAGGCCGAGCTGCCGCTGCTGCGCGCCCATGCCCAGGCACTGGCCGACGCCAGCCGTGCACCGCTGCTGGCGCCGCACAGCGCCACTCTGCACTTCAGCGTGCTGGTCGCTGGCCAGCCGCAGCCCTGGCCGCTGGACATCACCCTGGGCGACCTGCGATCTGACGGCCTGCTGCGCCACCGCTATGACGAACCGCGCGTGGCCGACCACCTGGCCGCCTGGCTGGACCACCTGGCGCTGTGCGCCTGCGCGCCAGCAGGCGTGGCCGGCCGCACCCGCTGGCTGGGCCGCGGCGCGCAGTTCGCGTTCCGCCCGGTCGACGACCCGCTGCCCTTGCTGCAGCAGTTGCTGGACTTGTTTGTGCAGGGCCAGTGCGCCCCGCTGCCCTTCTTCCCCAAGACTGCCTGGGCCTGGCTGCAGGGTGGCCGCAGCCTGGGCGCCGCGCGCGCCGCCTGGGTGGCCAGCGCCCGCAAGCCCTTTGCCGAGCAGGCCGACGCCGCCCACCGCCTGGTGCTGCGTGGCCTGCCCGACCCGCTGGACGGTGGCCTGGCCGACTTCGAAGCGGTCAGCGCCCTGGTGCTGCAGCCGCTGGTCGACCACCTGGACGACGGGGCCGACGCATGACCGCAGCACAGCCACTGGACGTGTTTGGCGTGCCGCTGGGCGGCGTGCGGCTGATCGAGGCCTCGGCCGGCACCGGCAAGACCTGGGCGATCTGCGGCCTCTACCTGCGCCTGTTGCTGGAGCGGCGCTGCACGGTGCAGCAGATCCTGGTCGTCACCTTCACCAATGCCGCCACGGCCGAACTGCGCGCGCGCCTGCGCCAACGCCTGGTCGACACCCTGGCGGGCCTGGCGGACTTGGCGAATCTGGCGAACTTGGAGAATGGCGCTGCGGCCGACCCCATGCCGACCGCCCCCGGCGGCGGGGGTGGTGGCAGTGGTGGTGGCGGCGACCCCTTCGTGCCCGCCCTGCTGGCCAGCCTGCACGCCCAGGGTGCCGACCCCATCGACCTGGCCCAGCGCCTGCAACTGGCGCTGCAGAGCTTCGACGAGGCGGCGATCTTCACCATCCACGGCTTCTGCCAGCGGGCATTGGCCGACACGCCGCTGGCCGCGCTGATGCCGATGGTGCAAGACCTGGTGGCCGATGACAGCGCCTTGCTGGCCGAGGCGGTGCACGACTTCTGGCGCCAGCATGTGGCCGGGCCCGGCGCTGACGCCGAACGCACCGCCTACTTGCTGGCGCGTGGCGACAGCCCGGCGCGCTGGCTGCAACTGCTGCAGCGCCAGCTGGCGCGGCCGCTGGCCCGCCATCTGTGGCCCGACGACATCGATGCCCCGGACGACCGGCGCACCAGCCAGCAGGCCTGGGCCCTGGCCTGGTCGCAGGCCAGCAGCAGCTGGCAGGCAGCGCGTGCTGCCGTGCTGGCCCTGCTGACCGACCACCTGCCCCGGCTGCACGGCACCTACTACAAGCCCGCCAGCCTGCATGCCGCCGCGCTGGCCTGGGATGCGCTGGCCGCCCTGCCCGCCGCATCCGCTGCCCCGCCCAGCTTGCCGGATGCGCTGGCGCTGCTGGGCACGGCCATGCTGCAACTGCGGTCCAAGAAGGGCCAGACACCGCCAGTGCATCCGTTCTTCCAACAGGCGCAGGCCCTGCTGGAGGCCCATGCCGCCAGCGACCGCGCCATGCAGCTGGCCCGCTTGCGCCTGCTGCGCCAGCTGCTGCACGACGCCGCCGCGCAGCAGCGCCAGGCCAAGCGGGCCCAGCGGGTGGTGGCCTTCGACGACATGCTGGCCAATCTGCACCAGCGCCTGCACGACCCTGGCGCGCCAGGGCTGGCGGCGGCGCTGCGCCAGCGCTTTCCGGCCGCGCTGATCGACGAGTTCCAGGACACCGACCCGCTGCAGTGGGCGGTGTTCCGCGCCATCTACGCCACGCCGGCCGCTGGTGCCGACCTGGCGGCAGCGGGCAGTGCGGACCACGCTGCTAACCACGCCGGCGACGCCACGACCCGCAGCAGCGCAGCCAGCGGCCCGCCGCTGTTTCTGGTGGGCGACCCCAAGCAGGCCATCTACAGCTTTCGCCATGCCGACCTGCACACCTACCTGCAGGCCCGCAGCCAGGCGCTGGCCAGCTACACGCCTGGGCCAGAACCAGCGCGCTGTCGGCCCGCTGATCACGGCGCTGAACCGGCTGTTCAGCCAGCATGGCCAGGCCTTCCTGCAGCCCGGCCTGCACTACCAGCCGGTGACCGAAGGCGCCAAGCCCAAGCCGCTGCTGCACGACGCCACCCTGCCGCGCGCCGCGCTGCAGCTGTGGACATTGCCGCGCCAGCGCAGCGGCCCGCTGCCCAAGGCCGACTTGCAGCGCCGCGCCGCCGCCAGCTGCGCCAGCGAGATCGCCCGGCTGCTGGCCGGGGCCCGCGCCGGCCACATCCAGCTGGGCGGTGCGCCGCTGGCCGCCGGCCACATCGCGGTGCTGGTGCGCAGCCATGCCCAGGGCAGCCTGATGCGCCAGGCACTGGCCACGCTGGGCGTGGGCAGCGTCGAGCTGTCGCAGGCCAGCGTCTTCCACGGCCCCGATGCCGACGAACTGGAACGGCTGCTGGCCGCCATGCTGCAGCCCGGCCGCGACGGCCTGCTGAAAGCCGCGCTGGCCACCCGCTGGCATGGCCTGACGGCGACGGCCATCGACACGCTGGCCAGTGACGACAACGCCTGGCTGGACCGGGTGCAGGCCTTTGCCCGCCACGGCGCGCTGTGGCGCCAGCGCGGCGTGGGCGTGGCGCTGCAGCACTGGCGCCAGGCCGAGCAAGTGGCCGAGCGCCTGCTGGCCGCGCCCGACGGCGCGCGCCGGCTCACCAACCTGCTGCACCTGGGCGAACTGCTGCACCAGGCCAGCGCCACACAGCCATCACCCGAGGCCTTGCTGCGCTGGCTGCAGGCCCAGCGCGACAGCAGCAGCGGTGACGAGGCCACCCAGCTGCGCCTGGAAAGCGACCAGCACCTGGTGCAGATCGTCACCATCCACAAGAGCAAGGGCCTGGAGTACCCGGTGGTGTTCTGCCCCTTCCTGTGGGACGGCCGCAGCCCCGGCAACAGCGACGGCCTGGACGGCGTGCCCGGCCATGATGCAGACGGCCTGGCGGTGCTGGACTTCCGCACCGGGCTGGACCCCCGCCTCGACCCCAGCGCCGCCCGCGCCCAGGCCCGGCTGGACGCTGCTGCCGAGAGCCTGCGCCTGGTCTACGTGGCGCTGACCCGCGCGGTGCAGCGCTGCTATCTGCTGGTCGGCAGCTACACCACCCAGGCTTTCGGCCGCAGCAGCAGCACCGAAAGCGCGCGCAGCATGCTGAACTGGCTGCTGCTGGGCGGCGGCCTGCAAGGCAGCGACTGGTTCAATGCCAAGCGCAAGCCGGCCACCCCGGCCGAGCTGGATGCCGCCTGGGCCGGCCTGGCAGATGCGGGCCAATCAAGCACCCGGCCGGCACCTGGGGCCGGGCCCCATGTCGCCGCCATCGCGGTGGCGCCGCTGCCGGCTGCGCTGGCCGGGCCACTGCCGGCCGACGAGGACGGCCCCGCCGCCCTGCAGGCCCTGCCACCGCCGTCACCACTGCCGCGCGGCTGGTCGATCGCCAGCTTCAGCAGCCTGGCTGCGGGTGCAGGCAGTGCACCCGGCGCGCCACCAGGCCAGGCAGCGGCCTGGGCCGACAGCGCTGCGGGTAGCGAATCGAGTGCCGGGCACGATGCCGACGCCGACCGCCCGCTGCAGCCACGCGCCGGTGCCGACCATGACGCCGCTGTGGCTGCGGCCGAGGCGGGCGACAGCGCTGGCACGGGCTGGGCCGGTGGCGACAGCATCGACTTCGGCTTCGGCTTCGGCGGTGACCTGGATCCGGCTGCAGACCTGGCTGCGGCCGCCGCCGCGCCTGGTGCTGCCGGCCAGGCCTCAGGCGCGGCGGCGAACGCCATGACCCGCACCGACGCAGGCGCAGCTTCCAGCGCCTACACAGGCGCCAACACAAGCGCCACCCTGCCGGCCGACGACATCCTGCGCTTTCCGCGTGGCACCCAGGCCGGTGAATGTGTGCATGCGGCCTTCGAGCTGGCCGACTTCAGCGACACCAGCAGCTGGCCCGCAGCCATCGACCGGGCGCTGCAGCGGCACGGCCCGCTGGCCGATGCCGGCACGGCCCCGCTGCCGCTGGCCGGCATGCTGCAGCAGATGCTGGCCGACGTGCTGGCCACGCCGCTGCCGGTGGGCACCGCCACCCCGCTGCGCCTGGACACACTGACCCCGCGCCAGCATCTGGCCGAAATGGAATTCCACCTGCATGCGCCGCAGCTGTCAGCCGCTGCACTGGCGCGCACCCTGGCCGCGCACGGTGTGCCCGCACCGCGCCTGGGCTTCGGCCAGCTGCAGGGTTATCTGAAAGGCTTCATCGACGCTGTGCTGCAACACGACGGCCGCTGGTTCATCGTCGACTGGAAGAGCAACCACCTGGGCGACGGCCCCAGCGACTACGGCCACCCAGCCATGCAAACAGCGATGTTGGCGCACCACTATCCGCTGCAGGCCCTGGTCTACAGCCTGGCACTGCAGCGCTGGCTGCAGCAGCGCCTGCCCGGCTACCAGCATGCGCAGCACTTTGGCGGCGCGCTGTATTTGTTTGTGCGCGGGCTGCGGCCGGGCTGGCTGCAGGCCGACGGCACACCCACCGGCCTGCAACTGCTGCGCCCGTCGGCGGCATTGCTGGATGACGTGTCCGCCCTGCTGGACGGTGGCGCCACATGAACGCCAAGGTCGACAGCGCCGACGCACTGGCCCAGGGCCTGGCCGCCCATGTGCAGCGTTGGGCCACAGCGCGCGGCGCGCCCCCGGCTGCCGCCTGGGCCGCCGCACGCGCCGCCCAGGCGCTGAGCCTGGCCAATGGCCTGGGCCATGTCTGCCTGTGGCTGGCCGACCTGCCGGCGCACACCGCTGCCCTGCCCGCGCCCACCGGCGCACCGCCCCTGGCCACAGCCACCCCAGCGCAGACAGCAGCTGCAGTGCCTGCATCTGCGGCCGTCTCTGCAGCAGCGGGCGTGCCTGCGCCCCATTCAAGCGCCGGCCAGGCACTGCCAAGCTTGCCGGCAGATGCCGCAGGCTGGCGCGCTGCCCTGCTGGCCAGCCAGGTGGTGGGCAGCGCGGCGCTGCCCGCCAACCAGCCCCTGGTGCTGGACAGCGACGGCCGGCTGTATCTGCACCGGCACTTCGATCTGGAACGCCGGCTGGCGCGGCGCCTGCTGCGCAGCGCCCAGCCACTGCCGGTGGATGCAGCCGCCGATGCGGACACGCTGCTGCAACTGGCCACGCTGTTTGCGCCGCAGGCCGGCCACGCCCACAACCCACAACCCGGTGCACCGACAGATCAGCAAGGCCACCGGCAGCCCGGTGCCTTGGTGGCCAGCCCGGCGGCCGTGCCCGACTGGCAGATGCTGGCCACCGCGCTGGCGCTGCGCGGCCGGCTCACCGTGGTGAGCGGCGGCCCGGGCACTGGCAAGACCACCACCGTGGTCAACCTGCTGGCCTGCCTGCTGGCGCGCGCCCCCGGCACCCGGGTGGTGCTGGCCGCGCCCACCGGCAAGGCCGCAGCGCGGCTGGCCGAAGCGCTGCGCCAGCGCGCGGCGCATCTGCCCGCCGCGCTGCAGGCCTTGCTGCCGACCAGCGCCACCACCGTGCACCGGCTGCTGGGCGTGCGCCCGGGCCGCAGCGGCCTGGCTGCAGCCGGTGAACAGGCGTTTGAGCACCATGCCGGCCACCCGCTGGCGCTGGACCTGCTGGTGCTGGACGAGGCATCGATGCTGGACCTGGCCCTGGCCACACGCCTGCTGGAAGCCGTGCCCGACGCCGCACGCATCGTGCTGCTGGGCGACAAAGACCAGCTGGCGGCGGTCGAATCTGGTGCGGTGTTTGCCGAACTGAGCGCCGACCCCACGCTGAGCGCCAGCGCCACGGCCCACCTGGCGCAGCTGTGCGGCCTGGCACCGGCACAGATCCGCCCGCCACCAGCACGCCAGCGCGGTGCGCTGCCCGACAGCGTGGTCTGGTTCCAGCGCAACTTCCGCTTTGCGGGCGATTCCGGCATTGGCCGGCTGGCCGCCGACACCTTGGCCGGGCAGCCGGCTGCCGTGCTGGCCACGCTGCGCGGCGGTGGCGGCGGTGGCGATGGCGATGGCGGTCGCAACTGCCGCCCTGCAGTGGCTGGACGACAGCGGCACCCAGCCCGCCGCAGCCACGCTGGCGGCCATCAGCGCCGGCTTCGATGCCTATGTGCAGGCCTGCCGTACCGCGCTGGCCGCTGGCCAAAGCAACACCATCGACGCCGTGTACACGGCCAGCGCCGCGCACGCCACCGACTCCACCAACGCCACACACGACACACCCGCCACACACGCCACACACGCCACACCCGCGCCGCACGCCACCAAGATCGCCGCCCTGCATGCCGCCTTCGGCCGGTTTCGCGTGTTGTGTGCGCTGCGTGAGGGGCCACGCGGCGTGCGGGCCATCAACGACCTGCTCAGCCGCCGCCTGCAACCGGCCATCAGCGGCGCGCTGGGTGCACCCCGCAGCCCCTGGTATGCCGGCCGACCGGTGATGGTGCTGCGCAATGACCCGGCGCTGCAGCTGTTCAACGGCGACATCGGCCTGGCCATGCCCGGACCCGACGGCGTGCTGCGGGTGTGGTTTGCCGCCGACGACGGCCGCTGGCGCGCTGTGCCGCCTGCCCGCCTGCCCGCACATGAAACCGCCTGGGCCATGACGGTGCACAAGGCGCAGGGGTCGGAATTCGACGCGGTGCTGCTGTTGCTGCCAGCACAGCGCAGCCGCGTGCTGAGCCGCGAGCTGCTCTACACCGGCATCACCCGTGCGCGCCACCAGGTGACACTGGCAGGCGGCGCCGATGTGCTGGCTGCTGCCGTGCAAGCCAGCAGCCAGCGCCACGCCGGCCTGCAGGCACGGCTGCGAGAAGCCAGCGCCGCGGGCGTTTAAGCCCCATCTGGCGCCGCGGGGCGCAGCGATTTGGCGAGCGTGATGCCATCGACCAAGCCGCTGTACATGCGCGGCTTGATCGCCAGCTCGTGGTAACCGTGGTGGTTGTAGAAGTGGCGCGCCGCGAGGTTTTCACGCCGGGCTTCGACCCGGATGCGCTGCGACCCGGCGGCCTGGGCTGAGCGTTCCAGCCAATCCAGCACGCTGCAACCCAGGCCCTTGCGCTGGCGCGCTGGGCGCACGGCCAACAAGACCAGATGGGCATCGTCGTCCCAGTATTCCATGATGCCGAAAGCATCCACGCCGGCCCGGCCAGGCACCACCACCACATTCATGTGGTCTGCCGCAATCGCCCGCGCCACCCGCGCCGCCTGCCAGGTCCATGGCAGCCCCTGCTCGATCAGATCCCGCGACATGGCCGCAATCGGCGCGGCATCGGCGCTGGTCGCCATGCGCAATTGCAAAGCGGGTGTCATCGCTGGGCCAAGGCTGGGCGCAGCGGGCGCCAGCTGCAGCGTGTGGTCCTGACTAAAACGCGGCCGGCAACGCCAAGGGCAGCAAGGCCAGCAAGGTGACAGCAATCACTGCAAGCGGCATCGAAACCCGGCTGAAAAAGCAAGCTCAGGCCTCGCATTGCTTTGCAGCTGAGGCGGGCAAACCAAATATCCGGTCGAATGCCCAAGTGAATACCACTGCATAAAAAAAGAAAAACACCAACAAACCCAGATTGGTGACAAATGCCGCCTGCAGCGAAATATCAAGCCAAAACGCCATGATGGGAAGCAAGATCACGACCAAGCCACCTTCAAAGCCGGCGCCATGCGCCAGCCGCCGCGCCCATGAACGCCCTTTGACAGCCTGGCCGGCCTCCCAGCGCTCAAATACAGCGTTGAACAGATAATTCCAGAGCAAGGCCACGCCAGACAGCACCACGGCCAAGGCCAAGGTGGATGTAGGCGGCTGGTCAAACACGGCGCTCAAAATGGGCCCGACAAACGCAACCGCAAAAACTTCATACAAAATCGCTTGCAATACACGGCGGGTTCTTGAATGCATGGTCTGGGCGGCCTGCAGGCAGGTGCTGCGGCTGGATTCAGGTCACAGGGTCCGGGCATTTTAGCCGGGTCTAAACTCTTGACAACATCGCGCTGCTACCCGACCACGCATGTCTGCTTCAAGCCTTGGGCAGTGCACTGTGGGCCGTGGGCCGGTCCTGCGCCGGCCATCGGTGTTTCATCTCGAACAGCACCTGTTATTCAAAGAAAATAAATGAATGTCCCATCTAGCGCACCGGTCGCCAAACAGAGCTTGAATCCGTCGTTTCAAACCTGCAGTGCAACACGGCATGCATGCATGATGGCGGCCACCCTGCAAGGGCACCGTCAAGGAAGCGGCCCGATGCGCGACAGCCACGACCGCCGGCACCGAATGGCGCTGGCGATCGCGTTGACGCCAAAACTCCCCAGCACCAAGGCCACAGCACAGGCACCCAGCGGGGTCGCTTCCCAGGCGGCCACCAAGGTCACGGCCGCCAACACGATAAAAAAGACACCGAACAAGGCGGTGACGATGCGCTCAGTGGCCACGTTTGCCATGTGATCTTGTGTTCGCGGGCTGGGCGCCGCGCGTTGCAGGCTGCACCGCAGGCCGCATGCACCCAAAGCCACCATGAAAACCAGATTGGGCAAGCAGATTGGCCAAGGCAGCCCTGTGGATCGCTTGGCGTACCGCAGTCAAATCAGCTGCCGGCTGTGCCGGCGCCTGCCATGAAAAATGTCTTGGCTGCCGCAAGCGCATGGGCATCGGTGGCAACCGCGCCGGGCGGCCCACCCTTGCCCCAGAGCACCCCGCCAAACTGCATCGACAAAAAGTCTGCACAGTATTTGCTTGAATCGATCATGGGCTGCGCCTTGGCCTGGTTGCCACTGGTGGTGATGAGATACAGGCGCTTTTGGGCCATGGCCTGCTGAAAGCCCAGCCCGTCCACACGCATCCATGCGCTCCAGTGGTCCAAATACAGCTTCAATGTATTTGGAAAGCTGTACCAATACACCGGCGCGACCAACACCAGGTCGGTGCAGCGCATGGTTTCATCCAGCAGTGTCTTCAGCGTGCCCGTTGGCATTGGATATTGGCCTAGCGTGTGCCGCTGGTCAACAAAGGGCGGCATGCCTGCCGCGGCCAAGTTGATCCAGTGTTGACCAGTGGCAGCAGGCAGGCTGGCGGCAGCTTGCCTGGCCAGCCATTCTGTATTTCCAGGCTGGTCTGGCGCACGCGTGGATGCAAGCAAAAAGAGAAATTTGTCAGGCATAAGCTTCAGTGGCTGAAATGGTCGTGCGGTGCGGCGGCGCCCAACGCCTAGTCCACGATGATCTGCTGCGTGGTGTTGTCAACAACAACTGGGCAGGCCAGGTAGGTCAGCGAAGGTTCCGCCTGGTATTTGCCACGCACAAAGCTCTTCCATGCTTCGGTATACACCTGATCCGCATGCGCCCGCGATTGCCACAGGTAAATGCCACCAGCTTTGGCGCCGTCTTCTGAAATAAAATAATACTTGCGGATCAAACCCGCCATCGTCTGATATTTTGGTGCGGTACTGAGAAATGTCGCCTTCGCCTCATCAACCGTCATCGGCTGTTGCAACTGGAACTCCACAATCACTGTCAGCATGTTTTTTCTCCTGAAAGATGAACCGGTCATTGCAGCCCACCGCGCAACTGGCAGCGGCGTCTGCCCCGCAACAGACGTCCAGCCGAGCCCCGGCAGCTATTGGCTGCCACTACCGTGACCTCTTGCAGCCAACAGCCGCCTCAGCCAATGTGTTGGTGGCTTGCGCAATGGCGACGGCATCGCCGTAGTGGCGCCTAGCAGTAGCAGCCTGGCTTCCAGTGCTACCAGACCCGCCTGCCGCGCGGCTTGAAGCGGCGTGAGCCCGTCGAATTCAGACGGCAGGCTTGGGTTGGCACCGGATGCAAGCAGATACAAGGCAATCTCTTCATGCCCTGCCAGCGCGCAGGCCACCAAAGGTGTCGAAAGGAACTCCGGGTGCGCATAGTTGACATCAACGCCATGCTTGACATGGTATCTGACCAACTCCATGTCGCCATCACAAGCAGCGTTGAACATCTCTTTCCAGTTGCCACCGTCCATGGTGCCTCTCCGCAGTTACTGGCAGATTGCTGGTGACGGAAGGTGTGCGCCTACAACTGCACACCTACGCAATTGCCCAGCCCAAAATTTGGATTGCAATTGAAGCCGCCACCACATAGCCCAAGCCGCAAGAAACATACATTCTGGGCCCGGCCTTGGCTTGCTGTAAAAACCACAGCGCGGCCAGCGCAGAAAGCGCAAACAAAATGGCGGCCATGATGTAAGCCTGTGGCGCAGGCACAAAAATCTGCCAGGTGCCGCGCTTGCTGGACGCAGTGAAACCACTGCCGGCGACAATCAAACTGCCACCCAAAAACCCGAGCGCAAACAGTGCAAAAACTGCCGCACGGATGGCGTTGCGCATGGTGGGATCAAGACCGTGCCCATCCTTCGGATTCAGGCTGACGCATTTCGTCTATGCACCTGCGCTGCGGTCAACCAACATGCAGGCAATCCAACATAAATTATCGGACAGATCTATTTTTTCTTCTTTTTTGAATGTGGTGCATCCACTTTGGCAGCACTTGGGGCAGAAGCCTTCTGGTCCCCGATCACCGCTTTGAGCGGACAAACCTTGAATGCCGGGCACTTTGGGCAACCGACGGCAATGGCGATCGGGCAGAGGGTCATTTGGGCTTTCTAGTCGTCGAAAACAAGGATCTTACGCCCATGCTGGGCGCAGAACGGTACGGTGACGCGCGCCATCGGTAGCCCGGCGCAGCCCGGCCTGGGCCAAACATGAGCGACCGCGCACTGCAAGACCGCGCAATGCGCAGGCCGGCGTCATCTTTCGGCAACGCACCCTGCTTGCCCACGGCGCATGGCCAGCCAGACCTTCAGCGGCTGACAGGGCGTTCCCACTGCCGATCTGCAACCGCCGCGCCCACAGCAGCGGCCATGCAATCCGCAGCGGCTACCGCCCAAATACCGGCAGTTGCATCAATTGCCCGCCCGCAGACGCCAAAAAACAGCCACAAAGAACATCATGAAAATAAAGTCATTCAATCCATAAATGGCGTAAAAAATACCGGCAAACACATCACTGGCAAAGACTTGGCTGAGACTGTTTGCCAACATCCACTTGGCCCAAACGGCGACATAGACAAGCTTTTCAAGCGCAAACGCAGCAGCCAACCATTTGACGTGTGACGGTATGGTGGACGCGCAAATATAAGCAACACCCCATACCATGATCATCAACAAACCAAAGTTTGACATCACGACAGGGTCGGCCGCGTTGATCGCATCATTGGTCAGCAGGCGTGAGAACAGCAAAACGCCGCCAATGTTCATGGCGCCAGCCGCAACAAAACCTGCGCTGATCGTGTTTCGGTTCACGCACAGACCCCCATTGTTTCAATCCTAGGGCATTATCAGTACAAAGACGTGAGGGATGAACATGCAGCGGTCCAGCGTGCAAGTTGGCGGCTGGTATTGCGCCTGGTGGCGCCCAGTTGCGCCCAGCGGTGCGCACATCAAATCAAAACTGCCACCGCGCACAAAGCCACCCAAAAAGCCACACATTCACCGCCTGTGCAAGCGTCAATCCAGCCAATCCATCGTGCGGCCGCCTTCTGCAGGCCCGCCTCAGCCGGCCAAAGCACGTCTTCCGGCTGTCGTGATCGCCGACACAACGGCGTCTTCCGGCTTGCCAAAGGTCCCCTTGGCGCTGTGAATCTTCGGCATGGATACCTTGATGTAGCCAGCGGCCATCAGCGCCTTTGCGCCGGTCAGGTCTTCGGCGGTCACAAGCCTGAATGGCAACTTTGAATCCGCTATGCGCTGCAACAGATTTAATTCGGTCATGGCGTACTCCAATGGTCAAGATGGTGTCAATTCAGCGCGCAGCATACACGTCTTTTCAGACCCAGCGCCGTACCTGGTACCAGTGCGGCAAGGCGCAAGCAACAGCCGCGCGTTAGCCGGTCTCAAATGCAGTGCTGCGCCGGATCAATCCTGATGGCTTTGCCGCCCCAGAGCTAAACCGCAGGACAGTGCGCCGGGGGAACAGCGCCAACGCGCAACAGATGCAATTCAGATCCAGGCCAATCAGCAAGCAGACGCTAGCGTTACGGAATCGTCGATGGATGCATGGCAACATCAGCTGCAGCCTTCACCGCAGCACCAACCGCCAGACGCAGTTGGACGCAGCTGATCAGCAATGCAGAGAGATTATTCGAAATCTCATGCCATGGAATAGATGCCGAAGCCTTGATTGACCGCGCAGCCCCCTCTTGCAAAAACCAAATTCTTGACCATTCGGGTACCGTGCCTTGGTTTCTGGATAAAGCATGCGGCCGGGTATCAGCCATCAAGACTGACTTGGGCGCAGGTAGACACAACTTGATGCTGGCACACACTGCGTGCATCGGGCGGGCGATGGCGATGCAGTCGGTTCGCCTGCGCCCGGCCCTGGCCTCGCTGGCGCCGCAATCGTCAAGCCTTGCAGGCAGCTATGGCGTGTGCGCTTGCGAGCGCGTTGCCGGTGGAGCCGGCAATCACCCCGCCGCTGACAGCGTGAAGCTGTGCCAGACCGCCGATGTGCCGCAGGCTGCGGCTATCCGCGATCCATCAATCAACCTGGGTGTTTTCCTTGACATCTGTGGTGCTTGCGCAGGCTGACAGGCGCTTGTTATCACGCCGGGCCTCCAGGGTGGACACCACTTGGCTGGCAAGAAACTTCAGTTGCTCCAGCTGTTCGCTGGAAATTTCACGCGGCTTGGTATCGATGATGCAAACGGTGCCGAGCGCTTTTCCGCTTGTGGTGACGAGTGGCGCACCTGCATAAAATCTGATATTTGGATCGCCTTGCACCAGCTCATTGGATGCAAACCGGGGGTCTTGCAGCGCGTCTTTGACAACCATCACTTCAGACGGTGTTTCAATCGCCGTTGAACAAAACGCCGCCTCGCGGCTGGTTTCAGAAACTGTCAAGCCGACCTTGGCCTTGAACCACTGGCGATTCTCGTCGATGAGGGAAATCAGGGCAATCGGTGCACCGGACATTCCGGCAGCAAGTTGCACAATATCGTTATAGGCGCTTTCTTCTGGCGTATCCAGAATCATCAGGCGCTTGAGCTCTTGCAACCTTCCACGCTCATCGTTCATTTTTTCTCCTCGTCAGCGCGCGCCAGCAGTTCAACTTGTAGCAGCCATTTCTTGGCCTTGCAGCGCCCTACAGCGGTGGCGCGCGCGCTATTGTCGTCGATGGCGCATGAAGCCTGCACCAGTGCCCCTGTCCTGCTGTCAGCCGACGCCCTTGCCGGTTGACAAGCAACCAGGCCACCAAGCACCGACCAGTTGCCGCTGCGCACGCGGCGCCAGGCAGCCAAGCGCGTCAGCCGCAACGCGTCAGCAACTGACGAAGCAAAGGTCTTGCGTGCAAGGCATTCGCCAGAGGCGCGCGCCGCAGAGCTGTTGATCCACCATCGCTCGGGTCGATCGATGTCGCGCTGCTGCTGCCTATTGCCTGGCTCTCGGCTTGTTGCATCGATGCTTGCGGGTCTTGCCAGCGGTTGGCCTGCCGCGTGATCGAGGCGTCGGTCCTCAATTGGCATCTAAGCCCGTGCAATATATTCTTGAATCTCTTGCGGCTGCGCGATGAGAACCGGCTCACCTAAGGATTCCACCATGTCTTGCGGCAGTTCTGCCATGCTGTGGTGATTGCCGACCATTGGCGGGCATTCCCCACTCATGTACATGACCGTTCCGGGTGTTTGAAGCACTTTGAGCAGGGCAGCGTACAGGCGAAGATCAGTCACTGGGCGGTTGATACTAAAGCTGCTGATTCGCTCGGCTTTGGTGTCCACATAAACGTCGCAGGCGCTCGTCTTTGGACCATCAAAGCACAGCACATAGCACCTTGATTCTTGGCGTGCGATATAGGGCGCGATCACGTCATTCAAGATGCGCGCTTCGAAGCTTTGCGGCACACCCGCGCGAAAGCAAGCAAGGTACAAGTCAAAGCTCATTTTGGCAGTCAGCTCACGGTGACAGAAAGTGCGGCTTGAGTTGCCTGGCATCGGTTTGCCAGTCAGAGCACTTCACGTCAGTTTATTTCCGCATGAGCGCTATGGAATAAGGATGAAGTTCGGCCCGCATGACGCCGTCTTTGATGACTGGGTCTGATTCCATAAATATTTTTGCATCAGCATCTGTTTTAGCTTCAAATATCACAATTCCGAATGTTCTGTCTGGTAATTCGTCAGTGCGACCTGCCAAGATGACCTGACGATTTTCGGTCGCCGCTTGAAGACGTTTGAAATGGGCAGACACTGCAGCCTTGTCGCTATCGGTCCAGGCTTTCGGATCATGCAGCCGATCTACCAGGCGCAGCACGTATATATACTGCTTATTACGGTCAGAGACCTGAGCAGCAGCCTCAGGCATTGCCATGCTGAATCCAATCACCAAACTGAGCGCTAGAATGCACGAGTTAACTGTGAGCACGAAATTCTCCTTGTTTCAAAATGACGTAGAACGAGGGTCTGACGCCTGCGATGGGCGCCAAGTTGAAGACAACGGAGGCACCCAAATCCCTGTAGCGCGACGGCGATTGACGCCGCCGGTTCTCAACTTCAGTGCATAAGAGTTGACTGCCCCAGTCCATAACCAATCTGCAACTGGAAAGGAGAGGCCCCGTGACCGAGCTCACACGTCGAATGATCGCACGCGCAGGTGTGGGGTGTGGGGTGTGAATAGCGCCAAGCAGGTGGCGCACGTGCACGCGGTGGACGCAGCGAGCTGACCGGTGGCCAGCAAGAACGCCCACATCCTGTGGGCGGCGATGATGCCCGCGCATGAACAGGTCATACCGGCAGCTGGTGAACTTGACTAAGCCGTTGCGCGGCGATCAAGCCCAAACTCGGGCGCGAATGGAGCCCAACTGAGCTGTTCTTATCTGGGCCCCCACGCAAACACACCCGCGCAAAAGGCCGTTTGTAGATGTGCAGTCTGTTCTTTGTCGCACAGCATCTTCCACCTCGCACACACAGCGATTCAAAGGATTCAATTCAAAAATCCACATTCAACAGCCAACCAGCTGGCTTTTAAAATGAAAAAGAACTGCTACCAAACAGCCTGCTTTACCTTCGGGGGGGCCTTGAAGAGGCGTTAGGGCGCCCGCGGAGCTAGTCGTCAATTAGGTTCATTGCAATCTGGTGTCTAAAGATCTTGAGTACGGCAAGTGCAACATCTTCATGCGTGCCTGAATGCACACGGAAGGCATGGGTTCGTTCTCTTTCGTAGAAGTGCCACGAACCATTCTCTTCAACCAGAAAATGCGTGCCTCCATTGTCCTTCAGGTGAGTCATAAAAGCAATATCTGGGCGGCAGTCTATGCTTGTTAAGGTAGTCCTTGACGTCTCGCCAAGTGGTAGGCAACTTATGTTTGAACACATGCGATTGTTCCGCTGGCGTCTGTCTTCTTGTAATTTCTTTACCCTGAACGTCAATGAGTAAGCCAACGATGAATTGATCTAGCACCGCCTCTACCCGTTCCTTTGTAGAGACGGTGCTGGGGTGGCGGATTATTTCTGGGCCATACGTAGCCTTTGCTGCACGCCAGTCAGTGTTTGTATTAAACAGCTTCAGAAGCTTGCGGATCATTGCTTCATGACGCCGAAAATTTGAGCCAAGCAGGCGACGACGGCAGTACGCCCGTGCCCGGTTGCCAAAAAATGTGTCGCGTACCGCCGTCCGGGCCCATGTGGCCGACCGTTGGCGCTCTGCCTGAGCGAGTGGTCAAGCCTCACTGGCGCTACCGAGCCTGACTTTCAGCTTCTTGCCATGCGCAACGGCTGACTTCGCGTCTTCAGTTGGCACGGCAAATGCCACCACACTGTCGCCAACTGAAAAGCAGAGCAACTGAAGGTTATAAAAAAGAAGCCACTCTTCAAAAGCTTGCAGAGCAGTTGTGACAGTTCCTTCGGGGGCCTGCCATCGGGCTGGAACGCCGTGCGCCTTACAAAGGCGCGCTGCCTGCCATTCAACCTCTTCCGTGGCCTTCCAGTCGCAGGCTACAAAGCCGTGATCCCCAGGCGCGGCGTCGTCTTCGCTTGGGAAAAGTGCTGCGTGCAGGGCCGTGTCAGCGTCGTCGCCCCGGATCAGAAGTTTGTCCTTGTCAGCTGTTAGCTTCACTGACACTTCAGCTGGCAGATGCGCATAAATGAGCGAGAGGAGATCGGCGAAGGCCTTGCGCTTTGCCTTGGATACCGTGGGCGTAAGGTCAACTTGATCCCACTGCGACGGCGGAATTGAATCAACGATCTCACTTGGAGGAATGGCGGCGACATAATTTCTCCAGGCGTTGCGAAGGGCACAAAACATTTGGTAAGGCCTAATGAATGGAATGGTCTTCCCCGCCGAGAGTGATCCGCGAAGCAGAGCGCTGCAAAGCAGGGCCAAGATAGGAAGCGTGGCCTGCAGCGGCACCGCCCTGAGGGCGACAGTTTCTTCCACCGCGTGATGGCACTCGTTGATGTGCACAGGTTGGACCGGCGAGCGGAGTGACCGATTTGCTCAAGGCGCCTCTGGCGAGGCCGGCAACACCGGCCCGACAAACTCGGCTAACGAATGCCCCCCCCCCCAAGCGAGTCTTCCATCAGGGTCCGCAGCAGGCCAGACGTCCAGCCATGCTGCACAGTGACCAGTTGTAGTTTCTTCCGTCCGCACCCTTTTGCAATGCATCAACGCGCATCCAGCACCACACGGTGGGTTTTTATTCGACTGAACGAAAGACACTTGAATCGCTGCGCGATTCATTCTGGATACGATTCGGCTTGACAAGCGGGGGTGTCCTTGTAGAGTGGTTAGGCCGCACTGCGCGCATGACTCTGGTAAAGCAGCATTTGACCGTTCTTGCCCATGTAGTGACGGTGGGATTCATGTACCCGCGACGCGACCTTTATTGACGCGGCGTTGGCTGGATCGACTATGGAGCATAGTGAGGTGGCACGCAATGATCGGAAGCCAAAGCTGAGGCTGGCGTGGCCGGCTTCTGTGGCGTATCCGCGTGCTCTATGGTCAGGGTGAATGTGCCATCCGATTTCAAGGACTCTTTGACTCTCGACAGTCTGGTAGGTGATCCCGGCGTCTCCAATGAACTGTCCGCTCCCAAGAAGTTCGAGCGCCCAGAGCCCATGACCGAATTCTTCGTAGTTCTTTAGATTCCAGTCTATCCAGCGTTTGATGCCTTCTTCGGCGTTCATGTGCGGATAGAACCTTGCTGCATAGGGATCAGCAAACACTGGCAATAGCTGTTCTGCGTCCGTGGCGCGGTACGGTCGAAAGCCGAGTCGTTCGGATTGAAGAATGTACGGCGA
>CAWJOQ010000010.1:0-135358 GCA_963844485.1 uncultured beta proteobacterium
CCTCGCGGTTTCAAGTCTGAAGTGCAACACCCTTTACCAATGGAGGGAGAGTGGCAGAATCTGCTGCTTCCTCTATCCGGCAAGAAGGGGTTGCAACATGGGATACCACCATCTCTCCCAAGAAGAACGATACATCGTGGGCACGATGCGGTCCACTGGGAAAAGTGAGCGGCAGATAGCTCTGGAACTGGGTCGATCGCCGTCGACGATCAATCGTGAGCGCAAGAGAAACGCGACCAGGCACGACGGTGGATACCGCGCGGAGAAGGCGCACAGCTACGCCAAGACGAGGCGACGAAAGAGCAAGGTTGAGAAGCTTGATGCGGTGCAATGGGCAACTGTGGACGCGCTGTTGCGGGAGGAATTTAGCCCTGACCAAGCGGCACAGCGGCTGGCCGCAGAGGGTGCCTTCGAGGTCAGCCACGAGACGATCTACAAGCGCGTGCGGCGTGACAAGGCCGACGGCGGTGCGTTGTGGAAACACATGCGCATCATGTCCAAAGTGGGCCGCAAGAGGCGTGGCAGCCCAGTGACACGGGGCAGGATGGCCGGCAAGCGGCACATCAGTGAAAGGCCTGAAGCTGCCAATGAACGAGACGAGATCGGGCACCTGGAGGGCGACACGGTGATTGGCTCAGACAAGAGGCACTGCGTGCTGACGCTGGTGGACCGAAAGACCGGGTACACGGCAATCGAGAAGATGACTTCGCGCACCAAGGAGCAGGCCAACGCGGCCATGGGCAGGGCAATCGCCAAGCTGCGCTTTCGCGTCAAGACAATCACCTTGGATAACGGTACTGAATTCCATGGTTTCAATGACATCGAGTCTGCACACGGGGTTCAGATCTACTTTGCCACGCCGTACCATTCTTGGGAGCGCGGAACCAACGAAAACACCAACGGGCTGATCCGACAATACATTCCAAAAGGCAAGGACATGAGCGGCGTCAACCAGCGAGAATGCGATAGGATTGCTTCGAAACTAAACAATCGCCCACGCTGGCGACTGGGTTATGAGACACCCGCTGAGAAGGTATCAGCGTCTATTTAGGTGTTGCACTTCAAGCTTGAATCTAAGCGGTGCAATGGGCAACTGTGGACGCGCTGTTGCGGGAGGAATTTAGCCCTGACCAAGCGGCACAGCGGCTGGCCGCAGAGGGTGCCTTCGAGGTCAGCCACGAGACGATCTACAAGCGCGTGCGGCGTGACAAGGCCGACGGCGGTGCGTTGTGGAAACACATGCGCATCATGTCCAAAGTGGGCCGCAAGAGGCGTGGCAGCCCAGTGACACGGGGCAGGATGGCCGGCAAGCGGCACATCAGTGAAAGGCCTGAAGCTGCCAATGAACGAGACGAGATCGGGCACCTGGAGGGCGACACGGTGATTGGCTCAGACAAGAGGCACTGCGTGCTGACGCTGGTGGACCGAAAGACCGGGTACACGGCAATCGAGAAGATGACTTCGCGCACCAAGGAGCAGGCCAACGCGGCCATGGGCAGGGCAATCGCCAAGCTGCGCTTTCGCGTCAAGACAATCACCTTGGATAACGGTACTGAATTCCATGGTTTCAATGACATCGAGTCTGCACACGGGGTTCAGATCTACTTTGCCACGCCGTACCATTCTTGGGAGCGCGGAACCAACGAAAACACCAACGGGCTGATCCGACAATACATTCCAAAAGGCAAGGACATGAGCGGCGTCAACCAGCGAGAATGCGATAGGATTGCTTCGAAACTAAACAATCGCCCACGCTGGCGACTGGGTTATGAGACACCCGCTGAGAAGGTATCAGCGTCTATTTAGGTGTTGCACTTCAAGCTTGAATCTAAGCCACCACACTGTCGCCAACTGAGAAGCAGAGCAACTGAAGATTATGAGAAAGAAGCCACTCTTCAAAAGCTTGCAGAGCAGTTGTGACAGTTCCTTCGGGGGCCTGCCATCGGGCTGGAATACCGTGCGCCTTACAAAGGCGCGCTGCCTGCCATTCAACCTCTTCCGTGGCCTTCCAGTCGCAGGCTATAAAGCCGTGATCCCCAGGCGCCGCGTCGTCTTCGTTTGGGAAAAGTGCTGCGTGCAGGGCCGTGTCAGCGTCGTCGCCCCGGATCAGAAGTTTGGCCCTGTCAGCTGTTAGCTTCACTGACACTTCAGCTGGCAGATGCGCATAAATGAGCGAGAGGAGATCGGCGAAGGCCTTGCGCTTTGCCTTGGATACCGTGGGCGTAAGGTCAACTTGATCCCACTGCGACGGCGGAATTGAATCAACGATCTCACTTGGAGGAATTGCGGCGACATAATTTCTCCAGGCGTTGCGAAGGGCACGAAACATTTGGTGAGGCCTAATGAATGGAATGGTCTTCCCCGCCGAGAGTGATCCGCGAAGCGGAGCGCTGCAAAGCAGGGCCGAGATAGGAAGCGTGGCCTGCAGCGGCACCGCCCTGAGGGCGACAGATTCTTCCACCACGTGATGGCACTCGTTGATGTGCACAGGTTGGACCGGCGAGAGGAGTGACCGATTCGCTCAAGGCGCCTCTGGCGAGGCCGGCAACACCGGCCCGACTAACTCGGCTGACGAATGGGCCCCCCACGCGCGTCTTCCATCAGGGTCCGCAGCAGGCCAGATGTCAAGCCATGGTGCACAGTGACCAGTTGTAGTTTCTCCCGTCCGCACCCTTTTGCAATGCATCAACGTGCATCCAGCACCACACGGTGGGTTTTTATTCGACTGAACGAAGGACACTTGAATTGCTGCGCGATTCATTCTGGATACGTTCGGCTTGACAAGCGGAGGGGCCTTGTAGAGTGGTTAGCGACCCAATCGGCCCGACCTGACCGCAAATCGTCCCGAAGAAACTCTTGACGGCATCGTGACCTGCTTGGCAAGGTAGAGCGTGGCGCCGGGGAAGACCGATACGGCAATGGTGCGCACTGCCCGCGGGTTAGCGTGGTCTTGGGCTGCGTCATCGACATTGGTGAACCGACTGGCCGGTGTGCAGCCGGCTGGGCGGTATCCCGTTTGAGAGAGTGATCACGACGACGAGCCCGATCCGGCGCCACGTTCCACACGCGATGATGGAGGACGCCTTGGCTACACGCAATCGGAGTTTCAGCCGCAAGGGCTTGGAATTGACCCACCCCAACGCTGCGGGCATCGACATCGGCAGCGCCAGCCACTTTGTGGCCGTGCCGGCAGACCGCGACGACGAACCGGTGCGCGAGTTCGCCTCGTTCACCGCCGACCTGCACCGCCTGGCCGACTGGCTGCGCGACTGTGGTGTGGACACCGTCGCAATGGAATCGACCGGGGTGTACTGGATCCCGCTGTTCGAGCTGCTCGATGCGCGCGGCTTCACCGTGCTGCTGGTCAATGCGCGCCACGTCAAGAACGTCTCGGGCCGCAAGAGCGACGTGCTGGACTGCCAATGGCTGCAGCAGTTGATGAGTTACGGGCTGCTGCGGGGTGCCTTCCGCCCCGACGATCAGGTGTGCGTGCTGCGCGCTCTGGCTCGCCAGCGCTCGACGCTGCTGAAGACCCAGGCGCGCAGCGTGCAGCACATGCAGAAGGCGCTGGTGCAGATGAACATCCAGCTGGCCAACGTGATTGCCGACGTGGCCGGCGTCAGCGGGCAGGCGATCCTGCGGGCCATCGTGGCCGGCGAGCGCAACCCGTACGTGCTGGCCGGCCTGAAGAACAGCCGGGTGCGCGCCAGCGACGAAGAGATCGCCCGCAGCCTGCAAGGCACCTGGCGCGCCGAGCACCTGTTCGCGCTGCGCCAGGCGCTGGACGCGTTCGACTTCTGCGGCAAACAGCTGCAGCAATGCGACGAGGAGATCGAGGCGCAGCTTCAGCGGCTGCACATCACCGACGTCGAGCCGGACAAGGGCAAGAAGCGCAGCAAGGCCCGCAACGCGCCGAAGTTCGACCTGCGCACGCGGCTGTTCCAGATGTGCGGCGTGGACCTCACGCGCATCGACGGCATCGATGTGACGACCGCGCTGGTGGTCGTCAGTGAGATCGGCACCGACATGAGCAGATTCCCCAGCGACAAGCACTTCGCGTCGTGGCTGGGCTTGTGCCCGGGCACCAAGATCACCGGGGGCAAGGTGATGAGCGGCAAGACCAAGCGGTGCGCCAACCGCGCGGCCCAGGCGCTGCGGCTGGCCGCCGCCGCACTGCGCACCAGCCAGTCTGCGCTGGGGGCGTACTTCCGGCGCATGTGCGCCCGCATGGACAAACCCAAGGCGGTGACGGCCGCCGCGCACAAACTGGCGCGGCTGATTTTCAGCATGCTGACCAAGGGCGAGGAATACACCGATCAAGGCCAGGCCTACTACGAAGAGCGTTACCGGCAGCGCGTGCTGCACAACCTCAACCGGCGCGCGCAGCAGTTGGGTATGACGCTGGTGCCGACCGCGCCAGCGGCGCAAGCGGCTTGAAAAAACCCTTGTGCGTCAGTCATTTACGGGGAGTTTCTTGAGAGGCCACATTTATGCCATTGCTTCCAATGTATTTATCGTGGCGGCATCGCGCAATTGAGTAAAACCGTTTACAAAATTAGCGGAAGACATCTTGAGCTGTTCAAGTAGTTTGCCGTCACTAATTGGCAGCGAAAGTTTGAACAGCTGTCCAGTACCAGATATCAGATTTGGATGTCTCGTTCCAGGGAACTTGTCTGGTTCGCACTTGATAGCGATGAACTTTGCGGCAAGAAAGTAGGCTTTTGGACTCTGGCCTTCTCCAGCAATGAGCCAAATAGTTGCACCTTCAATGCCATCGACTTTCTTACTCGTCTTAATCTGTGGCTCAATAAGGTTGGTGCTGGAGTAGCCCATCCGGTGCGCATTGTGATATGCAAAATAGTGACGCATGTTCTTCCTTTGAGATTCTGGGACGGTGACCGCGGTGGTGATGTATGTGGCCTAACGTGATATCGACGTCAGCGTTACAACGCTGACGATCTTCAAGCGCAGGCAATCGACAAGAGAGCCACCCCGACTGCCTGCAGCAAAGTCATCAATCATCGCGATCCTTTCGGACAAACCCCTAAGGGAAACTTCCGGGAGCCTGTGAAGCTAGGGGGTTGACAGCGCTGCTTGCTCTGATTGGTTCGAATACAAACACAGTTTTTTCCGACACACACTAGGTTTTTCATTTCAAACGACCCAGCCTGATCAGTCAGACGCACAGCACTTACACGCACCCCGCGCTTACATTGTGTACGTTTTAAGACTGAATGGTACCCAGCCGCTGCTGCACCCCACCCATTGACGCTGCGAAACGACGCCGGTTTTAGGGATTGCAGTGCACAAGCTGCAACTGTGCCAAGGCCATGACCGCCCTGCCCTTGCTGGGCAGTCGATTCTTAGACCGACCAAGACGCAAGCCCGCACGGTTGTGATGCCACACATGCCGCACCCACCTCGCAGCGCGGATGGCAAATGGCCTTTGCGGGAATTGACTGCCGCCAGCCTGACTGCCGCTGCAGCGCTGACGGCAGCCCGCTTGGCGCAAAGTGTGGATCTGCCGATGCACTGAACAGGCGCCGGCGGTCAAGCAAATGCCGAAATACTCCGGGACCACCCGCCCGCCCCGTTTGCACTGGCGCTGCAAACTGCGCCAATCCCACCCAGGCGGGTTTCAATGCGCGCGGCCGTCCTTGGCCAGTTCGCGCCGGATGGCGCGCTGCAACATGGCGTCTGTCACCTCGTTGCCGCCAGCCTCCAGCGCTTGCAGGCAGGCCAGCCGCACGCAGTTGACGATTTCTGCGCCGGTCAGCGCGTGGCGTTCGGCGATTTGCGGCAACAAGATGGCCGGCGCCAATTGCGCGGCCGGCGGCCAGCTTTGCCGCCACAGCTGCAGCCGCGCGTCAGCACCCGGCAGCGGAAAGTGCACCACCGCCTCAAAGCGGCGGGTAAAGGCCGGGTCGAGGTGGTCCTTCTGGTTGGACGCCAGGATGGCGATGCCGCTGAAGCGCTCAATGCGCTGCAGCAGCCAGGCCACCTCTTGGTTGGCGTAGCGGTCGTGGGCGTCGCGGCTGTCGCTGCGTTTGCCAAACAGCGCGTCGGCTTCGTCGAAGAACAGCAACCAGCCGCGCTGCTCGGCCGCGTCAAACACCCGCGCCAGGTTCTTTTCGGTCTCGCCGATGTATTTGCTGACCACCTGCGCCAGGTCGATCTGCCACACCTGGCGCCCGGCGGCCTGGCCCAGCAGCGCGGCGGTCAAGGTCTTGCCGGTGCCCGGCGGGCCGTAAAACAGGGCGCGCAGCCCGGGCCGCAGCTTGGGCGCCATGCCCCAGCCGTGCAGCAAGGTGTGGCCATGGCGCAGCCAGGCCTGCAGTTCGGCCAGTTGGGCGGCGGTGCCAGGGTGCAGCACCAGGTCAGACCAGGCCAAGGTGGTGTGCACCGGCTGTGCCGGAAAGGCAGCGCCCAGCGCCTGCGCAGCGCCGCCGCCGCCAGCGGCCAGCAAGTCCAGCGCGGCAGGCTGCAGCTGCAGGGCACCGCGCAACAGTGGCGCACCGGGCTCGGTGGCGGCCAGGCGCAGCACATCGCACCGGGCAAACCAGTGCGTGGGCGCAAACAAGGGCAACAGCGCCAGCCTGGCTGCCAGGTCGTCGCCGGCCAGCAAGAAGGCCAGCGTCTGCCCGCTGGGCTGGAAGGCGCCGGCATGGCGGTCGTGGCTGCTGTCGCCCACACCACCGAACTCGGCAAATGGTTTGTCGAAGGTTTGGTTGCGGGTGAAGAACACGTCCAGCGCCTGGGGCCGCAGGTGGGGTGCCAGCGCCAGCACCAGGGCCAGGCGCTCTGCCGGCGTGGCGTTGTGCTGCTGCAGCAAGGCCACCAGGGGCAGTGGCGGCGGCAGCGGCGGCGGGGTTGGCGGCGTTCGTAGTGCAGGCTGCGCCGCTTGCGCTGCGCCGGCGGCTGGCAATGCCGGCGGTGCGGGCATCGGCGGCGCATCTGCCCCGGCGCCACCGGCCGGGCCAAAGTGCTGCTGAAAGCGCCAGCCGATCACCTGCGCCAGCCAGTCCAGCTCTTGCGCCAGCATCTGGGCGGCGGCTTGCAATGCGGGCGGCGGCGTCACCAGTGCACCTGCAGCAGGCGCGGCATCCAGGGCAGGCGCACGATGCTCCAGCTCCAGGGGAAGCGGTCCAGCACCACATCGTGCGTGGCGCGTTCCACCCGCAGCTGCCAGTGGCCGTCTTGGGTGCTGAGCTGGCCGCTGCGCTGCAAGAAGGCCTGGCGCAGACCGTCGGCCGACATCTGCCGCAGCACTGGCGCGCCCTGCACCACCGCAGCCAGCAAGGCGGCGCATTCGTCTTGCTCGTCGCTGCGCAGGGCTTCGTCGGGCAGGATGGGGGTGTCTGGCGGCAGGCCGCACAGCAGCTTGTTCAGCGGCAGCTGAAATTCTGGCGGGTCGGCATCGCCGGTGGCCAGCACCTGCAGCAGCAGCGCCAGCCGCACCGCATGCGCGGGGCTGCGGAACTGGCGGTCTTGCAACAGGCCCAAGCGGTCGGCAAAGCGCTGCAGAAACGGCCACAGCAGCACCAGGCCGGCATTGGCTGGATACAGCGCGTCGGCCGCTGGCAACGGGGCAGCAGGTTTTGGCGCACCGCTGGGTGGCTTGGGCAGCGCTGCTGGGCCGGTTTGGGCCCAGGCTGCAGATCGGGCCGCTGGTTGGGCCGCTGGTTGGGCTGCGGTTTGGGCTGCGGTTTGGGCGAGTGACGCCAGCAGCAAGGCAGCCAGCGCCGCCGCTGCGGCTGCCCGCTGTGCCGGCAACATGCCGGCTGGCAGCGGCACGCCGTCCAACCACTGCTGCAATGCGGCGGTGGCCTGGGCCGCCTGGCCGCCACCGGCCAGTGCAGCGGCCAGGCGGCGTGCCGCATCCGCCTGCGGCTGCTGGCACAGCGCCTGCAGCCAAGGCAGCCAGGCCCGCGCCGGGGCACCGCCTGGCTGCTGCGCCAAGGCATCGGCCAACCCCGCCAGGCTGGCCACAGCCGCGTCGGCCGTGGGCGCGGCGCGGCGGCCTGCAGCGGTTGCGGCATCTGCATCTTGGCGGGTGTCCACACCCACAACCCCACCCGCACGCGCCGGCGGCCAGGCCTGGTCCAGGGCCTGCCACAGCGGCGCCAGCGCGCCAGGTTGGGCCGCGCCGCTGGCCTGGTCCAGCGCACGCCGCCAGGCCGGGGCCAGCACACCAGCGCCCAGGCCCAGGCGGGCGGGCAGGCGCTGCAATGCTGTGGCCCAGGCCTGCGCTGCACCAGGGCCTGGCTGCAGCGCAGCAGCCAGCGCCTCGCGCCACCAGGCCTGGCGCAGGCGGCCCGGCGTCAGGCCCAGCGCCTGGGCGCAGCCCGACAACAGCGCCTGCCAGGGCCAGGCCGCAGCGTCTGGCAAGCGCTGCATGCCAGCGGGTGCTGACCGACCCTGTGCGCCTGCAGTCTGCGGTGATCCTTGGCGGCCGTTTTGCCGACCACCCAAGCGGCCGACCAAGCCTGCCAGCTGGGCGTCGTCTAAGGCGGCCACCAGGCGCTGCAAGGCCGGGGCATCGGCGTCGGCCGGTGGCAACCAGGCCATGCCGTGCTGCACTGGCCCAGCCAGCAGCGCGGCCAATGCGCGCTGCAGCGCGCCACGGTCGGCGCCATCGGCCCACCAGGGCAGCTGGCCGGTGTGCAGGCAACTGGCCACCAGCTCGGCATCGGCCTGCACCGGGGTGGCGGCCTGCAGGGCCTGGCCCAATTGGCGCGCCAGCGTGGACTGGAAGTGCGCCGCCAGCGCCTGCGCGTCGCCGCCGCTGTCGGCCCAGGCGGCCAGGGGCCAGGCGCCCAGGTCGATCTGCAGCTGGTCGATGCGCTGCACGGTGCCAGGATCGCCCAGCTGGCTGCACAGCGTGTCCAGCAGGGGCAGCAGCAACTGCTGCAGCTGGCGTTGGGCAACCGCCTGCAGCGCAGCGGCCCCAGCGGGTGCTGCGCCCGCCAATTCCAGCAACAGGCGCTGCACACGGTGGCTTGCAGGGGCGGCCATGCGCAGCACCGATCAGGCCGGTGGCGCAGGTGGTGGATCGGGCGGCAGGTCAGCCGGTGGGTCAGGCGGCAGGTCGGTGCGCGGCGGCAGGCGCAACGGCAACCACTGTTCAACCGCCACGGGCAGCGCTGCCGCCGCCGCGCTGTCCAGCGCCTCGGCACGCAGCACCAACCAGCGGTCTGACGGTGCGCCGGCATCGGATGGCAAGGGGCCAGTGTCCAGGCGCAGCAGGCCGCCATTGCCGGGCTGGGGCGCCGCCAGTGGCTGGCCTTGCAGCCACAGCTGGTAGCGGACCTCGGCAGCGCTGTCGGCCACCTCCACCTGGGCGCTGGCACCGGCTGCATGCCATTGCACCAGCAAGCGTGCAACGGGCAACACCGGCAGGCGGGCGGGCAGCGCCAAGGCCACATCCACCCGGGTGTGCACCTTGCTGGCATGCCAGGCCAGCAGGCCGCCGGCAGCCAGGCTGGCCGCGTCGGGCAGGTCGAGCAAGGGCGCTGCGGTGGCGCGCTGCGCGCGTGGCAATGGGGTGGTGCCGGCTGCACGCAAATCAGCTGCGGGCAAATCAGCCGCCAGCAGGTCAGCCGCCAGCGATTCGGTTACCACTGCCGGCTGCGGCGCCACCTGCAGCGGCAGCCCGTCCTGCAGCGTGGCGTCTGTGGCCACGGCCAGATCAACTCCCAGCACCAATTGGCCCAGGCCCTTGTTGATGGCCGGGTTGCTGTCGTCACGCTGGTGCACATAGGCGGCCAGCGGCAGCGCCTTGCCACGGCGCGGCGCCGCGCCGTCTGCCAGCAGCGTGGCGCTGTAGGCCACGCCGGGCTGGCCACCACGCAGGCGCAGTTGCGGCGTGCTGGCCGTGCCGCTTGCATCCAGGGCGCTTGGGGCGCCCAGCAGCAGGTCCAACTGCAAGTCTGGCGCTGGGTCGGGCCGCACCAGCAGCAGCACCGGCTGCACCAGGCCAATCTCGCTGGCCAGCAGTTCGCCGCCCCGGCTGCGGTGCTGTTTGCTGGCTTGCACCAGGCAGACCAGGTCGTCCGCCGGCCCGGGCAAGGGCAGCAGCAGGTCAGCCCCGGTGCCGGGCAGCGCAGCACCCACGGCCACAAAGCCGGCGGGCAAGGCCGCAGCGGCGCCCCACACAGGCACCGGCACGCCCGGGTAGGCGGCGCCGGCCTGCAGCAGCGTGGCATCGGCCACCGGGCCGCCGGGCGGCTGCCAGTCACTGTCGCGCACACGGCGCACCCACAGCTGGTAGCGGGCACTGGCCTGGCTGGACTGCACCTGCAATGCCGCATCGGCCTGGTGGAAATCCATTACCGCGCCCGGCACGGCCAGCACGGCGCGGGCGGGGTCGGCGCGAACCGCCACCTGCAGGCGGGTGTCGAGCAAGACGGTCTCGGGCGCGTCGCCATCGGATGCCGAGAAGCGCTTGACCGCTTGCACCGCCAGGCCGCAATCCTCAGCCAGCGGCGGGCTGGTCAGGCTGATGGTGTCGAGGTTGCCCAGCACGGCGGGGCCCTGCGGCTGGCCGTCAACCAGCAGGGTGTAGGCCACCCCTTCCTGGCTGGCCAGCACCTGCACCCGCACGGCCGCGCCATAGGCGCACAGCCGCACGTCGCCCGCCAGTGGGTTGGCCAGGCGTGCGTCCAGCAACGGCAGATCAGGCAGATGCAGGGCCAGGGTGGTGTCCAGACCCACACGCACCGGCGCGGCCTGGTCCAGCAGCAGCGGCGGCTGCGCCGGCAGCCCGGGCAAGCCGTGCGCCTGGGCTGCTTTGCGGGCCTGCACCCGGAAGCGGATGTCGTCGGTGACGGGGGGCGATTCCAGCAGCAGCCGGGCGCCCTGCCCCTGCAGTTCCAGCACCGGCCAAGGCGCACCCTGTGCGTCGCGCAGCGGGCCGCCGTCGGGTGCGCGCAGGCTGTAGAAGACGCCGGCTTCGGCATCGTCGATGGCGATGCGCGCGCTGCGGCCATGGGCCACCTTGATGGCGGCGCCAGGTCCGCTGGCGGCAATGCCGTCGGCCACCCGCAGATCGGTCAAGGGATAGGTGTCGCCCAGGCCCAGCGCGTCGATCACCCGGTTGCGTGCGCTGCGCAAGGCCAGCTGTGGCGTGTCAGCGCCCGCAGCGGCCCCGGCTGCGGCCGGGGCCTGGTTTTGGCTCTGGCGCCAGGCCGCTGCATGCAGGCTGCGCCAGGCCGCCAAGGCGGCCTGGCAGGCGGCACCGGCTGCAGCGCCCAGCCACAACAGGCGCACCGCCAGGTGGGCCGGTGTTTCCTGCGCCACCGCATGGGCCAGGCGCTGGCGCAAATCGGGGTCGGCCCAGGTGGCGTCATCGGCGGGCAGCACCAGGCTCAGCTGCAGCGAGAACGGGTCGGCCGACAGCGCGGCACGCATCAGCGGCCCTTGCTGGCGGTTGTCGGCTGGCAACGGCCGCAGCAGGATGTGCTCGACCAATTGCAGCGGCAAGGCGGCATCGGCCAGGCCCAGCAGACGTGCCAGGCGCTGCTGCAAGCCGGCCGGCGCCGCCTGGGGGTCGTCCGGGTCGGTGGACATGTCGGGCCCCAGGCCGCGGCGCAGCGCCAGGCGGGGATAGTCACGCAGATAGGCCTGCTTGTCGCGCAGGGCGCGGCGGCGCGGGGTGTCTGGTGGGCTGTCTGGTGGGCTGCCTGACAGGCTGTCTGGTGGGCTGGTGGATCCAGCAGCGGTGGACGCGCTTGCAGTGCCTGGCGTGGCGCCGATGGACGCCATGGCCGGGCTGGGTTTCAGGGGCCCGATGTGGCCTTTGGCGGCATTGCTGTCGTCGGTGTCTTCACCATCGTCGGTGTCGTCACCATCGTCGGTGTCGATGCCGTCATCGGTGAACGCCGCAGGCCGCACCTCGCCCCAGTGCTCGCCCAGCCGGGCCAGCAGATGGTCGGTGAGGCGGTGGCGCTGGGCCAGCCGGGCCGCGTCGGCATCGGCCTGGGCGTCGCCCCAGGGGTTGTCGCTCAGCGCCGCCAGCCAGCGGGCGTGGGCCGCAGCCGGCTGGCGCAGCACGCTGGCCAGCTGCAGCGCACCGCCCTCGTCGGGCACCGGCTGGCTGTAGCGCAGGTCCTCACCCTGGTCATCGAAGGACAGCAGGCGGCCCGCCTGGGCCAGCTGGGCAAACTGGTTGGCCAGCAGCTGGTCAAACAGCAGCAGATAGGCCTTGAGCTGGCGCGCCTGGGCATGGCGCTCTGGCGGCTGCTGGCTGGACAAGCCAGCCGGCCCCACGCCGTAGACCTGCGGCAGGTGGTGCTGCACCGACAGGTAGCGCGCCACCTGCCGCGGCCGGCCTGCGGGTGCAGCCAGCGCTGGGTCACTGGCCGTCTGGGGGCCGGGCGATGGGGGGGCGGGCAATGTGGGGGCGGACATTGGGGGGCCGGGCGTTTGGCCACCTGGCGCCAGGGCTCGCAAGGGGTGCCAGGGCCTGCGGGTCGACTGACAGCCTGTCAGGCGCCTGCGGCAGGGCTGCGCTGCGGCGCAGGCGCGCTTCATACAGGCGCCGCGCCTGGGCCCGCAGCGCCGGGTGGTCGATGCGCAAGCCGCCGCGCTCCAGCTGCAGGCGCGACCCGGGCAGGTCGAAGCTGGCGCAGCGCTCGGGCGGCACCGGCAGCAGCCAGTCGCTGCTGGGCCGGCCGTCGCGCAGCAAGCCCAGCCGCTTGATGGCCACCACGCCGGGCACGGCCATCACCACCTGGATCAGGTCAGACACCCGCACGGCCGTGCGCCGGGTGGCGGCAGCCCAGTCGGCGGGGTCGAGAAAACCTTGCTGCAGCAGCGGGCCTTCAAAGATCTGATCGGCCCGCCAGCCGCGCGCCAGCATCTCGCGCAGGCTGCGCCAGGGCAGTGGCGGCGACAGGTGCTGGGCCAGGGCCAGGGCCACGGCAGCCAGGGTCTCGGTGCCATCGGCGCCAGGGGCCAGCTCGATGGCGCCGTCCAGCGCCACCGGCAGACGGTCCAGCACCCGGATCTCGGCAATGTCTTCGCCCAGCGCGCGCCACTGTTGCAGGCGCTGGGCCACCCGGCGCGCGAGCGCGCCACCGTCCACATCGGCGCCCAGGCCGGATGGCTCGATCGACACCCGCAGCAGCCCACGCGGGCGCAGCAGGCTGACATTGGGACTGCTGGCGGTGGCGGTGGCATCGCCCACCGGCGCCAGCAGGGCCTGGGCGGCGTCGTGGCTGGCCAGGGCCAGGTCGACAGGCTCGACCCAGGCATTGCGCACGCCCGGCAGGTCGATCACCAGGCGGCGCAGGTCGTCGGCGGTGACCGGGCCGCTGGGCAGCACCTGGGCCGGCGTGAACAGCCCGGCCGTGGCCGACGCCGGCGCGCCATCGGTGCCCGGCAGGCTGGCCAGCAGATCGGCCACCGGGTAGGCGCTGCGGTAACCCAGGTCGGTGATGGCGTAGCACACCGCCTCCAGCACGGTGATGCCGGGGTCGTGGCTGTTGTGGTCGGTCCAGGTCTGCCCGGCCAGGCGCTGCAGCGTGCCGATGGCGCGCGCGCGCAGCGCGTCGAAATCCTGCGTGATGTCAGCGGGATCAGCTGCCATGGTGCGGTGCGCGGCAGGACGCTCAGGCTGGGCGCTGGGCCGTGATGGTGGCCAGGCGGGCAGCCAGGGCCTCGATCTGGGCCTGCTGCTGCTTGACGGCTTCGATCAGCGGGGCCACCAGCAGCGCGTAATTGACGCCTTTCATGCCTTCGGGGCCAACCGACACAGCCTCGGGGTAAACCGCCTCGACCTCCTGTGCAATCAAGCCAATCGACGGGCCGCTGCCTGCCGCGGCATCGGCCCACTGGTAGCGCAAGCCACGCAGCCTGCACAAATCCGCCAGCGCCGTTGCCAGCGGTTCAAGGCTGTGCTTGGCGCGCAGATCGGACTGGTGGTACTGCCCTTGCGTGGTCCACATCTTGCCCGCCGCAAAGCCGCCCCCGTAGCCGGTGTTGGCCGGGTTCGACATGCGCAGCCACTCGTCGTTGGCCCACCAGTCACCCACGGCTGAAAAGCGGTACTTGTCACCCAGCTGCAGCACATCCATCTTGACCACGCCGGCGTCGTTGATCGACAGCCCGAAGCGGTTGCTCTCGCCCATGACGATCGAGAACAGGTTGCTGTCGCGCACGCCGATGTCCCAGTAGCGGCCGGCGGCGGTGCCGCCGCTGCGGCCCATGCGGATGGAGGCGCGCTTCTCCGATGGGTCCCACACCACATGCGGATTGAAGAACATGAGGCCCGACGCACCGCCCGCGCCGATGGTGACGTAGTCGGTGCCCCTGTCGCCCCACAGCTGGGTGGTGTTGACGATGAAGCGGTCCCATCGGCCGGCGCCACCGGTCTGTACATGCAGCTTGCCACTGGGCACCGCAGTGCCGATGCCCACATTGCCCAGGCCGGGCATCAGGGCGATGTGGTCGTCGTTGTTGTCCGAGGTGCCGATCTCCAGCGTGGTGTGCTCGCCCGTGCGGGCGTAGTAGCGGATCCAGGCGCTGTCGCTGCTGCCGCCGCCGGGGTTGGGTGAAAACAGGATGCCGCGCTCGGCGCTGTTGCCGGCACTGACCATCAGCGCGCCGTCGCGCACTTCCAGCTTGGCGCGCGGGTCGGTGGCGCCCATGCCGATGTTGCCCTTGCCGTCCAGCACCAGGTCGGCATGGCTCCAGGGCTCGCGGATGAAGTACATCCGGTTGTCGTTGACGTGGATCGCCCAGTCGCCATGGTCGGTGTCGATGAAGTCGATCTGTGGGGCGTTGCCCTTGATCTGCAACTGGCCGCTGTAACTGAGCTTGGCGTCGGGATCGGGTGTGACGCCATGGTTGGCCACCAGGCGCAACGCGCCCTGGACCTGCAACTGCGCGCCCGGCGCCACCGTGCCCACGCCCACCATGCCGCTGGCCTGGTCGATGAACAGCCGCGGTGCGCCGTCGCCGTCGGTGATGCCCAGGCCGGCGCGCGCGCTGGCCGGGTTGCGCGGGTCGCTGCGCGGGCTGAGCGCCAGACCGAAGGCCGGCTTGGCGTCGTTGAAGTTGCGGTACAGGTTCAACAGCTTCTTCTGGCTGTTGTCGTCGCCGTCGGCCTGCAGGCTGAGCGGCTCGCCGGGCGGCTTGGCCAGGCCGTCGTCGCGCTGGTTGAGTGCGGCGCCAATCAGTTCCTCGAAGTTGCTGGCCGTAGGCACGGCGTTCTTGACGAAGTAGGACTTCAGCGTCTCGCGGCCGGTCTTGTCGATCTTCATGGCGGGGCTCCTGGTCTGGGTTCCGCGGGTCAGGCGATGGAGAAATCAAGCTCGATGCGCATGCTGCCGATGCCGTCGAAGCCCTGCACACGCTGGTCGTTGTCGGCGATGACGTCGAAGTCATGCTGGTCGGCGGCCACCAGCACCGCGTCGGCCCGCTGCGGGGTGATGCAGTGCGCGGGCTGGTCGGGCACCAGGGTGAAGCGGCCCTGCTCGGCGGTGAACAGGCGCAGGCCGGCGATGTAGTCGACATAGGGCCGCAGCTCGATGTAGTGCAGGATGCTGTTGGCATACAGGCTGCCGCCGATCACCAGGTCGGCCCCGTCGGCATAGGCCCAGGGCGACAGGAAGCGGTTTAAGTCGTCGTTGAGCTGCTGGCGGCACCAGCCTTCGTCGGTGCCGGGCATGAAGCGCACGCCGCAGCGCACCTTCACCGGGATGAAGTGGGCATTGCGCACCCGCAGCCGGGCTGCAGCGGGCAGCTTGTCGGCCAGGAAGCGGTGGATGTCGCCGATCAGCTCGGCGCTGGCCCGGGGCGCGAAGGGGTCGAAGGGCTGGCGTTGGGTGATGTCGGGCACCACGACCAGGTCGACCGCACCAGGCTCGGGCTGCCAGCGGGCGTCGGCACGCAGGCACTTCACCTTGTAGAGCTGCGGAAACTGGGCCAGCACCAGGTGCTCATAGTCCCAGGGGGTGAGCGCCCGCTGGCGGTGGCGCAGCCGCTCGGACACCCGGGTGTTGAACAAGGCGCCCTGCTCGGCCGGTCGGCCACCAAAGCTGCTGTAGGGCTGGGTCAGCGCCACCAGGCCCGGCACCGGTTCCAGCGGGCCGGTGATCTGCCCAGGCGGCATGGCGCGGCCCAGGTCGTCACCGGTGGATGCAGCGTCCAGGCGCTCGGCCAGCACGGCGTGGGGATGCAGGCCGACCAGATCACACACACCTTCGACCAGGCGCTGGCGCTGCAGCCGCAACCACAGCAGGCCGCCGCGCGGCAGGGGCTGGCCGTCCAGCGCCGGCGCCAGTGCCATCAGCGTGCCGGGCGCCACCGCCGGCAGTTGCAGCTCGACGATGCCGGCATCGATCAGCTGGCGCGTGCCGTCGGCCAGCAGGCTGCCTTCCAGCGGGCCTTGTTGCAAGGACCGCCACTGGCTGCCGTCCAGCACCGACCAGTGCACCGGCTCGGGTGGCGCGTCCGGGTCGGCACTGCCTTCGGCCACCTGCACCAGCAGGCTCAGGCGCTGGGGTGCCTGCACGCCGGCCAGGCCGATGTAGAGCGCGCCCTCGGCCGGCAGATCAGGCAGCAGCGGCACGGCGCTGCCTGCATCGATGCCGGCCTCCGGCCCCCATGCCACATGGCCAAAGGGCAGCACGTGGTGCAGCGTGGCCAGCGGCTGGGCTGCACCCGGCGGTGCACACCCGCAGCGGCACGGCCAGTTGCTCGCAACTGGCGCTGTAGTCGGCCACCAGGCTCTTGAGCTTGGGCGTGTAGGGTGGGTTGACGAGGAACTTGTCGGCATCCGGCTTGGCCGCGTTGGGCGCGGTGGCGGCCGCCATGGCAGAAGCCAGCTGCAGCGACATCTTCAGCGCCAGCGGCGCATACACCGCATGCTGCAAGTCGCCCGCCAGTTCCCACACCCAGCTGCGGCGCAGGTCGGCAGCGCCGGTGCCGGCGGGCAGCTCGGCCAGCAAACGGCCGGGCTCGGCCACGCCGGTGGGTGAGAGTTGCAGCGCGCCCGGGCTGTCGGCATCGGCAAACAGCCGCAGCGGCTGGGGCGCAGCGCTGAACACCGCGCCGTCGCGCAGGCCTGCCCGCAGCGTGAAACTGGCAGCCGTCAGCCCGCCAGGGTAGTTGGCGTAATGCTGCTTGAGCGACGCCGGGCCGCCCATCCAGCTGCCGCGGAAGCTGATGCTGTCCAGCGCCTTGGCCAGCAGCTCTGGGTGGGCGATGGACAGGCGGGCGCCACTGGCGGGCTGGCTGCCAAAGGGCTCGAACGGCTTTTTCGGGTCGAGCACCGATTGGTCGTTCTGCAGCAGCAGCGACGCCAGGCCGACCACCTGCACCTGCAGCGACAGGCGCCGCAGCCGCAGGCCGGCCAGCGCCTGGTAGGCGCTGTGGTGGCAGCCGAAACCGTTGTGCCAGGCCGGGCGCAGCATCAGGCGCAGCACCGGCGCTGCCGACTGCAGGCCGTGCAGCGCCAGGCTGGGCGGCACCACCGCCGCTTGCTGCACGCCCAGGCTGCAGCGCAGCACCAGCGCACGCAGCGCACCGGACTCGGCGCCGTCAACCGCCGGGTAGCCGTCAAAGCCCGGGCGCAGCCAGGCCAGTTGCACCGCCTCTGGCGCCAGCCAGCCTTCGGGGCCGCTGACTTGCACGTCGAAAGGGTTGAAGCCCGCCACCAGCGGCGCGGCGGCGCTGGGTGCCAGCAAGGCCTGCAAGGCACGCGCATCGAAGCTGGCGGCGTCGCCGTCCAAGCCCAGCACCAGTTTGATCTGGCGCTGGCCTTCTGCCAGGGCCAGCAGTGGCGACGCCACCGCCAGGCCCAGCACCGCAGCTGGCGCCGCCAGGCGCTGGGCGGCGGCCGCCAGGTTGCCGAAGGGCTGCCAACGCGGTGCAGCACCGTCGGCCACCGGCGCCTGCGGCTGCACGCTGCGGGCGTCTGCTGCCGGGTAGGCGTGGTGCCAGATGCGCTGCACCGGCTGGCCGATGGCGCCGCCCGGGCGCTTGCGCTGCACCTGCTCCAGCAGCACAGCCGCCTGCGCCCAATCGGCCTGGCTGGGTGTCTGGTCGGGTGCAACCTGGCCGGGTGCGACCGGGGCGGGTCCCCCTGGAGCGGGCACGCCAGGCGCGGGCGCATCCGCAACAACCGGCGCGACCAGGGCTTGCAGCCAGGCCAGATCGGCCGCAGCCATGCCCAGCGCCGTCAGGCGCGTCCAGGCAGCGTCCAGCGGCACGGCCACCCCGGTGGCGGCGGCCACCATGGCCGCCAGGGCCCGGGCAGGCGGCAGCCGGCTGGCCTGGCCGCTGGCCGCTGCCAGCAGCGCCTGCTGGCGGCGGTGCACCTGCACCACAGTGAAGGCCTCGGTGCACAGCGCATGCACACGGGCCCAGTCGGCATCGTCAGCCGGGCTGTTGGCCAGCAGCGTGGGTGGCAAGGCCAGGCTGCGCCTGGCCACCGTGATGACGAAGCGGTAGGCCTCGGCCGACATGCCGAAGTACTGCTCGATCGCGGTGAAGGCCTGGTGCTGCTGGGCCAGCGAGCCCACCGCCGGCAGCGGCCAGACCAGCCCCGGGTGGGTGATGGCGAGCAAGGCGTCCACATCCCGCAGCTGGCGCTGGGCATCGCTGAGCAGCAGCGCCGGCTGCAAGCGGCGGCCTGCGGTTTCCAGCAGGCTGGTGATCTCGCGCCACTGGCCATCCACCCGCAGCTTGGTCTGCATCAGGCTGCGAAATTCCGGCAGGCTGAGGCGCAGCGTCTCGGTGACGAAGCTCTGCACCTCGGGCCGGTCGGTCAGCAGGGCATGCAGGTCCTCGATGCGCGTGACCTCGGGCAGCTGGTTGTACAGCCTGGCGTAGGCGGCCTGGTTCAGGCCCAGCGCGGCGCGCAGGTGGGTGTGGAAATCATCTGCAGGCGCCGCCGGCGGCTGGTAGGCGGCATCCCGCCGGCGGCCGGCCTGCACCAGCAGCGCCTGGATGGCGGCCCAATCGGCGGCGTCGTTGTCAAGCCGCTGGCGGCGCAGCTGCATCAGGCGGCGAAAGTCGTCGAACAGCGGCAGGCCCAGCCCGGTGGCGACGAAGTCGATCAGCTGCTGGGCTTGCACCAGCACATCAAAATCGATCTCGGCTGGTGGCTGGTCGGCTGCCGCCGGGGCCGGCAGGCCGGGGAAGATGGGCACGGGCAGCGCATCACCCGGCTGGGGCGCGCCCAAGGCAATGCGCAACATCGCCAGAAAAGCCTGTTGCCGGGTCCCGCCCTGCAGATATTGGCGGCTGGCCTGGGCGATGCCGGTCTGGCGGATGTGCACCCGCAGCGAGCACAGCGCCGCCACCCGCACCTGGCTGGCCACCAGGTCATTGCGGGTGGCAAACAGCCGGGGCTGGCCAGCGGCGTCATCGCCAGCGCGCAGCACGGTGCCGGCAGGCAGCAGCAGCCGGCTGGCGCGTGCATCGGGCCGGGCCAGCAGGTGCACCCGGTCGGCCACCGCCGGCTGCGGCCGCATGTGCAGCACATCGCGGTAGAAATGGTCGAGGTGGCGGGCACTGAAGTGGTTGAGCTGCGCCCGGCTCAGGCCCAGCAGGTCGATGCAGGCCAGCAGCAAGGCCAGCGGCGGCCGCGCCAGCGTGGCGTCGGCCGGCCCGGCCCAGGCGTCAGCCGGCCCGCCATCCGCTGCGGCGCGCTGCAGCGCATCGGCGGCATCGACCAAGGCGTCTGGCGGTGGAAACAGGGCCTGCCAGTGGCCACGGTCAGCGCCGCTGTCGTCCACATCCACCAGACCCGCCGCATACGCCCGCGCAAAGGCCAGCGTATCGGCCAGCGACCAGCTGTCGAGCACCGCATGGGCGGGGTCCAACGCCGAACGTTGGCGCCCGGCCTGGCTGCTGCCGTCGTGCAGGGGGATGTCCATGGGGCAACTCAGCTGGCGCTGACCTGCTGGTTGGCCGGCATGAACTGGCCCTGGCCGCTGTACTGCGCCGTGGCGTCGGGCACCGGCCCTGCGGCGGTGGGCTGCTGGGCCGGGCTCTGGACCTCGAACTTGGCGGTGAACAGGCTGCCCTTGAGCAAGACCAGCTTGCCGCCTGTCTGGGTGGTGCTGGCCTTCTGGTCGCCGGCCAGGCTGGCGATCTTGAGTGTGCCCACGCCCGGGATCGGGTGGCTGGGCGTGATGTAGGGACAGCCCGGCACCGACACTTGGGCCTCGTCGCCGTCGACGCAGATCTTCTTGCCGCCGATGGCCGCCGGCCCGCTGCCCGGAATGGTGCCTGGCTGCACCACCACCACGGCCGGCGCAAACACCGGCAGGAACACCACCGTGTCGCCATCGATCAGCACCTTGTCGCGCATCACAGGCCCCGCGGTGCGCTGGCTTCGCGCAGGTAGAAGGGGTAGACGAAGTTGAAGCGCGAATTGGTGGCACGCACGGTGTAGTCGATGTCGACCAGCAGCACGCCGTCACCGGCCCGCTCGGCAGACACACGCACCTCGTCAAGCCGGATGCGTGGCTCGTGGTGCAGGATGGCGTCGCTGACCAGATCCCGCACCTGGCCCACCAAGCGCTGGCTGATCTCGCCGAACAGGAAGTCACCCAGCGCGCAGCCGAAGTCTTCACGCAGCACCCGCTCACCGCGGCGGGTGGCCATCAGGATGGCCAGGCTCTGGGCGATGTCGTCGTGGCCGCTAACCATGGCCACGCCGGTGCCGCCGGCCTCGAAGCGCGGCGGGAAGGCCCAGCCGGTGCCGAGAAAGTCAGCGCCTGCAGCCATGGCTCAGCCCGCCTGGCCTGCCGCCGGACTGGGCGGCGACGCAGCCTGCAACTGTTCACCGGCCTGCGCCTGGATCTTGCCGACGAGGGCAAAGACCCGCGCAAACGGCAGGTTGCCGATGCCCTCGAGCACCAGGTTCAGTTCATCGATGGTCAGGCGCAGCTGGATGTCGGTCATGGCTGGGGCCGGGGCGGGCCGGCAGATGGAAGAAGGGGCGGAAGGAGGGGCGCCACCGGGCGCGGTGGGACCAGTCGGTGGCATGGTGGGTGGCAACATGGGCTGGGCCTGGCTAGTTCAAGTCGATGGTGCTGCCCTCGATGGTGACCTTGCCGCTGGCCTGGACCTGGAAGTCCTTGGCCGCACTGATGCGGATGCCGTCCTTGTCGAGGGTGATCTGGTTGCCATGCTTGTCGCTGATGACAATCGCCTCGCCATCGTCATCGAGCAGCAGCTTGGCGCCCGACGGTGTCTGCAGGCTGATCTGTTTCTTGTCGTCGTCCAGGGCCAGCGTGAGCCCGCTGCGGGTGACCACGCCACGCAAGTTGTTCTTGTCGCTGGTGTCGTGCACGGCTTGCGGTGGTGCGTGCTTGCTGCCGAACAGCGCACCCAGCACCACCGGCTGGCGCGGGTCGTCGTTGAAGAAGCCCAGCACCACCTCGTCACCCGGCTCGGGACGAAAGCAGAAGCCCCGCGCATTGCCGGCGTCGGGTGCTGCCAGGCGGGCCCACAGGCCGTCGGCGGCGTCCCCCAGCATCGGCAGCTTGACCTTGATGCGGTGCTGCTGGTTCGGGTCGTCGGCCACCGCCTCGACCACGCCGATCTGCAGCGCGCTGGCCGGCGGCAGCAGGCCGGCAGCCGGCGCGCTGGCCAGGTCGGCCCGGCGGTGGTGCGGCGCATGCGCCAGGCCAAACTGCAGGTCGGTCGTCCAGTTGCCGTCGGCGATGCGGTGGCACAGGCCGGTGACCAGCGACCGGCCGGTGAAGGCCTTGGCCACACCACCGATCTGCACCGCATCGAGCAGGCCGACGGTGGCCACGCCCTGCACCCGCAGCCGGCCCCGCAGCAGGCCCCACTGGCTGCGCGCAGATTCCGCCGCTGCCCAGTCCTTGGCCTCGCCGGACAGCAGCGGGCCGGAAAACACCCGCGTGGACTTCTTGAAGCCCAGGGCTGTGGCCGCTTTGCCGCCGCCCAGCGTGCCCTGCGCGGGCTGGGGCGGCTGCACGCCCTGGGCCTGGGCCATCTGCAGGCGGTCAGCGTCCCAGCTGCTGGCATCGACGCCTGCCTCCTGGCCCAGGGCGTCGCATTCAAACTCCAGGTCGAGGATGTCCGTGCCCCACTGGACCGACAACGCCGGTGCGCCCGGCGCAGCAGGCCGGGTGATGCGCAGCGTGCCGTCGCTGACCACCACCACCTGGCCCAAGGCCTCGGCGCGGGTCAGCAGCCAGTCCCAGTCGCTGCAATCGAACTGCACCAGCGACGGGTGCACCACGTGCGTGGCGTCGGCATCGCAGCGCAGCCCGGCCGCCTGGACCAGCTTGGCAAACACCTCGCTGTCCTTGGCCTGCACCGACACCTGGCTGCGGCGCGGGCGGGTCAGGCGCACCGCCTTGTCACGCAGTTCGACCCGCAGCAGCGCACCATGCACGCCGGTCTCGATGCCGTGGCGCACCACCAGGCCCTTGAAGAGCGCGCGGTCTTGGCCGTCGGAGCCCTGCGCGCCTTCATAGCGCGCCAGGATCTCGACCTCGGCACCGGGCTGGAAGCTGCCGCTGTCGCTGATGGGGAAGCTGCCGTCGGCCATGTCGCCGTCGACAAACACCAGCGTCGCCGACGGCAGGCGGTTGAGCGCGCGCCGCACGTCGACCGACACCAGGCCATCGGTCTGCGGGATGACCCGGCCGCCCGCCTTGACGGTGACGGTGACGACGCTCACGGCTGCACCTGCGTGCCAGGCGTGCTGTGGTTGCCGCAGGTGCCGCAGATGCCGCAAGTGCTGCAGGTGCCGGCATCTGGCATGTCCGCGGCCATCATGCCCAGGCCTTGCGCGCTCATGCCGAAACCCCACCCGCAGGCGGCAGCGGCGGAAACTGGATCTGCTGGCCTGGCTGCAGCTGGCGGAAGTCGTCCAGCCCGTTGTGGCGGGCCACCAGCAGGTAGTGGCTGGCACTGCCGTAGATCGACACACACAGCAGCGGCAGCGTGTCGCCAGCCTGCACGGTGCGCACATGGGTCAGGTCGGGTGAGCTCTTGGCCGCAGCGCGGGCAGCGGTTTCGGTGGCGCGGTCCTCCACAAAGTTGACATCCAGCTCGGCACGCAGCGGGTCACCCGATTCATCGAACAAGGTGTAGCGGATGTCCAGCGACTGCAGCCGCCCCTGGAAGCTGAAGTCGCCCCAGCGCACCACCAAAAAATTGGGTTGGTGGATGTCGCCGTTCATGCGCAGGCACATCTTTTCGAACTCAGCGACCTTCTTCTTGACGCTGACCTGGCCCAGCAACTGCTCAGCGCCGAACTGGTGCACGCCGGTGCCGTCGATCACCAATTGCAGCTGCAGCTCACCCGGCTCGGTGTGTGCATAGCGGGCCGGCCGACCTTCGGTGTTGAGTGCCTGCAGCGTGTCGTTGTTGTAGACCACGGCATGCCGGCGCTGGTAGCTCGCCGGGTTGAACATCAGCTTGATCTCTGCCGGGCTGGTGGGCCGGCGGCGGCGTGCATCGAGGTAGCCCTCGATGCGCATCTTCTCCAGCTTGAACAGGTTGGCCAGGGACATCGGCTCAGCGCTCACGCTCACGGGCCAGGGCCAGCAGCACCTGCTGCACACAGGCCTGGACCAGCAGGTCAAAGCCTGCGGCGTCGAGCGCGGGCGCTGCAGGTCTGCTGCCGTGGTGGCTGCCATGCAGGTCATCACTGCGGCTGCCCGATGGCGGCGCCACAGCCTCGCCGCCCACCACGGTGCGGATCACCAGCTCTCGGATCTCGATCGGCATGCGCTTGTGTCCAGTGGGGGGCTTTGGGCTGTGGGGGCCGTGGGGCTGTGTCGGTGTGGGGGCTGCGTGGCTCAGATCCGCAGCATCTGCATGCGGCCGTAGGCCAGTTCCATGGTGTCGATCACCAGGCCTGGCTGGCCGGCGTCCAGGTCGGATGTGGACCAGCGCACCGGCCAGGCCTTCATGAACAACCACGCCGCCATCGGCAAGCGGTCCTCGCTCAGCAGGCTGACCAGCACATTGCAGGGCGCAAACCGGAAGCCGCTGAAGCTGGCGTTGAACTCCAGGTTCAGCAAGGACCCCACCACCATGCCGCGCTCCAGCGTCAGGTTGCCGTGGCTGATGCGCTGGGGCAGCTGCTGGGTGTAGAGGTTTTGCCCACCCTCGGTGACGGTGCTGGTCTCCACCGTCATCTCCAGCCCCGACACCTTGGCAAAGCGCAGGTCGATCGGGTTGGGCACGGCACCGCCCACCATGAACAGCACCGAAAAACGCATGCCGAGAATCGGCGCGTGCATCTCAGTGCCCACCCACTGTGCGCACGGCCTGCGCTGCCGGGCCGGGCGGCTTGGCAGGCCACGGCGCCGACCCGGGCGATGCGTTGCAGCACACCATGTCAGTGGGTCTCCACCAGGATGCCGGCCACCTTCAGTGCCAGCGATTCGACCGCCGCGCTGTTGCTGTCGGCCAGCAGCGCCGGCGCATCCAGCTGCACTGGCAACGCTTTTTGCACCCGCCAGGTCACCACCGGCGTGCCATCGGCGTCGCACAGGCTGACCGACAGGCTGCGCTGCTCGCCGCTTTCCAGCCAGTCACGCAGCGCCGGCATGCCCTTGACGACACCGCGGCGCAGCGTCATGTCGCTGTACTGGTCGATGCGCCAGCGCACGATCTGCTCGCCTTCGGCAAAGCTCAGGCCGTGGCGGTAGGTCAGGGTCTCGAACTGCCGCACCAGGCCAGTCACTTCAGAAAAGCCCATGGCCAGGCTGCCCACGGTGACGCGGAAGTTGTAGGCCGCCAGCGGGTAGCTGGCCGCTTGCAGCGGAAGGCTGTGGGCCATGGCTCGCAGCGCCGCGCTCAGGACTCTTCAATCAGCACCGCGTCGGCGGTCAGCTCCATCGATTCAATCGCCACGTCATTGGCGCTGGCGCTGAAGCTGGGCGCGTCCAGCTGGGTCGGAAAGGCGTTCAGCACCTTCCAGGTGACCACTGCCACGCCGTTCTCGTCGCACAGGCGCACCATGATGTCCTTCTTGACCACCCGGTTCAGTGCCACGGTGTTGATCCAGTCGTACAGCACCTTGATGCTGACGCCGGCGACAACGCCCTTCTTCAAGGTGAGCGTGGTGATCTTGGGCTTGCCCGGCATGTACAGGATGCGCGGGCCGGCGCCATGCAGCGCGCTCTCGATGTGGGTGATGGTGTCGTAGGCGATGTTCAGCCCGGACACTTCGGTGAAGCCGATCGCCATGCCGTCGATCTCAACCCGAAAGTTGTAGACCGGCAGCGGATAGGCGGCCTTGATCTGGTCCTTGGTCATTGCCATGATGGTGTGCGCCTTGGAGTGACGTGGTCAGGGATGGGCGGGTTGCCGGACGTCGGCAGTGGCGGGGCCGGCCCGGCTCATTCGGTCTGCAGCTTGTGCGAGAAGCGCAGGATGATGAATTCGGCCGGCCGCACGGCGGCCACGCCCACTTCCACCACCATGCGGCCGGCCAGCACGTCTTGCGCGGTCATCGTGGTGCCCAGCCCCACCCGCACAAAGTAAGCGGCCTCGGGCTTGGCCCCGGCCAGGGCGCCGCGCTCCCAGAGGCCGTACAAGTAGCTCTCGATCATGGCCTTCACCTTCAGCCAGGTGGTGGCGTCATTGGGTTCAAAAACCGCAAACGACGTGGCCTTGCGCGCCGACTCTTCAATCGTGATGAACAGCCGGCGCACCGACACATAGCGCCATTCGTTGTCGTTGCCGGCCAGCGTGCGCGCGCCCCACACCAGGGTGCCCTTGCCGGTGAAGGCCCGGATCGCATTGATCGACTTGCCGGCCGTGGCGTCTTCGTTGAGCCGGTCCTGCTCGTCATCGGTGACCTTGCTGACCGGGCCGAACACCGCCATCACACCGGCATTGGCCGGCGCCTTCCAGACGCCCTGCTCGCGGTCGGTGCGGGCATAGATGCCAGCCACTGCCGCGCTGGGCGGCAGCACCACGCGCTGGGCTTCCAGCAGGGTGCGGGCGGCGTTGTACAGGCCGGTCTCGCTGCGCGCCACGCTGGCCAAGGTTTCGCCCGGCGGCTGGGGCAGCACGATGGCCGCACGTGGCACCTCGGCAGCGCCAGCGATCTTGCCGGTGCCGTCGCCGGCGCGGGTGATGTCAAAGCCGCCTGCATTGCTGGCGCCTTTGAACGCCAGCCAGGCGGTGGCGACGTCATTGCCGGTCTTGCCGCTGGCACCGGCCAAGGTCAGCAGGTTGTTGGCGACGGTGATGGTCAGGGCGTCGGCCACCCGGCTGGCCGGGATCAGCACACCCGGGTTGCTGCCGGGCACGCCGGTGTAGCTGACGACGATGCCGCTGGCACCGCCCACGCCCAGGCTGCCGCTGACATTGGCCGCCGCCGCACCCACGCGGTTGATGTCGATGTCTTCAGCGCGCCAGGCCACGGGCAGCGATGTCTGCAGGTAGGGGTGGTAGGCCGCGCCGTACATCAGCTTGGCCGACAGGTTGCTGTCGTTGCGCAGCGCCGCCGGGTCACCGCCATGCACGTCGATGATGGTGAAGCGGTCGCCCAGCTTGGCGCACTGCGCCAGGGCCTCACCGCACAGCTCATAGTAGGCCGATGCGCTGAGCAGGCAGGTGGCATCGGTCAGCACCAGCAGGGTGGGCTCGTCTTCCTTTTCTAGTGCAGCCAGGCCGGCACTGAAATGGGCCTTGGACGGGCTGGACGTGTAGTTGCCCACCGACGCCACCCAGCAAGGGCCGCCACCGTTCTTGAAGTAGTGGCTCACGGCATGGTGCAGTGCAAAGCCGGTCGCTGGGCCGGCGCTGCTCAGCACCGGCGCGGCGCCGCCGCTGCCCAGCGTGAGGCTGAACTTCTGCAAGGGTGCACCGCCAAACACCGAGGTAAATTCCAGCAGCGTGGCCACACGCACAACCCGGGGCTCAGCGGTCTCGGCCGGGCCACGCTCGGTGTAGCCGATGAAGGCCGGCACGGCGGTGGCCACCTCGGCCACGGACGGTGGCAGGGTCGAGATCTCTTCGACATACACACCGGGGGTCTTGTAGACGGGCATGGGGTGGACTCCGTTCGTGGCAGAAGTTGAAGGTGGGCTCAGGGCTTGCGGACAACCTGCACCCGGGTCTGGGCGATCTGCGGCACTGCCGTGCCGTCCGCATCGCGGAACACCACCAGGCGCACCCGGAACAGGGCCGACGGCTGGTAGCTGACCCGCAATGCGCTCCAGATCTCGTTTTGCTCACCCTGCGGCAGGGTGACGAGTTCCAGCACCAGGCGGTCCAGTTGCTGCGGCCAGCCCGGGGTGTTGCCAGGCTCGATGGCGCGGTGCCGCTGCAGAAAGCGGATCACCAGGCCCAGCTGGTTCAGGCCCTGCTCGTAGACCTTGAAGCGCGCCACCGCCAACAGCCGCAAATTGAGCTGGATCTCGGGCAGCAGCTGGCGCAGGCCGGCATCGCCTGGCAGGCGCAGATACGGGTCGGCCGACCGCAGGCCGGTCTCCTGCTCGATGTTGACCAGCAGCAGGGTGATGGCGTTCAGGCGGAACTCGATCGGGTCGGACTTGGCACCGTCCAGCAATTGCACGCGGGGGTCGCCCGTGCCCTCGTCTGCAGCTGGCGCAGCAGCGCGCAAGAAGCTGTCGAGCTGGTCTCTCAGCAGGCTGAGCACGTCACCGATCATGGGCGTTAGGCAGGGGTTGATGCCGTACGCCAGGCAATGGCCAAGCAACTGCGGCAATCGATTGTGGGTTCAGCAATTTGCTGAACGCCACCCCCTAACTTGCACCTGGCGGGCACACCGGGCATGGCGCTGCAAGGCCTGTGCACATGCGGGATGCTCCGGATGTACAGCAGCCCCGCAGGCGGGTGCGTCTGTGTCCGCGTCTGTGGCGTCTGTGTCAGCGTCTGTGTCAGCGGCAGAGTCAGCGGCAGTGCGGCCGGCCGGCCGCAGCGGATCAATCGCCGGCGGTCAGCGCGCCACGGCGGATCTGGTCACGCTCCAGCGATTCAAACAGCGCCTTGAAGTTGCCCTCGCCGAAGCCGTCATCGCCCTTGCGCTGGATGAACTCGAAGAACACCGGCCCGAGCAATGTCTGCGAGAAGATCTGCAACAGCAGCCGCGGCTGCCCACCACCGGCCACGGCGTCGGTGCTGCCGTCGAGCAGGATGCCGCGGGTCTGCAATTCGGCCACCGGCTGGCCGTGCCCGGGCAGGCGCTCGGCCAGCATGGCGTAGTACACATCGTTGGGGGCGGTCATCAGGGGCACGCCGGCCAGCTGCAGGCTGTCGATGGTGGCCAGCAGGTCGTCGCTGAGCAGCGCCACATGCTGGATGCCCTCGCCGTTGAACTGCATCAGGAACTCTTCGATCTGCCCAGCCCCGCGCGACGATTCTTCGTTCAGCGGAATGCGGATCTGGCCATCGGGCGCCGTCATCGCCTTGCTGGTCAGGCCGGTGTGGGTGCCCTGGATGTCGAAATAGCGCACTTCGCGAAAGTTGAACAGCTTCTCGTAGAAGCCGGCCCAGTAGGCCATGCGGCCGCGGTAGACGTTGTGGGTGAGGTGGTCGATCAGGCGCAGGCCGTGGCCGACCGGGTGGCGGTCGACACCGTCGATGAAGTTGAAGTCGATGTCGTAGATCGAGCGGCCGTCTTCGAAGCGGTCGATCAGGTACAGCGGCGCGCCGCCAATGCCCTTGATCGCCGGCAGGCGCAATTCCATCGGCCCGGTCGGAATGTCGATGGGCTGGGCGCCCAGGTCCAGCGCACGCTGGTAGGCCTGGTGGGCGTCACGCACCCGAAAGGCCAGGCCGCAGGCCGACGGCCCGTGCTCTGCGGCAAAGTAGGCCGCGATGCTGCGCGGCTCGCGGTTGACGATGAAGTTGATCTGGCCCTGGCGGTACAGCACCACGTCCTTGGAGCGGTGCCGCGCCACCAGGCTGAAACCCATCTGCTCGAAGAGCGGCTCCAGCAGCTGGGCGGTGGGCGAGGCAAATTCAACGAATTCAAAACCCATCAAGCCCATGGGGTTCTCGACGTGATCGGCCATGCTGGTCTCCTCTCGATGACGCTTACAACTTCTCCGACTTCGGCAATCTTGGCCATGCTGGACGGCGCGCGCCATCGTCGCCGATGCGCCGCACATCGCCAAGCATGACACCGGCTGCAGCGTGCACCAGCGGCCTGGCGCGCAACGGCCCGGCATCGCGCCTGCCCTGCGGGCGTGGTCGTGGTTTCGTTCTGGCGTGGTCTGCGATTGGTTTCGGGGCGCTGGTCCGCAAGCAACCCGCCTGCGCTTGCACCGCAGGTCGCAGCGCCGCAACGGGCTGTTCGCAGCGGCATCACGTAGTTTTGATTCATGCCGGCGTCTGTGCCTGCAGGCCCGGCGAGTGTCATCCGGCAACCACCGCAGCTGGGGGTGGGGCGCCCGCCGGGTGTAGTAATGTTTCAGGCTATATTCTTCTCCGCCGCGTCAAGCAAAGCGGCCCGCAGCTCACGAGGCTGCATCACGAAAAACATGGCACAGCGGCTCGGCAACGATGCCCCGGCTGTCTGGAGGTTTATAGAGTGGATTACGCATCCCAGCAACGCAACCCGGGCAAGCACCCCGTCGGTTTGATCGTGGTGGCTGTGGGCCACGTTGCCTTGGGCTATGCCTTGGTCAACGGACTGGGGCACAAGATCGTCGAAGTGGTCAAGGCGCCGATCGAGACCAAGATCATCGAGGAGGTGAAGCCGCCCCCGCCGCCGCCGCCCGAGAACCTGCCGCCGCCGCCCAAGATGGCGCTGCCGCCGCCGTCTTTCGTGCCGCCGCCGGAGATCCAGATGGCCAACCCGCCGCCAGCGCCCGCCATCACGGTGACGCGTGAGGCGCCGCCGCCCGCGCCCCCGGTGAGCATTGCACCCGCCGCGCCCGCGCCGGCCCCGGCCGTGGTGGCAGCGCCCGCACCGCCGCCGCCCAAGCGCCAGGCGGTGCCGGCCAGCATCAATGTGGCGGGCTGCGACAAGCCCGATTACCCGGCCGCCGCGTTGCGCGCCGAGGCCACTGGCACCACCAAGATCCGCTTCACCGTGGACGCCACCGGCAAGGTCAGCAAGGCCGAGATCGAGAAATCGGCCGGCCCGTCGCGTGAGCACCGCCTGCTCGACCGCACGGCGGTGGACGCCCTGAGCAAATGCCCCTTCAAGCCCGGCACCGACGAGGCTGGCCAAGCCGGTGGGCGCCACCACCGTCGTCGAGTACGTCTGGAAGACCGAATAGACGGCCGCCGCCTGGCGCAGCCCCCTTCCCTTTTCATCCGTTTGTTCCTGGAGTGACCATGTCCCTGCTGAAATTCCTGCGCGCGCCGCTGGCCGCCGCCCTGGTGGTGATCGCCACCCTCGCCACCACCGCTCCGGCCCCCGCCCTGGCGCAGGCCTCAGCCCCGGTTGCTGAAGCACCGGCAGCCGTTGCGCCGGCCAACATGACGGCCTCGCCCACCGTGGCCAAGGAAGAGGTGATGAACCCCTACGGCCTGGAAGCGCTGTGGCGCCAGGGCGACTTCGTGGCCAAGGGCACGCTGATCATCATGATCATCATGAGCATGGGCACCTGGTACATCATCTTCACCAAGCTGTTCGAGCAGCAGCAAGCTGATGAAGTCGGCCAACGCCGTGGGCGAAGGCTTCTGGAAGGCCAGCATCGATGAAGCAGGCCGCCGCCACGCTGGACGAAGGCAGCGCCTTCCGCTACATCGCCGAGCAGGGCGTGAAGGCCGACGACCACCACGAGGGCACGCTGGTCGAGAGCATCGACCGCCACACCTGGATCAGCATGAGCGTGGAGCGTGCGGTCGGCAACGTCAACAGCCGCCTGCAGGACGGCCTGGCCTTCCTGGCCACGGTGGGCTCCACCGCCCCGTTCGTCGGCCTGTTCGGCACGGTCTGGGGCATCTACCACGCGCTGACGGCCATCGGCATCGCCGGCCAGGCCAGCATCGACAAGGTGGCCGGCCCGGTGGGCGAGGCGCTGATCATGACCGCCTTCGGCCTGGCCGTGGCCGTGCCCGCGGTGATGGGCTACAACTGGCTGATCCGCCGCAACAAGACGGTGATGGAGAAGGTGCGCGCCTTCTCGCGGCGACGTGCACAACGTGCTGCTCGCCGGCAAGCGGTGATGCTGGTCCCCGTGCCGCACGGCTGCACCCCGGGCCAACCGGGCGGGCAGCCGCATCAGGGCGGCCTGGCAACAGCCGCCACCGCGTTCAACAGCAGGAGTTGCACATGGGCATGAACGTCGGCGCGCCGGACGACGACGGCGACGAGCAGATGAACTCCGCCATCAACACCACGCCCCTGGTGGACGTGATGCTGGTGCTGCTGATCATCTTCCTGATCACCATCCCGGTGGTCACCCAGAGCATCAAGCTGCAGTTGCCCAAGAGAGCGCAACGTGCCGACGCAGACCAAGCCCGAGAACGTGCTGCTGGCGGTCAGCAAGGACGGCGACATCTACTGGAACACCCGCAAGATGCCCGACATCGAGAGCGTGGTGGCCGAGCTGAAGAAGGAGGCGGTCAAGGACCCGCAGCCCGAGGTGCACATCCGCGGTGACGAGGAAGCACGCTACGAGGCGGTGGGCCGCCTGGTGGTGGCCTGCCAGCGCGCCGGCATCGCCAAGGTGGGCTTCATCACCGAAGCCCCGCCAAGACAATGAGCCCCTGGGCCATGGCACCCCATGGCCCGGCCCCCGGAGGGGGTTTGGTGCCCGCGCCGAGGCAACCCGGCGCCGGATGCCGCCCTCCGACCAGGACAACGCAAGGACCACGACCATGGGAATGAACGTCGGCAACGCCAGCGGCGAAGACGAGGTGATGGTGGAAATGAACACCACGCCGCTGATCGACGTGATGCTGGTGCTGATCATCATGCTGATCATCACCATTCCGCTGCAGACGCATGCGGTGAAGATGAACATGCCGGTGGGCCCGAGCAGCGCGCCACCCAAGCCGCCGGAGATCATCCGCATCGACGTCGACTTCGACGGCACCATCGGCTGGAACGGCGAAATCGTGCCCGACCGCGCCACGCTGGAGAACAAGCTGAGCCAGGTCGCCGCCCTGCCCGACCAGCCCGAGGTGCACCTGCGCCCCAACAAGCTGGTGTCGTACAAGGTCGTCGCCATGGTCATGGCCAGCGCCCAGCGCCTGGGTGTGACCAAGATCGGACTGATCGGCAACGAGCAGTTCATGCAGTGAGGGCCACCATGACGATGAAGATTTCAACGCTGGCCGCCGCCCTGCTGCTGGGCATTGCCGCCGGCAGCGTGCAGGCGCAAGCGCTGCGCCCGGAAGTGGGCAGGCCGCTGCAAGCTGCGTCTGAACTGCTGAAGGCCGGCAAGGGCCGCGAAGCCCTGGCCAAGGTGCGCGAAGCCGAGGCCGTGGGCAGCAAGACGGCAGCCGAAGCGCTGATGATCGATCGCATGAAAGCCGCCGCCGCCCAGCGCGCCGGCGACACCGCGGTCACCGCGCAGGCGCTGGAATCGCTGTTCGGCAAGGTGTCTGGCGCCGAGCAAGGCCAGGTGGCTGAACAGCTTGCCAGCACCTATGCCGCTGCACGTGACAACGCCCGGGCCACCCAGTGGCTGCAGAAGGCGCAGGCCGCCGGCAACAACAGCGCCAGCCTCAAGCAGCTGCAGGCCTATCTGCAAGGCAGCAGTGGCGATTACGCTGCCATCGGCAAGGAAGCGGCGGCTGCCGTGGCTGCGGCCGAGCAGGCCGGCAAACGGCCGGAAGAAGCCGACCTGCTGCGCCTGGCCGACGCCCAGGCCCGCACCAACAACAGCGCCGGCCAGGCCGCCACACTCGAAAAGCTGCTGTTCAACTATCCCAAGAAGGATTACTGGGCGATCTACCTGGGCCGCCTGGCGCGCAAGGCAGGCTTTTCCAGCCGCCTGAACCTGGACCTGATGCGCCTGCGCCTGGCCACCGGCTCGCTGGAGAAAACCGACGAATTCATGGAAATGTCGCAACTGGCGCTGCAGGCCAGCTTGCCGGCAGAGGGCAAGGCCATCGTCGACAAGGGTTTTGCCAGCGGCGCCCTGGGCACAGGGGCCGAGGCCGAGCGCCACAAGCGCCTGCGCGACCTGGCCGACAAGCAGGAAACCGACGCCAAGGCCACGATCGCGCAGCGTGCCGCCGACGCCAGCGCGGCCAAGGACGGCAACGACCTGGTGCAGATCGGCTATGCCTACGCCACCATGGGCCAGGCCGACAAGGGCATCACCCTGATCGAGCAGGGCATTGCCAAGGGCGGCCTGAAGCGGCCCGAGGACGCCCAGCTGCGGCTGGGCATGGCCTTGCTGCAGAGCGGCGCCAAGAACAAGGCCAAGGCCGTGCAGGTGCTGCGTGCAGTCAAGGGCGCAGACGGCACAGCCGACATCGGCCGCCTTTGGGCGCTGTACGCCAACACAGCGGGCTGACCAGGATCGGGCGCTGCGGCGCCTGTGTCACCATCCCGGGGCAGGCCTTCCTGCCCCTTCGTTTTGCTGGCGCCAACAGCGCCCACCTTGCAAACTCCATGGCCCTGCCCTTCGTCCAAGCCCTGCCCCACGGCATCCATGTGATCGACACCGGATTCCACCGGCCCTTGTTCGATGCGGCCTACCTGATCGTCGAACAGGGCCGCGCCGCCTTCGTCGACACCGGCACCAACTTTGCCGTGCCACGCCTGCTGGCCGCGCTAAACGATCTGGGGCTGGCCCCCGACGCGGTGGATTTCGTCATCCCCACCCATGTGCACCTGGACCATGCCGGCGGCGCCGGCCTGTTGATGCAGGCCCTGCCCGCTGCCATCTTGCTGGTGCACCCGCGTGGCGCGCGCCACATGGTCGACCCGCAGGCGCTGTACCAGGGTGCGCTGGCGGTCTACGGCCAGGCGGTGATGGACCGCGAGTACGGCCAGCTGGTGCCGGTGCCCGCCGCGCGGGTGCGCAGCCCGCAAGACGGCGAGACCCTGCACCTGGCAGGCCGGCCCCTGCTGTTCATCGACAGCCCTGGCCATGCCCGCCACCACCACTGCATCTGGGACGCGCGCAGCGCGGGCTGGTTCAGCGGCGACACCTTTGGCCTGAGCTACCGCGAGACCGACAGCGCGGCCGGCGCCTGGGTGCTGCCCACCACCAGCCCGGTGCAGTTCGAGCCCGGGCCGCTGCGCCAATCGATCGCCAGGCTGCTGGCGCAACAGCCGCAGCAGATGTACCTCACGCACTTTGGTGCCGTGGGCGACGTGGCGCGGCTGGCAGTGCTGTTGCTGGCGCAGATCGATGCCATGGTGGCGCTGGCCGAGGGCCTGCGCGCCGCACCGCAGCGGCATGCCGCACTGAAAGCCGGCCTGCAGGCGCAGGTGCTGGCACAGTTGCAACGGCACGGTGTCGCCGATGCCGAGGCCGCCGTGGCCAGCCTGGCGCTGGACATCGAGCTCAATGCCCAAGGCCTGGCGGTCTGGCTGGACCGCGAAACCCGCTGACCCCCCGCTCCCAGCCCCCAGCCCCCAAGCCAGGCCTGCCCGCCAGTTCACTTCCACACCAGCAAGGACAAACCATGCGTTTGCTGCACACCATGTTGCGGGTCGGCCACCTGCAACGCTCGATCGATTTCTACACCCAGGTGCTGGGCATGGAACTGCTGCGCACCACGCAGCGGCCCGAGCAACAGTACGACCTGGCGTTTCGTGGGCTATGGCGGCGGCAACCCCGACCAGGCCGAGATCGAGCTGACCTACAACTACGGCATCGACCACTACGAGCTGGGCACGGCCTATGGCCACATCGCCATCGGCGTGCCCGACGTCGCCGCCACCTGCAGCACGCTGCGCGACAAGGCCGCCGCGCTGGGTGGCGCCATCACCCGTGAGCCCGGCCCGGTCAAGGGCGGCAGCACGGTGATCGCCTTCATCACCGACCCCGACGGCTACAAGATCGAGCTGATCGAGCGGCGCAACCTCTGACCGCGCCGATCAGGCGCGCAGCGACAGCGCCTCGCGCGCCAGCCGGGTGATGCGCGCCCAGTCGCCGCTGGCCACCGCGTCGGCCGGCGTCAGCCAGGAGCCGCCGCACACCTTCACGTTCGGCAGCGCCAGAAACTGCGGCGCGGTGTCCAGCGTGATGCCGCCGGTGGGGCAGAACGCCACATCCGGGAACGGCCCGCCCAGGGCCTTGAGCATCGGGATGCCACCGGCCTGCATCGCCGGAAAGAACTTCAGGAAGGCCAGGCCGTCGGCCTGGGCCGCCATCACCTCGCTGGCCGTGGCCACGCCGGGCAGCAGCGGCAGGCCGATGCGGCCGCAGGCGGCACCCAGGGCGCTGGTGTAACCCGGGCTGACGGCAAACCGGCTGCCGGCGTCCAGCGCGGCTTGCGCATCGGCAGCCGAACGCACGGTGCCGGCGCCCACCACTGCCTCGGGCAGCGCCTTGGCGATGGCTTCGATGCATTGCAGCGCCACCGGCGTGCGCATCGTCACTTCCAGCACCTTGACGCCACCGGCCAGCAGGGCTTCGGCCAGCGGCACGGCGTCCTGCACACGCTGCAGCACGATGACGGGGATGACGGGGCCATGGCTGGCCAGGCTGAGGGTGTCGATCATGGGCAGGGTCCTGGAGCGGGGGCAAATGGGGAACAGGAACAAAGGGAACGAATGGGGAGCAAACGGGGAGCGCGCGGTCAGCAATTGGCGCCTGTTGCTGCAGGCCTGGCCCGCATCACAGCCAGGTGATGGCGCCTTCTTCGGCGCTGCGCACGGTGCGGCGCATGCCGCCAAACAACTCGCGGCCCAGGCCGTGGGCGTTGTCGTCGGCCTGCTCGGCGTCCAGCGTGGCCAGCGGCCGGGCGGCCCATTCGGCCGGGTCGACCAGGGCGGCCAGGGTGCCGGCGTTGGCGTCCAGGCGGACCACGTCGCCATCGCGCAGCCGGGCCAGCGGGCCACCGGCCAGCGCCTCCGGGCTGGCATGGATGGCGGCGGGCACCTTGCCCGATGCGCCGCTCATGCGTCCGTCGGTGACCAGCGCAACCCGGTAGCCCTTGCCTTGCAGCACCGCCAGCGGCGGCGTCAGCTTGTGCAGTTCGGGCATGCCATTGGCCTGCGGCCCCTGAAAGCGCACCACCACCACCACGTCACGGTCCAGTTCACCGGCCTGGAAGGCCGCATGCAGGGCCTCCTGGCTGTGGAAGACCCGGGCCGGCGCCTCGACCACATGGCGGTCGTCGGGCACGGCCGAGATCTTGATCACCGCCCGGCCCAGGTTGCCTTGCAGCAGCTTGAGCCCGCCACTGGTTGAGAACGGTGCCGAAGCCGGGCGCACGATGCTGGTGTCACTGCTTTCGGCAGCCACCGGCGTCCAGGCCAGACCCGTGCCACCCTCGGCGCGCTGCGGCACGCTGCCATAAGCGGCGATGCCATGGGCAGACACCGTGGCCACATCGCCATGCAGGCAGCCGGCCGCCAGCAGCTCGCGCAGCACCCAGCCCGGGCCGCCGGCAGCCTGGAACTGGTTCACATCAGCGTCCCCGTTGGGGTAGACACGGGCCAGCAGCGGCACCTCGGCCGACAGGTCGGCAAAGTCGGTCCAGTCGATGCGGATGCCGGCCGCGCGGGCCACCGCCACCCAGTGGATCAGGTGGTTGGTCGACCCGCCGGTGGCCAGCAGCGCCGCCATGGCGTTGACGATCACCCGCTCGTCGACCAACTGGCCGATCGGCGTGTAGCGGCTGCGGCGGGTGATGCCAAGCACGGTGCCGACGGCAGCGCGGGTCAGTGCCTCGCGCAGGCCGTCGTGCGGGTGCACAAAGGCAGCGCCCGGGACATGCAGGCCCATGGCCTCCAGCAGCATCTGGTTGCTGTTGGCCGTGCCATAGAAGGTGCAGGTGCCTGGGCCGTGGTAGGCGGCCTGCTCGGCCTGCAGCAGTTCTGCACGGCCCACCAGGCCCTGGGCGAATTGCTCGCGCACCTTGGACTTCTCGCCATTCGACAGGCCGGTGCCCATGGGCCCGGCTGGCACGAACACACAGGGCAGATGGCCAAAATGCAGCGCGCCGATCAGCAAGCCGGGCACGATCTTGTCGCACACGCCCAGCAGCAGCGCACCGTCGAACACATCATGGGTGAGGGCGATTGCCGTGGCCATGGCGATGTTGTCGCGTGAGAACAGCGACAGCTCCATGCCCGGCAAGCCCTGGGTGACACCGTCGCACATGGCCGGCACACCGCCGGCCACCTGCACGGTGGCGCCGCACCGCTGCGCCTCGTCGCGGATCAGCGCCGGATAGCCTTCATACGGCTGGTGGGCTGACAGCATGTCGTTGTAGGCCGTGACCACCGCCAGGTGCGGCGCGCGCTCGGCCACCACCCGCAGACGCTGGTCGCCCGGCATGCCGGCAAAGGCATGGGCCACATTGGCGCAACCCATGCGCTGGGCGCCAGGCGGCCGGTCGGCCAGCTTCTGCAGGCGCGCCAGATAGGCCTGGCGCTGCGGTGCACTGCGCGCCCGGATGCGTTCGGTCAAGGCAGCGATGCGTGATTTCATGGTGGCCACTCCGTAACTGATGATTCAATTGTGATGTAACCAGGTTACATCGTCAAGGCAAGCAGCATGGCACTCCAAGCGACCACGGCCTTGTTTCTGGCATGCTGCGCGGCATGCAGAACTTGGCTGTGCGCGACACCGCCGCCCTGCTGGCCCAAGTGCGCCAGCAGTGGGGCGGCAGCGCTGATCTCTGGGTGTTTGGCTATGCATCGCTGATCTGGCGGCCTGAATTTGATGCCGCTGAACACCGCCCTGCCCTGGTGCGCGGCTGGCACCGGGCCTTCCAGATGCGCTCGCGCGTCAACCGCGGCACGCCAGAGCAGCCCGGCCTGGTGTACGCGCTGGTCTCCGGCGGCATGTGCCGGGGCATGGTCTACCGCATTCCGCGCGCGCGCGGCCGGGATGAGCTGGACCGCCTGTGGCACCGCGAGATGCCCACCGGTGTCTACGACCCACGCTGGCTGCGCTGCCAGACCGCCGGTGGCGAGGTGATGGCACTGGCCTTCACGCTCAGCCGGCGCAGCCCCAACTTCACCGGGCGCATCGACGACAGCGAGATGCTGCGCATCCTGGGCCAGGCCAGCGGCCGCTACGGCAGCACGCTGGACTACCTGGTGCGCACCGCCGAGGCTTTGCGCCACCACCGCATGTGCGACCGCGAAAGCGCCCGTCTGCTGGCACTGGCCCGGCGCGAAGGGCTGGTCTGACCCGCCAGGCCGGACCGCGCCACAGGCTCAGGGCGCCGGTGTCACCGCACCAGGCGCCCTGGCACGCACCTTGGCCAAGTCATCCAGGGTGTCGACATCGACCAGCACACCGGGGTCATCGAGCTCGATGCCCAGCGACGGGTAGCGCGCCATCAAGCGGCGGGCGCCCTCATCGCCGCTGAGCTGCACCAGTTCAGAAAACAGCTCTGCTGCAAAGCCCACCGGGTGGCCGCGCCGGCCGCGGTACTGGGCATACACCACGGCATGCTGGGCCAGGCCCTGCGCCACGCGCACCAGGGTGGACGGCTGCACCAGCGGCATGTCGCCCGGCAGCATCAGCCAGCCGCCCCCGTGCGAGCGCGCCGCCACGCCGGCCGCGATGGAAAAGCCCATGCCCAGCGCGCCGCCGCTTGGGCTGCTACCAGGGCCACCACCCGGGCTGCCGACCTCGGGCAGCACCACCACATCACGCCGCGCCACCCAGCGTGTCGCCTCGGCGGCCAGCGGTTCGGTGGTGACCACCACCACGGGCAGGCGGCTTTCGATGGCATGGCCGATGGTCTGCCCCAACACACTGATGCTGCCCAGATCCTGGACCAGCTTGTGGCTGCTGCCGGCAAACCGGCTGCCGCGGCCGGCCGCCAGCACGATGATGACAGGTTGTGATTTCATGGTTTGACTCGTTGGGGTCCTTCTACACACGCGCCCGGACGCCTTTGGGCACCAAGCATGCGGGCCACCCCACACAAGCAACAGTCGGAGCTGTACTTAAGGCCAATCACTTAGGGTGCAACCACGATGCCACCCCCGGCTGACAGCAGGCTTGTGGCCTGCGCCAGCCGCCGACCAGCCTGCGGCGGCATACTGGCGCCATGGACCACCGCATCGCTGATCTGCGCAAGAGTTATGAAAAGGCCGAGCTCGACGAACAGGCTGCGGCGGCATTGCCGTTGCGGCAGTTCGAGACCTGGCTGCAGCAGGCCATCGACGGCCAGTTGCCCGAACCCAACGCCATGACCCTGGCCACCGTGGGGGCCGACGGGCGACCGTCCACCCGGGTGGTGCTGGTCAAGGGCGTGGATGAACGCGGCCTGGCCTGGTACACCAACTTCAACAGCCGCAAGGGGCAGCAACTGGCCGGCAACCCGATGGCCGCGCTGCAGTTCCACTGGGTGGAACTGGAGCGGGTGGTGCGCATTGAAGGCCGGGTGGAACGGGTGGCCGATGCCGAAGCCGATGCCTACTACGCGTCACGCCCGCTTGATTCACGCATTGGCGCCTGGGCGTCGCCACAGAGCCAGGTGATCAGCGGCCGGGCGGTGTTGGTGGCCCAGGCGGCGCGCTATGCCGCGCAATTTGCGCTGTCGCCACCACGGCCGCCGCACTGGGGCGGCTTTCGCCTGGTGCCCGACCGCTGGGAATTCTGGCAAGGGCGCAAAAGCCGGCTGCATGACCGCCTGTGCTACCGCCTGGAAGGCGGCAACTGGCTGCGCGAGCGGCTGGCGCCCTGAGCCTGGCTGGTCGCAGGGTGGTTCCACAACCCACCGGCGGCCTTCACTGCAGCGGTCACTGCAGCCGCGACTGCAGACCCAGATACAGCCGCAGGTGCAGGTGCAGGTGCAGCCCGCTCAATCCCGGCGCACCCGCGCGGCGAAGGTCTTGCGGAATTTCTCCACCTTGGGCGCCACCACGTAAGCGCAGTAGCCCTGGCCAGGGTTGTTGGCGAAGTAATGCTGGTGGTAGTCCTCTGCCGGCCAGTAGTTGTCTTCGGCCAGCAGCTCGGTGACCAGGCGGCCGCCGACACGTGCGTCGGCCTCGGCCATCACCGCGCGGGCCACCTCGGCTTGGTCGGGCCGGTGCCAGTAGATGCCGGAGCGGTACTGTGTGCCCACGTCATTGCCCTGGCGGTTCAGCGTGCTCGGGTCGTGCACCACAAAGAAGATCTCGAGGATCTCCCGCAGGCTGATCAGCGCCGGGTCAAAGCGCACCCGCACCACCTCGTTGTGGCCGGTGTCGCCCTCACACACCTGGGCGTAGCTCGGCCGTTGCACATGGCCGTTGCAATAGCCTGACTGCACCGACAGCACGCCCTGCACCTGTTCGTACACCGCCTCGGTGCACCAGAAGCAGCCGCCGCCCAGAGTGATGGTGTCTTCCTTCATGTCTGCTCTCCATGCTGAACCAGCCGGCATTGTGTTCGGTGCCCGGCTGCGCCGGCACCGCAAGGTCTCTGCGCGCCGCGAATGCAGAATCGCGGGATGACCGCCCTGCCCGCCCAGCCGTGACTGACATCTTCGCCACCTTCGGCCTGCTTGAATGGAAACCTTGGGTGACCGTGCTGCTGCTGCCGCCCATCCCCTTGCTGTGGCTGCTGCTGCTGGCCTGGTGGTGGCAGCGGCGGCGGCCAGCCACGGCCACGCTGCTGCTGCTGGGCTCGGTGGTGCTGCTGTGGTTCAGCCAGTGCCAGGTCACCGGTGCCTTGCTGGAGCGGTCGCTGTCGGCCGCACCGTCGCTGTCGATCCAGCGCATGGCGGAGCTCAGGCGCAGCCTGGCCGACAACAAGACCGCCGTGGTGGTGCTGGGCGCGGGAAGCCGCGGGCTCGCATCGGAGTACGGCGAATCGCACCTCGACAACCTGTCGATGGAGCGGCTGCACTACGGCCTGTGGCTGTCGCGCCAGTTGCAGGCGCCGGTGATGTTCTCGGGCGGCACGGGCTGGGCCCAGACCGACCGGCCCGCCGAGGCCACCGTGGCGGCCCGCGTGGCCAGCCGGGACTATGGCCGCAACTTGCGCTGGGTGGAGGCTGAATCCCAGGACACCCGGGGCAATGCGCGCATGGGCCTGCCGATGCTGCAGGCCGATGGCATCACCCAAGTGCTGCTGGTCAGCCATGGTTGGCACATGCGGCGTGCCGTGCGTGCTTTTGAGCAAGAGGCCCAGCGGCTGAATCTGGCCGTGCGCGTGGTGCCCGCCCCGATGGGCCTGGTGGCTGACCGCAACCTGTCGGTGTTGCAGCGCTGGCTGCCCAGTGCCGCAGGCAACCAGCGCGTGCGCCAGACACTGCGTGAATGGATCGCCTTGGCAACGGGCGGCTGAAGGCGCCGCTTGACGGTCGGGGTTGCCAGAAACACGAACCCCCTCGGACCTTGCGATTCGAGGGGGCGGGCGGCCGATGGCCACCATGTGGAGCTCTGGAGAGATTGTGTCCGGGGCCCCGTTTCATGCAGAGACTGCACGAAGTGTGTTGCCTTCAGTGAAGGCAAAGCAACCTTACTCCTGGGCGACCAGGGATGCAAGCGCTGTTTGATCCGCCAGCCGCATCAGCGCGCCATCAATTGGTCAAACAGGCCCTGCACCCGCTGTGTCACCTCGGCGGGCATGGTGATCGTGCGGCCCCATTCGCGGTGGGTTTCCCCAGGCCATTTGTTGGTCGCGTCCAGGCCCATCTTGCCGCCCAGGCCGCTGACAGGTGACGCAAAGTCCAGGTAGTCGATCGGCGTCTGGCTGACCAGGGTGGTGTCGCGCACCGGGTCCATGCGGGTGGTGATGGCCCAGACCACGTCTTGCCAATTGCGGATGTCCACGTCGTCGTCGGTCACGATGATGAACTTGGTGTACATGAATTGGCGCAAGAAGCTCCACAGGCCGAACATCAGCCGCTTGGCATGGCCGGGGTAGGCCTTCTTGATCGAGATGATCGCCATGCGGTAGCTGCAGCCCTCGGGCGGCAGGTAGAAGTCGACGATTTCAGGAAACTGCTTCTGCAGGATGGGCACGAACACCTCGTTCAGTGCCACGCCCAGCACCGCCGGCTCGTCGGGCGGCTTGCCGGTGTAGGTGGAGTGGTAGACCGGGTCACGCCGGTGCGTCAGGCGGTCGAGGCGGAACACCGGAAACCAGTCCTGCTCGTTGTAGTAGCCGGTGTGGTCGCCGTAAGGCCCCTCCAGCGCATGCAGGTAGCCGTTCACTTCCTTGACCGGAACACCATGGGCGCTGCGGCCGCTGAAGCCGGGTGCGGCCACCGGGATGTGACCCTCCAGCACCATCTCGGCAGTGGCCGGCACCTGCAGCATGCGCTCGCCCTCGCCCACCGCACAGTCGACCAGTTCCGTGGCGCTGCCGCGCAGCAGGCCGGCGAACTGGTACTCGCCCAGGCTGTCCGGAACCGGTGTCACCGCGCCCAGCGTGGTCGCGGGGTCGGCGCCCAGCGCCACTGCCATCGGAAAGGGCTGGCCGGGGTTGGCGCGGGCGAAATCACGGAAATCGAGCGCACCGCCCCGGTGGGCCAGCCAGCGCATGATGACCTCACGCGGGCCGATCACCTGCTGGCGGTAGATGCCGATGTTCTGGCGCAGGCGCGGCCGGGCGATGGCCTGCGGCCCCCGCGTGACCACCAGACCCCAGGTGATCAACGGTGCGGCGTCGCCGGGCCAGCAGGTCTGGATCGGCCAGCGGGCCAGGTCGATGTCATCGCCCTGCAGTTCCACCTCGCGGCAAGGGCCGTCACGGCGCCGCACCGGCTTCATGTCCCAGACCGCTTTCATCATCTGCACCAGGCGGCCGGCATCTTTCAGCCCTTGCGGCGGCTCAGGCTCTTTCAGCCGGGCCAGCAGGGTGCCGATGTCGCGCAACTCGGTCACATCGGCAGCGCCCATGCCCAGGGCCACCCGGCGCGGCGTACCGAACAGGTTGGCCAGCACCGGCGTGCTGTAGCCGGTCGGCTGGTTGAACCACAAGGCTGGCCCACCGGCACGCAGCACCTGGTCGGCCAGGGCTGTCATTTCCAGCTGGGGCGACACCGCCTGGGTCACCCGCTTGAGCTCACCCATGCGCTCAAGCTGAGCGGCAAAGTCACGCAGATCACGGTATTTCATAGTCTAAAAAATATAAAAATCGAATTTGATATACTTGACCGGTTATTTCAAGGCTTCCTAGAATCGATGGTTGCTTGAAATATCGGGTAAACCCTTGGGTCAGAGCGCATGGCGCCGGCCCTTGCTGGGCACCCACCGCTGCGGGCCGGCATGCACCATCTGATGTGCAAGCGGCCAAGCTTTTCATTATCGACGCCGCCTCCAGGTGCGCCGCATTCGCCGGCCCCTGCGCACAGACGGGTCATCCATTGGGTTTGACATGACAGCGAAAGCACGCATTCGCGCTGTAGGCAGGTCCTGCTTGGCATCCACGCAGGTCTTTCTGCGTGACGTCGGTACCGGGCTGCTGGAGGTGAGCCACAACTCGCTGGCGCTGGTGGGTTTGGTGGTGGTCGGTGTGGCGCTGTTTGCAGGCGGCCGGGCTGAAATCCGCACCGCATTCGAACAGCACGCATTGGACTGGTTGCTGGCACGCGAGGAAGCGCGTGACCCGCAACTGGCGGATGCGCAGCCAGAGCCAGAGCCCGACGCCGTGGCACGGGCCACCGCCACCGACCCCAAGACCCTGCCACGCCAGCAAGCCGCCGTGGCCGGCTGGCTGGCGCGCCGCTACAAGGTGGCGCCCGAGCCGGTGAGCCGCCTGGTGCAGGAAGCCTGGGCGGTGGGCCAGCGCGTCGGCCTGGACCCCACGCTGATCCTGGCCATCATGGCGGTGGAATCCAGCTTCAACCCGTTTGCCCAAAGCCCGGTCGGGGCCCAGGGCCTGATGCAGGTGATGACCCGCGTGCACGACGACAAGTACGAGGCCTACGGCGGCGTGCGGGCGGCGTTTGACCCGGTGTCCAACCTGCGGGTGGGTGTGCAGGTGCTCAAGGAGTGCATCGCCCGCGCCGGCAGCCTGGAAGCCGGCCTGCGCTATTACGTCGGCGCCGCCATCAGCGGCGAGGACGGCGGCTATGTGGTCAAGGTGCTGGCCGAGCAACTGCACCTGCGGCAGGTGGCGGACGGCCGCAACGTGGCGGTCAACGCCAAGAACACCCCGCCACCCGTGGCTGCGCCTGCCAAGCAAGACAGCCCCGAAGAAGCCGCAGCGCCCGCCGCAAGCCCCAGCGCCCCTGGCGTGGACAGCGCATTGGTGGCCTGGAACCGCTGAGCCAATTGCCGGCGCGGCCAGCGCCAAGCGCAGCGCGGTCGGTTCGTCCGCTACACTCTGCGGGTTTACGCGACTGGCGATAAGGCAGGACGGCAGCACGCTGGTCCTGCCCGAGGTGGGCCACCACCGTGGAGCGTGAACCGGCCCTTGCAAGGGCGGCCATTGCTGGCCGCCGCCGCCCCAGCCGTTCGCCTGGGCAGCCCGGATCCGGGCGCCGCATGCATCCGCCAGTGGGCAGCCACTGGCGCACACCTGCGCCCACCGCCGGGTCTTCAACCCACAGGACTGCCCCATGTTTGACCGCACCCAATCCACCATCGCCCAAGTCGACCCCGAGTTGTGGGCGACCATGCAGCTGGAAGACGCCCGCCAAGAGGCGCACATTGAGCTGATCGCCAGCGAGAACTACGCCTCGCCTGCGGTGATGCAGGCGCAAGGCTCGCAGCTGACCAACAAGTACGCCGAGGGCTATCCCGGCAAGCGCTACTACGGCGGCTGCGAACATGTCGACGTGGTCGAGCAACTGGCGATCGACCGGCTGAAGCAGCTGTTTGGCGCTGAAAACGCCAACGTGCAGCCCAATTCGGGCTCGCAGGCCAACCAGGCCGTGTTCTTCGGCCTGCTGCAGCCTGGCGACACCATCATGGGCATGAGCCTGGCCGAAGGCGGCCACCTCACCCACGGCATGCCGCTGAACATGTCGGGCAAGTGGTTCAAGGTGGTCAGCTACGGCCTGGACGCCAATGAGGCCATCGACTACGACGCGATGGAACGCCTGGCCCATGACCACCGCCCGAAGCTGATCATCGCCGGCGCCTCGGCCTATTCGCTGCGCATCGACTTCGAGCGCTTTGCCCGGGTGGCCAAGGCGGTTGGCGCCTACTTCCTGGTCGACATGGCGCATTACGCCGGCCTGATCGCTGCGGGTGTCTACCCCAACCCGGTGCCGTTTGCCGACGTGGTGACCAGCACCACCCACAAGACACTGCGCGGCCCGCGCGGTGGCTTGATCCTGATGAAGGACGCGCTGGCCAAGCAGATCAACAGCGCCATCTTCCCCGGCATCCAGGGCGGACCGCTGATGCATGTGATCGGGGCCAAGGCCGTCGCCTTCCAGGAGGCGCTGCAGCCCGCCTTCAAGGCTTACCAGCAGCAGGTGGTGCACAACGCCGCCGTGATGGCCGACACCCTGACGCAGCGTGGCCTGCGCATCGTCAGTGGCCGCACCGAAAGCCATGTGATGCTGGTTGACCTGCGCCCCAAGGGCCTGACCGGCAAGGAAGCCGAGGCCGTGCTGGGCAGCGCCCACATCACCTGCAACAAGAACGGCATCCCGAACGACCCGCAAAAGCCGATGGTGACCAGCGGCATCCGCCTGGGCAGCCCGGCCATGACCACCCGCGGTTTTGGTGAAGATCAAGCACGCCAGACCGCACACCTGATCGCCGATGTGCTGGACAAGCCCCAGGACAGCGACAACCTGGCTGCGGTGCGCGCCAAGGTGGCCGTGCTGACGCGCGACTTTCCGGTCTACCGCTGATCCGATCCAGGGCACCGCAGCCAGCAGCCACCGCATGCGGTGCCCCTATTGCAGCCACCAGGAAACGCAGGTCGCCGAGACCCGCGAATCCGATGAAGGCGACGTGGTGCGCCGGCGCCGGCGTTGCCTGAAGTGCGACAAGCGCTTCACCACCTACGAACGCGCTGAAATCGCCTTGCCCGCCGTGGTCAAGAAAGATGGCGCGCGGGTGGAATTCGACCCCGCCAAGCTGCGTGGGTCGATGATGCTGGCCCTGCGCAAGCGGCCGGTCAGCATGGAGCAGGTCGATGCCGCAATCGACCGCATCCAGGACAAGCTGATGGCCACCGGCGCGCGTGAACTGCCCAGCGCCCGCCTGGGTGAACTGGTGATGCGCGAGCTCAAGCGCATCGACAAGGTGGCCTATGTGCGCTTCGCGTCGGTCTACCGCAGCTTTGAAGACGTGGACGAGTTCCGGCAGCTGATCCGGGACATCTGAGCCCCCAGCGCTGCCGACACCTCCCCCGATGGTGGGGGTGCCACGCCTCCCCCGACAGAGGCCCCTCCCCGACCCACCCGCCAGGGCGACGCGCCGCGGCCGCCCGCTTCCTACAGTGCATCCATCGACCACCGACTGGAGCACACCATGGCGAACCACAGCACTCAGCGCAACTTCCAGCCTGCAAGCCAGCGCAAGCTGCATCGCCACGGCAGCCTGAGCGCCAAGCGCGGCCTGTCGATGGTGGAGCTGCTCTGCACCCTGGCCATCGCAGCCGTGTTGCTGGGCAGCGCGCTGCCGCTGCTCAACGGTCTGCAGCAGGGCCAACGCCTGCAGGCTGCTGCCGCGCTGCTGGAAACAGACATCCACCTGGCCAGGTCCACCGCCATCAGCACCGGCCAGCCGGTGCGTTTGGTGGTGCAGGCCCTGCAAGCAGGCGGCAGCTGCTATTTGCTGCACACCGGCGCCAGCAACGCCTGTGAATGCACAGCCCAGGGTGAAGCCCGTTGCGAAGCCGGTGCACGGCTGTTGCGCATCGAGCCCCTGCCAGCCGCCAGCGGGGTGTCGCTGGCCGCCATCGCCCACCCGCTGGTCTTTGATGGGCGCAAAGCGACGGTCACCCCGACGGCCACGCTGCGCCTGGCTTCGCAAGACGGACGGGCCATCCACCAGGTGGTGAACATCATGGGTCGGGTGCGGTCGTGCACACCTTCGGGCGCCGTGGGTGGCCTGCGGGCCTGCGCCTGACCCCGCAGTCAGGGGGGTTCGCGACAGACGGACTGTCGCACCGGATGAACGGCAGCCGGCACCGTCAGTGCACGCGCCGCCTTGCTGATAATTCAGCCATGTCGCGCCAATCGCCTGTCATTGCAGCCCGTGCTGGTTTCACGCTCGTGGAAGTGATGATCGTTGTCGCCATCCTGGGCATCATTGCGGCCATCGCCTGGCCTGCGCTGCAGGACGCTGTGCAGAAGAGCCGCCGCGCCGATGGCATGTCGGCCTTGGCCAATGTGATGCAGGCACAAGAGCGCTGGCGCGCCAACAACCCTGCCTACCAAGGCACGCTCGCCAACCTGCCAGGCGCACAGGCGGCCACGTCGCCAGACCAGCACTACGACCTCAGCCTGGTCGACGGCAGCGCCAACGCCACCGGCTACATCGTCCGTGCCACCGCACGCAGCAGCTCGCCGCAGACTGCAGACAGCCGCTGCCGCACCCTGGTGGTGACGGTCAACGGCGGCAACATCGGCTACACCTCGTTGGCCAGCGGCGGTGCCGCCAATGCCGCGCCTGACCCGTGCTGGGTGCGATGAGCCAGCTGCCGCGCGCCCCCGGCCAACGCTGCCACACCGGTGGCGTCACCTTGGTGGAATTGATGGTGACGCTGGCCATCGTGGCCGTGTTGCTGGCGGTTGCATTGCCGTCGATGCGCGACTTCGTCGCCCGCAAACGCCTGGAAGGCATCGCCCAGGAATTGGTCACGGACCTGCGGCTGTTGAAGTCCCATCAAATCCAGAACCGGCCCAACACGGGCACTGCGATCTGGTTTGGCCAAAACGACCAAAAGACCTGCTACAACTTGTATGTCCAGGGCACCATTCAAAAAGATTGCAGGTGCAATTTGGCGGCGGACGTGGTGTGTGGTCCGGCAGACGCGGGCGGTGACCGACCGGCCCCGATCCGGCAGGTTGACATTCCGGTCTCCACCGGCATTCGCCTGTCTGCCAACCGCACCTTCCTGGAAGTGGGCGGCTACAACGGCATGCCTGTGGCCAACCGCAGCGTGCAGGTCAGCATCAGCAGTGCCACGGCTGGCGAAATACGGGTCAGCACCAGCCAAACCGGTTTGCCGTCGATTTGCTCGGTGTCCGGCGTGTTTGGCGCAATTCAGAAGTGCGCGCAATGACACGCTGGCCAGGTCGGCAGCCGCAGACACGCCGCAGGGCGGCCCTGGCGCGCGGCCTGTCCATCGTCGAGCTGATGGTGGGTATCACCATCTCCTTGTTCATCCTGGCTGGCGCGACGCTGGTGTTGACCACCCAGTTGGACAGCAACCGACGCCTGCTGTTGGAAGCCCAGGTGCAACAAGACCTGCGCACCGCAGCCGACATGATTTCTCGCGACGTGCGCCGCGCCGGCTATTGGGGACGGGCTTACTGCAACGTGTGGCCTGGCTCGCTGGACCTGGCCAACTGCCCTGGCGCCAACCCCTACAACACAACAACGCCGCAAAACGCGCCAGCGCCCAGATGGAACGGGCCAGCTGGTCTATGACCGTTCAACAGATTTCGAAGGCGGCGGTGAATTCAACGCGGACGATGGATTGATCGATGCCGTGGCAGGCAACGCACGCGAGCGCGTCGGGTTCCGCTGGAACGAGAACGCCGGCACCATCGACTACCTGGTGGGCAACAACAACTGGCAGGCGCTGACCGATCCGGCGGTGCTGCGTGTCACCCAGTTCAACATGGTGGTCAATACCCAGGTGCTGCCGGCGCCTTGCCCCGCTGCCGGCTGCCAAGCACTGGGCCCGCAGTGCAACGGGCCGTTGACGGTGCGCTCGCGCGACCTCAGCTTCACCATCGTGGGCCAGGCGGTGCACGACGCCGCTGTGCAGCGCAGCCTGCGCGAGAACGTGCGCCTGCGCAACAGCGTGACAGTCGAGCAATGCCCGTGATCCGCCCGCGCCCCAACCTGCTGCTGACGCCCGGCCGTGGCGTGGCCGCCCTGACCGTGGTGATGGTGCTGTTCTTCGTGATGGCGCTGGTGGCGGCCTACACCAACCGCAACCTCGTCTTCGAGCAGCGCATCTCGGCCAACAGCTACCGCGCCACACGCGCCCTGGAAGCCGCTGACGCCGGCGTGGAATGGACCTTGGCCATGCTCAACGGCGGCCGCGCCACCGCCAACTGTGTGCAGGGCGCAGGAGCGCGCCGGCCTGAGCGATTTCCGCAGCCGCTACCTGCGGCCCGCTGCAGACACCTCCAACGGTGAAGGCGCCTTTGATCTGGCCTGGGGCCAGGTACCGGCCAACCGTGTCTACCCCGCCTGCATCATCGTCAATGGCACACCCCGCTGCATCTGCCCGGCGGTGGGTGAGGCACCAGCCGACATCAACCCGCCGGCCAACGGCATTGGCAGCAGCTTCCGGGTCACTTTCCGGCTGTTCCACGGTGGCAATGTGGTGCGCGGCGGGGCGGTGCAATTTGTCTCGCGCGGTTGCTCCAATCCCGGGGATGGCGGCACCGCCTGCTTCGCGCAGACCGACAACCTGCCTGCGGTGGACGGCACCACCGCCGTGATCGCCACCGCAGGCCTGGTGCGCGCCTTGCCGGTGGCGCCCATCGCCGCGCTGACGGCTGGCACCACCATCACCGCCAACGCGCCCGGGCAACTACTGGTCGCCAATGGCGACTTGGCGACAGGTACGACGGCGCATGCCGGTGGCGCGCTTCCGCCTATAGGTACCAGCCAGTTCACAGGACCGGCAGGATCTGGCAGCGACGGGCGCATCGAAAACGACACCGTGCTGGCCAACCTGGCGGGCCAAGGCGCTGAGGCCTGGTTCCGTGCCATGTTCGTGCTGGACACCGCGAGCTACCAGCGCCAACCTGCCGTGGTCCGGGTCGACTGCGCCGCAGGCTGCAACCGCAACGACATCGCCAACGCGCTGGCGTTGAACCCACGCAACCCGATTTGGGCCGATGGCAATGTCAACATCGATGCCGATGGGGCCTTGGGCAGCGCCGCTGACCCGATGATGCTGATCGTCACCGGCACGCTGACCGTCTCGGGCAACGCCGCCGTCAGCGGCTTCGTCCATGCCAACCAGATCGACTGGAGCGCGGCAACCGCCACCTGGGACGGCGCCATGGTGTCGGCCACCAGCGTGGCCGTCACGGGCGTGGCCACGGTGCGCTATGACAAGGCGGTGCTCGACACCATCCGCCTGGGCTATGGCTCGTTTGTGCGGGTGCCTGGCAGCTGGAACATCTTCTGACCATGGCCCACCACCATTTGTACCGCACCCGCCAACGGGGTGTCTCCCTGGTCGAAGCACTGGTGGCGCTGGCCGTCATGTCCATCGGCATGCTGGCCCTGGTGGGCGTGCAAAGCACCATGCGGCTCAACAGTGATCTGGCCAAGCAGCGCACCGAGGCCACCCGCATCGCCAGTGAAGAAATCGAACGGCTGCGCTCCTTCACCACGCTGGCGGCAGTGCCTGGCCAGCCCGGTGTGTCGTATGACGAAATCGTGGCGCGGGTGGTCGACAACTACCAGCCGCCCGGCGGCATCGGCAACACCAGTTACCGGGTCGACCGCCGGGTGCAAGACCTGGCCGGCAGCGCGCAGAAGGCAGTCTCTGTCGTGGTGACCTGGACCGACCGCACCAACCAGGCCCAGACCGTGACGCTGGACAGCGTGGTCAATGCCACCGCGCCCACGCTGGGCGCGATGCTGGCAGTGCCCCACCGCGAATCTGCCACCAGCCGCAACCGCGGGCGGCACCGCAGCATCCCCGACCTTGCTGTCGACATGGGCGACGGCAGCAGCCGCTTCGAGCCGCCCGGGGCCGCCAGCGGTGTGCGCTGGTATTTCAACAATCTCACCGGTGTGATGCGGGTGTGTGCAGCCGACGTGGTCGACTACACCACCTGCCCGCTGGCCACCTTGGTCTCGGGCACGGTGCAGTTCCACATCTCGGACACCGCCCCCACCGGCGCCGATGCAGAGCGACCGCAGGGCCCGGTGTTCCCGCTGGCCGCCGCGCCGGGCGCCATGGCACTGGTGGACGCGGTGGGCACGGGCGTGTCCACCAGCTGTTATTCGGTGGTGCAGAGCATCCGGGTGCTGTACTACTGTGCCGTGGGCACGTCTGACGCTGCCGGCTGGGGCGGCCAGCTCAACCCGGTGCCGGTGGATGGGGCAGGCACAGCGCTGCCGTTTGGCGTGCTGGCATCCAGCTACAAGAGCTGCCGGTACACGACTGACTTGCCGACTGCTGAAAACACCGAAACTGCGGCGATCGAGGCCGACCCCCATGCGCAGTTCACGTTGAATGCCGACCATCCGCGCAAGTACTGCCTGGAGCGGCCGCGCAACACCAACGAGGCCGGGCTGGCCTGCACCGGCAAGCGGGTCAAGGTCAACTTGATCAACCAGAACTTCCTGGTCATCAAGGGCAGCCAGACCTGCCCCACCGAGGTCAACGACGACGGCACGCCCAATGGCAGCGGCCAGAGCGCCTTGATCCTGGCCAATACCCGCCAGCACCAGCCGGCGCCCTGACATGGCCTTGTCTGATGCGGACCAGGCCCTGCTGCTGCGGGCCGTGGCACTGGCCGAGCAGTCCATCGGCCTGTCCGACCCCAACCCGCGGGTCGGCTGCGTGCTGCACACCGCCAGTGGCCAATTGGCCGGCGAAGGCTTCACCCAGCAAGCCGGTGGCCCCCATGCCGAAGTGATGGCCATGCGCGCTGCGGCGGCCGCCGGCCTGTCGCTGGCGGGCGGCACGGCCTGGGTCAGCCTGGAGCCCTGTGCCCACCATGGCCGCACGCCCCCCTGCGCCGATGCGCTGATCGCGGCCGGCCTGGCGCGGGTGGTGGTGGCGCTGGGCGACCCCTATGACCAGGTGGCCGGGCGCGGCATCACCCGCCTGCGCGCCGCAGGCATCGCAGTCGACCTGGCCAGCGCCGGGCCGGCACGCCAGGCGGCGCAGGCGCTGAACATCGGCTTCCTGTCGCGGCTGCAGCGCGGCCGGCCCTGGGTGCGCCTGAAGGTCGCCACCTCGCTGGACGGCCGCACCGCCCTGGCCGACGGCCGCAGCCAGTGGATCACCGGCCCGGCTGCGCGGCAAGACGGCCATGCCTGGCGGCGCCGTGCCGGCGCGGTGCTCAGCGGCATCGGCACGGTGCAGGCCGACGACCCGCAACTGGATGTGCGCCTGGTGCCCACCCAGGTGCAGCCGCTGCGGGTGGTGGTCGATTCCGGCTTTGCCACGCCGCCCACGCGCCCGCCTGCTGCAGGCGCCGGGCCGGGTGCTGGTGGTGGGTGCGCAGGCCCAGCCTGAACGCATGGCCGCGCTGCGCGCTGCCGGCGCTGCGCTGCTGCTGTTGCCCGGCGCTGGCGGGCGCGTCGATCTGCCCGCCCTGCTGCAACAGCTGGCCCAGGACGGTGTGGGTGAACTGCATGTGGAGGCCGGTGCCGTGCTGAATGCAGCACTGCTGGGCGCCGGCCTGGTCGACGAGTTGCTGGTCTACACCGCACCCAAGCTGCTGGGGCCGGGCATGGGCATGGCCGCCCTGCCGGCCTTGGCTGCGCTGGACCAGGCGCTGCAATTCGATTTCATCGACTGCCAGCGGGTCGGCGACGACCTGCGCCTGCGCCTGCAGCGGCGTGGCGCGGCTGATTTTCTCGACGCACCGGCTGACCAGACACCACCAGCAAGCCCCGCCAGCGCCTGAGCCGCAGGTCTGCCGGACCCACAGCAAGCTGGGTGGCAGCGCCTCAGTCAGCTGCCCAGCGCAGCGCAGCCAGGCCAGGCCAGGCCCGACCACGGTCCGCCCGCTGCTGCAGACCCTGTGCCGGGACATCTGCAGTGTCCGCAGGGCTTTCTGCCAAACGCTAAGCTGTGGTGGCGATGATCAAGCTGGACACCATGAAAGCCACCCTGCTGCGCTGGCGCGCAGCGCGGCGGCGCGACCCTGCCCAACAAGAGCCGGGCACGGCAGGCCGTGAGGCTGATCTGCAACTGCAGCTGCTGGCACGCCGCCGCAGCGGGCCGGCACCCAGCGTGCGCCAGGTCGACGACGACATCGCGCGCCAGCTGGCCGAGGCCGAGCGCCGCGGCGACCTGCGCCAGGCCCAGGGCTACGGCCGGCCGCTGGCCGAAGACGCCGGCTGGCAGCAGACCCCCGACGAGGTGCGCATGCCGTTCAAGATGCTCAAGAGCGCCGGCATCGCTGCCGCTGGAAGTGGAACTGCTGCGCGAACGCGCCACCCTGCGTGCGCGCCTGGCCGCCGCCACCCACCCGGACGACACACGCCGTGCCCAGCAGGCGCTGGCCGAGCTGGAGCTGTCGCTGGCCTTGCGGCTGGAATCACTGCGCCGCTGAACAGCGCTGGCAGTGTGGGCGGCTCAGCCCCGCTTGGCCACCAGGGTCAGGATGTCGTAACTGGCCACCAGTTCATCGCGCTGGTTGCGCACTTCCACGTCCCAGGCCACCACGCCCTGGCCCTGGCCCTTGGCGTCGCGCTTGTTCTTGTCGGTCTTGCGCTTGCAGGTCAGCCGTGCCTGGATGGTGTCGCCGATCAGCACCGGCTTGACGAAGCGCAGCGTGTCCAGCCCATAGTTGGCCAGCACCGGCCCGGGCGCCGGCGAGACAAACAGCCCGGCCGCCGCCGACAGCACAAAGTAGCCATGGGCGATGCGCGCGCCGAAGGGGCTGGCCTTGGCCGCCTCGTCGTCGAAGTGCATGTAGAAATAGTCGCCCGAGATGCCGCCAAAGTTGACCAGGTCGGCCTCGCCCACGGTGCGCCGGTGCGTCAGCAGGATCTCGCCGATCTGCAGGTCCTCGAAGTGGCGGCGAAACGGGTGCACACCGGTGTCGATGGGCGGCGTGCCGCGCACATATTCACCGGTCACCGCCGTCAACATCGCTGGCGATCCCTGCACGGCGGCGCGCTGCAGGTAGTGGCTGACCGCACGCAGGCCGCCCAGCTCTTCACCACCACCGGCGCGGCCGGGTCCGCCGTGCTTGAGCAGCGGCAGCGGCGCACCATGGCCGGTGGATTCGGCCGCCGCCTGGGCGTCCAGGATGTGCAGGCGGCCATGCAGCCTGGCCAGCTGCGGAATGGCACGGGCTGCCAGCTGCGCATCGCGGGTGACCAGGCTGGCCACCAGGCTGCCCTGGCCCTGGGCGGCCAGGTCGATGGCTTCGCTCAGATCGCCGGCATCGGGGTCGTAGGCCATCAGCGTACTGACCGGCCCGAAGGCTTCAATGCCGTGCACCGCGTGGTTGTGCAGCGGGTCTGCGCACAGCAGCAGCGTGGGCGCAAAAAAGGCGCCGTGCGCGGTGCCAGCGCCCAGCGGCACGGCACCCTCGCCGCCGCACACCAGCTCGGCACCGTGGCCGTGGCGCAGCTGCGCCACGCGGGCTTGCACATCGGCCAGCTGGGCATGGCTGGCCAGGGCGCCCATGGTCACGCCGGCCACGGCCGGGTCGCCCACCACCACCTGGGCCAGGCGTGCGCGCAGCGCATGGGCCACCGCATCGAGCTGGGCGCGCGGCACGATGGCGCGGCGGATGGCGGTGCATTTCTGGCCCGCCTTCACCGTCATCTCGCGCACCACTTCCTGGATGAACAGATCGAACTCGGGCAGGTCGGGTGTGACCTCGGGCGCCAGGATGGCGCAGTTCAAGGAATCAGCCTCGGCGTTGAACGGGATGCTGTGGCGCACGACCTTGGGGTGCGCCCGCAACAGCGCAGCAGTGTCGGCACTGCCGGTGAAGCTGAGCACATCCTGGCCGTTGAGCTGGTCCAGCAGATCGCCCGCGCCACCGATCACCAGCTGCAGCGCGCCTGCTGGCAGCAGGCCCGATTGCAGCAACAGGCGCACCGCCGCCTCGGCCAGATAACTGGTGGCCGTGGCCGGCTTGACGATGCAGGGCATGCCGGCCAGAAAGCTGGGGGCCAACTTTTCCAGCAAGCCCCAGACCGGAAAATTGAAGGCATTGATGTGCACCGCCACGCCGCCGCGTGGCACCAGGATGTGGGTGCCGGCGAACTGGTTGGTCTTGCCCAGCGCAATGGCCGGGCCTGCGTGCACCAGGTTGCCGGACGGCAGCTCGTTGGCGCCCACGGCGGCAAACGCCGCCAGCGTGCCGCTGCCGCCTTCGATGTCGATCCAGCTGTCGGCGCGGGTGGCGCCGGTGTGGGCCGACACCGCGTAGAGCTGCTCCTTGTGGGTGTTGATGTACTTGGCCAGGGCCCGCAGGCGCTCGGCCCGCTGCTGAAAATCCAGTTGCAGCAAGTTGGGCAGGCCCACCGTGCGGGCATGGTGCACAGCCTCGGCAAAGTCGATGGCCTCGGCGTGGGTGTGGGCCACCGTGTGGCCGTTGATGGCGCTGCGCAAGGCGGTGGCAGCGTGGCTGCCCAGCCAGCGGCCGGCGATGTGGCTCTGCAAGGTTTGGATCATGGGGTCACCTTCGGGGCTGCGGTGGAGGGGGCGCTGGTGTCCATGCGCACGCTGCCAAGGGCCTGAGCCGCCACCAGCGCCGGCAAGCCGCCCAGGAACAAGTCGGCCACCATCGGTGCCAGGGTCTCGTGGTTCAGTTCGCCCCCGGGCCGCACCCAGGTGAACATCCAGTTGATCATGCCGAACAGCAGCATGGTGACCGGTTTGGCCAGCGCGGCCTGGGCCAGCCCGGGCTGCAGCGCGCCCACCGCCTGGGCAAAGCCGGCCACCACGGCGCGCTCCATGCCGAGCACACGTTGGCGGTCGGCTTCTTCCAGAAAGCGCACGTCTTCGGTGAGCACGCGGTGGGCGTTCTGCGCATCGGCGTATTCGGTGACGATGCGCTGGATCAGCAGGCGCAGCCGGGCCTCGGGTGCCAGGCGCTGCGCCGCCACGTCGTCGACCAGTGCCTGCAGCCGGGTGACATGGCCTTCGGCGATCTGCACCAGCATCGCGTACTTGTCGCGGTAGTAGTGGTAGAGCGTGGCCTTGCTCAGGCCGCAGGCCTCGGCCACCTGGTTCATCGACGTGGCCGGGTAGCCACTGCGGGCGAACAGGCCGCCGCCTGCTGCAGGATGGCCTCCCGCTGCACGTCGTATCCAGCCGCGCGCCCGCGTGCCATGGTGTTCAGCGCGCGTCGAAGCTCAGCACCACCCGCTCGGTGAGCGGGTGCGCCTGGCAGCACAGCACGAAGCCGGCCGCCAGGTCGGCCTTGTCGAGCGCGAAGTTGCGCTCCATGCGCACCTCGCCTTCCAGCAGCTTGGCGCGGCAGGTCCCGCAGACACCGGAGGTACAGGAAAACGGCACTTCCAGCCCGGCCGCAGCGGCCGCATCCAGGATGCTGGGCTGCTGCTTGTGGAACAGGATCTCGCGGCGCAGGCCGTCGCGCACGATGACGATGCGCGCTTGCTCGGCGTCCCCTGGCAGGGCCTCATGCACCACCGCCCCCAGGCCTGCGCTGGCAGCGCCGGCCACGGCACCCATGCCCTGCCCCGCCGCCGGCACGACGCCGAAGCGCTCGATGTGGATGCGGTCTTCGGCCACGCCGGCGGCCAGCAGCGCGGCCTCGGCCTCGTCGTTCATCTGGAACGGGCCGCAGATGTAGGCATGGGCAATGCCGGCAGCCGGCACCACGCTGCGCAGGAAGTCGCCGATCTTGTCGCGGTCCATCACACCGGTGTTCAAGGCCGGGTCCTGCCGTCCCGCTGCTGGCAGGTCGGGGGCGGTTGGCAGGTCGGGGGCGGTTGGCAGGTCGGGGGCGGTTGGCAGGTCGGGGGCTGCATGCAGGTCGGGGGCTGCATGCTCGGCATGCAACGGCGCCGCAGCGTCGGGGCCAGGCGCTGCAGCGGGCTCGTCACTGAACACATGGTGCAGCACCAGGCGCTGCATGTAGCGGTTTTTCAGGTCTTCCAGCTCTTCCTTGAACATGGTGCTCTGCAGGCTGCGGTTGCCGTACAGCAGGGTGAAGCGTGAACCCGGCTCGCGCTGCAGCACCGTCTTCATGATCGACAGGATGGGCGTGATGCCGCTGCCGCCGGCAATGCCCAGGTGGTGGCGCCGCGCCGCCGGGTCCAGCGGCACGAAGAAGCGGCCCTGCGGCGCCATCACCTGCAGGCTGTCACCGACTCGCAGGCTGGCGTTGATCCAGTTGCTGAAGACACCGCCGCGCACCTTGCGCACGCCCACGCGCAGCGTCGCCGTCGTCCACGCCGGCGCAGATGCTGTAGCTGCGGCGCAGGTCTTGCCCGTCGATGGTGTGGCGCAGCGTCAGGTACTGGCCCTGGGTGAAGCCGAAGGTGGCGCGCAGCGCGATCGGCACGTCGAAGCTGACGATCACCGCCTCGGCGGTGTCGGGTTCGATGCGCGCGCACCGTCAGCGGGTGGAACAAGGTGGTCATATCGGTTTGAAGTGTTCAAACGGCTCGCGGCAGGCGATGCAGCGGTACAGCGACTTGCAGGCGGTGGAGCCGAAGGCCGACAGCCGCTCGGTCTGGCTGCTGCCGCAGCGCGGGCAGGCGATGGCCTGCGCCGCGCGCCGGCCCACCAGGCGGATGGGCACACCTGCGCCGGCGTCCACCGGGCCGGGCGGCGCAATGCCGTACGTCGCGCAGCTTGCGCCGGCCGTCGTCGCTGATCCAGTCGGTGGTCCAGGCGGGCGCGCGCTGCATGGTGATGGTCACCGGGCCCAGGCCAGCCGCCGTGATGGCATCGACCACGCTCTGGCTGATGACCTCGGTGGCCGGGCAGCCCGAGTAGGTGGGCGTGAGCACCACGTCCAGCGTGGCGCCGCCCTCGCCTGCTCGCGCACGTCGCGCACGATGCCCAGGTCGCGCAGGCTCAGCGCCGGCACCTCGGGGTCGAGCACGGTGGACAGCACATCCCAGGCCCGCTCGATGCGCGCGGCGTTCGAACCAGGCGGCCGCTGCGGAACCGGCGCTGCCGGGCCGCTGGCGGTGCCCCCCTGGGGGGCAAGCGCCGCAGGCGCCTCGTGGGGGGGGCAGTGCGTCACCACACGCCCCCGGGATAGGCGCGCTGCAGTTGCTGCAGTCTCGGCCAGGATGAAGCCCATGTGCTCGGTGTGCACACCGCGCTTGCCGGTGCTGCGGAAGGCTGATGGCGGCCGGCGGCGTCAGCCCGGCCTCGGCCAGCACGGCGCCCACCTCGGCCTGCCAGTCGGCCTGCACATCGGCCCAGCGCGGGCCCAGGCCGCTGGCCGCAGCGGCGTCGTCCACCGCGTCGGCCTCGAACAGCTCGGGCACGTAGCGCCACAGCTGGGCCAGCGCAGCCTGGCTGCGGCGCTGCGACTCGTCGGTGCCGTCGCCCAGGCGCACCACCCAGTCGGCGGCATGCTGCTGGTGGTAGCGCGCCTCCTTCACCGCCTTGCCGGCGATGGCGGCCAGCTCGGCGTCGCTGGACGTGGCCAGCCGCTGCCACAGCAGCTTCAGCAGCGTGGCCACCATCAGGTTGCGCTGCACGGTGAAGGCAAAGTCGCCACGCGGCAGCTCCACCAGCGTGGGGTTGCGGTAGTCGCGCTCGTCGCGCAGGAAGGCCAGCTGGTCTTCGTCGAAGGCACGGCCTTCGGTCTGGCCGGCGCGGGTGAGCAGGCGCGGGCCTGGCCGATCAGGTCGAGCGCCATGTTGGCCAGCGCGATGTCTTCTTCCAGCACCGGGCCGTGGCCGCACCATTCGCCCAGGCGCTGGCCCAGGATCAGGCAGGTATCGCCCAGGCGCAGCAGGTATTGCAGCTGTGGGGTGTGCTGCAGTTGGATCGAGGCGGTCATTGGATCAGGGCTCCGGGAAAGCGGCGATGGATTCCGTCGCGCGCGGTGCGATGCTGGTTCGCGCAGCACGGCGGGCAGCGCCGGGCCGGCATCGGGCCGTGCAGCAAGCAAACACGCTGCTGTTCACATGTGGTCGACTTCGGTGGGGAGCTTGTAGAACGTGGGGTGGCGGTACACCTTGTCCTCGGCCGGGTCGAAGTACATGGCCTTGTCGGCGGGGTCGCTGGCGGTGATCTGGGCGCTGGGCACCACCCAGACGCTGCAGCCCTCTTGCCGGCGGGTGTAGACGTCGCGCGCCAGCTGGATGGCCATGGCCGCGTCGGCGGCGTGCAGGCTGCCGCAATGCTTGTGGTCCAGGCCGGCGCGGCTGCGCAAAAAAACTTCCCACAGCGGCCATTCGGTTGCGGTGTTCGGGGTCGTCATGCGGGTCTCCTGGCTCAGGCCGCTTGCTGGCGGGTGGCTTGCTTCTGGGCGTGGGCCAGGGCGGCCTCGCGCACCCAGGCGCCGTCGTCCCAGGCCTTGGTGCGCTTGGCCAGGCGTTCCTGGTTGCAGGGGCCGTCACCGGCCACCACGCGGAAAAATTCGGCCCAGTCGATCGCGCCAAAGTCCCAGTGGCCGCGTTCGTCGTTCCAGGCCAGGTCGGGGTCGGGCAGGCTGACACCCAGCACCTTGGCCTGGTCGACCGCCGCATCGACAAACTTCTGCCGCAAGGTGTCGTTGCTGACCCGCTTGATGCCCCAGCGCATGCCCTGGGCCGAATTCGGGCTCTGGTCGTCGGGCGGGCCGAACATCATCAGACAGGGCCACCACCAGCGGTTGACCGCGTCTTGCACCATGGCGCGCTGGGCGTCGGTGCCCTGCTGCACCATCACCAGCAGGCTGTCGAAGCCCTGGCGCTGGTGGAAGCTTTCTTCGCGGCAGATGCGGACCATGGCGCGTGCATAGGGCGCATAGCTGCAGCGGCAGATCGGCACCTGGTTCATGATGGCCGCGCCATCCACCAGCCAGCCGATGGTGCCGATGTCGGCCCAGCTCAGCGTGGGGTAGTTGAAGATGCTGCTGTACTTGGCGCGGCCGCTGTGCAGCGCGTCGATCATCTGGTCACGGCTGGTGCCCAGGGTCTCGGCCGCGGCGTACAGGTACAGGCCGTGGCCGCCCTCGTCCTGCACCTTGGCCAGCAGGATCGCCTTGCGCTTGAGCGTGGGCGCGCGGCTGATCCAGTTGCCCTCGGGCAGCATGCCGACAATTTCTGAATGCGCATGCTGGCTGATCTGGCGCAGCAAGGTCTTGCGGTAGTTGTCGGGCATCCAGTCCTTGGCCTCGATGAATTCGCCCGCGTCGATGCGTGCATCAAAGCGCTGCTGCAGCGCCAGTTCATCGGCCGAGCGCAGCGCCTTCGGCGCGTCGCCCAAATCCTTGGGCATGGTGTCCATTGCCTGGGTGTACATGGGTGCCTTTCGTTGCAGCGGCGTTGGGTCGGTTGGATGGCGGTCAGGCCTTGCGCGTGTCCAGCACGCGGCGGGCCTTGCCGGTGAGGGTGCGCTCAATGCTGTCGGGCGGCAGCACCTCGATGGTGGTGCTCACGCCGACCAGGGTCTTGATGCGGTGCTGCAGCCAGCGCTGCAGGTCGGCGATGTCGTTGGCGCTGGACTGGGCAGCGGCGATGTTCAGCTCGGTGCGCACACACAGGCTGTCCAGCGGGCCGTCGCGCCCCACCACCAGCTGGTACTGGCCCGACAGCTTGGGGCTCTGCAGCACGATCTCCTCGATCTGGGTGGGAAACACATTCACCCCGCGGATGATCAGCATGTCATCGGACCGCCCCACGATCTTGCCCATGCGGCGGAAGCTGCGTGCGGTGGGCGGCAGCAGCCGCGTCAGGTCGCGGGTGCGGTAGCGGATGATCGGCAGCGCTTCCTTGGTCAGTGCGGTGAACACCAGTTCGCCCTCGCTGCCCTCGGGCAGCACGGCGCCGGTGTCGGGGTCGATGATCTCGGGATAGAAGTGGTCTTCCCACACCACCGGGCCGTCTTGTGTCTCCACACATTCGCTGGCCACGCCGGGGCCCATCACCTCGCTGAGGCCGTAGATGTCGACAGCGCGCAGGCCGGCATCGGCCTGGATTTGGCTGCGCATGGCTTCGGTCCAGGGCTCGGCACCAAAGATGCCGACGCTGACCGACATCGCCGCCGGGTCCAGCCCCTGGCGGCGGAATTCCTCGATCAGCACCTGCATGTAGCTGGGCGTGACCATGATGATGTCGGGCCGGAAATCGGTGATCAGCTGCACCTGCTTTTCGGTCTGGCCGCCGGACATCGGCACCACGGTGCAGCCCAGCAGCTCCGCGCCGTAATGCGCCCCCAGGCCACCGGTGAACAGGCCGTAGCCATAGGCCACATGCACCATGTCGCCGCGCCGGCCGCCGGCAGCGCGGATGCTGCGGGCCACCAGCTGGGCCCAGGTGTCGATGTCGCGCTGGGTGTAACCCACCACCGTGGGCTTGCCGGTGGTGCCGCTGCTGGCGTGGATGCGCACCACCTGGTCACGCGGCACGGCAAACAGGCCGAAGGGGTAGTGCGCGCGCAGGTCTTGTTTGGTGGTGAAGGGAAATTTCGCCAGATCGGCCAAGGTCTTGCAGTCCGCCGGGTGCACGCCCGCGGCGTCAAAGGCGGCCCGGTAGTGCGGCACCTTGTCGTAGGCATGCTGCAGCGTGGTCTGCAGGCGCTGCAGCTGCAGCGCGCTGATTTCGTCGCGGCTGGCGGTCTCGATCGGCTCCAGATCACCGGGGACAGGATGGCGCACAGGCATGGGCAGGGTCTCCGGGGCTTGTTGAGCGGGTGGTGCGTGGTGATCCGCGAGGGCCTCAGGCCAGGGCGATCACCGGCTTGCCGCGGGCCGTGTGGCTGCGGCCACGGAAGACCGCAATGCGCTCACCGCGCTGGTTGTGCACGTCCACATCGTAGAGGCCGGTGCGGCCGGTCTTGCGCAGTTCACTGCAGGTGGCGGTCAGCACATCGCCCAGGCGGGCGGGTGCCAGCAGGTCGACGCTGAAACCCGAGGCCACGGTCAATTCGTTGTAGCTGTTGCAGGCAAAGGCAAAGCTGCTGTCCGCCAGCGTGGTGATGAGGCCGCCGTGGCAGATGGCGTGGCCATTGAGCATGTCCTGGCGCACGGTCATCTGCAGGGTGGCGCTGCCCGGGCCCACGCTGGTGATCTGCATGCCCAGCATCTTGCTGGCAGCGTCGCCCGCCCACATGGCGTCCCGCACCTGCTCGGCCAGTGCCTGGGCGGCGTCGCGATCGCTTGGGGTGGCAGCAGTCATCGAAGCGGGTCCTTGCATCAGGCTCTGGGGCGGTCAGGTCAGCAGTGGCATGGCGCCGGCGAACCAGGTTAGCAAACGAAAAGTGCATCGCGCCATCCGATACACCACCCGTCACCCCATACTTTCGACCAACCGGTCGGTCAATGATAAACGCCTGACCATGGCGCCCGCAAGCCAGGCCACCCAGTGAAAACCCGCAACCCAGAAAGCAGTACTGCGAAGCCCGTCAAGCCTGAGCAAGAGCACCAGCAAGACGCGGCAGCCAATGCTGGCGATACTGCCAACCCCAAGTCCACCCCGTCCGGAACCCGCCATGACCGCACCCACCTACGAACAATTCAAGACCGATGCGCTGGCCCAGGGCTTTGATGAAGTGCTGCAGCGCCAATGGGCGAACGGCACCGTGGTGGGCACCCACAGCCACAGCTTTTCGGTCAGCGCACAAGTGGCGGAAGGCGAGTTCTGGCTGACGGTCGGCGACAACACCCGCCATCTGCAGGCCGGCGACAGTTTCACGCTGGCACGGGACATCCCCCATGCCGAGCGCTACGGCGATGGCGGCGCCCTGGTCTGGGTGGCACGCCGCCACGCTGGCTGAGCGTCCGGTAGAAGGCCAGCCGCAGGTCAGGCGCAAACAGGCCGCGCCGGGCCACAATGCGCTTTTGCCCAAGCCCAGCCGCCCTGCGGCGCCGCCATGCCCGATTCGACCGACCTGCCCGTTCCTGTTCACGCCACCGACGCCGAGCCTGCGGCACCCCTGCCCGCTCCGCCATGTGCTGCAGACACGGCGACAACCGCCACCAGTCCAGCGCAAGCCGGCGTCGAAGCTGCGGCGCCCACGGATGGTGCGCGGACTGCCTTCACCAACGACAGCAACATCGGCAGTGAGGACGGCAGTGGCGACAGCGACAGCAACACCGCCACCGACAGCGACACCGCCAGCGACGCACCCGCCAATCAGAGCAGCGGGCGCAGCCAGCCCACCCCTGCTGACGCCAGCGGCAGCCGCCGAGTTGCTGCGCCGGCATTTCCCGGCGCTGTTCAGCGGCCCGGCCAAGCCCTTCAAGCTGCGCATCCAGCAAGACATCCAGGCGCGTGCACCCGGGGTGTTCAGCAAGGCCACGCTGTCGGCGTTCTTCCGCCGCCACACCGGCAGCACTGGTTACCTGATCGGCCTGAGCAAGGCCACGCACCGCTTCGACCTGGACGGCCAACCCGCCGGCGAACTGAGCGACGAACACAAGCAGCTGGCCGTGGCCGAACTGACACGCCGCCGCCAACTCACCCGCGACCGTGACCAGCAGGCGCAGCTGCAGCAGCGTGACCAGCAGCGCGAGGCGCAGCGCGTCGAAATGGCCCAGCAGGCCGAAGCCATGCAGGCACGCCAGGCCCGTGCAGCGCTGCTGCGCGACTTCCAGCGCACCACGTTGACGCTGGCCAACTTCTGCGCCCTGAAGGGCTTGTCACCCGAGCTGCTGAACCCGCAGCTGGAACAGGCCAAGCAAGAAGCCGCCGAAGCGCCAGCCATGCCGGCACGCCAGCCCGACGACCGCCGGGGCCCGCGCCGCGATGACCGCCCCGGCCAGCGTGGCGACGGACCGATGGGCACGGCCGCAGCCGGTGCCCCTGGCGGCCGACCCGACAACCGCGGCCCGCGCCGCGATGGACCGCAGCGCGATGGCCGCCGCCCGGCGCGGCCCGGTGCAGCGCCTGCGCCGCGTGGCCCGCGCGGCCCTGGCAATCAGTCGTAGACGATGTAGCGGTGTTGGGCCGTGTCGGGCGTGCCGTCCAGCACGGCACCGGGCGCTGCACCCGGCCGCCAGCACAGCACGGATTCAATCTTGTCGGCCAGCGCCAGGTCCTTGGCGGTGATGCCACCCGCGTCGTGCGTGTTCAAGGCAATGGCCACGCTGGCATAACTGACCTGCAGCTCCGGGTGGTGCCAGGCGGCTTCGGCCAGGTGGCCGATGGTGTTGACAGCCATCAGCGTGCCCTTCCAGCCCCCCGTGCGCAGCACGCGGCGGATGGCGCCGTCGGCCAGCGTCCAGCGCGGCAGATGGGCCTGCAGGTGGGCCTGCACCTCGGCAGGGCTCAACACGGCGGTGGCCGCAGCGGTCATGGCAACTCCTGATGACAACAAGCCAGCAAGGCTAGCAGCGCCGGCCTGACCTTGCAGACTGTGCGCCGATGGGCCGATGGGTGGTTCAGCCTTTCAACCGCGGAACAGCGTCTGCGCCAGCGCCCAGGCCTGCTCGGCCAGCGGCTTGGCGCGCTTGCCCGACTCCAGCGCTGCAGCATTGCTGGCATTGCCTTGCAGCGCCCGGCCCAGGATGCCTTGCAGGATGCCGGCCAGCCGGAACATGTTGAAGACGATGTAGTAGCCCCAGACGTCCGCGCTGATCTGGCGCCCGGTCTGACCGGTGTGCCGCAGATAGGTCTGCAGGTAGGTCGGTTCGTCGGGAATGCCCAGCGCCGCCAGGTCGGCACCGGCCAGGCCGCGGCTGGTCGGGCCATTGGCCATGTGCCAGGTCATGCAGTGGTAGGCAAAGTCGACCATCGGGTCGCCCAGCGTCGACAGCTCCCAGTCCAGCACCGCCAGGATGCGCGGCTCGGTGGGGTGGAACATCACGTTGTCCAGCCGGTAGTCGCCGTGCACGATGCCCACCGGCCCCTCGGCCGGCAGGTGCTGCGGCAGCCAGCCGATCAGCGACTCCATCGCGTCGATGGTCTCGGTCTCGGCGGCGCGGTACTGCTGCGTCCAGCGCTTGACCTGGCGCGCCAGGTAGGCCTCGGGCTTGCCGTAGCCGGCCAGGCCGATGGCCAGCGGGTCGACCCGGTGCAGCGCGGCCATCACCCGGTTCAGCTCGGCATAGATGGCGCCGCGCTCGGCCGGCGCCATGCCGGGCAGCGTCGGGTCCCACAGCACCCGGCCGTCGACACAGTCCATCACATAGAACGCGGTGCCGATGACTGCCGGGTCTTCACACAGCACATGGGTGCGGGCCACCGGCACGTCGGTCTGGGCCAGCGCGGTGATGACGCGGAATTCGCGGTCCACCGCATGGGCCGACGGCAGCAGCACACCGGGCGGCTTGCGCCGCAGCACATAGCGCTGGCCGTCGGCGGCGGTCAGCATGAAGGTGGGGTTGCTCTGCCCGCCCTTGAACTGCGCCACCTGCAGCGGCCCGGCGGCCAGCGCCGGCATGTGGGCGTGCAGGTAGCGGGCCAGGGCCGCTTCGTCGAAGGCATGCTGCGGCGCCACCGGGCGGGTGCCGGTGAACTGGGCAAACTTCGGGTCGGCGCTGCTCTTGTCGGGTGGGGCGGCGTTGGTGGCGGGGTTGGTGGCAGGGTTGTCGGTGGTGCTCATGCAGTCTCCAGGGGCGGGGCCAGCAGGCCCATCAAAAGCGGGCGGGCCAGCACAGCCTGCAGGTCGGGTGGGCTGCCGGTGGGCAACCAGTGCTCCACCTCGGCCAGGGCGTTGATCAGGCCGCTGATCAGCTGGGCGGCCACGGCCGGGTCGACCAGGCGCAGGCTGCCATCGGCGAGGCCGGTCACCACCATGGCGGCATAGCGCTCGCCCAGCCGGTTCATGGTGCCGTATTTCTGCCAGCGCAGCGCACCGGGCAGCTCGGTCCAGGCGGTCAGCCGCAGCAGCGGGCCCTGTGGTGCGGTCTGCAAGGCCAGCAGCGGCAAGGTGGCCGCCAGCAGGGTCTGCCAGCCATTGGCCGCGCCGTGCCTGGCCTGCGCCAGCGCGGCCCACTGCACCCGCCGGATCAGCGCAAAGCTGCGCTCGAAGCAGTCGTCGATCAAGGCGTGCTTGGTGTCGTGGTGGTGGTAGAACGAGCCCTTGGTCAGTGCCAGCTTGGCGGCGATGCGCTCCACCGACGCGCCGCCCACGCCGTGGTCGTTGACCAGGCGGGTGGCGGTGCGCAGGTAGGCGTCGCGCATGGCGAAGTCGGTTTCGGTGCCCGCCGGGTCCATGGGCGCCGGCTCGGGCGGCGGCAGTGGCGCAGCAGGCCAGGTCTGGCCCGGCGCGGCCAGGCCGTTGAGCAGCAAGTCGGCCATGGTGGCCGCCGCCCGGGGGTAGTCACTGCTCTCGTAGCGGCCCAGCCAGGCACGGGCCCACAGCAGTTGCGACAGCAGGCCATGGCTGCTGGCATTCAAGGCCAGACGCGCGCCACTGCCCACCGGCGGCAACCGCACGCCAGCGCCCACCTGCCCGGCATGCACCAGGCCACGCAGACGCCGGAACATCGCCACATAGGCGGCAAAAGCCGGTTCGGCCTGCGGCTGCGGCAAGGCCCGCATGTCGCCGAAGAAGATCAGCGCCGGGCGCAGCCGGTCGTCGATGGCGGCCAGCAGCGCCACCCAGCCCTGCACCAGGGACCGCACCCGGCCGGCCAGGTCGCCAGGCGGGATGCGGGCGTCGACATCGGCGATCACGCTGTCGAGCGCGCCGATGCTGCGCAGCAGGCAGGCGACGACCAGGTCTTCCTTCTTGCGGTAGTAGTAGGTCAGGCTGTTGGTGGCCAGGCCGACGCTGGCCGCCACCTCGGACAAGGTGCCGGCCTTGATGCCGCGCCGGTTGAACAGCTGCGCTGCGCCGTCGAGGATCAGCTCGCGCTTCTCGGCAAAGCGCAGCGTGCTGCCGCTGCTCATGCCCTGGGCACCAGGCTGGCCAGCAGGTCGGCAAAGGCCAGCGGCTGGTCGATCATCACGTGGTGGTCGGCGTCGGGCACCTCGCCCAGCAAGGTGCCCGCCGGCGCCTTGGCCAGCGCCAGCTGCAGCTGTTCCGCGCTCACCAGGCGCGAGCGGCCACCGCGCACCAGGGTGACCGGGCACAGGGCAGCCTGCAGGTCGCGGAAGGGCCGGCCGAAGACGAAATGCCGGAACAAGAAGGGGTCGAAGCACCACACCCAACCGGGCTGGCCATCGGGGCCGGTGGTGCGCTTCAGGCCACGGCGGGCGATCAAGTCGGCGATGTAGGGGTGGGCGCAGCCCTGCGGCGGCAGCAGGCGAAAGCGCAGCAAGGCGTCGGCCTCGCTGGCATAGACCTTGGCCGAGCGCAGCGGCTCGGCCCGGCCGCGCCGGCCTTCCAACCGGGGCGGCGGCCGCAACGGTGTGTCGACGACCACCGCCCGACCCAGGCGCTGGCCATGGCGTGCCGCCAGGTTCATCAGCGGAAAGCCGCCAAAGGAATGCGCCGACCACCACCGGCGCCACCGCAGCGCTGAACAGGCCGGTGGCCTCGGCCACCGCCAGCGCTTCATCGGCCCATTGCGCCACGCTGTACTGGGTGCGCCAGCCCGACCCGCCCATGCCTGAAAAACTGAGCGCCACCACCCGCCGCCCGGCGGCCACCAGCGGTGCGATGCAGCTGTACCAGTCGGCATGCGCGCCATTGCCGTGCAGCAGCAGCAGGCCAGGGTCGCCCACCTGGCCCCAGGCCAGGGCCTCGATCGGCGCGCCCTGCACGGTGACAGCCAGGCGCTCGGGCGCATCGGCCAGGGCCTGGTTGAACCACGCGGGCGCGGGCGGCGGCAGGCCGTTGAACGGTGCCAAGGGCGCCGGAAAATGCGGCGGATGGTGGCGGTGGGCGCTCATGAAGCGCGGCGCATGGGCCGGCGCACACCCCGGCACGCAGTGCAGTGCATCAGCGCTGGGCCGCCAGCGCCTGCGTGACCTCGTTGCCGCCCTGGGCGGCACCGCTGGCCGGCACCTGGCTGCCGCTGCGGTCGGCCACCTGGGCCCAGGCGGCAGCCAGTTGCTCTGGCGTGTCCGCAGCCGTGCCCAGGTGCACGCCGGTGGTCAGCGTGATGTGGGCCGCCTCGAAGGTGCCGGCGCCGGCACAGGCGATGGTGCGGTTGGGCGCGTCTTGCGCCACCAGCACCAGCATCGCCGGCACCACTGCTTCTGGCGTCAGCACCGCCAGCACGGCCGGTGGCAACAGGCCTTCGGTCATGCGGGTGGCGGCGGTGGGCGCCAGGCAGTTCACCCGGATGTCACTCTTGGCGCCCTCGATCGACAGGGTCTGCATCAGGCCGACCAGGGCCATCTTGGCGGCGCCGTAGTTGGCCTGGCCAAAATTGCCGAACAGGCCGGACGACGAGGTCGTCATGACGATGCGGCCGTACTTCTGCGCCAGCATGTGTGGCCACACCGCCTGGCAGCAGTGCACCGCGCCCATCAGGTGCACATCGACCACCGCGCGGAAGTCCTCCAGCGGCATCTTGGCAAAGCTCTTGTCGCGCAGAATGCCGGCGTTGTTGACCAGGATGTCGACCCGGCCCCAGGCGTCGATCGCTTGTTGCACCATCGCGGCCACCGCAGCCGGGTCGGTGACCGAGGCGCCATTGGCCAGTGCCTGGCCGCCGGCGGCCACGATCTCGTCGACCACGGCTTGCGCCGCAGTGGGCGAGCCGCCGTTGCCCGCAGTGCTGCCGCCCAGGTCATTGACCAGCACCTTGGCGCCGCGTGCAGCCAGGGCCAGCGCATGGGCACGGCCCAGGCCGCCACCGGCGCCGGTGACGATGGCCACACGGCCTGTGAAGTCGAGCGTCATGATGTTTTGGGGTTCGGGTATGGGGAAGCCGCCGGTTATACCGTAAGTACCGATGGCGAAATGTCGCTTCCTTTGGAAAGATCGGTGTGGCAAACCCTGACACTGCACATGCTGTGCAGCCCGACACCACACACCGACAAGGATTCCCCATGCAACTGTTCAACCTGCAAGGCCAGGTGGCCTTGATCACCGGCTCGTCACGCGGCATCGGCCGCGCCATCGCCGAGCGCATGGCCGAGCACGGCGCCAAGGTCGTGATCTCGTCGCGCAAACAAGACGCCTGCGACGAGGTGGCCGCCGCCATCAACGCGCGCCATGGCGCCGGCACCGCCATCGCCCATGCCGCCAGCATCAGCAACAAGGCGGCGCTGCAGGGCCTGGTCGACAAGACCCTGGCCACCTGGGGCCGCATCGACACGCTGGTGTGCAACGCCGCCAGCAACCCCTATTACGGGCCGATGGCCGGCATCGCCGACGAGCAGTTCCGCAAGATCCTGGAAAACAACATCGTCGCCAACAACTGGCTGGTGACCATGGTGGCGCCGCAGATGCAGGCCCGGCGCGACGGCTCCATCATCATCGTCTCGTCGATCGGCGGGCCTGCGCGGGTCCACCGTGATCGGCGCCTACTGCATCAGCAAGGCCGCCGACATGCAGCTGGCACGCAACCTGGCCTGCGAGCTGGGCCCGGACAACATCCGCGTCAACTGCATCGCCCCGGGCCTGATCAAGACCGACTTTGCCAAGGCGCTGTGGGACAACCCCGAGCAGCTGGCCGCCCGCAATGCCGAGACCCCGCTGCGCCGCATCGGCGACCCCGACGAGATCGCCGGCGCCGCAGTCTTTTTGGCCGCACCGGCCAGCCGCTTCATGACCGGGCAATCGATGGTGATCGACGGCGGCGTGACGATCTAGAAAGCCCGTGCGCCGTTGGGGCGGGCCGGCATGCCCGGCGGCCGCCCCGGCACTTCGCCTTAGGATGCCGGCAGCATGGCCGGCAACACCCTCATCTGGATCGACGACAGCAGCCCGCTGCCGCCGATGCAGTGCGTGCTGGGCCCGGACAGCGAAGCGCCCGGCCTGCTGGCGGCCGGCGGCCAGGTCACGCCGCAACGGCTGGAAGAGGCCTACCAGCGCGGCATCTTTCCATGGTTCAGCCCCGGCGACCCGCCGCTGTGGTGGGCGCCCGATCCGCGCATGGTGCTGCCGGTGGCCGAGTTCAAGCTGGCGCCATCGCTGCGCAAGACCCTGCGCCGCTTCATCCGCACGCCGGGCTGCGAGGTGCGCATCGACAGCGCTTTCCGCGCGGTGATGCAGGCCTGCGCCAGCACCCCGCGCGACGGCCAGGACGGCACCTGGATCGTCGACCAGATCCTCGACGCCTACACCGCCTGGCACCAGCTGGGCCGCGCCCACAGCGTGGAGACCTGGATCGACGGCAAGCTGGTGGGCGGGCTCTACGGTGTGGGCATCGGCCGCATGTTTTTCGGTGAATCGATGTTTGCCCACCGCACCGACGCCAGCAAGATTGCGCTGGCCGCGCTGGTGGCCTTCTGCCGGGCCCACGGCATCAGCCTGATCGACTGCCAGCAGCACACCCGGCATCTGGCCAGCTTCGGCGCCCGGCAGATCCCCCGAAGCGCGTTTGAAGCGCATTTGTCCCGCACGCTGGGGGGGTCGCCACCAGCAGCCTGGGCCTATCATTCCGGCCTGTGGGCACACTTGGATCTGGGGCCAGCGGCGCGGTCAGTTGCTGCACCGCCGCAAGCCCCGGACGCCTTGCCGGCGCAGCTGTCTTCCACCGGGCCCCTTGCCGATCTGACAGCCGACGCGCCTGCGCCGCCCGCCCCAGCCACCCTGCCGCCCGAACCAGCGTGACCCATCCGAAGGAGCTTCCCCTGTCGTCGTTGCAGTTTTATGCAACGGCGCCGTATCCGTGCAGCTACCTGCCCGACCGGATGGCCCGCTCCCAAGTGGCCACGCCCAGCCACCTGATCCATGCCGACGCCTATTCGGGCCTGGTGGCCAACGGCTTCCGGCGCAGTGGCATGTTCACCTACCGGCCTTATTGCGACAGCTGCCGCGCCTGCATGCCGCTGCGCTTGCCGGTGGACAGCTTTGTGCCCACGCGCAGCCAGCGCCGCGCTGCCAAGGCGCACGCCGACCTGAAGACACGGGTGCTGCGCCTGTGCTTCGTGGCCGAGCATTACCAGCTCTACCTGCGCTACCAGTCGGGCCGCCATGCGGGTGGCGGCATGGACCACGACAGCATCGACCAGTACACCCAGTTCCTGCTGCAGAGCCGGGTGAATTCGCGCCTGGTCGAGTTCCGCGACCCGGCACCAGAGGACAGCGACACACCGGGCACGCTGCGCATGGTGTCGATCGTCGACGTGCTCAACGACGGCATCTCGGCGGTCTACACCTTCTACGACCCCGACTACAAAGGCAGCCTGGGCACCTATGGCGTGCTGTGGCAGATCGGCCAGATCCGCCAGCTCAAGCTGCCGCACCTGTACCTGGGCTACTGGATCGCCGAGAGCGACAAGATGGCCTACAAGGCCGGTTTCGGGCCGCACCAGTTGCTGACCGAGCGCGGCTGGGAATGGGCCGAGCCGCAGCCGCCCAGCCAGGCGCCTGCATAGGGCACGGATACCCTGCGGCCCGCAGGCCCGCACACCTGCCCGCCTACAATCGGGGAATGAATCAGCTACCACGCGCACTTCGTTCATTGCTCCTTGCGGCGGCACTTCAAGCCCTTCGGGCGGCCGGGCAGGCCTGAAATGGCACTTTCCCCAGTCCCTGAACTCGTGGCCGAGCTGGCCGCCGGCCGCATGGTGATCCTCGTCGACGAGGAAGACCGCGAAAACGAAGGCGATCTGGTGCTCGCCGCCGACCATGTGTCGGCCGAGACCATCAATTTCATGGCCAAGCATGGCCGCGGCCTGATCTGCCTGACGCTCACCAAGGAGCGCTGCGAGCGCCTGCAACTGCCGCCCATGGCCAGCCGCAACGGCACGGTGCACGGCACGGCGTTCACGGTGTCGATCGAGGCCGCCACCGGCGTCACCACCGGCATCAGTGCGGCCGACCGCGCCCGCACCGTGGCCGCTGCCGTTGCCAAGGAAGCCGAACCCAGCGACCTGGTGCAACCCGGCCACATCTTTCCGCTGCAGGCCCAGGACGGCGGCGTGCTGATGCGCGCCGGCCACACCGAGGCTGGCTGCGACCTGGCCGCCATGGCTGGCTGCACGCCCGCCGCCGTGATCTGCGAGATCATGAACGACGACGGCACCATGGCCCGGCTGCCCGAATTGCAGGTGTTTGCGCAGCAGCACGGCCTGAAGATCGGCACCATCGCCGACCTGATCGCCTACCGGTCGCACAACGAGACCCTGATCGAATGCCTGGGCGAGCGTGGCCTGATGACGGCCCAGGGCAACTTCATCTGCCAGGCCTTCCGCGACCATTCCGGCGGCCTGCACATCGCCTTGCGCAAGGGCAGCTGGCAGCCCGGCGATGAAGTGCTGGTGCGGGTGCACGAGCCCTTCACCGCGATGGACCTGCTGGACGTGGGCCGCAGCGCCCACAGCTGGCCGCTGCCCACCGCGCTGGCCGCCATCCAGGCGGCGCCGGCCGGCGTGGCGGTGCTGCTGAATTGCGGCACCGACATCGCCACGCTGATGCCCCAGGTGCTGCCGCAGCAGGCCAGCCGCCCGCCGCGGCCGATGCAGATGGACCTGCGCACCTATGGCGTGGGCGCACAGATCCTGCGCCAGCTCGGCGTCACCCGCATGAAGCTGCTGGGCAGCCCGCGCCGCATGCCCAGCATGGTGGGCTACGGCCTCGAAGTCACCAGCTTCCAGGCTGCCGACCGCTGATTGCTTTGGCTGGCGACTGGTTCCGGACCACCGACAGCCGCCGCCCTGCCCTTTTTCCTGAAAGCGCCCATGCAACACGCCAAGCAAGGCGAGACCGCTCCACTGGACGGCAGCCGGCTGTCGATCGCCATCGTGCAGGCCCGCTTCAATGCCGACATCACCGATGCAGCTGGCCGACGCCTGCCTGGCCGAGCTGGCCGCGCTGGGCGTGGCGGCCGACAACATCCGCCATGTCACCGTGCCCGGCGCGCTGGAAGTGCCGCTGGCGCTGCAGGCGCTGGCCGAGCAGCGAGCGAGTTCGACGCGCTGATCGCGCTGGGCTGCATCATCCGCGGCGAGACCTACCACTTCGAGCTGGTGGCCAATGAAAGCGGCGCCGGCGTCAGCCGGGTGTCGCTGGACCACAGCCTGCCGGTGGCCAACGCCATCCTCACCGTCGAGAACGAAGCGCAGGCCTGGGCCCGCGCCGACGACAAGGGCCGCGACGCCGCCCGGGTGGCGGTGGAGATGGCCAACCTGATGAACGACCTGGCCTGACGACATGCCCGTGACCAACGACCCCGACCACCGCCACCGCGACCGCACCGACGCCGGCGCGCCGCCGCCTGCGCCCGCGCAAAAAAGCCGGCCGCAAGCCGCAGGGCACGTCCACCCGCCGCCGCGCCCGTGAGCTGGCGCTGCAGGGCCTGTACCAATGGCTGCTCAGCGGTGCCGACGGCGCCGAGATCGAGGCCCACCTGGCCGAGCATGACGGCTTCGACAAGTTCGACCGCGCCGCACTTCGACGCCCTGCTGCACGGCAGCATCGCCGAGGCCGCGGCGCTGGACGCCGTGCTGGCCCGCCATGTCGACCGCCGCACCAAGGACCTGTCGCCGGTGGAGCACGCGGTGCTGATGATCGGCGCCTACGAGCTGACGCACTGCATGGACATCCCCTACCGGGTGGTCATCAACGAGGCGGTGGAACTGGCCAAGGCCTTTGGCGGCACCGACGGCCACAAGTACGTCAACGGCGTGCTCGACAAGTGCGCGGGCGACCTGCGCCAGGTGGAAGTGGCCGCACGCCAGGCAGCCAAGCGCGGCGCATGAGGCTGGCACAGCGGCTGGCTCACATCGAGCCGTTCTACGTGATGGAGTTCGCCAAGGCGGCGCAGGCCATCCTGCCAGCCCGGCCTGCGACCCAGCCCGCGGTGGCGAGCGCATGCTGTTCCTGAACATCGGCGAGCCCGACTTCACTGCACCGCCGCTGGTGCAGGAAGCTGCCACGCGCGCCATCCAGGACGGCCGCAGCCAGTACACCGACGCGCTGGGCCTGCCCGCGCTGCGCGAGGCCATCAGCGGCTGGTATGCGCAGCGCTTCGGGCTGCAGATTCCAGCCGGCCGCATCATGGTCACGGCCGGTGCATCGGCCGGCTTGCAGCTGGCCTGCCTGGCGCTGTTCGAGGCCGGTGACGAGGTGCTGATGCCCGACCCCAGCTACCCCTGCAACCGGCATTTCGTGGCGGCCGCCGATGCGGTGGCGCGGCTGCTGCCCACCACGGCGGCGCAGCGCTTCCAGCTGGATGCCGAGGCCGTGGCCCAGGCCTGGACGCCGGCCACCCGCGGCGTGCTGCTGGCCAGCCCGTCCAACCCCACCGGCACCTCGATCCACCCCGACGAACTGCGCCGCATCGACGCCGTGGTGCGCGGCCAGGGCGGCGTGACCGTGGTCGACGAAATCTACCTGGGCCTGAGCTACGACGACACCTATCGGCCACAGCGCGCTGCAGCTGGGCGAGCACATCGTCTCGGTCAACAGCTTCAGCAAGTACTTCAACATGACCGGCTGGCGCCTGGGCTGGCTGGTGCTGCCCGAGGCCCTGGTGGCGCCGATGGAGCGGCTGGCGCAGAACCTGTTCATCTGCGCCAGCACCATCGCCCAGCATGCGGCGCTGGCCTGCTTCCACCCTGAATCGATTGCCGAATACGAACGCCGGCGCAGCTGCGTTCCGCGCCCGGCGCGACAGCGTGGTACCGGCCTTGAACAAGCTGGGCCTGCGGGTGCCGGTGGCGCCCGACGGCGCTTTCTACGCCTATGCCGACTGCAGCGCCCACCATGCCGACAGCTGGGACTTTGCCTTCCAGTTGATGGACACCGCCCATGTGGCGCTGACCCCGGGGCGCGACTTCGGCCGGCACGACCCGCAGCGCTGGCTGCGGCTGTCGTTTGCCAGCAGCCAGGACACGCTCGACGAGGCCTTGCACCGCCTGCAGCGCCTGCTGGGATGAGCACACCACGCTTCCAGCACACGCTGCGGGTGTACTGGGAGGACACCGACGCCGGCGGCGTGGTGTTCTACGCCAACTACCTGAAGTTTTTCGAGCGGGCCCGCACCGAATGGCTGCGTGCGCTGGGCGTGGGCCAGCAGGCGCTGCGCGAGGCCAGCGGCGCCATCTTCATCGTCAGCGACACGGCCTTGCGCTACCGGGCACCGGCCCGGCTGGACGACCTGCTGACAGTGACCGTGCTGCCGCTGGAGACCGGACGCGCCTCGCTGACATTGCAGCAACAAGCCTGGCGCAACAATGGCGCCGGCGCCGACCCCACGCTGCTGTGTGAAGGCAGCATCCGCATCGGCTGTGTCGATGCCACCAGCTTTCGCCCGCGCCGCTTTCCCGACCCCGTGACCCAGGCCTTGCAACGATGAACCAGGACTTTTCGATCATCACCCTGGTGCTGCATGCCAGCATCATGGTGCAGCTGGTCATGGCCGGGCTGCTGGTCACGTCGCTGGCCAGCTGGACGGTGATCTTCAGCAAGCTGTTCAGCCTGCGCAGCCTGCGCCGCGGCAATGACGACTTCGAGCGCGAGTTCTGGTCCGGCAAGAACCTGAACGACCTCTACAGCGCCGCCAGCAACAAGGCCGACAGCACACCGATGGAGCGCATCTTCGCCAGCGGCATGCGTGAATTCCTGAAGCTGCGCGAACGCCGCCAGGAATCCAGCGCCCAGCTCGACGGTGCCCGCCGCGCCATGCGTGCCAGCCTGCAGCGTGAGCTGGACGTGATCGAGGGCAATGTCGGCTTTCTGGCCAGCGTGGGGTCGGTCAGCCCCTATGTGGGCCTGTTCGGCACGGTGTGGGGGATCATGCACGCCTTCGTCGGCCTGGCAAATGTGGAACAGGTGACCCTGGCCACCGTGGCCCCGGGCATTGCCGAAGCGCTGGTGGCCACCGCCATCGGCCTGTTTGCCGCCATTCCTGCGGTGGTGGCCTACAACCGCTTTGCCCGCGACATCGACCGCATCGCCATCCAGCTGGAGAGCTTCATCGAAGAGTTCTCCAACATCCTGCAGCGCAATGCGGTGCAGCCGGCAGCCGCTGCCGCAGGGCGCTGAGCAGCATGCCCGGCGTTGCCAGCCGATCCGGCCGCCGCGGCCGCCGCGCCATGGCCGAGATGAACATGGTGCCCTTCATCGACGTGATGCTGGTGCTGCTGATCATCTTCATGGCCACCGCACCAATGATCACCACCGGCATCGTCGACCTGCCCAGCGTGGGCAAGGCAGCGCAGCGGCCCAGCAGCGTGGTCGAGGTGATCGTCGGCGCGGATGAAAAACTGCGCCTGCGCCTCGACGGGGCCGACCCCAAGGCGTCCAGCCTGCGCAGCCTGGCTGCCGACGTGAAGGCCTTGCAGGCCGGCAATGCCAAGGTGCCGGTGGTGATCTCGGCCGAGAAGACGGTGAAGTACGAAGCCGTGGTGCGGGCCATGGACGTGCTGCAGCGCAGCGGCGTGCAGCGGGTGGGCCTGTCGGTCAAGCAGGGCGGCTGATGCATGGCCTGACTGCCAGCCAAGACAGCTTGCTGCCCCGGCCGGACAGCCGGCTGGGCACAGGCGCCGCGCTGGCACTGCTGGCCCACGGCGGGCTGGTGGCCGCGCTGGCGCTGGGCCTGAACTGGCGCCTGCCCACGGCCGACACCGCCATCAGCGCCGAACTGTGGTCGGCCGTGCCACAGGCGGCTGCGCCCGCCGCGATGGCGCAGCCGGCCCCAGCACCGGCACCGGAACCTGCGCCCGCGCCCGCACCCGCACCCGCACCTGCCCCGGCGCCCGCACCTGCCCCACCACCGCCCCCGGCGCCGGCGGCCCCCGACCGCCAGGCCATCCAGCAGGCCAAAGAGGCCGACATCGCGCTGCAGCAGGACAAGGCGCGGCGGCGGCAGCAAGAACAGGCGGCGGCAGACGCCGAACGCGCCCGTCAGCAGGCCAAGGCCCAAGAAGACGCCCTGCGGCAAAAGCAGCGCCTGGAGGCCAAGCGTCTGGCCGACGCGCAGGCCAGCGCGCAAGACGCCAAGCGGCTGAAAGACGCCCAGAAGGCAGAACAGGCCAAGGCGGCCCAGGCGCAGGAAGCCCAGCGCCAGAAGGACCTGGCCGCCAAGCAAGCGGCGGCACAAGCCGAGGCCGCCAAGGCCCAGGCGGAGCAGGTCGCCAAGCAGCGTGAGGCGAACCTCCAGCGCATGCTGGGCCAGGCCGGCGCCACCGGTGCGGCCACGGCCACCGGCAGCGCCCAGGCCGACAGCGCGCCGTCGGCCGGTTATGCCGGCCGCATCAAGGCGGCGCATCCTGCCGAACATCGTGCAGCCCGACAAGGAGCGCGGCAACCCGGTCACCGAGGTGGAAGTGCGCAGCGGGCCCGACGGCAGCATCGTCAGCCGCCGCGTCAGCAAGCCCAGTGGCAACCCGGCCTGGGACGAGACGGTGCTGCGCGCCATCGACAAGACCCGCCAGCTGCCGCTGGACAACGGCCGCATCCCGCCGACCATGACCCTGGTGTTCTCACAGAACGAAACCCGCTGACGCACGCCCCGCGTGGGCGGCAGCTCAGTGGTTTTCGCGGGCGTGGTTGATCGTGTACTTGGGGATCTCGACCACCAGGTCGGTGTCGGCCAGGATGGCCTGGCAGCCCAGGCGGGAATCAGGCTCCAGGCCCCAGGCGCGGTCGAGCAGGTCTTCTTCGCCCTCTTCCATGGCATTGAGCGAGCGGAAGCCCTGGCGCACGATCACGTGGCAGGTGGTGCAGGCGCAGCTCATGTCGCAGGCATGTTCCAGCGCGATGCCGTTGTCCAGCAGGGCCTCGCAGACCGAGGTGCCGCGCGGCGCCTTGACTTCGGCGCCCTGGGGGCAGAGTTCGGCATGGGGCAGGATCTTGATGACGGGCATGGTGGGCGTGGTGGGCAGAGAGACGGTTGGGCGGTGGGGCTTGGTCAGGGCAGGTTCTGCTGTGCTGTGCAGCGGCTGCAGGCTCAGATATCGGTCAGCTTGCGGCCGGTCAAGGCCTGCTGGATGCCGCGGTTCATGCGCGCAGCGGCAAAGCCTTCAGTGCCTTCGGCCAGGCGCTCCACCGCCGTGTCGATGGCGGCATGGTCGCTGCCTTCGGCGCTGCGGGCCAACGCCGCCAGCAAGGCGTGGATGGCATCGCGTTCAGCCGGCTGCAACAGGTCGCCGTCGACCGCCAGCGCGGCACGGGTGGCCAGCGTCATGCGCTCGGCCTCGACCCGCGATTCACGCAGCGCCCGCGCCACCATGTCGGCCTCGGCGCTGGCAAAGCCGTCTTTCAGCATGGCTGGCGATCTGGTCGTCGGCCAGGCCGTAGCTGGGCTTGACCACCACCGCCGCCTGCACACCCGAACCCAGCTCTTGCGCTGACACGCTGAGCAGGCCGTCGGCATCGACCTGGAAGCTGACACGGATGCGCGCGGCGCCCGCCACCATTGGCGGAATGCCGCGCAGCTCGAACCGGGCCAGGCTGCGGTTGTCGGCCACCAGTTCACGCTCGCCCTGCAGCACATGGATGGCCATCGCCGTCTGGCCGTCCTTGAAGGTGGTGAAGTCTTGCGCCTTGGCCACCGGAATGGTGGTGTTGCGCTCGATCACCCGCTCGACCAGGCCGCCCATGGTCTCCAGGCCCAGGCTGAGCGGGATCACGTCCAGCAGCAGCAGCTCACCGTCCTTGGCATTGCCGGCCAGGGCATTGGCCTGGATGGCGGCGCCCACGGCCACCACTTCATCGGGGTTCAGGTTGGTCAGCGGCGGGCTGCCGAACAGCTCACCCACGGCCGCCTGCACCGCCGGCATGCGGGTGGAGCCGCCCACCATCACCACGCCCGCCACATCGGCAGGCTTGAGCCTGGCGTCGCGCAGCAAGCGGCGCACCACCGCCAGCGTGCGGTCGACCAGCGGCTGGGTGATGGTGTCGAACTGCGCCCGGCTGACCGGCACCGCCAGTGGCGCGCCGCCCAGGGTGGCGGCCAGCACCGTGCTGTCGGCATCGGTCAGCGCCTCTTTGGCGGCACGGGCCGCCACCAGCAGCGCACGCTTGTCCTGCGCGCTGCTGGCACTGCGGCCCGCCTGGTCCAGGGCCCAATCGGCCAGGGTCTGGTCAAAGTCGTCGCCGCCCAGCGCAGCATCGCCGCCGGTGGCCACCACCTCGAACACGCCCTGCTGCAGGCGCAGCAGGCTGATGTCGAAGGTGCCGCCGCCCAGGTCGTAGACGGCGTAGAGGCCCTCGCTGGCGTTGTCCAGGCCATAGGCCACGGCAGCAGCCGTGGGCTCGTTGATCAGGCGCAGCACATTCAGGCCGGCCAGCTGGGCGGCGTCCTTGGTGGCCTGGCGCTGGGCATCGTCGAAATAGGCCGGCACGGTGATGACCACGCCGAACAGGTCGTCGTTGAAGGTGTCTTCGGCGCGGTAGCGCAGCGTGGCCAGGATCTCGGCCGACACCTCCACCGGCGTCTTGACACCGGCGCGGGTGTCCAGCGCCAGCATGCCGGGCTGGTCGATGAAGCGGTAGGGCAGCCGGCCCGCGTCAGCCACATCGGCCAGGCGCCGGCCCATGAAGCGCTTGACACTGGCGATGGTGTTCTCGGGGTCGTCGGCCATCGCGGCGCGGGCGTCGAAACCGATCTGGCGGCGCTTGTCGTCGAGGTAGCGCACCACCGACGGCAGCAGGGTGCGGCCGTCGCTGTCGGGCAGGCATTCGGCCACACCGTGGCGCACGGCGGCCACCAGGCTGTGGGTGGTGCCCAGGTCGATGCCCACGGCAATGCGGCGGGCGTGCGGGTCAGGCGTCTGACCAGGTTCTGAGAGTTGCAGCAGGGCCATGTTGTTGGTCTTGTGGATCAGCGGTCGGGGTCGGTGCGCAGGGTGGGCGGCGGGGTGGGCGTTCGGATTGGCGGGCGTGATCAGCGAGCGGTTCAGCAGCGGTGTCAGCGGTGTCAGCGGTCCAGCGCAGCCAGGCGGCGGGCGATGTCATCACGGAAGCGTGCCACGAACATCAGCGCCCGCACCTGCTGCGCAGCAGCGGCCGTGTCGGCCTGCTGGTCCAGCGTGTCGGACAGCTGCGCCAGCAGGCTGGCCTCTTCGGTGGCGACGCTGGTCTCCAGCGCCTCCACCGCAGCCAGATCTTCAGCATCGTCCAAGGCCTCGCGCCAGGCCATCTGCTGCATCAGGAAGGCGCCGGGCATGGCGGTGTTGACCTCGGCCTGGATCGGCACGCCGCGCAATTCACACAGGTAGGCGGCCCGCTGCAGCGGGTCTTTCAGGCGCTGGTAGGCCTGGTTCACCCGCACCGCCCACTGCATGGCCAGGCGCTGGGCCGCAGCACCTTCACTGGCAAAGCGGTCGGGGTGCACACGGGACTGCAGCGCACGCCATTGCGCCGCCAGTGCCGCCAGGTCCAGGCCGTGGCGCTGCGGCAGGCCGAACAGGCTGAAGTCATCGTCGCTGAGTTGCATCGGCAGGGCCATGGTGGGATCACAGCGTCTTGGCAAGAAACAGCGACAAGCCGTTGTCGGGGTAGCCGCCAAACGGCCCGCGCGGCAGATAGCCGGCCTGCTGGTACAGGCGCAGCGCTTCGGTCTGGTCCCGCCCGGTCTCCAGCAAGGCCTGGCCGATGCCGCGCTGGTGCAGCGCCGCTTCCAGCTGCCCCAGCAAGCCCTGGGCGATGCCCTGGCCGCGCGCGGACGGCAAGACATACATGCGCTTGATCTCGCCGTACGGCTGGCCGGCCGTCGCTGGCTCAGGCGGCATGCGGCGCACGGCAGCGCAGCCCACCGCTGCAGCGCCCTGCCGCGCCACCAGAAAATGCACATCGTCGGCCAGCAACTGCGCCAGGCCGAGGATGTGGTTGTCTTCCGGTGCGTAGAGGCCAGCCAGGTAGGTGTCCAGCGCGGCCAGCAAGGCTTGCACCTCGGCCTGGTCAGGGCGCTCGGGGCGGATCAACACATCGGTGCTCAGTGCCATCACGGCATCCATCGGATTCCAGACAAGACAAAGGCGCGGGAGTCCAGCGCCGCGCCTTGCCGCCAGCCGGGCACATGCCCGGCGGTTGCCGGGATCACACCCGGAAAGACTCTCCGCAGCCGCAACGGTCTTTCTCGCGCGGGTTGTGGAACTTGAAGCCCTCGTTCAGGCCTTCACGCACAAAGTCCAGCTCGGTGCCATCCAGGTAGGGCAGGCTCTTGGGGTCGATCAGCACCTTGATGCCGTGGGCCTCGAAGATGTGGTCTTCGGGCGCCACGTCGTCGGCGTATTCCAGCTTGTAGGCCAGGCCAGAACAGCCGGTGGTCCGCACACCCAGGCGCACGCCCACACCCTTGCCGCGCTTGCTGATGTAGCGCGTCACATGCCGTGCTGCCGCCTCTGACAAGGTGATGGCCATGGTGTCAGGCAGCCAGGCTGCCGCTGGGCTGGGCCGCGCAGCGAGCTTCGCCGTGCTTGGCCTTGTAGTCGCTGACCGCAGCCTTGATCGCGTCTTCGGCCAGGATCGAGCAGTGGATCTTCACCGGCGGCAGCGCCAGTTCTTCGGCGATGTTGGTGTTCTTGATCTCCAGCGCCTGGTCCAGGGTCTTGCCCTTGACCCATTCCGTGACCAGGCTGCTGCTGGCGATCGCCGAGCCGCAGCCGTAGGTCTTGAAACGTGCGTCCTCGATCAGGCCGGTGAGCGGGTTCACCTTGATCTGCAGCTTCATCACGTCGCCGCAGGCGGGTGCACCGACCATGCCGGTGCCGACGTCTTCGTCGCCCTTGTCAAAGCCGCCCACGTTGCGGGGGTTTTCGTAATGGTCGATGACCTTGTCGCTGTATGCCATGTCAATGCTCCTGGTTCAGTGCGCGGCCCACTGGATCGCGCTGATGTCGATGCCGTCGCGGTACATGTCCCACAAGGGGGACAGCTCGCGCAGCTTGCCGACGCGGTCCTTCAGGGTGCTGACCGCGTAGTCGATTTCGTCTTCGGTGGTGAAGCGGCCGATGGTCATGCGCAGGCTGCTGTGCGCCAGCTCATCGCTGCGGCCCAGGGCGCGCAGCACATAGCTGGGTTCCAGGCTGGCCGAGGTGCAGGCCGAGCCCGACGACACCGCCAGACCCTTCACGCCCATGATCAGCGACTCGCCTTCCACATAGTTGAACGAGATGTTCAGGTTGTGCGGCACGCGGTGCTGCATGTCGCCGTTGATGAACACCTGCTCGATGTCGGTCAGGCCGCTCACCAGCTTGGTGTGCAAGGCGCGGATGCGCTCGGTCTCGCTGGCCATTTCCTGGCGCGCGATGTCGAATGCCACACCCATGCCGACGATCTGGTGCGTGGCCAGCGTGCCCGAGCGCATGCCGCGCTCATGGCCGCCGCCGTGCATCTGCGCTTCCAGCCGCACCCGCGGCTTGCGCCGCACGTACAGCGCGCCCATGCCCTTGGGGCCGTAGGTCTTGTGGGCCGACATGCTCATCAGGTCGATCGGCAGCGCTGCCATGTCGATGGCCACCTTGCCGGTGGCCTGGGCCGCGTCGACGTGGAAGATGATGCCGCGCTCGCGGCACAGGTTGCCCAGGGCCACCACGTCCTGGACCACACCGATCTCGTTGTTGACCAGCATCACCGAGGCCAGGATGGTGTCGGGCCGCAAGGCTGCCTTGAACTGCTCGAAGTCGACCAGTCCGTTGGGCTGCACATCCAGGTAGGTGGCATCGAAGCCCTGGCGCTCCAGCTCACGCACGGTGTCGAGCGTGGCCTTGTGCTCGGTCTTGACGGTGATCAAGTGCTTGCCGCGTGACTTGTAGAACTGCGCTGCACCCTTGATCGCCAGGTTGATGGCTCTCGGTGGCGCCGCTGGTCCAGACGATCTCGCGCGGGTCGGCATTGATCAGCGCGGCCACTTGCTCGCGGCTGGCCTCGACGATGGCTTCGGCTTCCCAGCCCCAGGCATGGCTGCGGCTGGCCGGGTTGCCATAGTGCTCACGCAACCAGGGCACCATGGCGTCGACCACCCGGGGGTCGACAGGGGTGGTGGCGCCGTAATCAAGGTAGATCGGGAAATGCGGTGTCATGGTGTGGGCTTGGTACAAAGGGCGGAACAGCGGCGCAGAGCGCTCACTTCGACATGGCGCTGCCGAGGGCAAACACCGAATTGGGCGCGGTGATCTTGATGGGCTTGACCACCGGCACGCTGGAGATGGCGCGCTTGATCGGCACCTCTTCGATCGACACGCCCTTGGCCAGTTGGTCTTCAACCAGCTTCTTCAGCGAGATCGAGTCGAGGTATTCGATCATCTTCTGGTTCAGGCTGGCCCACAGGTCGTGCGTCATGCAGCGGCCGGCGTCTTCGCCCATGCAGTTTTCCTTGCCGGCACAGCCGGTGGCGTCGATCGGCTCGTCCACCGCGACGATGATGTCGGCGACGGTGATGTCTTCGCTCTTGCGGCCCAGTGAATAGCCGCCACCCGGGCCGCGGGTCGACTCGACCAGTTCATGCCGGCGCAGCTTGCCAAACAACTGCTCCAGGTAGGACAGCGAAATCTGCTGGCGCTGGCTGATCGCCGCCAGCGCAACCGGCCCATTGTTCGAGCGCAGCGCCAGGTCGATCATCGCCGTGACGGCAAAACGGCCTTTGGTGGTCAATCGCATGTAGGGTCTCCTGTAGGGCGACAGCCCGGTGCCTGGTGGTCCAACAGGGACCAGCCTGTACCCGACTGATGCAGTCAACTATAACAGAAGCCTACTGTTTTGGTCGACATTGGCCGGCCCGCCACCCTCAGCCAGCCAGGGCCAGGCGGCGTCGAATCTCGGTCAACAAGCCGTCGCAGGCCGGCTCGATCAGGTCCAGCGCCAAGTCAAACCCAGCCACTGCGCCGTAGTACGGGTCCGGCACCTCCTGGGCGCCCATCTGAGGCGCATGGGCCATCAGCAATTGCAGGCGCTGCTGCTCGGCCGGCGGGCAACGCTTGCGCAGCGTGTCCAGGTTGTCCTGGTCCATGGCCAGCAGCAGGTCGAAGTGGGTGAAATCAGCCGCCGCCAGCGGCCGGCTGCGCAAGCCGTCCACCTGGTAGCCGCGCCGCGCGGCTTGCGCCACCGCACGCGGGTCGGCCGGCGTGCCCTTGTGGAAACCATGGGTGCCGGCGGAATCCACCGCCACGGCCTTGGCCAGGCCCAGGCGCTGCAGCTTGCTGCGCAGCACCGCCTCGGCCATGGGCGAGCGGCAGATGTTGCCGGTGCACACCATCAGCAAGCGCAGGCGGGCAGGGTCAGGGCGGCGAAACCAGCGCGCAATCATGGGCGGCAGGATAGCCCAGCCCATCCCGGCGCAGCGCTGGCCCGGCAAGTTGTCACACCCTGACGGGGTGGATCGCCATCTCCCCACAGCGTTGCGGTGCAGACGCCGCCCGGCTTGCCGATACCCCTGGTAGACCGACCGGAACACACCGGCACACCCGAGGATCCTGATGCGCAACAACGGCCCCGTGACCCAGCGTGAATATGCGCTGCCGCCCGGCACCACCCTGGTGTCCACCACTGATTTGCAGAGCCACATCACCTACGTCAACCCGGCGTTTGTCGAGGTGAGCGGTTTCGACCGCAACGAATTGATCGGCCAGCCGCACAACCTGGTGCGCCATCCCGACATGCCGGCGGAAGCCTACCGCGACATGTGGGACACGCTGAAGGCCGGCCAGCCCTGGACTGCCCTGGTCAAGAACCGCCGCAAGAACGGCGACCACTACTGGGTGCGCGCCAATGTGACCCCGGTGATCGAGGGCGGGCGGGTCAGCGGCTACATGTCGGTGCGCACCGCCGCCCACCGCGACGAGGTGGCCGCTGCCGAGGCCCTGTACCGCCGCATGCGGGACGAAGCCGCAGCCGGCCGCCTGGTGCACACCCTGCACCAAGGCGACCTGCACATCACCGGCCTGGGCGCGGCCATGGCCCGCTTGCTGCGGCCCGGTATCGGCCTGCGCCTGAGCGCCACCGCCCTGCTGGGCGCGCTGGCTGTGGGGGTGTTGGCCGCCTATCTGGCGCCCTGGGGGCTGTGGCCGGCAGCGGCGGGCAGCCTGTTGGTGGGCGCGGGCGTGGCCATGCGCTTGCGCCAGATGGCCCTGGCGCCGCTGCGCGCGGCGGTGGCCGCCGCACGCCGCATGTCGGCAGGCGACCTGTCCGGAGTGCTGCAGGCCGACCGGCAAGACGAGGTGGGCCAGCTCAACCGCGGCCTGACCCAGCTGAATGTGAATCTGCAGGCCATCGTGGGCGATGTGCGGCGCGAGGTGGAGGGCATCACCCTGGCGTCCAGCGAAATCGCCAAGGGCAACCATGACCTGGGCACCCGCACCGAATCCCAGGCCAGCAACCTGCAGCAGACCGCCGCGTCGATGGAGCAGATCACCGGCACCATCCGCCAGACGGCCGACACCGCCGTGGCCGCCGCGCAGATGGCGGGCGAGGCCGCCGACGTGGCCGAGCGCAGCGGCCAGGCCGCCAACGACGTGGCCCAGCGCATGGGCGAGATCCGGCTGGCATCGCAGCGCATCGCCGAGATCATCGGCACCATCGACGGCATCTCGTTCCAGACCAACATCCTGGCGCTGAACGCGGCGGTGGAAGCCGCCCGCGCCGGCGAGGCCGGCCGCGGCTTTGCGGTGGTGGCCGCCGAGGTGCGGGCCCTGGCCCAGCGCACCAGCAGCGCCGCACGCGAGATCAAGGTGCTGATCGAAGACTCATCGACCAAGGTGGAGGCCGGCACCCGGCTGGCCGAGACCACCGGCGAGACCACCCGCCAGACCCAGGATGCCGTGCGCCGGGTGCATGCGCTGATCACCGAGATCAGCACCGCCACCGCCGAGCAAAGCAAGGGTGTGGCCCAGGTCAATGTCGGTGTGACCGAGCTCGACAGCATCACCCAGCAGAACGCGGCCATGGTCGAAGAACTGGCGGCGGCCGCCTCGTCGCTGCACGGTCAGGCCGAGGTGGTCAGCCAGGCGGTGCGCATCTTCAAGACCGCCGGCTGACGCGCGCCGGGCCGGCGCCTCAGCGCGTGCCCGTCAAGCGGCACCACGTTGCTGTCGTGCCCTGCCGCGCCAAAGGCCTGCTCGCGCAGCAGCGCCAGCTGGTCGCGCACCCGCGCGGCCTTCTCGAACTCCAGGTTCTTGGCGTGGTCGAGCATCTGCTTTTCCAGCAGCTTGATGCGCTTGGCCAGGTCCTTCTCGCTCATCGCCTCGACCTCGGCGGCCTCGACCAGGCCGCGCACCTTGCTCTTGTCGTCCTGGGCGCTGACCACGCCGTCGATCAGCTCCTTGACTTCCTTCTTCACGCTGCGCGGCGTGATGCCCATGGCCAGGTTGTGGGCGATCTGCTTCTCGCGCCGGCGCTCGGTCTCGCCGATGGCCTTCTTCATCGAGTCGGTCATCTTGTCGGCATAGAGGATGGCGCGGCCGTTGAGGTTGCGCGCTGCCCGGCCGATGGTCTGGATCAGGCTGCGCTCGGCACGCAGAAAGCCTTCCTTGTCGGCGTCGAGGATGGCCACCAGGCTCACCTCGGGGATGTCCAGGCCTTCGCGCAGCAGGTTGATGCCCACCAGCACGTCGAAAGTGCCCAGCCGCAGGTCGCGCAGGATCTCCACCCGCTCCACCGTGTCGATGTCGCTGTGCAGGTAGCGCACCTTCACGCCGTTGTCGCTGAGGTAGTCGGTCAGCTGCTCGGCCATGCGCTTGGTCAGCGTGGTGATCAGCACCCGCTCGTGCAGGTCGACCCGGATGCGGATTTCCTGCAGCACGTCGTCGACCTGGTGGCCGGCGGGGCGCACTTCCACCATCGGATCGACCAGGCCGGTGGGCCGCACCAGTTGCTCGACCACCGCGCCGGCATGCTGCTGCTCCCAGGCGGCGGGCGTGGCCGAGACGAACACCGCCTGGCGCATCTTGCGTTCGAACTCGTCGAACTTCAGCGGCCGGTTGTCCATGCGCGCTGGGCAGGCGAAAGCCATATTCCACCAGCGTGGTCTTGCGCGCCCGGTCGCCGTTGTACATGCCGCCGAGCTGGCCGATCAGCACATGGCTCTCGTCGAGGAACATCAGCGCGTCGGGCGGCATGTAGTCCACCAGCGTGGACGGCGGCTCGCCGGGCGCTGCGCCCGACAGATGGCGGCTGTAGTTCTCGATGCCCTTGCAGTGGCCCACCTCCTGCATCATCTCCAGGTCGAAGCGGGTGCGCTGCTCCAGGCGCTGGGCTTCCACCAGCTTGCCGTCGCCCACAAACTGGGCCACCCGCTCGCGCAGTTCCAGCTTGATGGTTTCCACCGCCGCCAGCACCCGTTCACGCGGGGTCACATAGTGGCTCTTGGGGTAGATGACAAAGCGCGGGATCTTCTGCCGCACCCGGCCGGTCAGCGGGTCCAGCAGGCTCAGGGTCTCGATCTCGTCGTCGAACAACTCCACCCGCAGCGCCAGTTCACTGTGCTCGGCCGGGAAGATGTCGATGGTGTCGCCGCGCACCCGAAAGCTGCCGCGGCTGAAGTCGACGTCGTTGCGGCTGTACTGCATGCGGATCAGCTGCGCGATCACGTCGCGCTGGCCGATCTTGTCGCCCACCCGGGTGATGAAACGCATCTGGGTGTAGTCCTCGGGCTTGCCGATGCCGTAGATGGCACTGACCGTGGCCACGATCACCGTGTCGCGCCGCTCCAGCACGCTCTTGGTGGCCGACAGGCGCATCTGCTCGATGTGCTCGTTGATCGCGCTGTCCTTCTCGATGAACAGGTCGCGCTGCGGCACATAGGCCTCGGGCTGGTAGTAGTCGTAGTAGCTGACGAAATACTCCACCGCGTTGCGCGGAAAGAACTCGCGGAACTCGGCGTACAGCTGCGCGGCCAGGGTCTTGTTGGGCGCAAACACGATCGCCGGACGGCCCATGCGGGCGATCACATTGGCCATGGTGAAGGTCTTGCCCGAGCCGGTCACGCCCAGCAGGGTCTGGTAGGCCAGGCCGTCGTCGATGCCTTCACACAGCAGGCGGATGGCCTCGGGCTGGTCGCCGGCCGGCGGGTAGGGCTGGAACAGCTGGAACGGCGAATCGGGGTAGCTGACGAACGTGCCCTCTGCCGGCAGGGGCACCAGGTCGGCCGGCATTTCAGCCAGTGGGGGCAAGGCAGCAAGGTCCGTCATGTGCAAATCCTTCAACAGCGGGCTCGGGGCCCTAAAATCTGTGGCTTTGATGCCAGCCGCCAGCGCGACAAGCAACCCGACAGGGTAGCGCAGCTGGCGATTTCGGGCCCGCTGGCAGGCCCGGTGCCCTGCCCCGCAGCGGCCCTTCCAACGACAACGCCCCATCAGGACCCCACACCATGTCGCTTTTTTCCGCCGTCGAACTGGCCCCGCGTGACCCCATCCTCGGCCTGAACGAGCAGTTCAACGCCGACCCCAACCCCAGCAAGGTGAACCTGGGCGTGGGCGTGTACTTCGACGATGCCGGCAAGCTGCCGCTGCTGGCCTGCGTGAAGACCGCCGAGCAGCAGCTGACCGACGCCGCCAAGCCGCGCGGCTACCTGCCCATCGACGGCATCGCCGCCTACGACAAGGCGGTGCAGCGCCTGGTGTTCGGCGCCGACAGCGCGGTGCTGGCCGCCGGCCGCGTGGCCACGGTGCAGGCCCTGGGCGGCACCGGCGGCCTGAAGCTGGGCGCCGACTTCCTGAAGCGGCTGAATCCCGGCGCCACCGTGCTGATCTCCGACCCCAGCTGGGAAAACCACCGCGCGCTGTTCAGCAATGCCGGCTTTCCGGTGGCCAGCTACACCTACTACGACGCCGACCAACCGGGGTGTGCACTTCAGCGCCATGCTGGCCGACCTGCAAGCCGCCGCGGCCGGCACCATCGTGGTGCTGCATGCCTGCTGCCACAACCCCACCGGCTACGACATCAGCCCGGCGCAGTGGGAGCAGGTCATCGGCGGTGCTGAAGGCGCGCCAGCCTGGTGCCCTTCCTCGACATGGCCTACCAGGGCTTTGGCGACGGCATCGCCGAAGACGGCGCGGTGATCCAGCAGTTCCTGGCCGCCGGGGTGGAAAGCTTCTTCGTCGCCACCTCGTTCTCCAAGAGCTTCTCGCTGTACGGCGAGCGGGTGGGCGCGCTCAGCGTGGTCTGCGCCAGCAAGGACGAAACCGCCCGCGTGCTGTCGCAGCTGAAGATCACCATCCGCACCAACTACAGCAACCCGCCCACCCACGGCGCCCAGGTGGTGGCCACCGTGCTGGACACACCGGCCCTGCGCAGCCCAGTGGGAAGACGAACTCGCCGGCATGCGCCTGCGCATCAAGCAGATGCGCAGCCTGCTGGCCGAGAAACTGCTGGCCGCCGGCGTGCAGCAAGACTTCAGCTTCATCACCCGCCAGCGCGGCATGTTCAGCTATTCCGGCCTGAGCAAGCCGCAGATGGAGCGCTTGCGCAGTGAATTCGGCGTCTACGGCGTCGATTCGGGCCGCATCTGCGTGGCGGCGCTCAACACCCGCAACATCGACCAGGTGGTGGCGGCGATCGCCAAGGTGGTCTGAGCGTCTGGGCCCGGCCACGCCGCCCACAAGCCCGGCACAGCCGGGCTTTTTCACGCCTGCGGGCCTGTCGCCACAGCGACAGCGTGACCATTTGCGGTGCCAAATTGCGTGTTTTCACGGAAGCGGATTGGCCTGTTGCGCTGCAACATTGACTGAATTGACGCATAATTGCTGCACTGCACAATTATTGTGTCCCCTGTCAGCGGCGATTCAGCGCCCGCGCCACATGATCGATCTTGCGGTCAGACCACGCGCACACACACGGAGCCCAGACACCCATGCTTTACCAAATCTATGAAACCCAACGGGCGCTGATGGCCCCGTTCTCCGAATTCGCCAGCGCGGCGGCCAAGCTCTACAACCACCCCTTGTCGCCCTTCACCCACATGCCGATGGCACAGCGGGTGTCGGCAAGCTTCGACCTCGCCCACCGCTTGGCCAAGGACTACGAGAAGCCTGAATTCGGCATCCGCGGCGTGGAAGTCGACGGCGTCGAAGTGGCGGTGCAGGAACAGGTGCCGATCACCAAGCCGTTCTGCCGCCTGCTGCGCTTCAAGCGCTTCTCCGACAACCCGGCGGTGCTGGACGTGATGAAGAACCAGCCCACGGTGCTGGTCGTCGCACCGCTGTCCGGCCACCACAGCACCTTGCTGCGCGACACCGTGCGCACCCTGCTGCGCGACCACAAGGTGCTGGTCACCGACTGGACCGACGCCCGCACCGTGCCGCTGGAAGCCGGCCCGTTCCACCTGAACGACTACGTCGCCTACGTGCAGGAGTTCATCCGCTTCGTCGGGCCCCGAGGTCAACGTGATCTCGGTCTGCCAGCCCACGGTGCCGGTGCTGGCGGCGGTGTCGCTGCTGGCCACGCACGGTGAGTTCACGCCGCGCACGCTGACCATGATGGGCGGCCCGATCGACGCCCGCAAGTCGCCCACGGCGGTCAACAACCTGGCGATGAACAAGAGCTTCGAGTGGTTCGAGAACAACGTGATCTACCGCGTTCCGGACAACTTTGCAGGCGCAGGCCGCCGTGTCTACCCCGGTTTCCTGCAGCACACCGGCTTTGTGGCGATGAATCCCGACCGCCACATGACCGCGCACTACGACTACTTCAAGGACCTGATCCGCGGCGACGGTGATTCCACCGAGCAGCACCGCCAGTTCTATGACGAGTACAACGCCGTGCTCGACATGCCGGCCGAGTACTACCTGGAAACGATCAAGACGGTGTTCCAGGATTTCGCCCTGGTCAACCGCACCTGGGAGGTCGACGGCACCCTGGTGCGGCCGGAAGACATCACCACCAGCGCCCTGCTGACGGTCGAAGGCGAGCTCGACGACATCTCCGGCTCGGGCCAGACCAAGGCGGCACACGGCCTGTGCACCGGCATCCCCAAGGAGCGCCAGTTCCACTACGACGTGGAAGGCGCGGGCCACTACGGCATCTTCTCCGGCCGCCGTTGGCGCGACATGGCCTACCCGGTGGTGCGCGACTTCATCCTGCGCTACAACCCGGTGACCGTGACGCCCGACGCCGCGGCCAAACCGGCGCCACTGGCGCTGGTCGAGGCCAGCCCACCGGCCATGGCCGCGCCGATGCAGGGCAGCGCCCAGGCAGCGGTGGCTGCACCCAAGCGCCCGCCCAGCCGTGCGCCGCGCAAGCCTGTGGAACTGGCTGTGGTGCAGGCTGCACCGGCACCGGTGGCCAAGGCCGTGCGCAAGGCAGCCGCCAAGCCGGCGGTGACCGCAGCGGCAGCGCCGGTCGCCAGCGCCGTGGCAGAGGCGGTGGATGCCGTGGCTGCCACGCCAGTTGCGGTGCCAGCTGTCACGTCGGACACCACACCGGCAGCCACACCGGCGGTCGTGGTTGCCAAGCCGGCTGCAGCCAGCAAGAAGCCGGCAGCAGCGGCCAGCAAGCCGGCACCGGCGCGCCGCAGCATGGCCAAGCCGCGCCGGGGATAATCGCTGCGGTGAGCTCCACCGCCCTCCCCGCAGCAGCCCGCAACGCCGCATTGGTGGACACCATCGATGCGGCGTTGCCACAAACGCAGTGCACCCGCTGCGGCTATGCCGATTGCCGCGCCTACGCCCAAGCCATCGCCGGCGGCGAGGCCATCAACCGCTGCCCGCCCGGCGGTGCCGAGGGCATTGCACGGCTGGCCGCCATCACCGGTGCGCCGCTGCAGCCGCTGGATGCAGCCTGCGGCAGCGAAGGCCCACGCGGCGTGGCGCTGATCGACGAAAGCTGGTGCATTGGCTGCACGCTGTGCCTGGACGCTTGCCCGGTCGACGCGATCCTGGGCGCGCACAAGCGCATGCACACCGTCATCGCCGCAGCCTGCAATGGTTGCGAACTGTGCCTGCCGGCCTGCCCGGTCGACTGCATCCGCATGCAGCCGGTCAGCGGCGGCGCCACCGGCTGGCAGGCCTGGACAGCCGACCAGGCAGCCGCGTCACGCGGCCGCTACCAGTTCCACCAGCAGCGCCTGGCGCGCAGTGCGCTAGAGCACGATGCACAGCAGGCCGCCAAGGCGGCGGCCAAGCTGGCCGACCTGGCCGCACACAGCCAGCACACCGACCCCGCCGTGCTCGACCGCAAGCGGGCGGTGATCGAGGCCGCGCTGGCACGGGCCCGCGCCAAGGCCCAGCCCGCCAAGACCGACGACACACCACCATGAGCACCCAGCAAGCCAGCGCAGCCCCGGCCGTGCGCCGCATGCCGGCAGCCGACATCCAGCGCTTTTTTGCCACGCTGCAGGCAGCCAACCCGCAGCCAGCCAGCGAGCTGGCCTACACCAGCGTGTTTGAGTTGCTGGCGGCGGTGCTGCTGTCGGCCCAGGCCACCGATGTCAGCGTCAACAAGGCCACGCGGCGGCTGTTTCTGGTGGCCAACACGCCGCAGGCGCTGATCGACCTGGGCGAGGCCGCTGTGGCCCGCCACATCCAGACCATCGGCCTGTTCCGCAACAAGGCCAAGCACCTGCTGCAGACCTGCCGCATCCTGGTGGCCGAACATGCCGGCCAGGTGCCGCGCAGCCGGGCTGCGCTGGAAGCCTTGCCCGGTGTAGGCCGCAAGACGGCCAATGTGGTGCTGAACGTGGCCTTCGGCGAAGCCCACCAATGCGGTCGACACGCATGTGTTCCGCGTCAGCAACCGCAGCGGCCTGGCGCCGGGCAAGACGCCACTGGCGGTGGAACTGCAGCTCGATGCGCGCGTGCCGCCGGCTTACCGGCAAGACGCCCACCACTGGCTGATCCTGCATGGCCGCTATGTCTGCACCGCCCGATCGCCCAAGTGCGGTGATTGCAGCGTGCGGCTGCAGTGCAGCACCGGGCGCAAATTGCCACCACGCTGACCGGGCCGGTGGCTTCCGGCCCTGGCTGGGCCTTGGGGCCGGGCGCGCATGGGTGTTGGACACATCGCGAACAGATCGCGGGCAGAGTCGCGGGCATATCGCGGCCACAGCGCGGGCGCAGCCCGGACGCCATGTCCCTGCCACCTACAATTGCCAGCCACTACAGGAGCCCCCGCCAGCCCATGTCAAGACTCGATGACCTTGCCGAGCGGATCGAACGTTTGGTGCTGCGCCATGAAGAGCTGCAGCGCACCAATGCCCTGCTGCAACAGCAGATCGACAGCGTGAGCAGCGAGCGCGACAGCCTGCGTTCGCGCCTGGCCGCCGCCCGGGCCCGCATCGACGCCCTGCTCGACCGCCTGCCCGCCGATCCGGCGGCCGCACCGGCCGTGGCCCGCAAGTCCGACGCAGCCTGAGCGCCACCGCATGAAGCAGATCGAAGCCACCATCCTGGGCCAGAGCTACATGCTGGCCTGCCCGCCCGACGGCGAGACCCTGCTGCGCGAAGCCGTGGCCATCGTCGACCGCGAGATGAGCGCCATCCGCGATGCCGGCAAGGTCAAGGCGCGCGAGCGCATCGCCGTGCTGACCGCCTTGAATCTGGCCTACCAGCGTGCCGAACAGGCCCAGGTGGCGGCCAGCACGCCGCCCCCGGTGCCCGCCCCGGCACTGGCCGTGGCCGATGGCGAAATCGACGTCGAGCACCTGATCCACCGCATCGACAGCGTGCTGGGCCAGGACGGCCAGTTGCTGTGAGAAAAGACACGGCAGCAGGGGCATCGCTCGTGTCTAGAATGTAGGCGTCCGTTGCACATCGTGGGCTTTATATTTCCTTGATCCGATGCTCTATGAGCCAGGGCTTGGAACATCGCAAGGCTGGTGTGATCGTCTCGCGTCAGATGAACCCGAAGCCTCGCTGACCTCGCCCACCTGATCTCCCCCTTGGGATCAGGAATGCGGTCCACGGTTCTGCAACGGACACCCCCAATCACATGGCCCACCCCCGAAGCGGCTGCGCCGCTCCCCCTCCAGGGGGCGTCGCCAGCGGCCGGGCCAAGCCCGTCTGCGGCGCCCACTTTGCTCAACCGGTTCGTGCAGAGGGCTGGCGTTTTCGCGCCATCAAGAACTGACATGTTTTGGCTGATGAAAAGCGAGCCCGCAGCGTGCTCGATCGACGACCTGGCGGCGCGCGCCACACGCCACCCTGCCCTGGGTGGGCGTGCGCAACTACCAGGCCCGCAACTTCATGCGCGACACCATGCAGGTCGGTGACGGCGTGCTGTTCTACCACTCGTCGTGCGCCGAGCCCGGCGTGGCCGGCTTGGCCCGTGTGGCCAGCAGCGCCTACCCCGACCCCACCCAGTTCGACACCAGCAGCCCCTACTTCGACGCCAAGGCCACGCCGGCTGCCCCGCGCTGGCTGCTGGTCGACGTGGCCCTGGTGCAGAAGACCCCGCTGCTGCCACTGCGCAGCATGCGCAGCCGGCCCGAACTGGCCAGCATGGTGCTGCTGCAGCGGGGCAGCCGGCTGTCGATCAGCCCGGTCACGCGCAGCGAATGGCAGGCGGTGCTGCCGCTGCTGGGTGTGGCGGCCTGATGGCGCTGCTGGATCCGCTGCTGGTGCTGGAGCTGTTGCTGCTGGGCTGCTGCACCGGCTTCCTGGCCGGGCTGCTGGGCGTGGGTGGCGGCATGCTGATGGTGCCCTTTCTGACGGTGATCTTCAGCAACCGCGGTGTCGACGACGGCCTGGCGCTGAAGATGGCGGTGGCCACCGCCATGGCCACCATCTTGTTCACCTCGCTCAGCAGCGTGCGCGCCCACCATGCGCGCGGTGCCGTGCGCTGGGATCTGGTGAAAAAACTGGCACCAGGCATCGTTGCCGGCGGGCTGCTGTCGGGCGCGGGGCTGTTTGCGCTGCTCAAGGGGCAGGCACTGGGCCTGCTGTTCGCCTGCTTCGTCGGCTTCTCGGCCACCCAGATGCTGCTCGACCGCAAGCCCCGGCCAGGGCGGCAGATGCCCGGCCCGGTGGGGGCCACCGCTGCCGGCGGCCTGATCGGCCTGGTGTCCGGCCTGGTGGGCGCGGGCGGCGCCTTCATCTCGGTGCCGTTCATGGCCTGGTGCAATGTGGCCATGCACCATGCCGTGGCCACCAGCGCGGCGCTGGGCTTTCCGATCGCACTGTCCAACACCACCGGTTATGTGATCGCCGGCTGGGGCCTGCCGCCGCCGCTGCCGGGCACGCTGGGCTATCTGTCGCTGCCGGCGCTGGCCGTGCTGGCCGCAGCCAGCATGGTGATGGCACCCCAGGGCGCGCGCGCGGCGCACCGGCTTGACACCCGGCGCCTGAAGAAGGTGTTTGCCGTGCTGCTGTACGGGCTGGCCGGCTTCATGGTCTGGCGCGTGCTGCGCAGCTGAGCACGCTCAACCCGTCTCGAAGCGGATGCTGGCCAGTGCCACGGTGTTGCCGCCGCGGCGCTTGGCCTCGGCCAGGGCGGCGGAGCAGGCGGCGATCAGCTCGTCATGGCCATGCGCCGTGTGTGGAAAGCTGGCCACGCCCATGGCCACGCTGAAGCCCAGTTCCTCGCCATCGAGCATGACGATCTGGGTGGCGCATTGGCGGCGCAGGCCTTCCATGCGGCTGTGGGCGGTGGCCAGGCCCACGCCAGACAGCAACACGGCAAAGTGCCGGTCGTCCATGCGGCAACTGGCGTCCATGGCGCGGGTGTTGCCACGCAGCAACCGGCCCATGGCTTCGCAGATGCGCTCTTGCGCGCGGGCGCCCAGGGTGCTGACCTTGTCGCTGAACGGGTCGAGCGCCATGTAGACCAGGGCAAATTCGCGGTGCTCACGCGTCGACAGGTCGAGCTCGCGGCGCATCTGGTCGTCGAAATGGACCCGGCTGTTGAGGCCGCTGGCCTGGTCGCGCAGGCCTTGCTCGGCCAGCTCGAAACGCAGCAGGTCATTGGCCTTTTGCTGCTGTTCCAGTTGGTCGAGCGCCAGGCGCAACTGGGCATCACGCTGGCGCTGCGGCGCATGGTCTTGCCAGATGCTGCAGAGCAGGCGCTGGCCACCGGCGGGCGAGGCCAGACGCAGCACCTTGAATTCACGCCGCTCACCACGCAGGTCAAAGCGGTGGTCGCTGGCCAGCGCAGCGCCCTGGGCCAGCGCGGTGTGGTCAGCGGCGCGCAGCAAGGCCGCAGTGGTGGCGTCGAGCAGGTCGGTGTCGCTGCGGCCCACCAGGCTGGTGGCATCGCTGCCAAACAAACTGGCGAAGGCCGCATTGACCTGCAGATAACAGCCATCGTCAGCGGACTTCACCGCAACAGCCAGGCCCTGTTGCTGGGCCTGGGCCAGCAGCGCCTGGGCCAGCAAGGCATCCCGGTGCGCCTGCTCTGCCGACAACGGTGTCGGGGCGGTGTCTGGGTCGGTGCCGAAAGGAACGGTCATGGAGGGATACGGGTCGGCAGCACTGAAAAATGCACAAGTCGATTCTGGGCAGCACCCCCTGAATCAGCAAGCTGAACCGGGGGGCTCTCCCTAGCTTCGATGATAGCGATGCACACCGCCTGCGCCGGCGCCCGATCCCCTGAAGACAGGTGCTGCAAGCCTGCTGATCCAGCCAGCAAGTTTGCAAGCCGCACTCAACCCAGCAGCAGCTGCATGCTGTGTTCGTAGAGCGAGGTCAGGTGTTCGAAACTGTCGACCAGGGCTTCGCTCTCGCGCGCCAGGGCTGCACGGCTGGCAGCAGCGTCCGGGCTGTCGCTGCCACGCAGGCCACCCAGCAAGCGCTGCCACTGGCCACGCGCCTGGGCCAATGCCGCGCGGATGGCATCGGTGGCCAGCGGCGCCTGCTCCAGGCTGGCCAGCGTGGCCTCGAACTCGCGCACTGTCTGCGCAGCCGCCTGGGCATGGGCCGACGCCTGGGGCGCCGGCAGCAGGCCCGCCAGCAAGGCCTGCTTGGCCAGGCGCTGGGCCAGCATGCGCTGGCGGCCGCTGAGGTTGACCACCTGCAGGTGGCGGCGGCCGCTGGCAGCCTCCAGGGCCGCTGTCAGCGCGTCGGCGCTGGCCAGCAAATGCTCGGCCAGGGCGTCGGTTTCAGCCAGCAGCGCCGGCCAGGCCAGGCCGCCGCGCGTGCCAGCGGGACCGGCCACGGGCTGGGCGGCCTGCTGCAGCGCGGCCCAGGCGGTCCGGGTGGCGGCCAGCAGCGCAGCCGGTGCCGGCGGCAGATTCAGCTTGCCCAGCCAGTCCAGATTGCGCTGCAGGCGCAGTGCGGTCTCGGCCAGGTTGTCTTCGACCCGGCCGCGCGCCACGGCCCGCAGCGCCAGCGCCTTGACATGGCGCTGCGACAGCATGCGCAATTGGCCGGCGCGGTTGATGGCGTCGGCCGCCTGGGCTGTCTCGATCAGGCTGCGCGAGACCTCACCCACCCGCAGATTGGCCTGCATCGACGCGCTGCGCAGCAAGGCGAAGGCATCGTCCTCGCTGAGTTGCTGGGCGTGCATCAGCACGCCCTTGGCGCGGTCGACCCATTTGCGCTCGTCCAGCCGGGCCAAGGCCCCGGCCAGGGCCTGCTGCTGGGCCTGGTCGCGGGCAAAGCGCGCCAGCGCCAGCGGCAAACCGGCCACCAGCGCTGCGGCCGTGGTCGCCAGATCGGCCGAGGCTGGCAGCCAGGCCATCACGTGCAGGTCGAGCAGGGCTTGCAGGTCGGCCGGCGGCATGGTGGCGCTGGCCACCAGCACCGGCCGCGCTGCCGTGCCCGCCAGCAGGGCCAGGGCGTCCAACAGGGGCGCGTCGAGCACGGGCGCCAGCACCAGGACCGCTTCCGGTGCAAGGCGAACCACGGCATGCACCAACATGTGGCAAGGCTGCGGTGTACACACCGCCTTGCCCGCCGCTTGCAGATGGGTGGCCAGGGCCTGGGCGTCGGCCAGGGCTGCGGCGCTGTCGGGGCAGGTGATCAGGAGGGGCATGGCAACAATCGCTGGGCGGGAGGGGCAAGCAGTACGGGTGCTGCGAGTGGGGCGACAAACCGGACGACAAGCGGCGCGGCAGGTGGGGCGACAAGCGGGGCGGCAGGTGCGCAGGCAACCGCTGGCAGGCCGCAGCACACCGTGCCTGCAGGCACCGTCCATGCCAGGGTGCTGGCACGGATGCTGCATTGCACCAAGTGTCGGGTGTGACGCTGCACCCGGGCCGGGCATGCCGGCCGGCTGCCCCGCCCGGGGCAGTGCACCCCGCCCGGGGCCGCGCTGTGCTGCGGCCCGCCACTGCAGGCCCCGAGGGGCTGTCTGCCACGGCGCCGCCGTGCACCCAGACACCCAGCCTGCTGCCCACCGCTGCCCGACCCCAAGCCCGCCTGCGCTGCGCAGGTGCCATGCCCGCGGCGCGTCCGCAGTGCATGCGCACCAAGCACCAGTGCCAACAGGGCCACGGCAGCCCACCTGTCCGCAGGAGCTTGCATGAAAAAGATGAAACTGGTGTTGATCGGCAATGGCATGGCTGGCGTGCGCACGCTGGAAGAACTGCTGAAGATCGCACCCGACCTGTACGACATCACCGTGTTTGGGGCCGAGCCGCACCCCAACTACAACCGCATCCTGCTGTCGCCGGTGCTGGCCGGCGAGCAGACCATCGACGAGATCGTGCTCAACCCCTTGAGCTGGTATGCCGAGCACGGCATCACCCTGCACCTGGGCAAGACGGTGACCAAGGTCGACCGCACCCGGCGCGTGGTGACCGCCGACGACGGCCAGGGCGGCCAGACCGAGGCTGCCTACGACCGCCTGCTGATCGCCACTGGCAGCCTGCCCTTCATCCTGCCGGTGCCGGGCAAGGACCTGGCCGGTGTGATCGCCTACCGCGACATCGCCGACACCCAGACCATGATCGACACCGCCAAGACACACCGCCATGCGGTGGTGATCGGCGGCGGCCTGCTGGGCCTGGAAGCCGCCAACGGCCTGATGCTGCGTGGCATGCAGGTGACGGTGGTGCACATCGCCCCCTGGCTGATGGAGCGCCAGCTCGATGACGTGGCCGGCGGCCTGCTGCGCCAGTCGCTGGAGCAGCGCGGGCTGAAGTTCCTGATCGGCGCGCAGACGCAGGCGCTGATCGGCGACGCCGACGGTGACCAGGGCGGCCAGCAGGATGCCGATGCCCGCGCAAGGCGCGGGTCAGGGCCGTGCAGTTCAAGGACGGCAGCGAAGTGCCGGCCGACCTGGTGGTGATGGCCGCCGGCATCCGCCCCAACACCCAGCTGGCCGAGCGCATGGGCCTGCACTGCCAGCGCGGCATCGTCGTCAACGACACCCTGCAGACCACCACCGACCCGCGCATCTACGCGGTGGGCGAATGTGCCGCCCACCGCGGCATTGCCTATGGCCTGGTGGCACCGCTGTTCGAGCAGGGCAAGGTCTGCGCCACCCACCTGGCGCAGTTCGGCATCGGCCGCTACACCGGCAGCCAGACCAGCACCAAGCTGAAGGTGACCGGCATCGACCTGTTCTCGGCCGGCAATTTCATGGGCGGCGCGGGCACCGAAGAAATCGTCATGAGCGACCCCTTCGGCGGTGTCTACAAGAAGCTGGTGATCCAGGACGACAAGCTGGTCGGCGCCTGCCTGTACGGCGACACGGTGGACGGCAGCTGGTACTTCAAGCTGCTGCGCGACGGCCGCTCGGTCAGCGACATCCGCGACAAGCTGATGTTCGGTGAAAGCAACATCGGCGATGTCGGCCACCAGGGCCACAACAAGGCGGCCGCCATGGCCGACAGCGACGAGGTCTGCGGCTGCAACGGCATCACCAAGGGCAGCATCTGCAAGGCCATCAAGGACAAGGGGCTGTTCACGCTGGACGAGGTGCGCAAGCACACCAAGGCCAGTGCCAGCTGTGGCAGTTGCACCGGCCTGGTCGAACAGCTGCTGATGTTCACCGCCGGCGGCGACTACTCCACCGCCCCGCGCAAGAAGGCCATGTGCGGCTGCACCGACACCAGCCACCAGGAAGCACGCGACGCCATCCGCAGCCAGAAACTGCTGACCATCGACAGCGTCTACCAGGCCCTGGCCTGGCGCACGCCCAACGGCTGCAGCAGCTGCCGCCCGGCGATCAACTACTACCTGCTCAGCAGTTGGCCGAAAGAGGCACAGGACGACCCGCAGAGCCGCTTCATCAACGAGCGCAGCCACGCCAACATCCAGAAGGACGGCAGCTACAGCGTGATCCCGCGCATGTGGGGCGGCGAAACCACCGCCGACGAGTTGCGCCGCATCGCCAACGCGGTGGACAAGTACAAGATCCCCACCGTCAAGGTGACCGGCGGCCAGCGCATCGACCTGCTGGGCGTGAAGAAGGAAGACCTGCCCGGCGTGTGGGCCGACATCGGCATGCCCAGCGGCCACGCCTATGCCAAGGCCCTGCGCACGGTGAAAACCTGCGTCGGCAGCGAATGGTGCCGCTTCGGCACCCAGGACAGCACCCAGATGGGCAAAGACCTGGAGCGAGCGATGTGGCGCATGTATGCGCCGCACAAGGTGAAGTTTGCGGTCTCGGGCTGCCCGCGCAACTGCGCCGAGGCCGGCATCAAGGACGTGGGCATCATCGGCGTGGACAGCGGCTGGGAGATGTATGTCGCCGGCAACGGCGGCATCAAGACCGAGGTGGCGCAGTTCTTCACCAAGCTGAAGACAGCCGACGAGGTGCTGGAATACACCGGCGCCTTCTGCCAGCTCTACCGCGAGGAAGGCTGGTACCTGGAGCGCACCGTGCACTATGTGCATCGGGTCGGGCTGGACCATGTGAAGAAGAAGATCCTCGAGGACCATGCCGGCCGGCGCGCCCTGTGGGCCAAGCTGCAGTTCAGCCTGGACGGCGAGCCCGACCCCTGGTTCGAACATGCCCAGGCAGCGGTCGACTTGCGCCAATTCAATGCCCTGACACCGACCCTGACGCCGACCTTGACGCCGACGGTGTCGGCGCCGGCCGGGGTGTCTGCCTGATGCGCCCGACGGAGACCACCATGCCCGACTGGACCGCCATCTGCGCCGTCACCGACATCCCCAGCCTGGGCGCGCGCCGTGTGGCGCGGCCGGCCGGCATGGCGGTGGCGGTGTTCCGCACCGCCGACGACCGCGTCTTCGCCCTGCTCGACCGTTGCCCGCACAAGGGCGGCCCGCTGAGCCAGGGCATCGTGCATGGCGACACCGTCGCCTGCCCGCTGCACAACTGGACCATCGCGCTGAGCGACGGCCAGGCCCGCGCGCCCGACGAGGGCTGCACGCCGCGCTTTGCCTGCCAGGTGCACGATGGCCAGGTCTGGCTGGATGCGCAGGAACTGGCCAGCCTGGCCCTGGACCTGCCCGCCCCGGTGGCCGGGCCTTGCGGCAAATCCAGCGCCTGCGCCTGAGCAGCCACGCCGCCATGACCGAGACCAAGAGCACCTGCCCCTACTGCGGCGTCGGCTGCGGCGTGGTGATTGAAAGCGAAGGCGCGCAGATCACCGGCGTGCGCGGCGACCCCGACCACCCCGCCAACTTCGGCCGCCTCTGCAGCAAGGGCAGCACCCTGCACCTGACCGCCAGCGCCGCCATCACCCGCCAGGTGCGGCTGCTGCAGCCGATGCAGCGCGCCCAGCGGGGCCAGGCGCTGCAGGCCAGCAGCTGGGACGCCGCACTGCCGGCGATTGCCGGGCAATTGGCCGACACCATCGAGCGACACGGGCCCGATGCAGTGGGCCTGTATGTGTCGGGCCAGCTGCTGACCGAGGACTACTACGTCTTCAACAAGCTGGCCAAGGGCCTGATCGGCACCAACAACATCGACACCAACAGCCGGCTGTGCATGAGCAGCGCGGTGGCCGGCTACAAGGCCACCCTGGGCGCCGACGCACCACCGGCCTGCTACGACGACCTGCAGCATGCCGGCACGGTGTTTGTCAGTGGCGCCAATCCAGCCTGGGCCCACCCGGTGCTGGTGCGCCGGCTGGAAGACGCACGCGCCGCCAACCCGCAGCAAAAGCTGGTGGTGGTCGACCCGCGCCGCACCGAAACCGCGCTGATGGCCGACCTGCACCTGCAGATCCTGCCGGGCACCGACATCGCGCTGTGCCACGGCCTGCTGCACCTGATGCTGTGGGAAGGCTGGACCGATGCCGCCTACATCGCGGCCCACACCAGCGGTTTTGACGCGCTGAAGGCCAGGGTGCGTGAATACACCCCCAGGGAAACAGCCCGCATCACCGGCCTGCGCGAAGCCGACATCCTGCAGGCGGCGCGCTGGTTTGCCAATGTCGACCCGGCCACCGGCACCCGCCTGCCCACGCTCAGCCTGTACTGCCAGGGCCTCAACCAGAGCCGCAGCGGCACGGCCAAGAACGCCACGCTGATCAACCTGCACCTGGCCTGCGGCCAGATCGGCAAGCCCGGCGCCGGGCCGCTGTCGCTGACCGGCCAGCCCAATGCCATGGGCGGGCGCGAGGTGGGTGGCCTGGCCAACCTGCTCAGCGCCCACCGCGACCTGGCCGACCCGGCCCACCGCGCCGAGGTGGCCGCGCTGTGGGGCCTGCCGTCGGTGCCCGACGCGGCCCGGCAAGACAGCGGTGGAGATGTTCCAGGCTGCCGCCGACGGCGAGATCAAGGCGCTGTGGATAGCCTGCACCAACCCGGCCCAGAGCCTGCCCGACCAGGCCATGGTGCAGCGCGCACTGCAGCGCGCCGAACTGGTGGTGCTGCAAGAGGCATTTGCCACCACCGCCACCGCCAGGTTCGCCGACTGGCTGCTGCCGGCCAGCACCTGGGGCGAAAAGGACGGCACGGTCACCAACAGCGAGCGGCGCATCAGCCGGGTGCGCCCGGCCATCGCCCCGGCCGGCCAGGCACGCCACGACTGGGCAATTGCGCGCGACATCGGCTGCCGGCTGGAAGCCCGGCTGCGCCCCGGCGCGCCCAGCCTGTTTGCGGCCGACACACCCCAGGCCATCTGGCAGGAACACCGTGCCAGCACCCGTGGCCGCGACCTCGACATCAGCGGCCTGAGCTATGCCATCCTGGATGCCCAAGGCCCGCAGCAGTGGCCCATGCCCAGCGGCGCCAGCACCGGCCGGGCCCGGCTGTATGCAGACGGCCGCTTCGAAACGCCCGATGGCCGGGCCCGCTTCTTCGACACGCCCGACCTGCCGCTGGCCGAGCCACGCGACGCCCGCTTTCCGTTCAGCCTGAGCACCGGCCGCCTGCGTGACCAATGGCATGGCGGCAGCCGCACCGGCACGCTGGGCCGGCTGTTCGGCCACCAGGCCGAGCCCAGCATCGACCTGCATGCCCAGGACATGGCCCGCCTGCGCCTGCAAGACGGTGACCTGGTGCAACTGCACAGCCGGCGGGGCAGCCTGGTGCTGCCGGCCAGCAGCAGCGACACCGTCGCCCCGGCCCAGGCCCATGTGGCCATGCACTGGGGCGGCGAGGTGCTGGGCGCGGGCGACGCCAGCGGCATCAACGCCCTGACCAACCCGGCGTTCTGCCCGCTGTCCAAGCAGCCGGAGCTCAAGCACACCGCCATCCGCTTGCAAAAGGCCGCCCTGCCCTGGCGCTTGCTGGCCGCTGCCTGGCTGCCGGAGGACGACGCGCTGCAACTGCGCCAGCGCCTGCAGCCGCTGATGGCCGGCTTCGGCTACGCCAGCGCCGTGCCCTTCGGCCATGCACGCCACGGTGTGCTGCTGCGCCTGGCCGCTGCCGAACCGGCAGCCGCGGCGCAGCTGGCCGCCATCGAGGCACTGTTCGGCCTGGGGCCGACCCGGTCTGGCGTGCTGCGCTATGCCGACGCGCAACGCGGCCAGCGCCGCGCCATCGGCCTGGAGCAGGCCGGCGACAACACCCTGCTGCAGGCCTTTGTGCTGGCCGGCGACATCCGCGCCGAGGCCTGGATCAAGGACCTGCTGCAGCAGCAGATGCCGGCCCAGGCCTTCGGCCGCCAGCTGCTGCGCCCCGATGCCCAGGCGCCACTGGCCCTGCAGGCAGCAGGCCAACAGGTGTGCACCTGCCTGAACGTCAGCCGAGCCGGCGATCCTGGGCACGCTTGCAGGCTGCCATGGCAGCGATGCACAGCGCCTGCAACAGCTGCAGCAGAGCTTGGGCTGCGGCACCCAATGCGGGTCTTGCGTGGGCACGCTGCGGCGCCTGGTGGCGGCCACGCCGCCACGCCAGCCGGTGCAGGCCGCTTGAAACAATTTGTATGCCGGCACCAGGCCGCCGGCACTTTCGGCCCGAAACTTGCGATCGCCTGACAAAAAACACGCAGGGGTCACGCCATGGGCATTGCGCACTACATCAAGGAAATCGGCCGCGGCCATGCCGGCGCACGGCCGCTGGCCATCGACGCCGCCGCCGATCTGATGGGCCAGGTGCTGGACGGCCAGGTCACCGACCTGGAGGTGGGCGCCTTTGCGCTGGCCATGCGCATCAAGGGCGAAACAGTCGACGAGCTGCTGGGCTTCACCCAGGCCACCCAGACCCGCTGCCTGGCCCTGCACAGCGACAAGCCGGTGATCGTGATCCCCAGCTACAACGGCGCCCGCCGCCTGCCCAACCTGACCCCGCTGCTGGCCCTGCGCCTGGCCCAGGAAGGCGCCCGGGTGCTGGTGCACGGCCCCCGGCACGACCCGGCCCGGGTGACCACGGCCGACATCTTCCAGGCCCTGGCCCTGCCACCGGCCGAAGACGCCGCCACCGTGCAAGAGCGCTGGCAACGCCGCGAGCCTGCCTTCATCGCCACCGACACCCTCAGCCCGCCGCTGCAGCGCCTGCTGGACGTGCGCTGGGTGGTGGGCCTGCGCAATTCGGGCCACACCGTGGCCAAGCTGCTGCAGCCGGTCGCCGGTGCGCCAGCGCTGCAGCTGGCCAGCCACACCCACCCGGAATTCGGCACGCTGATGGCCGAGCTGGCCCAGCGCAGCAGCGCCCACATGATGCTGTTGCGCGGCACCGAGGGCGAGCCGGTGGCCGACCCCCGCCGCTGCCCCAAGCTCGACACCTGGCTGGGCGGGCACTGGCAGGCCGGCTTGTCCTGCCCGGCGCAGGAAGGCGTGCTGACCGAGTTGCCATTGCTGCCACGCCAGATCGACGCTGCCACCGTGGCGGTCTACATCCAGGGCGTGCTGGCCGGCGAGCAACCCGGCCCGGCGCCGCTGGACCGCCAGGTCGACCTGCTGCTGGCGGCCCTGGCACAGCTGAGCAGCACGCAAGCCCGGGTCAAGCGCGCCTGAAGCGCTGGCGCGCGGCACGCCGCGCCGGCCGGGCCCCTATGATCCGCCCGCCATGTCTGCCGCCAACCCCGATTTCGACGCCGTGATCCTGGGCGCTGGTGCGGCCGGCCTGTTCTGCGCCGGCATCGCCGGCCAGCGCGGGCTGCGGGTGCTGCTGATCGACCATGCCGACAAGCTGGCCGAGAAGATCCGCATCTCTGGCGGCGGGCGCTGCAACTTCACCAACCGCGACACCACACCGGCGCAGTTCCTGTCAGCCAACCCGCATTTCTGCCGGTCGGCGCTGGCGCGCTACACGCCGGCGGATTTCATCGCCCTGGTGCGGCAGCATGGCATCGGCTTCCATGAAAAGCACAAGGGCCAGCTGTTCTGCGACAGCTCGGCCGAGCAGATCATCCGCATGCTGGTGGCCGAGTGCGACGCCGGCGGCGTGCAGCGCTGGCAGCCCTGCAGCGTGGCCGCCGTGCAGGCGGTGGACGGCGGCTTTGTGCTCGACACCAGTGCCGGCCCGGTGCGCTGCGCCCAGTTGGTGGTGGCCACGGGCGGGCTGTCGATCCCGAAGATCGGCGCCACCGATGCAGGCCACCGCCTGGCACGCCAGTTCGGCCATGCCATCGTGCCGACACGCCCGGCCTTGGTGCCGCTCACTTTCGATGCCAGCGTTTGGGCACCTTTTGTGCCACTGGCCGGTGCATCGCTGCCGGTGCAGCTGGCCACCGGCAGTGGCAAGACGGCGGGCCGCTTCGATGAAGACCTGCTGTTCACCCACCGCGGCTTGAGCGGTCCGGCGGTGCTGCAGATCTCCAGCTACTGGCAAAGCGGTCAGGCGCTGCAGCTCAACTTGCTGCCCACGCAAGACATTGCCGACTGGTTGCGCCAGGCCAAGGCCGGCTCACGCCGGCAACTCGGCAACGCCCTGGCCAGCCTGCTGCCGCAACGCCTGGCCGACGCCTGGCTGGCCCGCCTGGGACTGGACGCCACCCGGCCGCTGCCCGACATGCGCGACAAGGACTTGCAGCAACTGGCCCACAGCCTGGCGCACTGGCAGATCACGCCCAACGGCACCGAGGGCTGGCGCAAGGCCGAGGTCACCGCCGGCGGGGTGGACACCCGCGAGCTGGATTCCCGCAGCATGGCCAGCCAGCGCCAGCGCGGCCTGTATTTCATCGGTGAAGTGGTGGACGTGACCGGCTGGCTGGGTGGCTACAACTTCCAGTGGGCCTGGGCCAGCGCAGCGGCCTGCGCGCAGGCGCTGCAAGGGCCTGCCGCCAGGGCCTGAGCGCGCTGCTGAGGCAGGCGGGCAGTGGCCGATTTCCGATCGGCGTGATTTCGAAGTAGAATGCCGGCTTTGCTGGCAAACCGTGCGGTACAACACGCGCTCGGCAATTCCGGAATGTGGGTGGACAAGTCGACCTCCAGGGCTGCAGCGCAAGCTGCTGCGACCGGGAGACGCCAAGCCACCAGCAGCCGGGCCCGAACAAGCACCGCACACTATTTTTACCCCTGGACCCTGGGATTTCTGCACTACATGACCACGATTCGCGTCAAGGAAAACGAGCCATTCGACGTTGCACTGCGTCGCTTCAAGCGCACCATCGAGAAACTGGGCTTGCTCACGGATCTGCGCGCCCGCGAGTTCTATGAAAAGCCCACCGCCGAGCGCAAGCGCAAGAAGGCCGCCGCGGTCAAGCGCCATTACAAGCGTGTGCGCAGCATGCAGCTGCCCAAGAAGCTCTTCTGAGCTTGCGGCCCGGGAAGCGCCAAAGCGCTCCCGGCCGATGAAACTCTGCTGAGTTTCCACGCTGAAACAGACGCCCGCGCGGGACGCCGCAGCGGGCGTTTTGCATGGCCCTCTTCCTTTTGCCACTGCCCGAGCCCAGCATGACCTTGAAAGACCAGATCACCGACGACATGAAGACGGCCATGCGCGCCCGGGATGCGGCCCGCCTGGGCACCATCCGCCTGCTGCTGGCGGCCATCAAGCAGCGTGAAGTCGATGAGCGCATCGTGCTCGACGACGCTGCCATCGTCGCTGTGGTCGACAAGCTGATCAAGCAGCGCAAGGACTCGATCACCGCCTTCCAGAGCGCCGGCCGCAGCGACCTGGTCGACAAGGAAAGCGCCGAGCTGGCCGTGCTGCAGGCCTACCTGCCGGCACGCTTGTCGGTCGACGAAATCAAGGCGGCTGTGGCCGCCATCGTGGCCGGCCTCGGTGCCAGCGGCCCGGGCGACATGGGCAAGGTGATGGCGGCCGTGAAAGCCCAGTTGGCAGGCAAGGCCGACATGGGCGCGGTCTCGGCCGCCGTGAAGGCGGCGCTGGCGCAGTAAGCTAGGCACCCATGAGCACCCAGCTACCCCTGCGCCAGATCGCCGACACCGTGTGTGTGGCCCCGCAACTCACACCCGAGAGCATGGCCGAACTGGCCCGCCTGGGCTTCAAGAGCGTGGTCAACAACCGGCCTGATTTTGAACATGGCCCCGACCAGCCGACCAGCGCCGACATCGAAGCGGCGGCACTGGCGGCTGGGCTGGCTTACCGCCACCTGCCGGTCGATGGTGGCTGGCAGTCCCCCGAGCAGATCGCCGCCTTCGCCGTGCTGCTGCAGACGCTGCCGCAACCGATGCTGGCTTTCTGCCGCTCTGGCGCCCGCTCCACCCGGCTGTACCAGCAGGCCACCGCCGGCTGAAGCCCCCACCGGGCAGCACCGGCTGCCCGCTTGCCATGCCCCATCCCGAGCCGTCCACCACGGTGGACACCCCTGCAGCGTCCACCGCAGTGGCCACCGCAGACGCCGCTGCATCGGCCACCGCCGCTGCAGACACGCCCACAGACAGCAGCGCAGTGCCCGACACGGCCCCCAGCACGCCGGCGCACCCCCACCGCGACCGCCCGCTGCGCAGCTTTGTGCTGCGCGCCGGCCGCCTGGGCAGCGGCCAGGCACGCGCGCTGGCCGAACTGGGGCCGCGCTTCATGCTGCCGTTTCAGGCGGCACCGCTGGATTGGGATGCCGCCTTTGGCCGTCACGCCCCCCGGGTGCTGGAGATCGGCTTCGGCATGGGCCAGGCGACGGCGGACATTGCTGCAGCGCGGCCCGACCTGGATTTCATCGCCCTGGAGGTGCATGCACCGGGTGTCGGCGCGCTGCTGCGGACCATCGGCGAGCGCCAGTTGCACAACCTGCGCATCGTGCAGCACGACGCGGTGGAGGTGCTGGGCCAGATGGTGCAGCCAGCCACGCTGGCCGGGGTGCACGTGTTTTTCCCCGACCCCTGGCACAAGAAGCGCCACCACAAGCGCCGGCTGATCCAGCCCGCGTTGGTCGACCTGCTGGCCAGCCGGCTGGCGCCTGGCGGCTGGCTGCACTGCGCCACCGACTGGGACGACTATGCGCAGCAAATGCTGCAGGTGCTGGGCGCCTGCCCTGCGCTGGCCAACAGCAGTGCCGGCTTTGCGCCCAGGCCGGCGCTGCGCCCGCTGACCAAGTTCGAGGCCCGCGGCCTGAAACTCGGCCACGGCGTCTGGGACCTGCTGTTCACCAAGACCCGCTGAGGCAGCGCGCCCAGGCGAGCAGGCGCTATCGAGGCGGTCAGTCGGCCCAGGTCACCCAGCCGGTGTAGGCCGTCAGCAGCACGATGCAGCCGAAGATGATGCGGTACCAGGCGAACACGGTGAAATCATGGGTGGACACATAGCGGATCAGCCAGCGGATGCACAGCAACGCGCTGAAGAACGCCATCACCGTGCCCACCGCAAACATCGGCGCGTCGGCCATGCTGAGCAGATCACGCTGCTTCCACACCGAATAGGCACCGGCCCCCATCAAGGTGGGGATGCCCAGGAAGAAGCTGAATTCCGTGGCGGCCTTGCGTGAAAAGCCCAGCACCAGCGCCCCCATGATGGTGGCGCCCGAGCGGCTGGTGCCCGGGATCAGCGCCAGGCATTGCAGCAGGCCCACCTTCAGCGCATCAGCGCACCGTCATGTCGTCGATGGTCTCGACCCGGGCACGGCGGCCACCGGCCAGGTCCATGGCGCCATACAGCCGCTTGTGGCGCGCTTCGATCCACAGGATCAGCACCCCGCCCACCACAAAGGCCAGCGCCACCGGCACCGGCGAAAACAGGTATTGCTTGACGGTGCTGCCCAGCGCCAGGCCCAACACCACGGCCGGCAAGAAGGCCACCAGCACATTCAAGCGCAAAGCGCTGCGCACGGGCCTGGCTGGTGATGCCGCTGACCGTGTCGGCCAGGCGTTGGCGGTACTCCCAGACCACGGCAAACATGGCGCCGGTCTGGATCGCGATTTCGAAGACCTTGACCCGGTCACCGGTGAAGTTCAGCAGCGACCCCGTCAGGATCAGGTGCCCGGTGGACGAGATCGGCAGGAACTCGGTCAGCCCCTCCACCACGCCCATGATCGCCGCCTTCAGCAACAGCACAAGATCCACGCCCGCTCCTCGGCCAAAGCCGCAAATCATAGCCGGGGAAACCCTGCAGCCCGCTTGCACCCGCCGTGCCGGATTGCACCGGCTTGCCCCGGCTCTGGGCGGCCGCTACATTACTGACCAGCCAGTCATTAAATGCCCACCACCGATCCCGCCCAACGGCGGCGCCGCAAGGAAGCCCGCCCCCAGGAGTTGCTCGACGCCGCACTGGCCTTGTTCGTGCAAAAAGGCTTTGCGGCCACCCGCGCCGAAGAAGTGGCCGCCCGCGCCGGGGTGTCCAAGGGCACGCTGTATCTGTACTACCCCAGCAAGGAAGAACTGCTGAAGGCGGTGATCGCGCACTACCTGTCCGACCGCATTGCCGAGGGCGCGGCCCAGGCTGCCGGGTTCGAGGGCAGCGCCACCGACCTGCTGCAGGGCATCCTGATCGACTGGTGGACCCAGCTCTACGACAGCCCGGCCGCCGGCGTCTTCAAGCTGGTGATCACCGAGGTGCGCAACTTCCCCGAGATCGCCGGCTTCTACCACCGGGAGGTGGTCGAGCGGGCCCATGCGCTGCTGGGTGGCATCGTGCGCCAGGGCATCGCCCAGGGTGAATTCCGGCCGGTCGCGGTCGACCATGCGGTGCATTCCCTGGTGCTGCCGCTGGTGATGGTCTGCCTGCACCGCCATTCACTGGGCGCCTGCACACCGACCGACTGGCACCTCGATGGCCGCGCCTTCATCGCCCAGCATGTGCACCTGGTGCTGGCGGGCCTGAGCCTGCGCCCGCCACCCGCCAGCCCCGCGCCGCCCACACCCATCGCACCCACCACCCCCACCAGCCCTGCGGCCCCTGCCAGCCCTGGCGACGCCTGATGTCCGACATGCCCAAGAAGACCCCCTGGAAGACCGCTGCGGTCTGGCTGTTGCTGGTGCTGGTCGTGCTGGCGGTGCTGCTGGCCACACGCCAGTGGTTGGCCACGCGTGCTGCGGCCCAGGCCAGCCAGGCCGCCGCTGCAGCCAGCGCGCCGCCGCCACAGCTGGAACTGGGCGCGCAAGACCTGCTGCCGGTGGCGCGCAGCACGCTCAGCCGCCGGCTGGAGGTGTCAGGCAGCCTGAAGGCAGTGAACACCGCCCTGGTCAAGGCCCGGGTGGCCGCCGAGCTGAAAACGCTGAGCGTGCGCGAGGGCGACACAGTCAAAGCCGGCCAGGTGATCGGCCAGCTCGATGCCACCGAGTTCGAGCTGCGCCTGCGCCAGGCCGAGCAGCAAGCCGCCGCCGCACGCGCCCAGCAAGACATCGCCCAGCGCCAGCTCAGCAACAACCAGGCACTGGTGGCGCAGGGCTTCATCTCGCCCAGCGCGCTCGACACCTCGGCCAGCAGCGCCGCCGGCGCCCAGGCCACGCTGCAGGCCGCGCTGGCCGCCGTCGACCTGGCGCGCAAGAGCCGGGCCGACGCCACGCTGGTGGCGCCGATCGCCGGCCTGGTGTCGCAACGCCTGGCCCAGCCCGGCGAGCGGGTGCCGCTGGACGGGCGCATTGTCGAGATCGTCGACCTCAGCCGCATCGAGCTGGAAGCCGCCATCGCGCCGCAAGACCTGGCCGGCTTGCGCCTGGGTGCCCCCGCCAGCCTGCTGCTCGATGGCAGCAGCGACGCGGTGGCCGCCCGCGTGGTGCGCATCAACCCCAGCACCACCGCTGGTGCCCGCACCGTGGCCGCCTACCTGGCGGTGGCGCCACACCCGGGCCTGCGCCAGGGCCTGTTTGCCCGCGGCACGGTGGAACTGGGCCAGACCACCGCGCTGGCGATCCCGTTGTCGGCGGTGCGCAACGACCAGGCCCAGCCCTATGCCATCCGCCTGGCCGACGGCCGCGCCGAGCGCCGGGTGCTGGTGCTGGGCGCCCAGGGCCGGCCGCTGCAGGCCACAGCGGATGCTGGTGACTGGGTGGAGGTGCGCAGCGGCCTGGACGCGGGCGACCGGGTGCTGGCCGCCAGCGCCGGCCTGGTGGCCGACGGCGTGCGCCTGAAGCTGCCGCCGGCCTGCCGGCGCTGCCTGCAGCGGCTGCTGCCCCGGCTGCAGCGGCAATGTCAACCGCTGCCGCGTCACGCTGAGCGGCCCAGCCCATGTGGTTCACCCGTGTTTCCATCGCCAACCCGGTCATGGCCGTGATGGTGATGCTTGCCTTCGTCGTGCTGGGGCTGTTTTCCTACCAGCGCCTGAAGGTCGACCAGTTTCCCGACATCGACTTCCCCACCGTGGTGGTGCAGACCGAATACCCCGGTGCGGCGCCCGAGGTGGTGGAGAGTGAAGTCACCAAGAAGATCGAGGAATCGGTCAACACCATCGCCGGCATCAACCAGCTGTACTCGCGCAGCTACGAGGGCAGCTCGGTCGTCATCGTGCAGTTCAACCTCGACATGGACGGCCGGCGTGCGGCCGACGACGTGCGCGAGAAGCTGGCCCTGATCAAGCCCACGCTGCGCGACGAAGTGAAGGATTCGCGGGTTTCGCGCTTCGACCCGGCCAGCGTGCCGATCTTCTCGCTGGCGGTCACCTCGCCCGATGCCAGCGTCAACGTGCAGGCGCTCACCACCTTTGCCGACCAGGTGGTCAAAAAGCGCCTGGAAAACATCCGCGGGGTCGGGTCGGTGGCGCTGGTGGGCGGCGTCAAGCGCGAGATCAATGTCTACCTCCAGCCCGCTGCGCTGGAAGCCTTCGGCGTGGGCGCGGACGCGGTGATGGCGGCGGTGCGCAGCGAAAACCAGGACCTGCCGGCCGGCAACCTGCGCTCGGCCGAGGCCGAGCGCACGGTGCAGGTCGACGGCCGGGTGAAGCGGCCCCAAGACCTGAACCAGCTGGTGGTGGCCCGCCGCGGCGGCAACCCGGTGAAGCTGCAGCAGGTGGCCCAGGTGGTCGACGGCCCGGAAGAAGCTGGAGACCCTGGCGCTCTACAACGGCAAGCGCATGCTGGCGCTGGAAGTCAAGAAGAGCCAGGGCGAAAACACCATCGACGTGGTCGACGGCCTGCTGCGGGCGGTGGCGCAGCTGCAGCCCCAGCTGCCGCCCGGCATGGCGCTGGAGGTGGTGCGCGACGGCTCGCGGCCGATCCGCGTCTCGGTGGCCAATGTCAAGCGCACGCTGTTCGAAGGCGCCCTGCTCACCGTGGGCATCGTCTTCTTGTTCCTCAACAGCTGGCGCTCCACCGTCATCACCGGCCTGACGCTGCCGATCGCCCTGATCGGCACCTTCTTGTTCATGGACATGTTCGGCTTTTCGATCAACATGATCACGCTGATGGCGATGAGCCTGTGCGTGGGCCTGCTGATCGACGACGCCATCGTGGTGCGCGAGAACATCGTGCGCCATGTGCAGATGGGCAAAGGCGCCAAGGACGCAGCGCTGGCCGGCACCAACGAGATCGGCCTGGCGGTGCTGGCCACCACGCTGAGCATCGTGGCGGTGTTCCTGCCGATCGGCTTCATGAGCGGCATCATCGGCAAGTTCTTCCATGAGTTCGGCATCACCATCGTGGCGGCGGTGCTGATCTCGATGTTCGTCAGCTTCACGCTCGACCCGATGCTCAGCTCGGTCTGGCACGACCCGGCGATCGACCGCGACATCGACCGGCAACACGGCAAGCCCTTCCAGCCCCGGGGCCTGTACGACCACACGCTGGGCCGCGTCACCCACTGGGTCGACCGGGCCGCGCACCGGCTGGGCGACGGCTATGAGGCGGTGCTGGGCTGGTCGCTGGTGCACCAGGGCGCCACCGTGCTGATGGCGCTGGCCACCCTGGTGGCGGCGGTGCTGCTGGTGCCGCGGCTGGGCACCGAATTTGTGCCCAAGGCCGATTTCAGCGAAACCAGCATCCAGTTCTACACCCCGGTGGGCTCCAGCCTGGCCAACACCGAGGCGCGGGCCAAGCAGGTCGACGCCATCCTGCGCGCCATGCCCGAGGTGCGGTACACGCTCACCACCATCAACACCGGCAACGCCGCCGGGCGCAACTACGCCAGCGTGTTTGTGCGCCTGGTCGACCGCCAGGACCGCAGCGCAGCGTCGACCAGACTGTCGGTGCCGCTGCGCGACCGGCTGCGCCAGGTGGCCGGCATCACCGTCACCCATGTGGGCTTGCTGGACTCCATCGGCGGCGGCAAGCCGATCTCACTGTCGATCCAGGGCAGCGACATCACCGAGCTGCAGCGCCTGACCGCCACGCTGATGGCCAAGATGGCCAGCGTGCCGGGCCTGGTCGATCTGGACACCAGCATGAAGCCGCCCAAGCCCACCGTGGTGGTGGACGTGAAGCGGGATGCCGCCAGCGACCTGGGCCTGAGCGTGGGCAGCATCACCAACAGCTTGCGCGCCCTGGTGGCGGGCCAGACCGTGGGCGACTGGCGCGCCGCCAACGACCAGACCTACGACGTGAAGGTGCGCCTGGCGCCCGATGCACGCGACAACCCCGACGACCTGGCCCGCCTGAGCCTGGTGCTGGGCGGCACTGCGGCAGCGGCGGCCGACGGCAGCCTGCGCAGCGTGCGCCTGGGCCAGGTGGCCGATGTGCGCGCCGGCGTCGGCCCCAACCAGATCAACCGCCGCGATCTGAACCGCGAAAGCGAGATCAGCGCCAACACCAGCGGCCGGGCGCTGGGCGAGGTCTCGGCCGACATCCGCCAGATCCTGGACGCCACGCCCGCTGCCACCCGGCTACAGCTACCGCTTCGGCGGCAGCACCAAGGACATGCAGGACAGCTTCGGCTACGCCATCTCGGCCCTGCTGATGGGCGTGGTGTTCATCTACATGATCCTGGCCAGCCAGTTCCGCAGCTTCCTGCAGCCGCTGGCGCTGATGAGCGCGCTGCCGCTGACGCTGATCGGCGTGGTGGGCGCGCTGCTGCTGTGGCGCAGCACGCTCAACATGTTCTCGGTCATCGGCGTGATCATGCTGATGGGCCTGGTGACCAAGAACGCCATCCTGCTGGTGGACTTTGCGATCCGTGCCCGCGCGGGCACGGTCGGTGCCGACGGCCAGCCCGGCGCCGGCCTGGACCGCCATGCCGCCCTGCTGCTGGCCGCCAAGGTGCGGCTGCGGCCGATCCTGATGACCACGCTGGCCATGGTCTTCGGCATGCTGCCGCTGGCCTTGGCCCTGAGCGAAGGCTCGGAACAGCGTGCCCCCATGGGCCAGGCGGTGATCGGCGGCGTCATCACCTCGTCGCTGCTGACGCTGGTGGTGGTGCCGGTGGTCTATTGCTGGCTCGACGACTTGGGCAACTGGGTCACGCGCCGGCTGTTTGGCAAGGCGCCACCAGGCGGCAGCCGTCAGCCTGCTGCCATTCCCCCGAAATAGAATCTGCGGTTGCCTTGTGACACACCGCCGCACCACCGGAACAGCCATGAACATCGAACAAGCCCGCTTCAACATGATCGAGCAGCAGATCCGCCCCTGGGATGTGCTGGACCTGCATGTGCTGGACCTGCTGGCCCGGGTGCGGCGCGAAGACTTTGTGCCACTGGCCTACAAGGCGCTGGCCTTTGTCGACACCGAAGTGCCGCTGACGGCCGCCGGCCAGGACAGCGGCCAGGACGGCCAGGTCATGCTGGCGCCCAAGCTGGAGGCCCGCCTGCTGCAGGAAGCCCAGGTGCAGCGCCATGAGCGGGTGCTCGAGATCGGCGCCGGCTCGGGCTTCATGGCGGCGCTGCTGGCGCACCGGGCACAGTCGGTCATCACGCTGGAGCGGGTGGGCAGCGCTGGCCACCATGGCGGCGGCCAACCTGCGCCGCGGCGGGGTGCTCAACGCCAGCGTGCGTGAAATGGACGGTGCCGGCGGCCTGCCTGCCGATGGCCCCTTCGACGTGATCATGCTGTCGGGGTCGGTGGCCGAGGTGCCGCAGGTGCTGCTCGACCAGCTCAAGCCCGGCGGCCGGCTGCTGGCCATCGTCGGCCAGGAGCCGGTGATGCGGGCGGTGCGCATCACCCGGCTGTCGGCCACGGCGCTGCAGGCGCAAGACCTGTTCGACACCATCGCGCCGCGCCTGCTGGGCCTGGCCGAGCCGACCCGCTTCCGTTTCTGAGCCACCGGGCTGCTGCTGTGGACCTGCCGCAAATCGCTGTGCACGACCTGGCTGCCTTCGTGGCCCACCACAGCGGCCAGGCGCCGGTGCTGCTGGACGTGCGCGAAGCCTGGGAGCTGCAGGCCGCCCGGCTCGACCTGCCCGGCGCCAGCAGCCTGCACATCCCCATGCACAGCCTGCCGGCACGCCATGCCGAACTGGCACCCGAGCAACCGGTGTTGGTGTTGTGCCACCACGGCGCGCGCAGCCTGCAGTGCGTCGCTTATCTGCGGAACCAGGGGCACAGCGCGGTGTACAACGTGGCCGGCGGCATCGACGCCTGGTCGCGTGAAGTCGATGCGGCCGTGCCGCGCTACTGAGCCATCGGCCCGGCATGCGCAGACCAGTTGCCAACATGCGGGCACCGACCTGCCCGCCACACTCTTTCTCGCCATCCACACAAGGATCACCGCCCATGCCCAGCCAGTCTCTGCGCTTCCTGCCTTCGCGCCTGCGCTGCGCCAGCCTGTTGGCCCTGCTGCTGGCCAGCGGCGCGGCGCAGGCCGAGAACCTGAATGCGCTGTACGAAGCAGCGCGTGCCTACGACGCCACCTACCTGTCGGCCCGCAGCCTGGCCCAGTCGGCCGCCTTCCGGGCCGCACAGGCCGATGCGCTGCGCCTGCCCAATGTCGGCCTCAGCGGGTCGGTCAGCGCCAACGAGATCCACGCCGTCACCGGCGACAACCTGGGCAGCCGCGGCGCCACGCTGGGCCTGCAGGCCCGCCAGCCCTTGTTCAACCGCAGCAATGCCGCCACCTATGAACAAGCGCAGCGCCAGCTGGCGGTGTCGCAGGCCGACCTGGAAACCGCCGAGCAGGACTTGATCGTGCGGGTGGCCCAGGCCTATTTCGACGTGCTGGCCGCTGAAGACGCGCTGTCCGCTGCGGCCGCCTTCAAGAAGGCCGTGGCCGAGCAACTGGCGTCGGCCAAGCGCAATTTTGAAGTCGGCACCGCCACCATCACCGACACGCGCGAGTCGCAGGCCCGCTTCGACCTGGCCACCGCCCGCGAGCTGGTGGCCGACAACGACCTGCGCACCAAGCGCACGGTGCTGGACCAGCAAGTGGGCCGCAATGCCGTGGTGCCGCAGGGCCTGGCGCTGCCGGTGACCCTGCCGCCGGTGCTGCCGGCCGAGATGGACAGCTGGGTCAATGCCGCCGACGGCCAACACCCCAGCATCCGCAAGGCCCGCCTGGCCCAGGACGTGGCGCGGCTGGAAACCGACAAGGCCCGCGCCGGTGCGCTGCCCACGGTCGACCTGGTGGGTTCGCTCAGCAGCAGCAAGAACAACGGCTCGGCCACCATCCCCAACAGCAACCGGGGCACCGCCACCACGGCCAGTGTGGGCGTGCAGCTGAACATGCCGCTCTACACCGGCGGTGCGGTGCAGAACCGCATCCAGGAAACCGTGGTGCTGGAAGAAAAAGCGCGCCAGGACCTGGAAGCCGCCCGCCGCGGTGTCGGCCTGGGCACACGCAGCGCCTTCCTGGGCGTGCAATCCGGGCTGGGCCAGGTCAAGGCACTGGAAGCGGCCGAAGCCTCGACCAAGCTGGCGCTGGAAGCCACCGAGCTGGGCTACAAGGTCGGCGTGCGTGTCAACCTGGATGTGCTGAACGCCCAGAGCCAGCTGTTCGACACCCGGCGCGACCTGTCCAAGGCCCGCTACGACGTGATCGTCAACAGCCTGAAGCTGCGCCAGGCCGCCGGCCAGTTGCAGCCGCAGGACGTGCGCGCCATCGACGCCCTGCTGGCGCGCTGAAACCTGCCTACTTGGCCAGCCGCAGCACCTGCTGCGAAATCAGCGCCGCTGCACCGCGGTGGGCGTTGGCAAAGCCCAGCGCGCGCTGCACCCAGGCATTGCGGTCCGGGTCGGTGGCCAGTTGCACCGCCGCCTGGACACCGGCCTGGATGTCCTGCACCCGCTGGGCGGCCCGCGCCAGCAGCGCCTGCTTGGAGGCCTGGGCAAAGTTGAAGGTGTGCGGGCCCATCACCACCGGGCAGCCGCAGGCAGCGGCCTCGATCAGGTTCTGCCCGCCCAGGGGCGCAAAGCTGCCGCCCAGCAAAGCCACGTCGGCACAGGCGTAGTACAGCGGCATCTCGCCCATGCTGTCGCCGATCCACACATCGGCCAGGGCCGCGTCGTCGGGCGGGTGCTCGTCCCAGTCGCTGCGGCAGTGCAGGGTCAGGCCCTGCATGCGCGCCAGCGCCATGGCCTCCTGGAAGCGCTGCGGGTGGCGCGGCACCAGCAGCAGCAGCGGCCGCGGCACCGGCAGCGCTGGCCCAGGCGGCCAGCAGCGGGCCTTCTTCGCCTTCCCGGGTGCTGGCGGCCAGCACCACCGGGCGGTGCAGGCGCTGGCGCCATGCCAGGCCCTGGGCGGTCAGGCGTGGCGGCGGCGTCATGTCGAACTTGAGGTTGCCGCTGACCATGACCTGCGGTGCACCGGCCGCGCGCAGCCGCTGGGCATCGTCCACCGTCTGCGCCAGCACCATCGACAGGCGGGCAGCCGCCGGGTGCAGCAAAGACGCCATGCGCCGGCCCTTGGCAGCGCTGCGCTCGCTCAACCGGGCATTGGCCAGCACCACCGGCACACCGTGGCGCTGGGCCTGGCGCATCAGCGCCGGCCACAGCTCGGTCTCCATCAGGATGCCCACCGCCGGCTGGAAATGGCGCAGAAAGCGCCGCGCAGCGCCCGGCGTGTCATACGGCAGCCAGACCTGGCCATCGCCCTCCTGCATCAGCTTGCGGCCGGCGGTGCGGCCGGTGGCCGTGCCGTGGGTCAGCAGCAGGCGGATGTCGGGCTGGGCGCGGCGCAAGGCCTCCACCAGCGGCAGTGCGGCCCGGGTCTCGCCCAGCGACACCGCATGCAGCCACACCGCACCGGCCAGCGGCGGCCGCCCCGGGTAGTAGCCCAGCCGCTCGAGCAGGCGGAAGCGGTAGACCGGCTCGGACCGACCGCGGCGCCACAAACGCCACAGGTACAGCGGTGTGGCCAGCCGCAGCACCGTGGCATAGGTCCACAGCACCGTGGCCTGCCACAGCCGCGCAGGCAGCGCCGGGCGCGGCGCGCCAGTCTCAGTGGGCGGCCTGGACAACCTGGGCATCGGGTTTGACAACGCCGCAGTGCAGCCATGAAGTCGCGCTCGATGCGGGCCAGCGCCTCGGGCGTGTGGCCTTCAAAGCGCAGCACCAGCACCGGCGTGGTGTTGGACGCGCGGATCAGGCCGAAGCCGTCGTCATAGTCGGCGCGCAGACCGTCGATGGTGTGCAGCTCGGCGCCCGGGAACTTGGCGCTGGCCTGCAGCTCGGCCACCAGCTTGTGCGGCTCGCCCTCGGCGCAGGCCACGTTCAGCTCGGGCGTGGAAAACGAGGTGGGCAGGGCATCGAGCACCGCGCTGGGGTCGGCGCTGCGCGACAGGATCTCCAGCATGCGCGCGGCGGTGTACATCGCATCGTCGAAGCCGTACCAGCGCTCACCCAGGAAGATGTGGCCGCTCATCTCGCCGGCAATCGGCGCGCCCAGTTCCCGCATCTTGGCCTTGATCAGCGAGTGGCCGGTCTTGTACATCATCGGCACGCCGCCGGCTTCGCTGATGACCATGGGCAGGCGCTGCGAGCACTTGACATCGAAGATCACCGTGCCGCCGGGGTGGCGGCTGAGCACGTCACGCGCCAGCAGCATCAGCTGGCGGTCGGGGTAGATGATGTGGCCGTCCTTGGTGACCAGGCCCAGCCGGTCGCCGTCGCCGTCGAAGGCGATGCCCAGCTCGGCACCGGTGGCACGCACGGTCTTGATCAGATCGGCCAGGTTCTCGGGCTTGCTCGGGTCGGGGTGGTGGTTGGGAAAGTCGCCGTCGACCTCGGAATACAGCTCGATGACCTCGCAGCCCAGCGCACGCAGGATGCGCCGGCGCGGTGGCGCCAGGGATGCCGTTGCCGGAATCGACCACGATCTTCATCGGCCGGGCCAGCTTGGCGTCGTTGACGATGCGGGCGCTGTACTCGGGCACGATGTCCATCGCCGGCGCTGCGGCCCTTGCCACGGGCGTAGGTCTCGCTCTGCATGCGCTGGCGCAGGCGCTGGATGTCTTCGCCATAGATGGCGCGGCCGGCCATCACCATCTTGAAACCGTTGTAGTCCTTGGGGTTGTGGCTGCCGGTGACCTGGATGCCCGAGTGTGCAGCCGTGGGCGCCACGGGTGGCCGCCACGTAGTACAGCATCGGCGTGGTCACCGCACCGATGTCGACCACATCCAGACCGGCTGATTTCAGCCCGCGGACCAGGGCCGCCACCAGGCCGGGGCCGGACAGGCGGCCATCGCGGCCCACCACCACCGCCTTCTGGCCGGTCAGCCGCGCCTCGCTGCCAAAGGCACGGCCCAGGTGCTCGGCGAAGTTCTCGTCGATGCCCTTGCCGACGATGCCGCGGATGTCATAGGCCTTGAAGGCCGACGCTGGGACTTGCATGGGAGGGGCTTTCCGGTTGGGTGGATTGAAATCATTCTAAGGATTGCCGCTCCCCAGGCAGTGGCGGCGCAGCCAGGGCCTGGCGCACAGGTCCGAAAACGGCGAGTCCAGCGGCCGGCGCTGCCTATGATGGCGGCATGCCCAGCCTTGGCGATGCGCCCACCACCCTGCACGACGATGCCGCCTACCAGGCGCTGCGCAGCCATGACGCGCGCTTCGACGGCCGGCTGTTCATCGGCGTCACCTCCACCGGCATCTATTGCCGGCCGGTGTGCCGGGTCAAGCCGCCCCGGCGCGAGAACTGCCGCTTCTTCGCCAACGCGGCGCTCGCCGAGACGCACGGCTTCCGCCCCTGCCTGCGCTGCCGGCCCGAGCTGGCGCCCGGCCTGTCGCTTCACCGACTCGTCCAGCGTGCTGGCCGACCAGGCCGCCCGCTGGCTGGCCCAGGCCGCCCATGACGGGGCAAGACCCGCCGCTGCCCAGCATCGCCGCCCGCCTGGGCGTGACCGACCGCCACCTGCGCCGCATCTTCGCCAAGCGCCACGGCGTCACGCCGGTGGCCTGGCTGGCCACCCAGCGGCTGCTGCTGGCCAAGCAATTGCTGACCGACACCGCGCTGCCGGTCACCCAGGTGGCGCTGGCCACCGGCTTTGGCAGCCTGCGGCGCTTCAACGCCGCCTTTGTCGAGCGCTACCGGCTCAACCCCAGCGCGCTGCGGCGCGCAGGCGCAGCCGAGCCCGGCGCGCTGAAACTGGCCTGGCGCCCGCCCTATGACCTGGCGGCCTGCTGGGCTTCATCGCCCGCCGCGCCGTGCCGGGGCAGGAGCAGGTCGACGGCCTGTGCCTGCGCCGCAGCCTGGCGCTGCCACACCAGGGCCAGCTGCTGACCGGCTGGGTCGAGGCCCGCTTCCGGCCGGAGCGCTGTGAACTGCACCTGGCCTCGGCGCCAGCGCTGCGCCCGGCGCTGGGCAGCCTGCTGCAGCGTGCGCGCCAGGCCTTCGACCTGGACGCCGACCCCGCCAGCATCGACCCGGTGCTGGCCAGCGTGCCCGGGCCGGCACGGCCAGGCCTGCGCCTGCCCGGCAGCTGGTGCGGCTTCGAGACAGCGGTGCGGGTGGTGCTGGGCCAGCAGGTCAGCGTGGCCGCCGCCCGCACCCTGTGCCAGCGCCTGGTGCAGCGCTTCGGCACGCCGGTCGACACGCCGTTTCCAGGGCTGGACCGGCTGTTCCCCACGCCGCAAGTGCTGGCGGCCGCCGACCCCGCCGACATCGGCACGCCTGGGCATCGTGCGCCAGCGGGTGCGGGCACTGCAGGGCCTGGCCCAGGCCGTGGCCGACGGCCAGCTGCAGCTGCAGCCCGGCGCCGACCTGCCCGCCACGCTGGCCGCATTGACCGCCCTGCCCGGCATCGGCGACTGGAGCGCACAACTGATCGCCCTGCGCTGCCTGGGCTGGCCCGACGCCTGGCCGGCCACCGACATCGCCTTGCTCAAGGCCCTGGGCCAGGCCGCGGGCCAGCGTGACCCCGCCGCCGGCATCGCCGCCGCCGAGGCCTGGCGGCCCTGGCGCGGCTATGCCGTCTTCAAGCTCTGGCTGGCGCTGGAAACGCCTGCCGCAGCCTTGTCCAGCCACCTGCCCCACACCCTGCCCCACCCGCTGCAGCACACCTTGCCGCACACCTGCCGCACACCCCCCGGAACCAGCATGACCATCCACCCCCACCTGCAGGCCCAGGCCCGCATCGACACCCCGCTGGGCACCATGACCGCCGCCGCCACCGCCGCCGGCCTGGCGGGCCTGTGGTTCGACGGCCAGGCCCACCACCCCGGGCCGCTGGCCGTGCCCGATCGACCCCGACCACCCCCACCTGCAGGCCGCCGCGCGCGCATTGCAGGCCTATTTCAGCGGAGCAGCCAGCGCCTTTGCACGGCCTGCCGCTGGACCTGCACGGCACGCCGTTCCAGCAGGCGGTGTGGCGCGCCCTGATCGCCCTGCCACGCGGCGCCACCAGCACCTACGGCCAGATCGCCAGCGCCGCCGGGTCCCCCGCTGCGGTGCGCGCAGCCGGCGCGGCCATCGGCCGCAACCCGGTGTCGGTGCTGGTGCCCTGCCACCGGGTGCTGGGGCGCGACGGCGCACTGACCGGTTACGCCGGCGGGCTGCACCGCAAGACGGCCCTGCTGCAGGCCGAAGGCGTGGCGCTGCGCGCTGGCTTGCGGCTTGTCTCCAGCCTGGCCCCCGGCACGGCCTCCAGTCTGTTGCCGGCATGAAGCCGCGCGACCTGGGCGACTTGCTGCTGCTGGCCACCATCTGGGGCGCGTCCTTCCTGTTCATGCGGGTGGCCGTGCCGGCCTTCGGCCCGGTGGGCCTGGCCTTTGTGCGGGTGGCTGGTGCGGCGCTGTTCCTGCTGCCGCTGCTGCTGGTGCGTGGCGAGGCACCGGTGCTGCGCCAGCGCTGGCGCGCCCTGCTGGTGCTGGGGCTGAGCAATTCCGCCCTGCCCTTTCTGCTGTTCGGCTACGCCGTCTACACCTTGCCGGCCGGGCTGGCGGCGATCTTCAACGCCGCCACGCCGCTGTGCACCGCGCTGATCGCCTGGGCTCTGGCTGGGCGACGCCATGACCCGCGGCCGCAGCCTGGGCCTGGCCCTGGGCTTTGCCGGCGTGGCCGGGCTGGCGCTGGTGAAGTCACTGGCCATGCCTGCTGGCGGCAGCCTGGCCACGCTGCAGGTCGACCAGCCCACGCTGCTGGCCATCGGCGCCTGCCTGCTGGGCACGCTGCTGTATGGCTATGCCGGCAACCATGCCAAGCGCCACCTCAGCGGCGTGCCGGCCATGGCCATGGCCGCCGGCACCCAGCTGGCCGCAGCGCTGGCGCTGGCACTGCCGGCGGCACTGGGCCTGGCCGGCCACCAACCCCGGCCTGCGCGACTGGCTGGCCGCCGGCGGGCTGGCGGTGCTGGCCTCGGGCCTGGCCTACATCCTGTATTTCAGGTTGATCAGCCGTGTCGGGCCCACCGGGGCGTCGTCGGTCACCTTCCTGGTGCCGGTGTCCGCTGCGCTGTGGGGCGGCATCTTTCTGGACGAGGTGCCCACCCTGTCGATGCTGCTGGGCGGCGTGGTGATCTTGTGCGGCACGGCGCTGGTGCTGGGCCTGCTGCCGCTGCGGCCGCGGCCGCGCGCGGGCAGCACCTAAAATCTCGGGTTTCCCAGCAGAGAGACCGATCGCCGTGGCCGCCAACATCCTCCAAAGTCTTCCCGTCGGCGAACGTGTCGGCATCGCCTTTTCTGGTGGCTTAGACACCAGCGCCGCCGTGCTGTGGATGCGCAGCAAGGGCGCCGTGCCCTGCGCCTACACCGCCAACCTGGGCCAGCCCGACGAAAGCGACTACGACGAGATCCCGCGCAAGGCGCTGGCCTACGGCGCCGACAAAGCCCGCCTGATCGACTGCCGTGCGCAACTGGTGGCCGAAGGCATTGCCGCCATCCAGTGCGGCGCCTTCCACATCAGCACCGGCGGCGCCACCTACTTCAACACCACGCCGCTGGGCCGGGCGGTCACCGGCACGGCGCTGGTGGTGGCCATGCGCGAGGACGACGTCAACATCTGGGGCGACGGCAGCACCTACAAGGGCAATGACATCGAGCGCTTCTACCGCTACGGCCTGCTGGCCAACCCGGCGCTGCGCATCTACAAGCCCTGGCTGGACCAGAACTTCATCGACGAGCTGGGCGGCCGCAAGGAGATGAGCGAATTCCTCATCGCCCACGGCTTCGACTACAAGATGAGCGTGGAGAAAGCCTATTCCACCGACAGCAACATGCTGGGCGCCACCCACGAGGCCAAGGACCTGGAGTTCTTGAACGCCGGCATGCACATCGTGCAGCCCGATCATGGGCGTGGCCTTCTGGCGCGACGAGGTGGTGGTCAAGGCCGAAACCGTGACGCGTGCGCTTCGAGGAAGGCCAGCCGGTGGCGCTGAACGGCAGAAGCTTCGACACCCCGGTGGCGCTGTTTGAAGAGGCCAACCGCATCGGCGGGCGCCACGGCCTGGGCATGTGCGACCAGATCGAGAACCGCATCATCGAGGCCAAGAGCCGCGGCATCTATGAAGCACCGGGCATGGCGCTGCTGCACATCGCCTACGAGCGCCTGGTCACCGGCATCCACAACGAAGACACGATCGAGCAGTACCGCAACAACGGCCGCCGCCTGGGCCGCCTGCTCTACCAGGGCCGCTGGTTCGACCCGCAGTGCCTGATGCTGCGCGAGACCGCCCAGCGCTGGGTGGCACGCGCCATCACCGGCGAGGTGGTGCTGCAACTGCGCCGCGGCAATGACTACTCGATCATGGACACCAGCAGCGCCAACCTGACCTACCAGCCCGAGCGGCTGAGCATGGAAAAGGTCGAAGGCGCCTTCAGCCCCGCCGACCGCATCGGCCAGCTGACGATGCGCAACCTCGACATCCAGGACACCCGCCAGAAGCTGGGCATCTACACCAGCGTGGGCCTGCTGGGCGCCAGCTCGGACGGCGCCATCCCGCTGCTGGCCGGGCCCCAGCCGGATTGAGGCTGGCCGGACATCCGCCAGATGGAGGCTGGCCGGACATCCCCCGGACTGAGGCTGGCCGGACATCCGCCAGATGGAGACTGGCGCACCCGCAGCAACTGCGGCAGTGCCGCCAGGCTCAGGCGCAGACCCGGTCGCGGCCCTCGTGCTTGGCCTGGTACAGGCGCCGGTCGGCAGCATCCAGCAGGTCGGATGCGTCGAGCATGGTGTCGGTCCAGGCGGCCACCCCCAAGGAGATGGTCTGGCGGTGCACCACGGCGTCGCGCGCACTGCCCAGCCGGGCGGGCAGCACAAAGTGGTGGCTGGCCACGGCGGCGCGCACACGCTCGGCCAGTGCCTGCGCAGCCTGCAGCGTGGCGCCAGGCATCAGGACCAGGAATTCCTCGCCGCCCAGCCGGCCCAAGGTGGGCGCACTGGCACGGTTGCCACCAAGCGCAGCGCCGGTCGAACCTGCGGCCACAACGCCGGCCACAGCGCCGGCCGCAACGCCAGCCACAGCGCCGACGGTAGCGCCGGCGGCACCCGCCACCACGGCGCGCACCACGGCGGCGCATTCACGCAGCACCAGGTCGCCTGCGGCATGGCCATGGGTGTCGTTGACGGCCTTGAAACGGTCCAGGTCAAAGCTGATCACCGCCATCGGCTGGCCACTCTGGCGGGTCTGGCGCAGCGCGCGGTGCAGGGTCTCGTTGAGGTAGCGGCGGTTGTAGAGGTCGGTGCCGGCGTCCACCATCGCCAGGCGGTAGACGCGGTCGTGCAGCGCCGCGTCCACACTGTGCTGCTCATAGAACTTCAGCAGCACACTGCCCAGGCGCACGCGGTCGCCATCCCGCAGCGGGCGGGCGCCGGCCAGCCGCACGTCCTGCACAAAGCTGCCATTGGCCGAGCCCAGGTCGCGCAGCAGCACCTGGCTGCCGTCGACCAGCAGTTCGGCATGCAGCCGGCTCATGCCCGGGCCGTCGATCTGCAGGCTGGCAGCGGCCGAGCGGCCGATGGTGCTGCGGCCCTCGGGCAAGCGTGATCTGGCGGCCGGTGTCGCCACCGCTGTAGACCACCAGGCTGCAATGGCGGGCAGTGTCGCCGTCCAGCCCCAGCAAGAGGCTGAGCTGGCCGGCGTCGACGGCGATGGTGGACGGGTCCCAGGTGGGCATGGCTGGCACGGTGCGGGGCTGATGGAGAACCCAGGTTATACCGCAGCCGGGGCCGTGGCCGCTGGCCTGTCAGCCACAGCCAGCACCGGCTTGCGCAGTTGTGCGCAGACCCTGCGCTTGCCTGCCGGCGCGCAGTCTGCCGGCTTCAGCGGCGCTGGCCGCGCGCCCTCAGCCCAGCGTGGCCAGTGCCTGCGCCAGGTCGGCCTGCAGGTCGGCCACCGCCTCCAGGCCGATGGAAAAGCGCACCAGATGGCCCGGCAGGGCCGAGCGGTCGGCGCGCATGGCGCTCAGGTCGTAGGGCACCACCAGGCTGACCGGGCCGCCCCAGGAATAGCCGATCTTGAACAGCCGCAGCGCGTCGACAAAGCCGTCCACCTGCGCGGCCGTCAGCGCCGGGTCGCAGCATCACCGAAAACAGCCCCGCCGCTGCGCTGCAGGTGGCCGCCCAATGCGCATGGCCGGGCGACCCGGGCAGCGCCGGGTGCAGCACCTGGCGCACCGCCGGCTGGGTGCCCAGCCAGGCGGCCAGCGTGCGGGCGGCCTGCGTCATGGGCGTGGTAGCGCAGCGCGATGGTGGGCAGGCCCTTCAGGATGAACTCGGCATCGTTGGCGGCCACACCAATGCCCAGCTGGCCGTGCAGCTTCAGCATCTGCTGGTGCAGGGCCTCGTCGCGGGTGACGACCGAACCCATCAGCACATCGGCCCCGCCCGAGGGGTACTTGGTCAGCGCCTGCATCACGATGTCGACGCCCAGGCCATGGCCCAGGTCAAAGGCGCGGAAGGCCAGGCCGGCGCCCCAGGTGTTGTCCAGCGCCACCAGCACACCCCGCGCCCGGGCTGCCGCCACCAGGGCCGGCAGATCGGGGAATTCCATCGTCACCGAGCCCGGCGCTTCCACCCACACCAGCTTGGTGGCCGGGCTGATCTTGCGCCGCCAGGTCGGCCGGGTCCATCGGGTCGTAGAAGCGGTGCGTGATGCCCCAACGCGACAGCACATTGACCGCCATGTCGTTGGACGGGCCATACACATTGGCCGGCAGCAGCAATTCGTCGCCCTGGCGCAGCAGGCCCAGGTTGACATTGGTGATGGCCGCCAGCCCGCTGGGCGACAGGATGCAGAAGCGCCCACCTTCCAGCGTGGCCAGGCGCTCTTCCAGCAGGTAGGTGGTGGGCGTGCCCCGCAGGCCGTAGGTGTAGCCGGTCTTGGCGGTGTAGTTGCGGCTGCGCAGCGCCTGGGTGTCGGGGAAGACCACCGTCGAGGCCTTGAACACGCCCGGCGGCACGGCATCCCAGCTGTCGGGCGGCTGGTAGGGGTGGTGCAGCAGTTGGGTCAACAGGTCGGATGGTGTGTCGGCTGGGGTGGTCATCGGGTGCGTCAGATGGGTTGGCGGAGACTGTGGCCGGACGGTTTGGCTGACGGTTCAGCGCCAGGCCTGGCGCGCCAGCAGGCCGGTGCGGCCGGCCTTCAGATCGGCTGGCCGACCAGGTCGTGCCCGTCGGTGGAAACAATGCGGGCGCGGGTGAATTCACCCACCTTCAGGGTCTTGCTGGCTTTTTCGGGCGGCAGCAGGCGCACGCTGCCATCGATCTCGGGCGCGTCGGCATAACTGCGGCCGGTGCCGCCCTTGCGGCCCAGCGCCGGCGCATGGTCGATCAGCACCTGCATGGTGGCGCCCACGCGGCGCTGCAGGCGGGCGATCGACACCTCTTCGGCCACCGCCATGAAGCGGGCACGGCGCTCTTCCCGCACGGCGGCGGGCAGCGCGCCGGGCAGGTCGTTGGCAGCGGCGCCCTGCACCGGTGAATAAGCAAAGCAGCCGGCGCGGTCGATCTGCGCTTCACGCACAAAGTCCAGCAGGTGCTGGAACTCGGCCTCGGTCTCACCGGGGAAGCCGGCGATGAAGGTCGAGCGGACCACCAGCTCGGGGCAGGCGGCGCGCCATTGCAGCAGGCGGTCGAGGTTGCGCTCGCCGCTGGCCGGGCGCTTCATGCGGCGCAGCACATCGGGGTGGCTGTGCTGGAAGGGCACGTCCAGGTAGGGCAGGATGGCGCCGCAGGACATCAGCGGCAGCAGCTCGTCCACATGCGGGTAGGGGTAGACATAGTGCAGCCGCACCCAGGCGCCGTGCGGCTTGGCCAGCTCGGCCAGGGCGGCGCACAGCTCGGTCATGCGGGTCTTGACCGGCCGGCCGTCGAAGAAACCGCTGCGGTATTTCAGGTCCACGCCATAGGCGCTGGTGTCCTGGCTGACCACCAGCAGCTCCTTGACGCCGGATTCGAACAGCGCACGCGCCTCGACCAGCACGTCGCCCACCGGGCGCGACACCAGATCACCACGCATGCTGGGGATGATGCAGAAGGTGCAGCGGTGGTTGCAGCCTTCGCTGATCTTCAGGTAGGCATAGTGGCGCGGCGTCAGCTTGATGCCGGCTTCGCCACGGAACTGGCTGCGCACCTCGGGCAGCAGGTCGACAAACGGGTCGTGCGGCTTGGGGCAGTGCTGGTGCACCGCGTCCATCACCTCCTGGGTGGCATGCGGGCCGGTGACGGCCAGCACGCTGGGGTGCATGCCACGCACCAGGTTGCCACCGTCGTCGCCCGTGCGGGCGCCCAGGCAGCCGGTCACGATCACCCGGCCATTGGCGGCCAGCGCCTCGCCGATGGTGTCCAGGCTTTCCTTGACCGCGTCATCGATGAAGCCGCAGGTGTTGACGATGACCAGATCAGCGCCCTCGAAGCGCTTGCTGGTGGTGTAGCCCTCGGCGCTGAGCTGGGTGAGGATCAGTTCGGAATCGGTCAGCGCCTTGGGGCAACCCAGCGAGACAAAGCCGATCTTCGGGCTCTTGGCCGCTGCTGGCACCGCGACATCGCCGTAAGTATTTGATTCCATTTGAATTTCTCAGTGCAGCCCACCCGGTGAGCCAGGCCATGATCTTAAGTCAGCCCAGCGACGCGGGCTGCAGAGGTCAGCACGGCAGCACTGGCGTGGGTGGCGACCAAAGCGCGGCCAGTCACCGAACGCAGCCTCAGTCATCGTCGTCATGCTGCCGGTCTGACCCGGTGTGTGTCAGACCCTGGACCGGGATCAAGCCGCCAGGCGACTGCTGCCACTGCCAGCCCATGAAGACCAGCACACCGGCCAGCAGCAAGGCTGCCAGCCACGCATGGTTGTGCCGCACAAGGTCGGGGCCGACGCCTGGGGTGCGACCGGTCAGCATCGGCAAGGCTTGATTGCGGCGCCGCAGCAAGCTGGTGCCCGATATCAAGGCGATGTGGCCCAGCACCAGGGCAAGAAAGGCGTTGCCAAAAAACTCGTGCACGTCTTCGAGCCAGTCGCCGCCCAGCATGTCGCCCCAGTCGTTGTAGCTGCCATAGCCGCTGACGGTGAGCGGCACCACCAGCACCAGCAGCGCCAGCACGGCCAACGCCATCAGCAGGTTCTGCCCTTGCCGCCACTGCACGCCTGGCTGCCGACTGAACAAGGCGCCACCCTGCACGCTGCGCGCTGCAGTGCGCAGCCAGTCTGGTGCGCCGGCCAGCTTGCGCAGCAGCCCAGCCAGGCGCGCATGGCGGGGGCCGACCAGGCCGTAGACCACCCGACAGACCAGCAGGCCTGCAAGCGTGTAGCCGAGCGTGACATGCAGCGCACGCCAGCGCTCGCCGTCGGCCGTGGCATAGGCGCCGAGAAAACACAGCGCAAACAGCCAATGGAACATGCGCGTGGGCGCATCGATGACGCGGCGCTGTGGCACAGCGCCAGCCTGCACTGCTGATGCGACCGCTTGCTGGGCGTTTGAAATTTGCATGGGGGGCTTTCTTTGGGCCTTGGTTGGTGTTCAGTCCTGGAACGACCGCCGCATGCGTGCATCCATGCCCGCTGGAAACTGCAGCCTGTCGTCGTCAAAAACACCCCGATCTGCACCGGTGTGGCAGGCACCGCAGTTGGCGGCACGCTGCACGCTGGCCAGCGCCCAGACGGCAGGGTCGATGCTGCGGTGCTTGCGCTCGAACCAGGCAGAGCGGGTGATGCGGTCCTGTGCAGGCGCTTGCTGCACACGCTTGTAGGTGCCGGCATGCGCCAGCAGCCACGTGCTGATCTGCTGGCGCGTGGCCGCGTCGAGCGAGGCGTCGCTGCCATAGTGCTTGTCCAAGCCGGCCATCAGGCGTTGCCACGACGGCGCGGGCAGCAGGCCCGGCGGGTAGGCCAGGTGGCAGGACGCGCATTCCTGCAGGTAAGCGGCGGGCGGGTTTGGCAGCATCAGCCGGCCACCGTCGGCAAGGGCCGCGGTGCTGGCCGCCAAGGCCAGGCAGGTGGCGGCAAGAACGGCCCGCCATGCGGCGCGGCGGTTGGTGTGGCGCGTCATGGGCATCTGTTTCAGTCGGATCAGCGAGCAGCGCGTCATGGCTTGACCGCGATGAGATAGGCCAACACATCGGACTTTTCCGCTGCGCTGCAGGCGCGCTGCAGCACGTCCATGCAGTTGCGGCGGAACCACTTGTCGACCTTGGCGGTGTCGCTGAAGGCCTGGGGGTTGGCCGCAGGTGCCAGTGGGTCGATTGGTTTGCCGGTGCTGGCGTGCTTGCCCGCCTGGGCCGGCGGGCTGCCATGGCAGGACGCACAGGACCACGCACCGCCGTGGCGGCTGGTGAAGAAGACACGGCCGCGGTCGGCCAAGCCCGGGGTGCCGGCCTGCGCATTGAAGCGTTCTTGCTGCTGCTGGGGCGACGTGTCGGCAGCCTGCGCCACACCATGCAGCAGTGCCAGGCCCAGCATGGCCAGCAGGCAGACCATGCGGCAAGACGGCAGACGCTGTGTCGGGTTCAGGTTCAGGGTCGGGTTCAGAGCTTGTGGGTGCATCGGCGTTCCATCAGCGGACCAGTGCGCAGCGGTCGATGGCGCCATTCTTCGGCGCTGCCCCTGAACCAAGCCTGAAGGGCGCGTTCATGCGCGGTTCAGATGCGCTGGCCGACAATCCAGCGGTGGCCGCCCTGCGCACTCACTGTCAGCACCGATGCCCAGGCCGTTCTGGGCCGTGGCGGCGCTGCGGCCTGGCCTTGGGGTTGGCGGCACTGCTGGTACCCGGGCTGGCAGCGCCAGGCGCGTGGGCCAGCGACAGCCGCGACCATGAGCGGGCGCGCGCAGCCGTGCAGGCCGGCCAGGTGCTGCCCCTGCCGGCCTTGCTGCAGCGCCTGCAACGCACACATCCGGGTCAGGTGCTGGAGCTGGAACTCGAGCGCGATGGCGGGCGCTGGATGTATGAGGTCAAGCTGCTGCAGGCCGACGGCCAGTTGTTGAAGCTGGATGTCGACGCCGCCACCGGGCAGGTGCTGCAGGTCAAGCAGAAACACCGGCCCAAGGCCGAGCGAGACGGTGGCCGCATAGCCGCACCACCCGAGGAGCCAGCCAAGTGAAACCCCAAGGCCTGCGGCCCGTTGCATGAGGCTGCTGCTCGTCGAAGACGATCCCACGCTGGGCGCGCAGTTGCGCAGCGGCCTGGAGGCGGCCGGCTACCTGGTGGACCTGGCGGCCAACGGCCGCGATGGCCAGCACCTGGGCGCCAGCGAAGCGTTCGACGCGGTGGTCCTGGACCTGGGACTGCCGGTGCTCGACGGCATCAGTGTGCTCAAGTCCTGGCGCGAAGCGGGGCGGACCGTGCCGGTGCTGATCCTGACAGCGCGCGACAGCTGGCACGAAAAGGTGGCAGGCATCGACGCTGGGGCCGACGACTACCTGGCCAAGCCGTTCCACATGGAAGAGCTGCTGGCGCGCCTGCGGGCGCTGATCCGCCGCGCGCAAGGCCTGGCGTCGCCGCTGTTGCACTGTGGCGGGCTGGTCCTGGACACCCGCAGCAGCCGCGTCACGCTGCACGCCCAAGCCATCCACCTGACCAGCCACGAGTTCCGCTTGCTGTCTTACCTGATGCACCGTCCGGACAGCGTGGTCTCGCGCGCCGAGCTGACCGAGCACTTGTATGCGCAGGACTTTGACCGCGACTCCAACACCATCGAGGTCTTTGTTGGCCGCCTGCGACGCAAGCTGCCCCCGGACATGATCGAAACCGTGCGTGGCATGGGCTATCGGTTGGTGACACCGCCTTGACGGCCACTGGCGTGCGCCACTGGATGCGGTCACTGCGCTTTCGGCTGCTGGCGGCCACCCTGGTGGCCTTGGCGCTGGCGCTGGCACTGGCCGGCCTGCTGCTCGCGGGGCTGTTCCGTGACCATGTCGTGCGCCAGTTCAGCCAGGGCCTGACGGCACAGCTGGACCAGGTCACGGCGCGGCTGGAGTTCGACGCGTCAGGGCAGCCCCAGATCGACCCGCAGACCCTGAGCGACCCACGCTGGTTGCGCCCGTATTCCGGCCTGTACTGGCAGGTTGACGGCGCAGACACGGCCCGGCAGCGGGGCCTGCTGCGGTCGCGGTCGCTGTGGGACGCGGTGTTGACAGTGCCCAGCGATGTGCTGGCCGATGGCGTGGTGCATGTGCACGAGACAGCCGGACCGGGCGGCGCACGCTTGCTGCTGGCCGAGCGCAGGGTCACGCGCGACGGCGCTGCAGCCACGCCCTGGCGCGTGATCGCGGCGGCCGACCTGCGCGACACGGCAGCCGCCGTCCAAGGGTTCAATGGCGTGCTGGCCGCGTCGCTGGCGGCGCTGTTCACGCTGTTGTGCGTGGCGGCGCTGGTGCAGGTGGCGATCGGCCTGTCGCCGCTGCGCGCACTGCAGCGCACCCTGGCCGGTGTGCACGCTGGCAGGGCGCAGCGCTTGGACGGCCGGTTCCCGACCGAGGTGCAGCCACTGGTCGATGACTTCAATGCTGTGCTCGACCACAACGCCGAAGTGGTGGCACGTGCGCGCACGCACGCGGGCAATCTTGCGCATGCCATCAAGACACCCCTGGCGGCCATGTCACAGGCCGCGGCGGTCGCCCTGCAGCGCCCGGACACCGGGGCCGAACTGGCCGCCTTGGTGCAGGCGCAGGTGGATGTTGCACGCCGCCATGTCGACTGGCATCTTGCGCGCGCACGGGCCGCTGCCGCCCAGGGTGTGCCGGGCGCCCGGGTGGTGCTGCAGCCCGTCATCAGCGGCTTGCTGCGTGTTCTGGCACTGGTGCATGGCGAGCGCAGCATCGCCCTGCAGTGCACGCCGATGGCACCCGACCTGGCATTCGCGGGCGAAGTGCAGGATCTGCAGGAGATGCTTGGCAACCTGCTGGACAACGCCTGCAAATGGGCAAGCCACACGGTGCAGGTCAGCGCCAGCGCCGTGCAATCGACCTGCGGCAGCCGGCTGCGCATCGTGATCGATGATGACGGCCCGGGCATCGCGGCCGATCGGCGGCTGTCGGTGGTGGCCCGCGGCGCACGCCTGGACGAAGCCGTGCCCGGCAGCGGTCTGGGGCTGGCCATCGTGCAGGAACTTGCGGCGCTGTACGGCGGCAGTGTGCGCCTGGCGGCTTCGCCTGCGGGCGGTCTGCGCGTCGAAATCGAGTTGCCAGGCGCCTGACCGGGGCCGCCCGCACACCTTGGGCCAGCCCAGGCCCTGCCCTTCACTTCTTGGGCATCAGCCCCGGCATGCCCGGAAACAGCGCCCCGGTCTGCAGCTGCTCTTGCATCTTTTCCTGCATCTGCACGAACAGGTTCTTGCTCTGGTCCATGTAGGTGCCCATCAAGCCCTGCATCAGCGGCGCCTGGCCGGTCATGAACTGCGACCACATTTCAGGCGTGAAGCTGGTCGGGTCGTACAGGCCCTTGCTCTGCTCGGCCAGGCGGCTCTGCAGGTCGACGAAGGTCTGCAGGTTCTTTTCCAGGTACGACCCCATCATGCCCTGCATGGCGTGGCCGTAGAACCGGATCACCTGCGCCAGCATCTGGGTGGTGAACATCGGCATGCCGCCGGTTTCTTCTTCCAGGATGATCTGCAGCAGGATGCTGCGGGTGATCTCTTCGCCAGACTTGGCGTCGCGCACCTCGAAGGTTTCGGCCTCCAGCACCATCTGCTTGACGTCGGTCAGCGTGATGTAGCTGCTGGTGCGGGTGTCGTACAAGCGCCGGTTGGGGTACTTCTTGAGCACCCGCAGGGTGCTTTCGGTGGCTGCTGCTGCTGCAGCGGCTGCAGCCGGCTTGGCAGCACTGCGGCGTTGGGATGGCATCGAGCGCAACTCCTGGGGACTGGAGGCCTATTCTAGGGAGCGCTTGCGCCACCACTGGCAGGAGTTTCCCGCTGCGGTTTCCCCTGCTTGCCTTGCGGCGCCTCAGCTGGCGGCAGACTCTTCGATGAACTGCTTGAGCAGCTTCTTGAGCTGTTCAACCTTGCGCTGCCCCATGGCTTCTTCGACCGCACCATGGTGGGCGTCGACATTGACCTTCAGGCGCTGCACCATCTCCAGGCCGATGTCGCTGATGTAGACCAGCACCTTGCGGTTGTCCTGCAGGTCGGCGGCACGCTGCACCAGGCTGCGGCTGACCAGGCGGTCGATGTTCTTGGTCAGCGCCGGGTGGTTCATCAGCACCCGCTCGGCCAGTTCGCCCATGGACCGGCCCTGCTCGTCAGACAGCACCTGCAGCACGCGCCACTGCTCTTCTGACACATCTTCAGCGGCGATGGATTGCGCCAGCCCCAGGTGCATGCGCCGGTTGGCCGACGCCAGCAGGTAGGCCAGATACTCGGAGATGTCTTGCTCAGGCATGGTAGGTGCATTCACGGTCACAACTAGGGCTGAAGTTTACGCAAAATAGCTTTCCAGGGAAACCACTGTGGTGCGGGCTGCGCGATGCTCGAACACCCGGATCCAACTTGGTGCATCACCAGGAGTTCAGTCTGATGGCTTCAATCAGCGCAGGTTCCCACGCGGTGGCGGCGGCACATGGCATGGCCAGGCCGCTGCTGCGGCCGCGCCTGCGAGCGGCTGCCACACAACGCCAGTTTCTGCCCCAGCAGGACCTGACGGTGGCCTTGTGTGTGCCGCTGGGCGGCTCGGCCGGCATCTGGGGCCCGTCTGGCCTGGCCTGCGCCCGGCTGGCAGTGGCCGAGCTCAACCGCGGTGCCGGCATCCACGGCCACGGCTGCCGGCTGCTCACGGTCAACGCATCGGACGACGCACCCGACATCGAAACCACGCTGGTTGAGCTGGTCGAGAACCGCGAGGTCGACGCGCTGATCGGCCTGCACACCAGCGCCATGCGCCACCGCATCCTGAAGGCCGTCGGCGGCCATGTGCCGTTTGTCTACACCCCGCTGTATGAAGGCGGCGAGCACACCCCGGGTGTGTTCGCCATCGGCGAAGTCACGTCCAAGCAGCTGGCGCCTGCCATCCACTGGCTGGGGCTGCACCGCCGCCCGCGGCGCTGGCTGGCGGTGGGCAACGACTATGTCTGGCCGCATGTGTCGCACCGCCAGGCGCGCGGCTACATGGCCGATGCCGGCGCCGAGATGGTGGCCGAGCTGTACCTGCCCTTCGGCACCACCGACTTCAGCACGGTGCTCGACCAGATCCGCACATGCCGGGCCGACGCCGTGCTGGTGTCGCTGGTGGGCCAGGACTCGGTGGAATTCAACCGCGCCTTCGGCCGCGCCGGCCTGTCGCGCAGCGTGCTGCAGACAATACGTACGAATGAGCGCGCCCATA
>CAWJOQ010000011.1:0-151561 GCA_963844485.1 uncultured beta proteobacterium
AGCCCAGGTCGGGGAGCCATCAAAATCAAGGGGTTAGCGATGCAAGTCGCTAACCCCTCTGACGTTTCAGACGCTCTGCTGCCGACTCGGGTCCGAAGTTTCGGCGGGTCGCGCCCTCAAGCCACGGCTGTGCCGCCCAGCACCGCGCCGATGCGCCGGCCGAGCTCGTCGATCATGAAGGGCTTGGTGATCAGCTGCATGCCTTCGCTCAGGAAGCCGTCGCGTGCAGCCGCCTGCTCGGCATAACCCGTCACCAGCAGCACCTTCAGGCCCGGCCGCCGTGCGGTGGCAATCTCGGCCAGCTGGCGCCCGTTCATGCCTGGCAGGCCGATGTCGCTGACCAGCAGGTCGAAGTGGCGGTCGCTGTCGATCACCGCCAGCGCAGCCTTGGCGTCGGCCGCCTCGATGTGGCGGTAGCCCAGGTCGTCCAGCACCGCGACGATGACTGCGCGCACATCGGCTTCGTCTTCCACCACCAGCACGGTCTCGCCCGCGCCGTTTCTGGCCGGTGCTGCGGTCTGCGGCGCAGCGTCGGCCTCGGCGCCAGGGGTGCTTGTCGCGTGGCAGGAACAGGCTGACCGTGGTGCCGGCGCCTGGCTGGCTGTCGATGCGGATGTGGCCGCCGGCCTGCTTGGCAAAGCCATAGACCATGGACAAGCCCAGGCCGGTGCCTTGGCCCGTCGGCTTGGTGGTGAAAAAGGGCTCGAAGACACGCGCCAGCACCTGCTCAGGCATGCCCACGCCGGTGTCGCTGACCCGCACAGCGATGTAGTCGCCCGCCTCGACCTCGGCCTGGGTGGCGGCATAGCGGGCGTCGAGCACCGCGTTTTCTGCCGCCACCGTGAGTTGACCACCATCGGGCATGGCGTCGCGGGCATTGATGACCAGGTTCAGCAGCGCGTTCTCAAGCTGCCCGCCGTCGATGCGGGCTGGCCACAGCGCGTCGCCCATGGCCAGCTGCAGCACCACTTTCGGGCCCAACGATCGCTTCATCATGTCCTCGAGTGACAGGATGCGCTGGCCCACATCGACGCGGCGGATTTCCAGCGGGTGGCGGCGGGCAAAGGCCAGCAGGCGCTGCGTCAGTGCGGCCGCACGCTGGGTGCTGGCCGCCGCACGTTCGAGCAAGGTTTCGAAGTTGTCGCTGCGGCCCGCTGCCAGCCGCCGCTGCATCAGCTGGATCGCACCATGCACGCCGGCCAGCATGTTGTTGAAGTCGTGGGCGATGCCACCCGTCAGCTGGCCGATCGCTTCCATCTTCTGCGATTGGCGCAGCTGTTCGGCGGTCTGCAGCAAGCGCCTGCTGTTGGGCCTTGGTGTCGGAGATGTCGCGGCCGAAGGCAAACACCACCTTGCCTTCGGGGGCGGCGGTCCAGGCATGTGGCGCCAGCCGCCGTCGGCATGGCGAACGCGGCACTCAAACGTGGGCAACACGCCCTGGCTGGCGCGTGCCAGCGCCGCCCAGGCGCTGGGCAGGTCATCGGGGTGCACCAGGCTGGGCAAATTGGCGACCCAGCAACTGTTCGGAGTGCCAGCCCAGCAGCTGGTCCAGGCCGGGTTGACCTCGGCCACGCCGCCGTTGATCTGCACCACCGCCATCAGGTCGGGGGAATTGCGCCAGATGCGTTCACGCTCGCGGGTGCGGTCGACCACCCGCTGCTCGAGATCGACATTGAGCCGGCGCAGGGCCTCGCGGTCGGCGCGCTGCTGTTCGATGTCGGTGTTGGTGCCGATCCAGCGCACCACCGTACCGGCGGCATCGCGGATGGGCAAGGCGCGCACCAGATGCCAGCGGTACTGGCCGTCGTGCCGGCGGATGCGGAACTCGACTTCATAGTCCTGGCCGCTGGCCAAGGATTCGGACCAGGTGGACATGGCATGTGCCGTGTCGTCGGCATGCACCAGCTGCAGCCAACCCACGCCGGCCAGCGCCGCCAGCGACATGCCGCTGTAGGTCTCAGTTTGCCGGTTGCACCAGTCGATCAGGCCGTCGCTGGGCGCGGTCCAGACATGGTTGGGAACGGCCTGGGCAAAGGTGCGGAATTTTTCTTCGCTCTCTCGCAGCACCAGGGCCTGTGCCTGCTCTTGCGCCTGCGCCTCCGTCAGGTCAACCCCCTGCGCCACAACACCCATGACCTGGCCCGCAGCATCACGCAGCGGCTCGAAGGCAAAGTCGACCAGCCGGGTGCTGGCAGCAGCCGCGCCATCGGGCCGAAGGTGCAGCGCCAGGGTCTGGTGGCGCCGGGCTTCACCGCTGGCGTAGACAGCGTCCAGCTGCTCCAGAAAGCCCTGCCCGGCCAGATCGGGCAGGGCCACAGCGGCAGCATCGCCGGCAGCCACCCGGCGCCCGATCAGCGCGCCAAACGCGGCGTTGGCCAGCTCGAAGCGGTGCGCAGGGCCCGTCAGCACGGCCACAGGTGCAGGCGACTGCTCAAAGACGGCGCGCAGCCGGCTCAGCTCGGCCTCGCGCTGCTCCAGTTCGGCCATGCGCACCGTTGTCTCGGTGCAGGCGCCCAGCACACCACTGACCTGGCCTTGCGCATCGCGGATAGGGGTGGCGTAGAAGTTGAAGTAGGCCTGTTCGCGCTGGCCATGGCGCTGCAGGACAAAGCCTTGGTCCGACATGTGGGTCACCTGGCCAGCGTCGGCGCGGGCCAGCACGTCGCGCACCACATCGGCCACCTCGTACCAGACCTCCACCAAGGGACGCCCCAGCGCCGGATGCTTGTTCCCCAGGATCTCAATGTATGGGTCGTTGTAGAGCAACACCCGCTGCGGCCCCCAGGCGATGTACATGGGCTGGGGCGCGCTCAGCACGATGGCGACCAGGTTGCGCAGCACCAGCGGCCAGTCGGCCGGCGCACCCAGGGGAGTCGCTTCGGCTGCAAGATCGCGCAGCATGGCACCCATCACGCCGCCGCCCTGCAGGAAACCCGGCACTGCCATGGTGCTGCTCCTCAAACCACCTGCGGGCCGTTGCGGGCCCGGCTGATTTCGTCTGCCAGCGCGTCGAGCGCGTCAAATTCAAAAGCCTTGGGCAGCACCCGGACGTGGGGGCCGAAGTCAGCCGCAGCGTTGCCGTAGTCGTAGCCCGAGCACCAGATCACCCAGGCCAGGGGATTGCCCGCCAGCACCTGGCGCGTCAGTTCGGTGCCCGACATGCCCGGCAGACCGATGTCGGTGAACAGGGCGTCGAAGTGCCGCGACTGCCACAGCGCCAGCGCGGTTTCGCCGTCGGCGCAGCCCACCACCGCGTGGCCGGCCTCCTCGATCATCTCGCCCAGGGTGGCGCGCAATGCATGGTTGTCTTCAACCAGAAGAATTTGAAGGCCTGCCACTTCAGTTCCTCCAACAAATGCTGCCATGCCCAATGATGCAGCAGGCGCAGGCCGGTGGCGAGCGCAGGGGCGGCCGCAGCTGGCAGCCGGCCAGGCGGCGCTGGGCAGCGCGACGCCAGGGCTCAAACCGCAAGCAGCGCCTCGGCGATCAGGGCCAGCGTGTCCGGCGTGGTGGCCGGGTCGAGCCAGCGCAGCACCACCACAGCCTGGTGGGCGGGCTCGATCCAGACCAGGTGACCACCGGCACCCAGCATGAAGAACGCCTGCGCTGAGGCCGCAGGAAACACGGTCCGGCCGGGGTTCAGCCAGACCAGGCGGCCATAAAACGGCGCCACGGCGCAGGGTGCGGCCATGCCCGCAACCCAGCCTGCCGGCAGAAGCGCCTGGCCGTCGTGCTGACCGTCTTGCAGCAGCAACTGGCCCAGCCGCGCCAGATCCGGCGAGGAAATCGACAGCCCCCCGCCCCAGTGGCTGCCGCCGGGCACGCTCTGCACCCGCCGGCTGGGCGCGCTGGCCGACGGCAACGCCACCCAGGCGTCGTCGTAACCGCGCCAGGCGCACGCCTCGCCGCCGCCCAGCGGCCGCAGCAATGCGCTGTGGAAGACCTCGGGCAGGGGCTGGTCAAAAAGATGCAACAGCGCCAGCGCCAGCTGGTTGATGCGCACGTCGTTGTATTCCCAGTAGCTGCCTGGCAGCTGCAGCGGGCGGGCGCCACCCTTGGGGCCGGCCAGGACGCTCGGGTCTTGCGCCACCTTGCGCCAGCGGTCGACCTGGTCGGGCACGCCGAAGCAGGACCCTTCCCATTCGCTGGTCTGGTGCAGCAGCTGGGCCCAGGTGATCGGCCGGTTGTGGGCCGCATCAAACCCGATGCCGGGCAGGCGGTCGACCACGGGCGCGTGCAGGTCGGGCAGCAGGCCCTGGTGCACCGCAACACCAGCCAGCAGGGCCAGGCAGGTCTTGGCGACGCTGAAGCACAGGTCGGCGCGGGCCGGCTCGCCCCAGGATGCGACTTCACGGCCGTGCTGCCAGACCAGGCCGGACTGCGGACCGCGCGCATGCACCGGGCCGCGCAAGCGGTTGAAGGGCGGCGTGTCGCCGTGGTGCACACCCCAGCGCGCCGGGTCGGCTGCAGGGTCGCGCGGCCAGGGGGTCTCGTGGGCCTGGGCATGGGCGATGGCAGCCTGGAAACGGTCCATGTCGGAGCGCGCGCACGCGGCAGCGCGGCAATTGGTTGCAGTGGCGCGATGCTGCCATGCCGCCCCAGCGGCGCACCCGGGTGGCTGCACGCTGGTTTGCAGGCGAAGTCTGCGTTCAGGCCGGTTCAGCTGTGCCCACCCGGCGACTGCAAGGCGTGCAAGGCTTGCAAGGGCTGCAAGGGTTGCAACGGCAACCAGGCCCATGCCGGGCCCACCACGGCACACACGACCGCGCCATCGCCGCCGTGGTGTCCAAGCACTGCGGCTGCAGCGCGGACTGGATGCTGTCCAGCGCCAGCGGTGTGTCAGTGCAGGCCAGGATCACCACGGCCGCAGGGCACGCCAGCGTTGCAGCACTGCCCGGGCGGTCAGCCGCCCGCCTGCCCTGCCCTGCCCCATCATTGCCAAGGCAGCAGCAGGATGCCGATGCCCAGCGTCTTTTGCGCGTGGTTGTAGTCGATCAGGCTCTCGCCGTAGCCGCTGCTGAGCTGCACATAGCCCTTGAGCGCGCCGGTGATCGGAAACGCCCAGTCAAGCTGCAGGCCGCCGCGCTTGCCGCTGCCGCTGTAGCGGCCCAGTGCCGACAGCACATGCCCGCCACGGCCCCAGGCCAGGCGCACATCGCCCGAGCCAAGGTAGCGCCGGATGTCCGGGTTGTCGTCGGTCTCGGCGTGCTCGGGCAAGCGCAGCCAGGGCCGCAGCAGCAGCGTGAAGTTGCCGCGCTCCAGGCCGAACTGGGCATAGACGCGGTTCCAGCTGCGCGACAAAGGCTCTGGCCGACCGTTGGACTGGTGCACAAAACCCAGGTTGAGCAGGCGCCAGCGCCAGCCCAGCAGGGTGGCATCGGTGCGCAGCGACAAGATGGCTTCGGGCTCGTAGTTGGTCTCGCGAAAAGGCGACGACAGCCCGCCGTTGTAGAGCTGCCAGTTCGACTGCTGGGTGTAGGCCAGCCACAGGTCACCGTTGTCGCCGAACAGGTTTTCCCAGGCCTTGACCTTGAAGCTGAACTGGAACTTGGCTTCGATGTCGTCGAGCGGCAGGTCCACCCCCAGGGTCGGCCCCGGCCCGGGGCTGGCCGGGCGGCGGTTGACCTGGCTGCTGGCGCGCACTGGCAGCAGGTAGTTCAGCTTGTGCGGCAGCAGCCGGAAGGTCCCGGTCTTGTCGGCCGGACGCAGTTCCCAGATGGTCGACAGCGGCGACGGGTCGTCCGTGGCCGGCACGGCCTGCGCGATTGCTGCCGGCACGGCCTGCGCTGGCGCTGCCGGCACGGGCTGCGCCGTGGTCGCTTGCCCACGCCGGCCGACAGCCCGGTCGTAACAGGCCAGGCGCGCTGCGTCGCTGTCGATGGCCGTGCAGGCGCTGCTGCCTGAACCCCAGGTGTCGCTGCCCTCGGCAGCTGCAGCCAACGGCAGCACGGCCAGGCCGGCAACGCCGGCGATGCGGGCCAGGCCCGCCAACCGGGGGGTGCGGGCCTGTCGGGCTGCGCGGTCAGTGCAGGCCATTGCGGTCAGCCTGCTCAGAACCGGTAGCCGACACCAACACTGAACACGCCGCCGTTGCGGTCCTGCGTGATCGGGCTGTCAGCAGCCGCGCCGCCGAGGCGCACCAGGCCAGCACCGACGGTGGTGAACCACTGTGGTGTGAAGCTGTGCGTCCAGGTCGCACCCAGTCCCATGCGCCGGATGCCGGCCCCAGCCTGGTAGGCCGCCAGGCCCGAAGCGGCTGACTGCGCTGCGGTGACGCCGAAAGTCGTCTGCATCACGTCGGCGTCGGCCCAGTCCACGCTGGCGTCGAAGACCAGCCGGTCGGCCGGCGTCAGCGCCAGGCTCAGGCCAGCGCCAACGCGCGCCTGCAGGCCCTTGCCGTCGCCCGTGACGCCCTGGCGCAGGTTGGCATGCACAAAGAAGGGCCGCAGGTTCCAGCGCAGATAGCCGCCGAGGTCCAGCCCGGCGTCGATGTCGCCCAGCCCGCGCAGCCGCTGCGCGTCGCTGTCGTCACGGCCGAAGCGGTAGGACAGCAGCGGCCCGAAGGACAGGCCGTCGACAGTCGAGAGGTCGTAGCCGACACCGCCCAGCGTGCCGGCAAAAAAGCGGCCGTTGCGGTAGCTGAGCAGCGGCAGTGCACGTGTGCGCGAACTGTCGGCGCCTTCGAAGCGCGGCATGTGGGCTGCGGCGATGCCGACGGTCCAAGACGGGCCCGCGCGGGCGTCGTCCTGGGGCTGGGCCTGCGCAGCAACCGCCAGCGCACAGCCAGCCAGGGTCGCGCCCAGGGCGGCATGTGCAAGGTGACGGACTGGCAGGCCGCTTTGGCCGCTTTTGATGTGGGGCGCAGAGGAAATGGGTCGGGTCATGTCAGGGCTCTTGGTCTGGTGCATTGGAAAGGAGAAAACGGTGGGAAAGACGAAGGGGAACAGCGATGGCCGCAGGCGGCTTCAAGCGGTGGTGGCCGCGGGGGCTGCGGGGGTGCCGGAGGGGGTCGCGGTGTCCATCACTGCAGTGGTGGCAGCGGCATGGCTGTTGCCAGCCCCCAGGCGCTTGGTGGCCCAGGCGCCGAGCTGCTCGGTGTAGGTGTAGATCACCGGCACCACGATCAGCGTCAGCAGGGTCGAGGTGATCAGGCCACCGATCACCGCGTGGGCCATGGGCGAGCGCTGCGAACCGCCCTCACCCAGGCCCAGGGCCATCGGCAACATGCCAAAGACCATGGCGGCGGTGGTCATCAGGATCGGGCGCAGCCGCACCTGGCCGGCTTCCAGCAGCGCGTCCATGCGTGTCTTGCCTTCGGCCACGGCCTGGTTGGCAAAGTCGACCAGCAGGATCGCGTTCTTGGTCACCAGGCCCATCAGCATGATGAAACCGATGATCGAGAAGATGTTCAGCGTGCTGCCCGTGGCCAGCAGCGCCAGGAAGACACCCACCAGCGACAGCGGCAGCGCGCTCATGATCGCCACCGGCTGCAGGAAGCTCTTGAACTGCGAAGCCAGGATCAGGTAGATGAAGATGATGGCCAGCGCCAGCGCCGACGCGGCATAGCCCAGCGTCTCCTGGATGTCCTTGCTCGAGCCGCCCATCTGGAAGGCATAGCCCGGAGGCAGCTCCATCGCCTGCAGCAGCGGCATCAGCTCGGCGCTGATGTCGCCCGCCGGGCGGCCCGACGCATTGGCGCCGATCAGCACCTCGCGGCGCAGGTTCTTGCGGTCGATGCGCGAAGCGCCGGTGACCGGCGTGAAGGTCGCCACCTGCTGCAGCGGCACCATGCGCGGGCTGCCATCGGCGTCCATGCGGGTGCTGGCGATGCGCAGGTCGCGCAGGTCGTCGACGCTGGCGCGCTGTGCGTCGGGCAGGCGCACACGCACGTCGTAGCTCTCGCCGTCGGGTGCCTTCCAGGTGCTGGCTGCGGTGCCGGCCACCAGCGGACGCAGCGCGCCGCCGATCTGCTCGACGCCGACGCCCAGGTCGGCGGCCAGGTCACGCCGGATGTCGATGGCCAGCGTCGGCTTGCTGGCCTCCAGGCTGGAATCGATGTCGACCACGCCGCGGATGCCCGCCATCTTGGCCTTGACCTGCTCGGCGATGCGGCCGAGCTGGTCCACATCCGGGCCCAGCAGGCTGACCTGGATGGGCTTGCCGCCGCCCAGGCCGCCAGGCGTGCCGACCGAGACCTCGATGCCGCCGATGCGCTCCAGCCGCGCGCGCATGGGTTGCTGCAGCTTGGACTGGCTCAGCTTGCGCTGCTTGCGCGGCACCAGTTGCACAAAGATCTGCGCATTGTTCTTGCCGACCGCAGCGCCGGTGTTCACCGTCGCGTAGGTCGCGTCGACCTCCTTGAATTCCCGCAGCGCGGCTTCGGCCTGGCGCGTCTTGGCCAGGGTGTAGGCCAGCGACGAACCCACCGGCGTCTTGATGCTGACCTGGGCTTCGCCCAGATCGGCTTCGGGCACAAACTCCGAGCCGATCAAGGGCACCAGCAGAAAGCTGCCCAGGAAGGACGCCAGCGCGATCACCAGCGCGGTCTTGCGGCGCCGCAGCGCCCAGGCCAGCACGCGGCCGTAGAGCTGGTGCAGCCCGTCCATCAGCGTGTCGATCCAGCCGGTGGCGCGCTGCAGCCAGGTCTTGCGGGCCCCCGGCTGGGGTTCGGGGTCGGCCCAGACGCTGGACAGCATGGGGTCGAGCGTGAAGCTGACGAACAGCGAGATCAGCACCGCCGCCGCCACGGTGACACCAAACTGCAAAAAGAAGCGGCCGATGATGCCGCCCATGAAGGCCACCGGGATGAACACCGCGACGATGGTGAAGGTGGTGGCCAGCACCGCCAGGCCGATCTCTTCGGTGCCTTCCAGCGCCGCCTGCACATGGCCCTTGCCCATCGCCAGGTGGCGCACGATGTTCTCGCGCACCACGATGGCGTCGTCGATCAGCAGGCCGACGCTCAGCGACAAGGCCATCAGCGTCATGGTGTTGAGCGTGAAGCCCATGATGTCCATGACCAGGAAGGTGCCCACCAGCGCCACCGGCAGCGTCAGCCCGGTGATGACGGTGCTACGCCAGGACTTGAGGAACAGGAAGACGATGGCGATGGTCAGCAGCGCGCCTTCGATCAGCGTGCTCTTGACGTCCTTGACCGAGGCGGTGATGCCGCGCGCGCTGTCGCGCACCACCTGCAGCTTGACGTCGGCCGGCAGGCTGGCGCGCAGCTCGTCGATCGCGGTCTTGACACCCTGGGCCACCGCAATGGTGTTGGCGCCCTGCACCTTGATGATGTCCATGCTGAGCGCACGCCGGCCGTCGACCAGGGCCGCCGTGGCCTCGTCCTGCTGGCCGTCCACCACCTGGGCAAACTGCGCCAGGCGCACCGGTGCGCCGCCGCGGGTGGCGACGATCAAGTCGGCAAAGTCCTTGGGGTCCTGGATGCGGCCACGCACCTTGACCAGGGTCTCGCTGCGTGCGGTCTCGATGCTGCCAGCCGGCAGCTCCTGGTTCTCGCGCGCCAGGGTGGCCAGCACCTGGTCGATGCCGATGCCCAGGGCGCTCATGCGCGCCGGGTCGAGCATGATGCGGATCTCGCGTTCGATGCCACCCACCACCTGCACCTGGCCGACGCCGCGCACGGTCTCGACCGCCTTGATGATGATCTGGTTGGTCAGCGTCGTCAGCGCACGCAGCCGCCTGCGTGTCCGAGCTGACACCGATCGAGATGATGGGCTGGTCGTCGGGCCGGAAGCGCGAGATGAAGGGCTCTTCCACCTCCTTGCGGAAGCCGACCTTGAGCGCCGCGATCTTGTCGCGCACGTCCTGCGCCGCCACGGCCGGGTCGGTGGTCAGGTCGAACTCGGCGATGACCTGCGAGCGGCCCTCGAACGAACGCGAGCTGACGGTCTTGATGCCGCTGACGGTGTTGACGGCTTCTTCGACCTTGCGCGTGATGTCGGACTCCACCGTCTCCGGCGACGCACCGGGGTAGCTGGTGGCGACGACGACGATGGGGAAGCTGACGTCGGGAAACTGGTCGACGTTCAGGCGCTGGTACGAAAAGATGCCCAGCACCAGCAAGGCCACCATCATCATGGTGGCGAAAACCGGGTTGGAGATGCTGACGCGGGTGAACCACATGGTCTGGGCTCCTCAGTGCGCGGCGGCGGACGCCGCCCCGGCGGGCGCCAGCGCCTGCGGCGTGACGATGCGCACCGGCTGGCCGGCTTGCAGCCGCGTGGCGCCGACGACGACCCGGTCGCCCGCCTTGGCGCCGGACAGCACCTGCACACGGCCGCTGGTGGTGTCGACGGCACCCAGTTCAAGTGTCGCCAGCGTCAGCGTGTCGCCATCGATGCGCAGCACCTGGTTGGCGCCCTGCAGCTTGCGCACTGCGGCCTGTGGCAGCAGCAAGGCCTGGGCATCGCGGCCCAGCACCAGCGTGCCCTCGGCGAACATGCCGCCGCGCAGCTGGTTGCCGGTGTTGGCCACGCGCACGAACACCGCGATCGACCGGGCACCGGCGGCAGCCGACGGTGCGATGCGGTCGACCTGGCCTTCGAAGCGGCGATCGCCAAAGCCCTCGACGCTGAAGGCCACCGGCTGGCCGACCCGGACCAGCGGAATCTGACCCGTCGGCACCAGCGCCTCCAGCTCCATCACCGACAGATCGTGCACCGCCATCAAGGTGGCATTGACCGGCACCGACAGGCCCGGCTCGGCCACACGCTGGGCCACCACGCCGTCGATGCTTGCGCGGACCACGCTGTCTGCCAGGGCCTTGCGGGCCTGGTCGCGCTGCGCCTGCAGGGACTGCACCGTGGCCTGGGCGGCGTCCAGGCCGCTGGTCGCGTTGTCGAAGGCCGCCTGCGAGATGAAGTTCTGGCGCAGCAGCGCCTGGTTGTTGTCGTAGGTCTTGCGTGCCAGCGCCAGCTGGGCCTGCCCGGCCTGGACCGCGCCGTCCCGGTCGCGCAGCCGCGCCTGCAGGTCGGCCGTGTCCAGTGTCACCAGCGCCTGGCCACGGCGCACGGTGTCGCCCTCGCGCGCCATCACCGCGGCCACCTGGCCCGCCAGCGGCGACTTGAGCTCGCTGCGGTTCAGCGCCCGCAGCGTGCCCGTCAGGGCCAGGGTGCGGTCCAGCGGTGCCAGGCTGACGGTGGCGATGTCCTGGGCCAGCAGTTCCATCACCGGGGTGGCCTGCGCTGCCACCACCGGCACGGCCGCCTGGCTGCGCACCCAGGCCAGGGACCCGGCGGTTCCGGCCAGCACCATGGCGACGATGACCACCAGGCTGACACGGGACAGCCCGGCCTGGGCTGGGTGCAGCCGGGGTGTGCGGGCTTGAAGGCGGTGCGGGGGGTTCATGCGTGCTCCAGAATTTGTACTGTTGGTCCTGAGGTGACCGCTGGTCACTTCGCTGTCAAAAAAAGGGGCACCAAGCGCCCCGGCTTGGTTCAGGCCTGCGCCGTCCGCCCCGCCGCCGGGGTGGCCGCTGCTGCGGCAGTCGGCTTGGCAGCCGGTTTGCCAGGCGCATTGCCGCTGGACTTGGCGCTGGCCTGGCCGCTTGGGGTGGTCAAGGGCCGGTCATGGTGGACCAGGCCGGCCAGCACGAACGTGGTGATCTCTTCCAGGTAGTCGCCCCTGTCGATGTCGCCCAGGTAGCCGCTCCAGACCAGCTGGATCGCGCCCCAGAAGGCCGACTGCGGACCAAAGGCCAGCAGCGCCAGCGGCCGCTGGGGAAACAGGCCCTGCGCCATGCCCTCGGTCAGCATGTCGACGGTGGGCCGGCTCACCCGCAGTTCCACCGCCTGCACTTCGGCCAGCAGGTCGGCCGGCAACTGGGCGCGAAATTCAACCCGGCTGCAGTACAGGAAGACGCGGTGCAGTTCCTTGCTCGACGAGATGCATCTCCCAGCCGGCGCGCAAATGCTGGCGCAGGCGTTCGATCACCGGCAGCTGCGGGTCGACCTGCGCCATGCGCTCGGCAATGCGCAGCTGGAACTGGATCGCCAGCCGCGCGTAGATCTCGTCCTTGCTCGCGAAGTGCTTGTAGATCGTGCCCTTGCCGACCTCGGCCTGCTGCGCGATCTGCTCGACCGTGACCGACTCCCAGGCGTCGGCCTTGAACAAGCGCAGCGCAGCGTCCAGGATTTCCTGGCCACGGCGCTCAAACTCACGGGCTTTGCGGTCTTGGATGCTCATCGTCGGCTGCGGGGCTGGTCGGCCCTGGGTTGTTTTGGGCTGTGTTGGCAACATTTGTGACTGTCGGTCATCTTAAGCATTCTCAGTCATGTCGTCAAATGTCTGGTCTGAATCCGTGGAGTTGTTGATGACCCGAGATCCCAAGCGTCCATTGGCCCGGTTGCGTGCCCAACTGGCCCGGTCAAGCCAGCAACTTCGCCGCTTGCAGCAGCCGACACTGGCGGAGTCCAACCACCAGTCCATGTCGGCCAGCGGAAAATCAAGTGCCTGGGCCAGCGGGCAGCGCCGAGCGGAAGCGGCCATGGCCCAGGCTGGCAACACCATGGCCATGGCAGGCGCGCGCAAAGGCCTGCGCCATGCGGCCAGCCTGGCGCCCGCCGCACCCCAGCACCAGCACCAGCCCCAACACCAGAAAGGTGTCCGATGAACAGCCCGCAAGCCGAATTGGGCACGGTGTGCAACCGCATCTTCGACGAGATCAAGGTCGGCGAAACGGCCAGCATCGAGCGCACCGTGACCACCCAGGACATCCAGCTCTTCGCCGTGCTGTCGGGCGACGTCAACCCCCAGCACCTGGACGCCGCGTACGCAGACGCCTCCCGTTTTCACGGTGTCATCGCCCACGGCATGCTGGGCGGCGCCTTGATCTCGGCGGTGCTCGGCACGCGCCTGCCAGGCCCGGGCACGGTCTACGTCAGCCAGTCGCTGAACTTTCTGCATCCGGTGCGGGTGGGCGACAGCTTGCACGTCAGCGTCACGGTACGTGCCCGAGACGCCCAGACCAAACGGCTGCACCTGGCATGCCGCTGCACAAACCAGGCCGGTGAAGACGTGATCACGGGCGAGGCCGAGGTGATCGCGCCCACCGAACGGGTGGAACGCAAGCGCAGCGCCCTGCCCGAGGTGCAGCTCCGTGGCGGCGGCGGCATGGGCCGCTTGCTTGACCATGTGCGCCCGCTCGGGCCGATCCGCGCTGCCGTCGTCCACCCTTGCGATGCCCTGAGCCTGTCGGCAGCGCTGGACGCACACCAGGCAGGCGTGTGCACACCGGTGCTGGTGGGCCCGCGCGCGCGCATCGAGGCGGTGGCAGCCGCTGAGGGGCTGGACCTGGCCGGCATCGAGATCATCGACGCGCCGCACAGCCATGCCGCAGCGGTTCGGGCGGTCGCACTGGCACGAAGCGGCGAGGTCGCAGCCTTGGTCAAAGGCAGCCTGCACACCGACGAACTGATGGCTGCGGTCGTCGACCCCAGCAAGGGCCTGCGCACCGAGCGGCGTGTCAGCCATTGTTTCTTGATGCAGACGCCGGCCTACCCCCGGCCGTTCATCATCACCGACGCGGCCGTCAACATCGCACCCACGCTGGAGCACAAGGCCGACATCGTGCGCAACGCCATCGATCTGGCGCACGCCATTGGTGTGGCCGAGCCGCGCGTGGCCATCCTGGCTGCGGTGGAAACCGTCAACCCCAACATGCCCGCCACGCTGGACGCTGCAGCGCTGTGCAAGATGGCCGACCGCGGACAGATCAAGGGCGCCTTGCTGGACGGCCCGCTGGCCTTCGACAACGCGGTGTCCATCGCTGCGGCGCGCATCAAGGGCATCACCAGTGCGGTGGCAGGCCGTGCCGACGTGCTGGTGGTGCCCGACCTGGAGGCCGGCAACATGTTGGCCAAGCAGCTTGAATTTCTGGGCGGCGCGGCCAGTGCCGGGCTGGTGCTGGGCGCGCGGGTGCCGATCGTGCTGACCAGCCGCGCAGACGCACGCGACACCCGTTTGGGGTCCTGCGCCATCGCGCGGCTGTTTGTGCACCACAACGCCACGGTGGCTGCATGAGCCCGCCTGGCCGCCCCCTGGGCGAATTCCGCAGTGCGCAGCCCGAAGCGACCCCAGTGGGCAGGCCCGCACCAACGCCAGGCGCGGCCCAGGCCACTGCGCAGCAAGACCCTGCGGCACCGGCAGCACGGTCTGTCGACCCCAGCTTGGTTCTGGTGCTGAACGCCGGATCGTCCAGCATCAAGTTTGCGCTGTTTGACACCACGCTGTCACCGCTGCCACGCCGGCCGCTGTGGTCCGGCAAGGTCACGGGCATCACGGGCTCGGCACCGAAGATCGAACACAGCGGGCAAGCCGCAGAGCCCTTGGCACTGGATGCCGCAGACCCGTATCGGTCGGCTGTGCAGCACATTCGGCAGCGCGTCGACCAAGCGTTGGCAGGCCGGCCACTGGCAGCGGTGGCGCACCGGGTGGTGCATGGTGGTGCGAAGTACGGCTTGCCGACGCGCATCGACGCGGCGGTGCTGGCCGATCTGCGGTCCTACATCCCGCTGGCGCCGCTGCACCAGCCCTTTGCACTTGAAGCGATCGAGGATGTGCTGCGCGACCAGCCCGACCTGCCCCAGGTGGCCTGCTTCGACACCGGCTTTCACCACACACTGCCGCAGGTCGAGCAATTGATGCCATTGCCCTGGGCTGCCTGGGAGCGGGGCTTGCGCCGCTACGGCTTCCATGGGCTGTCCTATGAATACCAGTCGATCGCGCTGGCCGAGCGCTATGGCGACACGGCACGCGGGCGCACCATCGTCGCCCACCTGGGCAGCGGCGCCAGCCTGTGCGCCCTGCACAAGCTGCAGAGCGTGGCCACGACCATGGGTTTTTCAGCCCTCGGCGGCCTGATGATGGGCACCCGCTGTGGCTCGATCGATCCCGGTGCCTTGCTCTACCTGATGGAGGTCGAGAAACTCACACCCGCCGAAGTGGGCGACATGCTCTACCACCGCTCCGGCCTGCTCGGCGTGTCGGGTGTCTCGGCCGACCCGCGTGATCTGCTGCCGCTGGAGCACAGCAACCTGCAGGCCCATGCAGCGCTGGACCTCTTCGTGCGCCGCATCGTGCGCGAGATCGGGGCGCTGACGGCTGCGCTTGGCGGGCTGGACATGCTGGTCTTCACCGCCGGCATCGGCGAACACAACAGCGAGATCCGCGCCCGCATCTGCAGTGCGCTCGGTTTTCTGGGCATCGTGCTGGACGACAGCGCCAACCGCCAGAACGCAGCCCGCATCAGCACCGACCGGGTGGTGGTGGCAGTGGAACCCACCAACGAGGAATGGGTGGCGGCCCGGCATGCCGCGCAAGTGCTCAGCTGCGCTGACCCGGGTGCCGGCCAGCCGCCCCAGCACGGGTCTTGAGGCGCCGATGCTGCAGCCGCAAACCGGCTGCAGGTGTGCAGGTGCCGGCCAGACAGCGCGGCCAGGCGTGTGGGCAGGCCCGCTCAGGGCGGCAGCAAGCGGGCTGCTGCCGCTGCCAGCGCCACCGCTGCCGCGCTGCCCGGCAGCGCCTCCATCAGCAGTTGGCGGCGCTGCACGGATTCACGCACGGCGGTGTCGCTCGGCACCTCACCCAGGGGCAGCAGGCGCACCGGCGCAGGCAAGGTGGGCGAGACAAAGCGGTCGACCACCTGCTGCAGCTGCGCGGCCACGGCGCGGCCTTCACCGGCACGCTGCACCTGGTTGACCAGCAGGCGCATCGGCCGCGCCGCCTGGGTGGTGGCCAGCACCTTCACCGTGGCGTAGGCATCGGTCAGCGATGTGGGCTCGGGTGTGACGACGATCAGCACCTCGTCGGCCAGCGACACGGTGAACAACACCACGTCGGAGATGCCCGCGCCCGTGTCGAGCAGCACATGGTCAAAGCGTGGCCGCACACTGGTGATCACATCCAGCAGCTTGTCGCGCACTTCCGGGGTCATGCGGCTGTATTCGACCAGGCCAGACCCGGCCAGCAACACGGTGAAGCCACCCGGCGCTGGCTGCAGCGCTTCGTCCAGCGTGGCCTTGCCGGTGAACACATCGTGCAGGGTGACACGGGCCGACAGGTTCAGCACCACGTCCAGGTTGGCCAGGCCCAGGTCGGCGTCGAGCACCAGCACCCGCTGGCCGGCGCGGGCCAGGGCAGCGGCCAGGTTGGCCGACACCAGGGTCTTGCCGACACCGCCCTTGCCACTGGTGATGGCGGTGATGGTGGCGCCGCGTTGCGCGCCCGGGATGACTGCTTGGCTCATTCGGAATCCTGGACCGCGTGGCTGGCCAGCAGCATTTCACGCTCTTGCAGGCTGACATCGGGGGCGGCGCTGTGTTCCAGGCACACCCGGTCGCGCCCCTCGGCCTTGGCCCGGTACAGCTGCAGGTCTGCACGCTGCAGCCAGATGCCCGGGGTGGACCGCACCCACTGCGGCGCAAACGCACCACCCACGCTGCAGGTGACGGACAGGGGCTGGCCGTCTGGCAAGGTGACGCTGCTGCGCGCCACCCGCTGCCGCACCCGGGCCGCCACTTGCGGGCCAAAGGCAGCCGGGCAATTGGGCAACAGCACGGCGTACTCTTCACCGCCGATGCGCGCCACCAGGTCCATCGGCCGCACGCTGTCGGTCAGGGCCTGGCCCACGGCACGGATGACCAGATCGCCGGCGCCATGGCCGTGCTTGTCGTTGACCCGCTTGAACAGATCGATGTCGACCATCAGCAGCAAGGCCGACTCGCCCGAGCGGGCCACCCGGTCGACTTCACGCGCCAGCGCCAGCTCAAAGGTGCGGCGGTTGGCCAGGCCGGTCAGCGCATCGCGGCTGGACAGGTCGACCAGCTGGTCGATCAGCGCCTGCAGGTAGGCCGGCGACGCCGGGTCCCCCGCAGGTGCATCCTGGCCGGCCTGGCGCAACAGGGCCAGCGCAGAGTCCAGCCGCAAGCCGTGGGCAGGCGGCAACGCACCGGCGTCCGTCAGGGCGCTGGAGTCGGTCGGGGTGTTGGATGCGTGTGCGGCGTCCACAGGTGGCTGAGATGGTGGTGGCGCAGTGCAGATGGAAGGTGCAGCCAGTCTAAGCCGGCAGCCAGGGTGCCAGCGGGCGAGATGGCCGGTGCAGGGCCTGCATTTCCCGGCATGGGCCGCCTGTGGCGGCGCCAGACTGCCGGCATGACCGACATGTTGCCGACGCTCAAGCCCGCTGCACGCCCTGCCCGCACACCGGCTACACCACAAGCGGCACCGCCGGCAGCCGCCCTGGCCGCTGACCAGGAGTTCAGCTTCTCGGCAGCCGATTTCACCCGGGTGCGCGAGCTCATCTACCAACGCGCCGGCATCAGCCTGCATGCGGGCAAGCAGGCCATGGTCTACAGCCGCCTGTCACGCCGGCTGCGTGAAACCAGCCACCGCAGCTTTGCCGCCTATCTGCAGTGGCTGCAGGCCAACACGGGCGCATCGGGTGAGTCCGAGTGGCAGGAATTCGTCAATTGCCTGACCACCAACCTGACCGCCTTCTTCCGTGAAGAACACCATTTCCATGCCCTGGTCGACGACCTGAAGGCCCGCAGCGGCAAGCCGCTGCGCATCTGGTGCAGCGCCGCGTCCACCGGCGAAGAGCCGTATTCCATCGCCATGACGGCGCTGGAGACGCTGGGCAGTGCAGCGCCAGCTGCGCATCGTGGCCAGCGACATCGACACCAAGGTGCTGGCCACGGCCCAGCGCGGGGTCTACGACACCGACGCCCGGGGCTTGTCACCCGAGCGGCTGCAGCGGCATTTTTTGCGCGGCAAGGGCAGCAACGCCGGCTTCATGCGGGTCAAGCCCGAGTTGGCCAAGCTGATCGACTTCCGGCCCTTCAACCTGATGCGCAAGCAGTGGGCCGGCGCGGACGGGCTGGGCGAGCCCTTCGACATCATCTTCTGCCGCAACGTGATGATCTATTTCGACGGCCCCACGCAGCGCCAGGTGCTGCAGCAGATGCATGCGGTGCTCAAGCCCGGTGGCCTGCTGTACGTGGGCCATTCAGAGAACTTCACCGAAGCACGTGACGCTGTTCCAGCTGCGCGGCAAGACCATCTACCAGCGGGTTTGACCGCTGCAGGCCCGCCCTGCCCTGGGGCGGCGGCTGAAGTTTGTCCGGGTTCGGCCGATATCCAGCTGAGCAAGGACACCCCAGCCCATGACGCCCTCCCCCTCCCTGGCAGCCACGCCGGCGGCAAGAGCCTTCCCACCCGCCACCAGCACGCCTGGGCTGGGTGGATCGGCCCGGCTCGACCGCCTGAAGGCCGCGCCGCGCAAACCCGGAGAAGCCTCGTTCTTCTTCTGGGACGCGCACTTTCGCAACGACGCGGTGAAGGTGCTGCCGGGCGAATACTTCGTGCACGACGAAGACCTGCTGATCACCACCACGCTGGGCTCCTGCATCGCCGCCTGCCTGTGGGACCGCGAGCGCCGCATCGGCGGCATGAACCATTTCATGCTGCCCGAAGGCGCGGGCGACTCTGGCCGCTACGGCAGCTACGCGATGGAAGTGCTGATCAACGAGCTGATGAAGACGCGGCGCCTCGCGGCTGACGCTGGAGGCCAAGATCTTTGGCGGCGGCGCGGTCATCGGCGGCATGAGCAGCATCAACGTGGGCGAGCGCAACACCCAGTTCGTCATCAACTACCTGCAGACCGAGCGCATCCCGATCGTCAGCCGCGACGTGCTGGAGATCTACCCGCGCAAGGTGTGCTTTCTGCCGGCGTCGGGCAAGGCCATGGTCAAGCGGCTGGCCGCCACCCACAACGACGCCTTCGTGGCGCAAGACCGCATGGCGGCGCAAAAGGCTGCGCCGGTGTCCCGTGCCGGCGGCTCGGTCGACCTGTTCTAGGGCAACACGACATGACCAAGAAAACAACCGTGGTGGTGGTGGACGATTCGGCGCTGGTGCGCGGCCTGCTGGCCGAGATCATCAACCGCCAGCCCGACATGGAATGCATCGGCGCGGCCAGCGACCCGCTGGTGGCGCGCGAGATGATCCGCAACCTCAACCCCGACGTGATCACGCTGGACGTGGAGATGCCGCGCATGGACGGCATCGACTTTCTCAGCAAGCTGATGCGGCTGCGGCCGATGCCGGTGGTGATGGTCAGCACGCTGACCGAACGCGGCGCCGAGGTGACGCTGCGCGCGCTGGAACTGGGCGCGATCGACTTCGTGGCCAAGCCCAAGATCGGCGTGGCCGACGGCCTGCGCCGCTGGCCGACGACATCACCGAGAAGGTGCGCACCGCCGCCCGCGCCCATGTGCGCCGGCTGCCGCCAGCCATGGCCGCCAACCGGGCGGCAGGCGCCGGTGCCGGCGCACCCGCCGCTGGCAACGCCACACCCGCCGGCGTGCGCCCCGCCGCACCGGTGGCCAACATCGGCCGCCTGTCGACCGAGAAGATCATCTTCATCGGCGCCAGCACCGGCGGCACCGAGGCCACCAAGGAAGTGCTGATGAACCTGCCGGCCGATGCGCCGGCGGTGGTCATCACCCAGCACATGCCGCCCGGTTTCACCAAGAGTTATGCCACCCGGCTGGACAGCCTGTGCCGCATCCGGGTGAAGGAGGCGGTGGACGGCGACCGCATCCTGCCCGGCCACGCCTACATCGCCCCTGGCGGCATGCACCTGAGCGTGGAACGCTCGGGCGCCAACTACCTGGCCCGGGTGCGCGACGGCGAGCCGGTCAACCGCCACAAGCCCAGCGTGGAGGTGCTGTTCGACAGCGCCGCCAAGGTGGTGGGCCCCAACGCCCTGGGCGTGATGCTGACCGGCATGGGCGCCGACGGTGCGCGGGCCATGAAGACCATGCGCGACGCCGGCAGCTGGAATGTCTGCCAGGACGAAGCCAGCTGCGTGGTCTTCGGCATGCCGCGCGAGGCCATCGCCCACGGCGCGGCGCATGAGGTGCTGCCGCTTGCAGCGCATTGCGCCGGCGCTGATCGAGCGGCTCAAGTCCACGGTCGGCGCGGCCCTGCACCGCGTCTGAGCCTCGGCCCCGGCCTCAGCCTCAGCCCGGCGGCAGAAACAGCTGCTGCAGGTCGGACAGAAAGTCGAAGCCGCGCACTGTCGGCCACACCCGGGCGACATCACGCTCGATCAGGCCCTTGGCCTCGGCCTCGGCCAGTGGCTTGGCGATGGCGCTGGGCGGCAGGCCGGTGCGGGCCTGGAAATCAGCCAGCGCAAAACCATCCTGCAGCCGCAGCGCATTGAGCATGTACTCAAACGGCAACTGGGCGCGTGGCACCTCGTCGTCGTTGCTCATCGCCTGGCCGGCCAGGGCCTCGTCCATGTAGCGGCGCGGCTCGCGCCAGCGCACCTGGCGCATCACCCGGTGCGGGTAGCTCAGCTTGCCGTGCGCACCGGCGCCGATGCCCAGGTAGTCGCCGAACATCCAGTAGTTCAGGTTGTGGGTGCAGCGGTGGCCGGGCCGGGCGAAGGCCGACACCTCGTAGCGCTGCAGGCCGGCGCTGGCGGTGCGGGCGGTGATCAGGTCCAGCATGTCGCTGGCCAGGTCGTCGTCGGGCAGGCCGCGGCGGCGGCGCCAGCGCAAACACCGTGTTCGGCTCCACCGTCAGGTGGTAGATCGACAGGTGCGGCGGCTGGAAGGCCAGCGCCGTGTCCAGGTCGGCCTGCAGCTGCGCCAGGGTCTGGCCGGGCAGCGCATACATCAGGTCGAGGTTGAAGGTGTCGAAGCAGGCCGCGGCCTCGGCCAGCGCGGCACGGGCCTGGGCGCCGTCATGCACCCGGCCCAGCTTGGCCAGCATGGCATCGTCGAAGCTCTGCACACCCACGCTCAGCCGGGTGACGCCGGCCGCGCGGAAGGCGCGGAAGCGTTCGCGCTCGAAGCTGCCCGGGTTGGCTTCCAGCGTGATCTCGCAGCCCGGCAGCAAGCGGCAGACGGGCGCGGATGTCGGCCAGCAGGCGGGCGATGCCATCGGGCGAAAACAGGCTGGGCGTGCCACCGCCGATGAAGATGCTGACCACCGGCCGGCCCCAGACCTGCGGCAGCGCTGCTTCCAGGTCGGCCAGCAGCGCGTCCAGGTAGCGCTGCTCGGGCAGGCCGCCATCCACGGCCTCGGGCCGGGCGTGTGAGTTGAAGTCGCAGTACGGGCATTTGGCAATGCACCAGGGCAGGTGCACATACAGCGACAGCGGTGGCGATTCACCCAGGCTGCAGGGTGCCGGGGCGCAGGTAGCGGCTGACGATGTCCACGGTGTCAGGCCAGCCGCTGCGGGGTCTGCAGGTGCCAGGCCTCGGCCAGCATCTGGCGCAGGGCAGCAGCCGAGCGGGCGCGGTGGCTGTGCTGGTTCTTCAGGTCGGCGTCCAGTTCGGCCACGGTGGCGCCCAGGTCGGGGATGTGCATCAGCGGGTCGTAGCCAAAGCCCTGGCTGCCGCGCGCCGCCGTCAGGATGTCACCCGGCCAGCGGCCCACGGCCACCAGGGGCTCGGGGTCGTTGGCATGGCGCACCGCCACCAGGGTGCTGATGAAGTGCGCCCGCCGGTCGGCTTGCGGGCCCAGCGCGGCCAGCGCGGCCAGCAAGGCCGCGTTGTTGGCCGCATCTTGCCGGCGGCGCAGGGCTTCGCGGTCTTCACCGGCCAGCGGATCCAGCACGCCGGCATAGTGCGCCGACACCACGCCGGGGGCGCCACCCAGCGCCCCCACGCACAGGCCGGAATCATCGGCCAGTGCCGCACCACCACAGGCGGCGGCCGCATGGCGTGCCTTGGCCAGCGCGTTCTCGACAAAGCTGTGGTGCGGTTCGTCGGCCTCGCTGATGCCCAGGCTGCCCTGGTTGACCAGCTGCACCGGCAGGCCGGCCAGCAGCGCCTGCAGCTCACTGAGCTTCTTGGCGTTGTTGGACGCCAGCACCAGGCGCAACAGTCCCGAATCCGAACCCATGCCCACGCCCTGGCCCACGCGCTCGCCCATCAAGCGGCGGCAAATGGCGCCAGCGGCGTGGCCAGCGCAGCGCGCTGGGCCAGCACCAGTTGGCGGATGCCCTGGTCGGCCAGGGCCAGCAGCGCATCCATCTCGGCGCGGCTGAAGGCGGCCCCCTCGGCCGTGCCTTGCAGCTCGACAAAGCCGCCGCTGCCAGTCATCACCACATTCATGTCGGTGTCGCAGGACGAATCCTCGGTGTACTCCAGGTCCAGCAGCGCTGTGCCTTGCACCATGCCCACGCTGACCGCAGCCACCGCATCCTTGATCGGGCTGCTGCGCAGCTTGCCCTGGGCGATCAGCCAGGCCACCGCATCGGCCGCAGCCACATAGGCCCCGGTGATGGCCGCCGTGCGGGTGCCGCCGTCGGCCTGCAGCACGTCGCAGTCGATCAGGATGCTGCGCTCGCCCAGCGCCGCCAGGTCGAACACGCAGCGCAGGCTGCGGCCGATCAGACGCTGGATTTCTTGCGTGCGGCCGCTCTGCTTGCCGCGGGCCGCCTCCCGGTCGCTGCGGGTGTGGGTGGCGCGCGGCAGCATGCCGTACTCGGCGGTGACCCAGCCTTCTCCGCTGCCGCGCTTGTGCGGCGGCACTTTTTCTTCCACCGAGGCGGTGCACAGCACCTGGGTGTGGCCGAAATGCACCAGCACCGACCCCTCGGCATGCCGGGTGAAACCACGCTGGATGCGGATGGGGCGCAAGGCGTCATGCGCACGGCCGTCACCGCGCAGATAGGCGGCTTTCAAATCAGACATCAGAAACCTCAGGTTTTTTTATGCGACGACCGCTTGATCGCCTCGTTGATCTCACGGATCGAGCGCTCGATCTCGGCATCGTCCAACTCTTCAGCCGGCGTCTCGCCCGCAGCCAGGCTGGCCTGGATGGTGGACGCGAAGACTTCCTTGCCCAGTGCGCGGGTGTGCACGCCCTGCGGCACGGGTGGGTGCTCGGAGCCCTCCCATTCCACCGCCAGCACCGTGACGTTGTCGCTCTTGGCACCGGCGCTGCGCAGCGCCTGGTCGGCGAGGTCGGGCACCGAGGCCGACACCGCTTGCGCGGCCAGGCTGCGCACGATGGTCTCGTCGCTCAGGGCGCCCCACAGGCCGTCACTGCACAACATGAAGCGGTCGCCTGGCGCCAGCGGCACCGGGCCGGCGGTGTCGACGATCGGCTTGCCCGGGCTGCCCAGGCAGGTGAACAGCACGTTGCGGTTGAAGCGGTGGGCATCTGCGGGCAGCGGCTGGCCCGACTGCTGCAGCGCGCCATGCAGCTCGCTGTAGCTGTGGTCGCGGGTGCGCGCCAGCAAGGTGTCACCACGCACCAGGTACAAGCGGCTGTCGCCGCAATGGGCCCAGTAGGCCGCGTCCCCTTGCAGCAGGCAGGCCACCACGGTGGTGCGCGGCGTGTCCAGCAGGCCGCGGTCGGTGGCATAGCGCAGCAGCTGCTGGTGGCCGGCCTGCACGGCGTCTTGCAGGAAGCGCAGCGGGTCTTTCAGCGTGGGCTTGGCATCGCGCTGGAACAGCGCCGACAGCGTCTGCAGCGCCAGTTGCGAGGCAACTTCGCCTTCGGGGTGGCCACCCATGCCATCGGCCAGCGCAAACAGGCCAGCCGACCGGGTGTAGCAATAGCCCATGCGGTCTTCGTTCTTGGCCCGGCCGCCCTTGCGGCTGACCTGGTAGACGTTGAACCTCACGCTGCAGGCACCAGGCAGCAAGCAGCGCCAACAGCGCAGACGGCAGCGGCTTGCACGGCCTGGTCTTTGGCCTGGCGGCAGGCCGGTCGCCGTCATGCCTTGGCGCCTGTCTTCAGGCTTTCGAACTGCAGCTTCATGCGCTCGGAGAAGCTCAGCTTGGTGTAGCGGCGCTCGGTCTCGCGGGCCAGTTCCTTCTGCAGCGCAAACACGCTTTGCGGGCGGCTCAGCGGGTCGAGCGACATGCACCATTCGGTGACTTCGATCAGGTTGTCGGAGTACACATTGCGCAGCCGGCTCAAGCTCAGCGCCAGGCGGTCTTTCTCCAGCCGTTGGGGCGCGTCGTTCGGCGGATAGCCCTGCATGCAGGCGTAGATGCAGGCGCCGATGGCGTAGATGTCGGTCCAGGGGCCCAGGGTGCCGTCGCGGCGGTACATCTCGGGCGCGGCAAAGCCGGGCGTGTACATCGGCCGGATGAAGTTGCCCTCTTTGGACAAGACTTCGCGCGCAGCGCCAAAGTCCAGCATCACCGCCCGGTTGTCGTTGGTGATGAAGACGTTCGCCGGCTTGATGTCGAGGTGCAGCATCTTGTGCTGGTGCACGATGCGCAAGCCGCGCAGGATCTCGTCGAACAAGCTGCGGATGGTGCTTTCACGGAACACCTTGTCGCGCTTGAGGTCGCGCGCGGTGACGATGAAGTCCTGCAAGGTGTCACCCTGCAGGTAGTTCATCACCATGTAGACGGTTTCGTTCTCGCGGAAGAAGTTCAGCACACTCACCACGCTGGGGTGGCTGATCTGCGCCAGGCTGCGGCCTTCTTCAAAAAAGCTCTTCAGACCCAGCCGGTACAGCGGCTGCTTCTCGGGCTTGACCCGCGGCGTCAACTCGCCAGGCGAGCGCTCGGCCAGGGACGCAGGCAAGTATTCTTTGATGGCCACGCTGTGGCGGTCGGCGTCTTCGGCCAGGTACACCACCCCAAACCCGCCAGCCGCCAGCTTCTTGACGACCGAGTAGCCACCGACCACCGTGCCCGCAGGCAATGGGGCAGGCTTGGGCTTTGACATAATCCTTGTTTTCCCTAGTCTGGTGGGTCGATGTCAGTTTACAGCATGACCGGTTTTGCCCATGCCACGCACGGCGCGGGGGGCACCGCCGATGACCCGGCATCGCGTGGCCTGTCCACGGCTGCGGCCAGTGGTGCCGCTGTCACGGTCGAGGTGCGTTCGGTCAACAGCCGCTTCCTCGACCTGGCGTTTCGACTGCCCGACGAACTGCGCGGCCTGGAACCTGCGCTGCGCGAACTGGTGGGCGCGGCCTTCAAGCGCGGCAAGATCGAGCTGCGGGTGGCGCCGCAGCGCGAGGCCGACGGCGCCTGGCCGCAGCCCCAGCCCGACCAGCTGAACAAGCTGTCGCGCATGGAATCCACCGTCACCAGCTGGCTGCCGAACGCCAGGCCGCTGAGCGTGAACGAGGCGCTGGCCTGGTGCCGCCAAGGCGGCGCGCCCGAGCGGCTGGACGAACCCTGCGCTGGCGGCGGCACGTGAGGCGATTGCCGGCCTGCGCGACGCACGGGGCCGCGAAGGCGCGCGCCTGGTCGCCATCCTGAGCGAGCGCATCGGCCGGCTGCGTGAACTGACCGCCCAGGCCGCGCCGCTGGTGCCGGCGGTGGTGCAGCGCCAGCAGCAGCGCTTTCTGGACCGCTGGAACGAGGCGCTGCAAAACGCCGGGGCCGGCGGCAGCGTCACCGCCGAGGCCCTGCGCGACCGGGCGCTGAACGAAGCCGCCGCCTATGCGCTGCGCATCGACGTGGCCGAGGAACTGGCCCGCCTGAGCGCCCACCTCGACGAGATCACCCGCTTGCTGGCTGCTGGCGGTGAACTGGGCAAGCGGCTGGACTTCCTGATCCAGGAACTGCACCGCGAAGCCAACACCCTGGGCAGCAAGTCGTCGGCACTTGAGCTGACGAATGTGTCGGTGGAGATGAAGGTCGCCATCGAGCAGATGCGCGAGCAGGTGCAGAACATTGAGTAGCTTTTCAGGGGGTCCCATGGGGTCCCCAGAAATCAGCTAACCCACTGTCGTGTAAGGATATTTTGTCCCGAGCCGTCCCAGGGCGTCGCAGCGAAGCGCGCGCAACCTGTGGGGTTGATTGTGGGGTTTTTGGGGTTCGCGCCGCTTCTGAGGCGTTCATCCGATCAAAAACCCCACAGCCTCACAGGAGCCTATGGGACATGCGCAGACAGCAACGACCGATCACTGACCGCGAGATCAAGGCCTGGCTTGCTGCCTGCGCCGTGGACTGCGGCGTGGGTGAAGGCCGAAAATCTAGTCGCCCTGTACCTGGCGCAGGCGCAAGCCGCAGTGGCGGCGCGGCACCAGCTGCTGGCGCTGACCTTGATCCGCTCCCAGGTCCTGGCCCAGCTTTACGGCCTGGTCCGACGCGGTGAACTCGATCGGAATGCCGCTGAGCGCCAGCTCGACCACCTGCGTGGCCTTCGGCTGCGCCTGCTTGGCGACCGCGTGCTGCAAAGCCTCGCCTGGAAGATCACCGACCAACTCGGCTGGCCCGACACCTTCGTGGCCGAACACATCGCCCTGACCCAGCTCCAGGCCGATGCCTTCGTCTGCATGGACCCCGCACTCGCAAGTGCCACCGGCAACACCGTCACCGTAGCGTCCATCGACGACCTGCTCGGTAGCGCGTAGTCCCGACTGGACACCGTCCTTCGAGGCAACTGGAGGCCGCCACGTCACGAACAGCGATGTTGCGTTATTACTGTACTCATTGACGTTCACAGTCATTCGCAACACAATGCACCCATGAAGGCTACCGCCGCTGAAGCCGCGTCCACCCACGAACAACAGGTGCTGCGCCTCGCGAGCAAGCGCACCCTCCTGCGTGCGCGTGACGTGACGCAACTCGGCCTGCCGACCATCGCCCTGACGCGCCTGGTGCAGGCCGGCAAGCTAGAACGCGTGGCGCGCGGCCTCTATGGCCTGCCCGGCGCTGCGATCAGCGAGCACCGCTCGCTGGCAGAAGTCTCGGCACGCGTACCCAGGGGCGTGGTCTGCCTGCTGTCGGCCCTACGGGTCCACGAGATCGGCACCCAGGCGCCCCATGAGGTCTGGATCGCCATCCCACCGCACATGGTGAGCCCTCGGCTCGACCAGCCCGCCATCCGGGTCGTGCGCATGTCGGACGCAGCCCTGGCCGATGGCGTCGATCGCCTGAAGATCGACGGCGTCGACGTGCCGGTCTTCAACGCGGCCCGGACCGTCGTCGACTGCTTCCGCTTCCGCAACAAGATCGGCCTGGATGTGGCACTGGAAGCACTGCGCGACGGCTGGAGCCAGCGCAAGTTCACGCTGGACGACCTCTGGCGCCACGCCACGCGCGGCCGGGTGGCCAACGTCATGCGCCCCTACATCGAGGCCATCACGGCATGAGCGCGCCGGGCCGCTCCCAAGCGCTCATTCCGGAGCACGCAGTGCGGAGGTTCGTCCAGTGACCGCCAATCGCGCCGCATCGATCCGCGCCAGGCTGAAGCAGCACACCGACACGTCGAAGCAGGACTTCAACCTGACCCTGACCCGGTACGGCCTGGAACGCCTGCTCTACCGGCTGTCCGTCTCCGAGCACGCGCCGAACTTCCTGCTCAAGGGCGCGCTGCTGTTCCAACTCTGGTACGGCCAGCCGCACCGGCCGACACGCGACGCCGACCTACTGGGCTTCGGCCCCGACGACGTGCCCACGCTGGTCGGCGTCTTCCGATCGCTCGCCAGCATTGCAGTGGACGACGGCGTCGTCTTCGATGCCACGTCGGTCACGGGCAGCCCGATCCGCAAGGACGCCGGCTACGGCGGCGTGCGCATCGATCTGCGCGCCACGCTCGACGGCGCCCGCCTGTCCCTACAGATCGACATCGGCTTCGGCGATGCCGTCACGCCTGCGGCGCAGTCCATCGACTACCCCACCCTGCTGCCCGACGTCCCCGCACCGACCTTGCGCGCCTACCCCAAGGCCACGGTCGTGGCCGAAAAGCTGCATGCCGTGACCGTGCTGGGCATGACCAACACCCGCATGAAGGACTTCTTCGACCTCGCCCTGCTGCTGCGCGACGACACGCTCGACGATGCAGAACTGCAGCAAGCCGTCGAAGCGACCTTCGCCCGCCGACAGACGGCCATGCCCAGCACCCTGCCCATCGGCCTGAGCGATGCATTTGCCGACGACACCACCAAGCAGACGCAATGGCGGGCGTTCCTGAACAAGAACAAGCTGGACCCGATGGACCTTCGCGAGGTGATCGGGGCCATCCGAGCGCGTGCGACGCAGTTCGGATTTCCCAGGCCGTAGGACTTACGCTGGACCGGCCATGCGCACAACGCTGTTCGACTTCACCGACCCAAGTGCGGCAAGCGCGTGGCACGCTATCGACGACCGCGTGATGGGCGGCATCTCTCGCAGCACACTGCGCCACGACCCCGCAGGTCACGCCGTGTTCGGCGGAACCGTCTCGCTGGAGCGCAACGGTGGCTTCGCATCAGTGCGGTCCAGCCCCGGCGAGCGGGGCCTGTCTGGCGCCAAGGCCTGCCTGATCGAACTGCGCGGTGACAACAAGCAGTTCAAGCTCAGCCTGCTGACCGACGACGGCTTCGACAGCCTGAACTACCAGGCCAGCTTCGCCACCAAGGGCACCGACTGGCAGACCTTGCACCTGCCGCTGACCGACTTCCGCGCCAGCTTCCGCGGACGCGAGGTCACCGACGCAGCGCCACTCGACGCTGCGCGCATCCGCCAGGTCGGTCTGATGATCGCGTCACGCCAGGCCGGCCCTTTCGCGCTCGACATCCGGCGGATCAGCCTGACCTGACCCGGCCGCAGCCCTCAAAGTAGGCCACGACTCCGCAAAGCTGCAGACCTCGGCGCTCCTGTCGACTGGATAACCCGGCAGGCCACGTAAGCAGCGTTGGCATCTGCCATCACCTCCGACGGTCTGGGTGTAAACGGGCGGCTGTCTGGCGAGCCAAGACGCTCGAGCCGCGGCAGTAGAGCAGCAACGCGTCGGATGCAATGTGATGGTCATGTCATCACGCTTGACACTCTCCCCGAACATGGCATGATTCGCGTGTCATCACGGATATCACATACATACCGCCATGCGATTCAACAAGTCCGACATGCAGGGAGAACTCTCCAAGTTCCTGGTCCTCTTTGGCGGCCAGGTAGCAGGCCTCTACGCGGTCAACTCCTCGGCTTGGGCCGCGAAGGCGGCCGTGGAGACTTCACCCGTCTGGAAGACCGTGAACGAGATGTACGACTATGGAGTCGACGGCATCCCGATCCCGGCAGGACCAGATTCCGCTGGTTCAGTAGTTGGCCGACACATCGAAGTAGAGCGCTTTCTTCACGCAGTGAACACATTACCCATGAAGCTCTACCTCGACGGACAGGGGAACACGCCACCCCGCCTAGCCATACTCGCCGCGCAGTGCACTGCCGCGCGGCTTGTCCTTGATGGGGCCGATCGGCACACCGACTACGCAACCGACGAGTTCGGGCCCGGCCGTGGGGACTTCGGTTACCTCACCTTGGCCGAGGTCGCATTGCTGGCTGACATGGACGAGCGCAGCGTGCGCAACGCCGCCAACCCGAAGCTGCCGAACCCTTTGATGACAGAACAAGTTGGCCGGCGTTCGCTGGTACGCCCTGAAGAGGCCCGTCGATGGTTGGCAAACCGAAAGGGCTTTGTCCCTACAAGTCCTGTTGAAAGAGGCAAAGAGGATCGCCTGCCGAGCTACGACCTAGAACTGCCGCCGGCGTTTGTGGAAGACGTTCGACGGGAAGCGAAGGAACTAGACATCCCGTTCGAAACCAATCTAAAGAAGCGGCTGCTTGGTGCGTTCGATCGAATGATTGCTTCGGGAGAAGATAAATGAGAGCAACTACGCACGCCATAGCCAGGTGCCAACAACGCGGTGTCTCTCCCTTCGTAATCGACCTGCTCCTGCGGTTTGGCAGACGCGAACACGACCACAAAGGTGCAGAGATCATTTTCTTTGATAGGCGCGCCAAGAAAGCGGTAGACAGTTACACGGGCGGCATTGTCGGCAAGCTCAGCGAGCAAATGGACTCGTACGCCATTGTCTCTGACGGCTGCGTAATTACGGTGGGCGTGCGGTACAAGAAGATCGGCCGCCACTAGAAGCCAACCTCCTCCAATTAAAGAACAGTCAATCGGGCAGGCATCTATGAGTCAACGAAACACCCTCACAGGTCAAATTTTCGACAGTAGGGATCACAACGACAACGCCCCAGCCAGGTACTCCGCACCGAGTACCTCTTTCAAAAAGACTCTGGCCGGCTATGCGAATCCCTACTGCCGGCGCTGCTGCGGTACAGGCTATATCGGCGTGTTCAAGCACATCGAAGCTGGCCGGTGCTTCAAGTGCATTCCCGAGAATGTCTGGGAGCAGGCCCAGGAGAGACTAAGCCAAACCGCCACATTCTGCGAAGACGGCGATGTTCCGAAAATACCGAGCGGCGGACTGTGGATAGAAACGAATCAGCTTCACTTAGCCATCAAGGCTCCCCAATCGCTCGCGACCAGCCGATCTGCTTACGGTGTCTCTGTGGCATCCGCGAGTAAGCCCTGACCGATGGCTAACTTCTACCCCGATCTTGAGAACATCGCCAGACTGACGGTCGCGCCCACGGACGGTGAGCTCCACTTAATTAATGTCCTACGCGAAGCGCTCGACGACACGTTTGAGGTGTACTTCAATCCCTACCTCGATGGTGATCGGCCCGACGTAATCGTGCTCAAGCCCGGTTGCGGCGCGTTGATCATTGAGGTCAAGGATTGGAATCTGAATCACTATCAGGTTGACATCAACAATCGGTGGTTCTGCGACGGGAGCGCAATCCGCTCACCCCAGCAGCAGGCCTTTCGCTACAAGGAAAACCTCTTCAACCTGCATCTCCCGGTTCTCGGTCTTCAACACCTAACAAATCCAAACTTCTACAACTTGATCTCCGTTGGCATTTACTTCCACCTTGCGAGTCGGGATCGGTTAAAGCAGTTCTACGACGCCTCGCTTGAAGAGGTTCGTGAGCGGACACTACAGCTGAATCGGGACCGGCAACACCTTGATCAAGTTAAATACGACCAACAGATGGATTGGTGTGGCCGGGCGCGGTACAAGCTCGAGCGCGATCTCGGCATGTCCTGGGGAAACGACAATGTAGTCAAGAAGGTTCGCATGCTTGAAAAGATGGGCAAGCACCCACTGTTCACGCCAGACATCCATGATGACTTTGCGCGTAGATTGCGGCCTCCCGTGCACACGCAACAGCAGGGGGTCGCGGTCGCATTCGATGCGAAGCAGCAGGCGCTAACGATTAGTGCACCGGGCTTCGCAAAGGTAAAGGGAGTGGCGGGGTGCGGGAAGACCACCATCCTCGCGCGCAGGGCAATCAATGCCAATGCACGCCACAAGGATCAAGTACTGATCCTGACCTACAACATTACGCTGCGGCACTACATCCGGGATACGATCAGCCGACTCCGGGGCGGTGGTGACAGGGATCACTACGAAGTCATTCACTACCACGCATTCATCAGCAACCAGCTGAACAATTGCGGAATAGACCTCAAGTCAAAGCTGGAGGAACTTTCTCCGGCCCAACGTGCCGACCTAGACGTTGTCTTCGGCATGAAGAGTTTGTTCGCTGGCGTCGAGACAGAAAGGTACCGAACGATTCTCATCGACGAAGTTCAAGATTACGCGCCCGAATGGATCAAGCTTGTGCGTGACTGCTTCTTGGCCGACGATGGGGAAATGGTTCTTTTTGGAGATCAGTCCCAGAACATCTACGACCGGCCAAGTGACGGCCGCGAGTCGCCGATAGTGCTGGGCTTCGGGAACTGGGTCCGATTGACGAAGTCATACCGCTCAGACGAGGACGCCCCGCTGCTCCAATTGTTCAGAAACTTCCAAATGCAGCACTTGGTCCGGAAGTACACCGACTCCGAGATCTTCGAGGCTAAAGCGGTTCAATCGAGCATTCGCTTTGACCTTCTGGCGTACGAAACCTACAGCGGGAGCTACGACCCTGCTGTGGTATTTGATCGGATCCAACACTACATCCGCGAATACCAGCTCCATCCCAACGACATCGCGTTGGTCTGTTCAAAGGTCGAATGGCTGCTGCCCTTGAACGAGGCTTTCAAACTGTCGGAGAAGACTAAGGTAATGTTTGAGGACGCGTCGGAGGTCGATGCACTCATCGCAAGGATGGACCGGGATTCGCCACAGTTTCGGGAAGCGATCGGAAAGATTCGCCGGCGCAAAAAGTGCTTCTTTATGCAGAACTCAGGCCTCATCAAGATCTCCACCATCCACAGCTTCAAAGGACTCGAAGCGCAGACCGTGTTTTGCCTTCTCACGCCGGAGGACGATGCGGAGATGGTCTATACCGGGATCACTCGCGCGCAGAGGAATCTGGTCGTCTTCGACTCATCGGCAAGCAGCTTCCGCTCCCTCTTCCAGGCACATATGGCCATGGTCGATGCGGCGCACCCTGTCGTGCAGTAGCTGCTTTGGTTTCAGGAGCAGCCGATGTCTGCGGTCTGGATCACCCCGGCGCGACAGCGCTGGACACCACACATATCCGCCCGGTCGGACTGATGCTCGCCGACCGCCAGGCCGGCCTGTTTGCACTCGACATCCGGCGCATCAGCCTCGTTTGAAACACGCGGAAGCGGGGCGCCGGCTGACGCCCCGCGTGAAGGACTACACAAGACCCCTTTCGGCGAACGAGCACACGTCTGCACCAGCCACCACTAAGTGATCGAGCACCCGCACGTCCACCAGCGCCAGCGCCGTTTTCAGCGTCTGCGTCAGGAACTCGTCCGCCCGGCTCGGTTCGACCGAACCCGAGGGGTGGTTGTGCGCCAGGACGACAGCCGCTGAATTGCACGCCAGAGCTTCCTTGACCACCTCGCGTGGGTACACCGAGGTCTGCGTGACCGTGCCGCGGAACATCTGCTTCAACGCGATGATCCTGTGTTGCGCATCCAGGAACAGAACGCAGAAGACTTCGTGCTCCAGCGCCCCGATCTCCAGTTGCAGGTAGTCCTTCACCGCCTGCGGCGACGACATCGTGGCACCGCGCCGCACCCGCTGCGAGAGCACCCGACGAGCCTGTGAGAGAACCTCCTCGGCACGCGCAGGACGGTACTGACCATCGACATCACGCACCAGCAGCGCATCGACAGCGACAAAGGAAGAAGTGGAAGACAGCGACATGGCGAACTCCGGTCTGTGTCGGGCGGGATTGCCCGAGACCGAAGCACCACGCCGCAGCGCAGCAGTCAGGGTTCGAAGACGGCCGCAGGCCGCAAGCGCTCGCCCCGCGAGCGCGCAGACCTTGACGGCGAGAACGACGTGGTAGCGTGGGTCGACACGGCAAGCCCACCCTCCGCACGCCAACGTCAACGTGATGGTGAATGCCGGTATCGCCGGCCTGAATGTGTTGCAGACTTGAAATCAGGGCCCGAGACTCCGGGACCGCGACTACAAAGGCTCCTGCTCGCTCGGCGGCGGCGACATCCGCGCCACGACCTTGAAGCGATCCCGTTGCTGAACCATCGGCAAGACAGAGCCACGCGAAACATGGCTGTTCAGGTGTTGGCGAAAGAACGCCGACAGTTCCTGAAGCGCGCTGACGCCATAGTGCAGCAGCACGGCAGCCGCACAGGAGTAGACGTTGTACGACATGCCGTCCGAGGTGTGCAGCGGCGCCGCGGGCTCGCCCTTGGTCAACAAGAAGTGGGCGACCGAGTTGCGCAGTCCCGTCATCTTGCCGTGGAGATCATTCACGGTACGAATGTTCTGGTCCGCCAAACCGCCCAACCCCATCGCGACCAGCAGATCCCGATCGACCTTCGGATCCTTGGGCAGCGGCACATCGATCGACAGTTCAGCGCACATCTGCCTGAGCTTCGCGCGCAGGGCACCGGTTCCATCGTACAGCCGGTGAGCGCACAACAGGCGGTAGTACGGGCTCGTGCTGCAGATCGCCTCCCGGGCCAGGCTCTCGATCTCCGCGAACAAGGGGTACTGATGAAAGCCGCCGAGTGGACCGATCTTGACGTCTCCAACAAACGGCAGATGCAGCTGGTGGGCCAAGGGCTCGGACTCGCCACCGACAAACAGGTCGAGCCGCACCAGGACGAGCGGCATCCACAGGCTGCGCATCAGCACATCCAGCAACTCGTTTGCGGCAGACCGGGCACCGGCAAACGCGGCGAAGGGCGTGTCGGCATCCACATCTACACCGACGCTGGACAGGGGCCCACCGGTAGTTGACTGCAAGTCCAGGTAGACCGCATCCCGTCCGCCCCGATGGACGTAGATCGACAGGGGCGGATCGGCCACGCTCAGGCTGTTTGCTGGCGCCGCGGACACCAGGGCTTCGAGACTGCCCATCAGCGGCAAGTGGCTACCCACAACAGCCTCGACTCGATACGAGGCGGGCGTCGCCGCCTCGTGCAGTGCCCGGACTCGCGCGGCGTTCTTCACTCTGCAGACAACGGCCAGCGCTCCCGGCAAACCAACCGCAGGGAACACCACACCGATCTCGTCTTCGTCCATGAACACCTCGCTTTGCATCATCTGACCCGATACGCCGACATCGAACCGCATGCCGCCGCCTCGCTTGGGGTCGCTAGGCACCGGACGGTGCTGCCGCCATTTTCACACAGTTGACTGTCGCAAACAAATGTCTCATACTGAATCATGCCTGCGCAACGAACCCCGCCCGACGAAGCTGCCACCCCGGAGCGCTTCTCCATTGACGAGCTGTCGATGCTTGCCGGGGTCACGCCGCGCACCGTGCGGTACTACATCGCCGAAGGCCTGGTCGAACGGCCGGTCGGCGAGAAACGCGGTGCGCATTACGTGCGGCGTCACCTTGAAAAGTTGCTGTTGATCCGCCGCTGGACAGACGCCGGGCTGAGCCTGGAGCGTGTCCGCGAGCTGTTGTCCGGTGCGCCCGATGACCCCGCGCCGCGCCGCGCGGCGCCTGGCTCGATCGAGGTCTGGAGCCGCGTCACAGTCGCGGATGGCCTTGAGATTCACGTCGAACCGGGCCGCGCCGACCTGACACCCGATCAGATGCGCAGGCTCGTACGCGGCATCTCGGCGCTCTACCGCCAGGTGCGCACCTCAAGCGCGGGTGAGCCATCCGGCTCTCCAGCAGCCATCCCATCCACGAACCGGGAGAACAACGATGAATGAAGACGGCCCCCAATTCGCACTCTCCTGCAAGGACGGCAACGCCCCAGCGCCGGTTCTGGTCGGCGTACAGGCCCAAGGTCGCCTGGATGCCGTGCTGTTCGAACTCACACTGCGCCAGACCTACCGCAACACGAGCAGCCAGGTGCTCGAAGTCGTCTACACGTTCCCGCTGCCACCGGTGGCGGTGCTGCTCGGTTTCGCGTCCGAACTGAACGGCGAACGTCAGGAGGGCGTGATCGTTGCCAAGCGCGAAGCCGAGCGGCAGTACGAGGAGTCGCTGGAACAAGGCGACGCCCCGGTGATGCTGGAGGCCCATGACGACGGCCTGCACACCGCCAACATCGGCAATCTCAAGCCCGGCGACGAACTCGTGCTGGAGTGCCGCTTTGCACAGCTCCTCAGCTTCGAGCAAGGCCGGCTGCGCGTGTCGATCCCGACCACGATCGCCCCGCGCTACGGCCGCGCCGAACAAGCTGGCTTGCAGCCACAACAGGTGCCGTTGGCCAGCTTGGACGCGGAGTACCCGCTGGCCTTAACGGTCACGCTCGGAGAAGCGCTTGCGGGCGCAACAGCGGAATGCCCGACGCACCGTTTCGCCACCAGCCTCATCCAAGACGGGTCGATGCGCATGGAGCTCTCGCCAGGGGCCCGGCTGGACTGCGACATTGTGGTGATCGTGACACCCCGCGAACCGCGTCCCTCGTTACTGGTACACGCGGACAACGCCTTCGACGCGTCGGCCCCGGTCGTGATGATGGCGGCGCTTCAGCCCCCGATGGGTGCTCCACGCGAACGCATCGCACTCAAGCTGCTCGTCGATTGCTCGGGATCCATGAATGGCGACAGCATCGCGTCCGCCCGTGCCGCATTGCGCGGTGTGGTGGCTTCCTTGAGCGAACGCGACCACCTGAGCCTGAGCAGGTTCGGATCCACTGTCGAGCATCTGTTCGCGCCGTCGCCGGCCAAGCCTCAAGCACTCCGACACCTGCAGCCTCTCATCGACGGCATCCAGGCGGACCTCGGTGGCACGGAGATGGAGGGAGCACTGAGCGCTGTGTTCGGTCTGCCGCGCAGCGCGGAGCATGGCGGCGCTGATGTGCTGCTCATCACCGACGGCGAGATCTGGCAGGCTGAAGAGATGATCGCCGCGGCCCGAAACAGCGGTCACCGTGTCTTTGCCATAGGCGTTGGTTCGGCGCCGGCTGAAGGTGTCCTGCGAGCCCTGGCTGAATCAACCGGGGGTGCCTGCGAATTCGCCACGCCTGGCGAGGCACTCGAAGCGGCAGCGCAACGCATGCTGCATCGCATGCGCCAGCCGGTCTTCGCGAACGTTCGGATCGACTGGGGCGGCGCGCCGGCCTGGTCTTGCGGCCCCGTACCTATTGTGTTCGGAGGCGACACGGTCCTTGCCTTCGCGGGATTCGCCCGTCCTGTCCAGGCGAGCGCCGTCCGCCTCCTGGCCAACGATCCGCAAGGCAAGACCGTGGAGCTCGCCCGCGGCGAGGCGGATGCCCCATGCCCGGGCGATAGCCTGCCCAGGATCGCTGCAGCGCGTCGCATCGCCCATGTGACCGAGATCGACTCTCTCGGGCTGGCTCTGCAGTACCAGCTCATGTCCAAACAGACCAACTGCATCCTCGTTCATCGACGTGCCGAGGAGGACAAAGCTACCGAGCAGGCAGAGCTGCACCGTGTCAGTTCGATGCTCGCGGCAGGCTGGGGCGGCCTGGGTACCGTCAGGGAAGCAGCGCTGAGCTACAGCCTGGAGTCTCGCGTCATGTTCTCGCGCAGCATGCCATCACCCGCTGCTGCTGACATCTGCTTCAGTCTGGCCGACGATGCATTGGAAGTGCCTGCATTCCTGCGCAAGGAAGGTCTGGATCAGGAGCCTGAGACCCTGGCGGCGATAGCGCGATCGGTCTCGGATCACATCGACCAGGGTGGATCCCTCCAGACACTGGCGGAGAGCTGCGCCGGTCTAAATTCTCACGCCGACGTGCGGCAGACCATCGACGACGTGGTGAACCTGGGACTCAGCCTTGACCAGGCCTGGCTGCTGCTGGCCGATTGGGTCAACATTCGGGCAATTGGGCTGGCCGATGTCGGCATGAAGGCACGCTTGCGGCCCATGGTCGACGCGATCGATCCTGCACTCGCGTCAGCGGCCACCAAGGTGTTCGAACGCCAGCTCGGTGGCTACCCGATTGACGGGTGGACCCTCACGCGCGTCCAGCGACTGCGACGCGCGTTGGGACGGATGGGAGCCTGAGACGATCACGCTGCGGCCCGACAGCTGAGCCCCGATTCGGGGTGGCCGCTGCCACCCGGAGCATTGCAGCAGCAAGAACAAACCGAGGGAGTTCCGTGAGCGAGTCGATTCAACCCAGCGTCCCCTTCATCTGGCCCGAGCCTCGGGTCAGCGCGGGCGTCGCGCCCTATGCGTCCTTGCCCTTCGAAGAAGTGGCGCGCTCCGCGGTGAGCATCTTCGGCGTGGTGAGCGCCATCGACCGCCAGGCCGTCGACTGGATGGAAGGCTACCTCGCCGACGGCGCTGGAGAAACTCGCCTTCGGCTGGTGATCAGCATCCAGCCCACCTGCCGCACCACCGAGGACGACTTGCTTGAACTGGTCCGCCTCACCGAGCGCTATCCGGACAGGGCGGCGTTCCGTATCTACCCGGAGCAGTCGCTTCGCGACCGGTCATCGAACCTGCTGTGCTTCTCGGCTCGCGATGCGAGCGTGGTCGTTGCTCTCGGACCGGCGGAGAACATGGGCCTGGGACCGACCTCTGCATCGCAGGCAAACATCGTCACGTCGGTCTCACCATCCACCCTTGAAGCCTGCCGCAAGTGGTTCGATTACCTGTGGGCCGTAGCCGGGCCATTGCAGCCAGAGATCGCGGCATCCATGCCGCAGCTGGTCATCCCGGAAGGCGAAGCCGAAGCTGTCCGCCTATGGAAGGAGTACCGGAACCGCTGCCTCACTCAGCCTCAAGGCGACACACCGCAGCTGAAAGTTTCGGTCGATGCCGTCACTGGCGAAGTCACGCTGACAGATCAGAAGGGTGAGCCGGTGGCATCACCGACCGAGGAGCTGGGCGTGCCCAAGCTGGACGGGCTGGGGGAAGGCATCGCGCGTGTGTTCGAGCAGGGCATGCTCGTTGCCGTGGACAAAGCCAGCCGCGTGCCGCCACTCGAGGCACCTGTGAAGCCGGAGTGGTTCGGCGTTGACAGCTTTCGGCAAACGGGAATGGTGAGCTCAAGGACCTCGTTCAAGGTTGCCCCCTTTGACGAATCCACCCTGAAGAAGATCGACCGCCTGCGCCGTGCGTCCGGCGATCTCTTGCCCCACTACTCGTACGCGTTGGCCGATGGTATGCGCTGGATCCCCAGGGCAGCCATTCCGCTGTTCGAAGCCGCGCTGACGGAGGCGAATGATGAAGCGCGCAAGTTGCTCGACGCGACGGTGGGCGACAACCTGGACACTTTCTTGTCGACCCAACGCGACCGGATCCGCGCGGACGCACAGAGGATGTACGAGGGGTACCACCCGGGCGGCAAGATTCCCGAATCGGCAGTGGGCAACATCGTCGACGAACTCAAGTCCCGCCTGGGCAAGGCAGGGGGAGAGGCTCTCATTCCCAAGGTCGCCTACTCGCCGGTGGCCTTCAACGTCGGCCACGTCACCAAATGGTCTTCACCTTGGGGGCAGGCGTTCCAACTGCTCAAGGGCATCGCCGAGTTTCCCCGGGCGGCGATGACGAACAAGTTCTTCTGGCAAGGCGTGCGGACGGACGAGGACGCGCTCATCAAGGCGATGGATGTGGCGGGCGATCACCTGGTCGCCGAGTACGGTGGCCGCAAAGCGAAACAGCGTGCGGCGCACGAACTGGCCATCCTGAAGGACCTGGAAGCGAGTCTTGCCGATGCCCGCGACCGATGCGCCGCTCTGTGGACGTTGATGACGGCCGGCGACGACACGGCAGCCAACAAGCTGCTGACCGCAGCCGCAGAAGCAAAGGCCAGCGCCGACAAGGCAGCGGGCGGATAGCAGGCACGGCAGCCCAGCGCTACAGATCGATGTCACTCCGCGAGCGGCAGGACGGTCCGGACGAGGGGCCACTAGGCCTGAACATCAGCCGGTTCGACGAACGTCAGCGTCGGCAGCGGCTGGTCTTGCCGCGAGCGGCGGGTTGCTGGGACTACGCGCCACTCATCGACCTGGTGATCCGTGAACCCGGTGCCAACATGTTTCGCTTTGCTGGGCGAACCGTCGCTCAGCACCTTGCGCTCCTGAGGCGGCGCGCCGACCCCGGCACTGACCGATTCGTCGCATGGTACGAGCGCAACCTCACGCCACATCTGCCCGCACTCGCGCGCCGCCGGCGCAGCCCAGACAACCACTACTGCGTCGAAGTGGCACCGCTGCCGCTGGTCGCCGCACTGCCGCAGCTTGTCCGCTCGGTAGGGCCGAATCGCGCCACGCCAGGGCAGTGGTTGTCGAGCCTGCAGGCCCTGACCGAGAAGGGCACCAAGCGCGAGGAGCTGACCCTATCGGGAGTGCTTTCGCGCCTTGAGCGTGCACCGCAGGATGCGAAGCTCACGAAGGCACAGGTGCTGCGCATGGTGGACCTGTCTCATGTGCTGCCCAAGCTCGTCTGCGAGTCCAGATTCGGTTTCTCGGCCAAGTCGGGATGGCGGGAGTGCTGCGACCGACTCCCGGCGACTGACAACAAGCGCCGCCGGCTGCATGGCGTGGGCCAGGGCATGGCCCATGTCCGCTTCCGGCACCGATCGCTCGGTTGGTCAGTGGGGAGAACTCGGTTCATCGACCTGCTGGTCGACCAGCGAGACTGGTGGATCGTGCTCGACGAGAAGGGGCGCTTGGTCGACACCGCCAAGAGCGGCTTCGCCTCACCCGACGAAGCGATCGAGTTCGCTGAGCTTCAGATGGCTAAGCGGTTTCTCGCATGGGGCAAGCACCAGGCAACAGTGAAGTGGGAGCGCTTCTCTCTGCCAGGTGGTGACGACTATCGCGAGTTGCTGATCCAGCTGGACGACTGGCCCCTCACCTATCACCCGCGCCACTTCCGGACACGGAACGTCCTCGCGCATGTGCGAAGCAGTATTCGCCTGACTGCCAATGGAAGGCGGGTGCTCTTCCTGGACGAGATCCAGAGCGACTGGCATGCCGATCTGCATGCGCAGTCCAGAGGCGTGGTGACCGACGCAAACAAAGGAACTGCGCATTCCACTGATCGCGGACACCCATTCCAAGCTGATCGCGGACAGCGTTCCATGCGATCGCGGACACCCTGAGCGGGGTGTCTGAGTGACGGGGTGGATGGTAGGTCAGTTGTCCGCCATCACGCTGGAACGCTGTCCGCGATCGGCGTGGAACGAGGCCTTCCGGGTTGTCCTCGCGGTGCGCCAGCACCGGGTGGGCAACCCGGTGCCGCAGGCGGACTTGATGACGCCGGTGGTACGCCCGGCAGCCTTGTCCACGGCGGCGGCGTCGCTTGCGACGAACGGCCGCCGCGGTGGGCAAGGCGGGTCGGCAGCGCACCGTTGAGGCACGCCACCGATGCCGTCAGGCCTGCGGCCGGTCCCGGCGCAGGGACTCACCCTTGAGCGCGATGGTGTGCGAGCCGTGCAGCAGCCGGTCCATGATGGCGTCGGCGATGGTGGGCTCGGCCAGCCAAGCGTGCCAAGCGCTGGAGGGCAGCTGGCTGGTGATCAGCGTGCTGCGGCTGCCCACCCTGTCGTCCAGCAGTTCCAGAAGGTCCTGCCGCTCCGGGGCAGTGATTGGCGCGATGGCCAGGTCGTCGAGCACCAGCAGGTCCAGGCGCGCCAGCTGGGCCAGCCGACGGCTGAAGCTGCCGTCGCCATGGGCCACCTGCAGCTCCTGCAGCAGCCGCGTGGCGCGGGTGTAGAGCACGCTGAAGCCCTGGCGAGCGGCCTGCTGTGCCAGGGCGCAACCCAGCCAGGTCTTGCCGCAGCCGGTGGGGCCGGTGATGAGCACGTTGCGACCATGGCGGATCCAGTCGCCGCCGGCCAGGGCGGTGACCAGGTGCCGGTCCAGGCCGCGGCTGGCACGCCAGTCGATGTCTTCCACGCAGGCCGCGCTGACCTTGAGCTTGGCAGCCTTGAGCAGCCGCGCCACGCGCTTGCCGTCGCGCCAGTCGAGCTCGCGCTGCACCAGCAGCGCCAGGCGTTGATCGAAGGGCAGCGCCTCGGCGGCGTGCTGGGTGGCGGTGTCGGTGAGCGCGGCGATCATGCCGTCCAGGCGCAGGCCGCGCAGTTGGTCCAGGGTGTGGTGTTGCAGCATGGTGATGTCGGTGTTGGAGGTGTCGGTGGTGGTGGTGGGCGTGCTGGCCATCAGTGGTGGCCGTAGTAGCCGGCGCCGCGCACGTTGTCGTGGCTGGGCATGGGTGCTGCGGGGTTGCGATCCCCGCCCAGCAGGTCGGCGCTCTGCCGGTCCAGCCCGCAGGCCAGGATCGACTTGACGCTGCGGTAGTGGGGCGCACGGATGGACTGCGCACGGGCACAGGCGGCCTCCAGTCGATCGTTGCCATATTCACGCGCCAGGCGCATCAAGCCCAGGCAGGCGCGGTAGCCCTGCTCGGGGTGCGGGCGGCGCTCCATCTGCCAGCGCACCACGCCGGCGGTGGCCGCGCCCACGCGCTCGCCCCAGGCGACGAGCTTGGCCGGCGTCCACTGCGCGTGCGCCCGGTGCGAGGCGGGCATGTGCTCGGCCACCGTGGTGAAGCCGCCGACCCGGTCGCTACGGGCATGGGCGGCGATGCGTTGGCGGCGCAGCAGCACCTCCACCGTGGTGGCGGTCACCCGCAGTTCCACTGCGGCGCTGACGTGCTGGTGCGGCACCGAGTAGTGGTGGCCCTCGAAGGCGACGTGGTAGTCGATGTTCACCCGCGCCGGCTTGAACTGCGCCAGCACCATGGCCTGTGCCGGCAAGGACTTCAGTGCCGGCGCATCCAGCGCCTCGAAGGCCGACACCCTGCAGCCGGGTAGCGCCTTGAACGGACGCTTGTTCAGCTCTGCCAGCAGTTCCTGGATCTTGCGGTTGAGCTCGGCCAGGGTGAAGAAGCGCTGGTGGCGCAGCCGCGCCAGGATCCACCGCTCGACCACCTGCACGCCGACCTCCACCTTGGCCTTGTCCTGCGGGCGGCCTGGTCGCGCCGGCAGCACAGCCACGCCGTAGTGCTCGGCCAGTTCCTGCATCAGCCGGGCAGTGACGGGCTCGTAGGCGTCGGGGTTGGCGATCAACGCCCGGGGCTGGTCGGGCACCAGCAGCCGCGGCACGCCACCGATGAATGCCAACGTCGCGATGATGGCACCCACCCAGTCGACGGCCGTCTGCTGCCAGGTGGCGCAGGCGTAGGTGTAGTTCGACGCACCCAGCACCGCCACGAACACCTGGGCGCGGCGGATCTCGCCGCTGGCTGCATCGACCACCGGCACGGTCTGGCCGGCGTAGTCGACGAACAGCCGCTCGCCGCCGGGGTGCACTTGGCGCATCGAGCGCTTCTGGCGCTTGACCCAGGCACGGTACTTCTCGCAGAAGGCGCTGTAGCGGTAGGAGGCGTCACCCGCCCCGGCGCGGTACTCCTCCCACAGCAGTTGCAGCGTCACGCCGGGGCGCTTCAACTCCTGGTGCAACACAGCGTAGACCGGCTCCTGCCGGGTGCTGCTGCGCGGGCGCGGCGGCGGGTACAACCGGGCCTGCAGCTCGTCGTCGCTGAGGGTGCTGGCCAGTGCCCAGTCCACCCCCGCGTCGCGCGCGTACATCGCAATCTCGCTGACGGTGGACTTGCTCACCCCCAGCGCGGCAGCCACCTGCCGCATGCTCAGGCCGGAGTCGGCCAACAGTCGAAGTGCTTGTCTGATCTTGCTCATGAGGACCCTTGGTGTGGGCATCGCCTCTCCCGGTCAAAAAACCGGGCAGCCTATGCCTCGTTGGGTCAGTCAGAACACCCTGCCTGTGTCCGCCATCAGCGCGGAACGCTGTCCGCCTTCAGCCTGGAACGCTGTCCGCGATCACGGCGGAACGCTGTCCGCCATCAGAGTGGAACGGTGTCCGGGATCGCGTGGAATACGCAGGAACGGTCGCGGAGGCGCCCTTCGCCAAGGAGTGGCCCCTGCTGACCCTCAAGATCATGCTGTGGTGGGCGCAGCGCTGCGGCGCCGAGGCACTGTCGTGGAGCAGCGCTGAGTTGCAGGAGGCGAGATGGAGCGGCTACGGCCCCCCAGGTCTGCTGTACCGCAAACTCCTGCCCGACGCCGCAATGGCGTTGGCGAAGGCGCTCCAGGTCACATCAGCATCCGCACGTCTCCGGATCCGCACAGGCACCAGGACAGTGGAACTCGGATCGCGGGGATGGGAAGTCAGGACTCAGAACGGCTGCGCCGTCACCAAGCCCTTAGTCCATCGCGGTCAGGCCGAACGCTTCGCGGACCTGACCGGGGAGTTTGTCGAGGTGGACTTGCCGGCGCTTTGGTTGGATGGACTGGGGGCGATCACGGCGATTCCACTTTACGGAGCTGGAGCCGTGGAGCGCTGGACCGAAAAGGCAGCGCCAGGGTCTCGATAGCGCTCGACAACCACCTCGAGATCGCCGCCCAACGCCCTGTTCCCACCCCGCATGCCTCACAGGCTACAGTTGAGTTGCTGCACGCACCGACCACGAAATGCTCCCGCAAGACGCTGCATGCACGACCTGTGGGGTATTCCGTGGGGTGTTTAGGCCGGCAAAGATCAAATATGACTGCACGACAACCACTTAGCTTCGCACTCGAAGTTCAGGTGCAGAACATTGAGTAGCTTTTCAGGGGGTCCCATGGGGTCCCCAAAAATAAGCTAACCCACTGTCGTGTAAGGATATTTTGTCCCGAGCCGTCCCAGGGCGTCGCAGCGAAGCGCACGCAACCTGTGGGGTTTATTGGGGAATTTATTGTGGGGTTTTTGGGGTTCGCGCCGCTTCTGAGGCGTTCATCCGATCAAAAACCCCACAGCCTCACAGGAGCCTATGGGACATGCGCAGACAGCAACGACCGATCACTGACCGCGAGATCAAGGCCTGGCTTGCTGCCTGCGCCGTGGACTGCGGCGTGGGTGAAGGCCGAAAATCTAGTCGCCCTGTACCTGGCGCAGGCGCAAGCCGCAGTGGCGGCGCGGCACCAGCTGCTGGCGCTGACCTTGATCCGCTCCCAGGTCCTGGCCCAGCTTTACGGCCTGGTCCGACGCGGTGAACTCGATCGGAATGCCGCTGAGCGCCAGCTCGACCACCTGCGTGGCCTTCGGCTGCGCCTGCTTGGCGACCGCGTGCTGCAAAGCCTCGCCTGGAAGATCACCGGCCAACTCGGCTGGCCCGACACCTTCGTGGCCGAACACATCGCCCTGACCCAGCTCCAGGCCGATGCCTTCGTCTGCATGGACCCCGCACTCGCAAGTGCCACCGGCAACACCGTCACCGTAGCGTCCATCGACGACCTGCTCGGTAGCGCGTAGTCCCGACTGGACACCGTCCTTCGAGGCAACTGGAGGCCGCCACGTCACGAACAGCGATGTTGCGTTATTACTGTACTCGTTGACGTTCACAGTCATTCAGCAACACAATGCACCCATGAAGGCTACCGCCGCTGAAGCCGCGTCCACCCACGAACAACAGGTGCTGCGCCTCGCGAGCAAGCGCACCCTCCTGCGTGCGCGTGACGTGACGCAACTCGGCCTGCCGACCATCGCCCTGACGCGCCTGGTGCAGGCCGGCAAGCTAGAACGCGTGGCGCGCGGCCTCTATGGCCTGCCCGGCGCTGCGATCAGCGAGCACCGTTCGCTGGCAGAAGTCTCGGCACGCGTACCCCGGGGCGTGGTCTGCCTGCTGTCGGCCCTACGGGTCCACGAGATCGGCACCCAGGCGCCCCATGCGGTCTGGATCGCCATCCCACCGCACATGGTGAGCCCTCGGCTCGACCAGCCCGCCATCCGGGTCGTGCGGATGTCGGAGGCGGCACTGGCCGACGGCGTCGATCGCCTGAACATCGATGGCGTCGACGTGCCGGTCTTCAACGCGGCCCGGACCATCGTCGACTGCTTCCGCTTCCGCAACAAGATCGGCCTGGATGTGGCACTGGAAGCACTGCGCGATGGCTGGAGCCAGCGCAAGTTCACGCTGGACGACCTCTGGCGCCACGCCACGCGCGGCCGGATGGCCAACATCATGCGCCCCTACATCGAGGCCATCACGGCATGAGCGCGCCGGGCCGGTCCCAAGCGCTCATTCCGGAGCACGCAGTGCGAAGGTGCGTCCAGTGACCGCCAATCGCGCCGCATCGATCCGCGCCAGGCTGAAGCAGCACACCGACACGTCGAAACAGGACTTCAACCTGACGCTGACCCGGTACGGGCTGGAACGCTTGCTCTACCGGCTGTCCGTCTCTGAGCACGCGCCGAACTTTCTACTCAAGGGCGCGCTGCTGTTCCAACTCTGGTACGGCCAGCCGCACCGCCCGACACGCGACGCCGACCTACTGGGCTTCGGCCCCGACGACGTGCCCACGCTGGTCGGCGTCTTCCGATCGCTCGCCAGCCTCGCAGTGGACGACGGCGTCGTCTTCGATGCCACGTCGGTCACGGGCAGCCCGATCCGTAAGGACGCTGGCTACGGCGGCGTGCGCATCGATCTGCGCGCCACCCTCGACGGCGCCCGCCTGTCCCTACAGATCGACATCGGCTTCGGCGATGCCGTCACGCCTGCGGCGCAGTCCATCGACTACCCCACCCTGCTGCCCGACGTCCCCGCACCGACCTTGCGCGCCTACCCCAAGGCCACGGTCGTGGCCGAAAAGCTGCATGCCGTGACCGTGCTGGGCATGACCAACACCCGCATGAAGGACTTCTTCGACCTCGCCCTGCTGCTGCGCGACGACTCGCTCGACGATGCGGAACTGCAGCGCGCCATCGAAGCGACCTTCACCCGCCGACAGACGGCCATGCCCAGCACCCTGCCCATCGGCCTGAGCGATGCATTTGCGGACGACACCACGAAGCAGACGCAATGGCGGGCGTTCCTGAACAAGAACAAGCTGGACCCGATGGACCTTCGCGAGGTGATCGGGGCCATCCGAGCGCGTGCGACGCAGTGCGGATTTCCCAGGCCGTAGGACTGACGCTGGACCGGCCATGCGCACAACGCTGTTCGACTTCACCGACCCCTGAAGTTGAGGTCCACAGTCAGCAGCGCAGCGCGCTTCTGAGGGCTCAAGGCATGGCTGCGCGTGGGCCGTACCGCATGCGGCCGGCCATCGCCCGCTGCAAGACCTTGCTGAGTCTTCCAGCGCTGCAATGTGCGCACATCGATGCCGGCGACCTCGCAGGCCGGGCGCAGCCGCGCGCCACCCGCGTGTGCTGCCTGGATGTCCTGGGCCAGGGCTTGGCGATCCTCGAGGCCAATCATTCGTCCTCGCCCTTGTTGAAGATCGCCGCGACTTTTTTGACAACACCAGCAGCGCAGCTGTCTCGGCCAGCGCCCGATCCTTGCGCAGCAGGTCGCGTTCGAGTTCCTTGAAGCGCCTGCGGTCGGCCCGCGTGGCCTGCGGGCTGGCGCGTGCGTCCTCAGGATCGGCCAGCGCGGTGGTGCAACTGGCCCGCCACTAGTCCAATTCGGCCGGGTACACACCGTGCTCGCGGCACCAGGCGCTCTTGCCCGCCTCGTTCATCGCCGCCGTGGTGATCACCGCCTCAAGCCTGCGCATCCTCGCGCCAGCGCTCCAGCGTCCCCACCCCAATGCCCAGCTCGCGCGACACCACCTCGAGTGCTGCGCTCTCCGGCGGCAGCAACCGCGCCACCGCCTTGTCCTTGAATGCCTGTCCGTATCGAGCCAAGTCCGTCCTTCATCGTCGCCCCCAGTGTTGCTCTATGGAGACGGCAACTATTCTGACGCGGGGGGCTGCGGGGGCATCTGACCTGCCCCGTCCGCCACCAAGAGCTTGGCCACAGGCCCGGCGCGCAAGCGACTGGATTGCGATGCGCGCAGTGTTGCGGCGGCTGGCTGGCTGGCTGGCTGGCTGATGGAATTCAGCCACCACGGCCCTGCGGTCTGACCGCGTTGTCGCGGCGCCGCCGCTGGCCTCAGCCGATCACACTTTGACCATGCGCTTGCCGCGGTTCTCGCCGGCGAGCAGGCCGATCAGCGCCTGCGGTGTGTTCTCGATGCCCTCGATCACATCCTCCTGCACCTTCAGCCTGCCGGAGGCGACCCAGGACTGCAGTTCGGCCAGCGCTGCGGCGCTCTGGTCCATGTAGTCCATCACGATGAAACCCTGCATGGTGAGACGCTTGACCACGACCAGGCCGGGCACCCCACGCGGGCCATGGGCCGAGGGCACACCGTCGTATTGCGAAATGGCGCCACAGCAGGCGATGCGGCCGCGGTTGTTCATCAGCGCGATGCAGGCTTCGAGAATGTCGCCGCCGACATTGTCGAAATAGACGTCGATGCCCTTGGGGGCCAACGCCCGCAGCGCCTTGAAGATGGGGCCGGCCTTGTAATCGACTGCGGCGTCGAAGCCCAGTTCGGACGTCAGCCAGTCGCATTTGTCCTTGCCGCCGGCGATGCCGATGACATGGCAGCCCTTGATCTTGGCGATCTGGCCGACGATCGACCCGACCGAACCCGCCGCAGCCGACACGACGACGGTCTCGCCGGCCTGGGGCTTGCCGACATGCAGCAAACCGAAATAGGCGGTGAGGCCGGCGATGCCGTAGACGCTCAGCAGATGGGTCATCGGCTCCATGCTGGGCATCTTGGTCAGATGCTTGGCCGACACGGCGGCGTACTCCTGCCAGCCGGTGTCGCCAAACACGGTGTCGCCGGGCGCAAAACCCGCCGCCCTCGAGGTGATGACCTCCGCGAGGCTGCCACCCGCCATCACGGTATTGGCTTCGACTGCGGCGCGGTAAGTGGCGCCGTGCATCCAGGCCCGGTTGGCGGCGTCCAGCGAGATGTAGCGCGCTTTCACCAGCACCTCACCGTCCTTGGGCTCCGGGATGGCACCCTCGACCATCTTGAAATGCTCTGATCCCAGTTTGCCGGTCGGCTTGTCGACCAGCAGGATCTGGCGATTGACGGTTGCGCGCATGGTCTTCCCTTCAGGTGGTGTACCCGCATTTTGGCGGTGTTTTTCAGGGTCACGTCCAGCGGCTTTGCGGCCGATGGAACCCGCGATCAGACTGCGGCCGCAAGGCCGCTTGGCGCGATCACCGGCTGCGACTGGCCGGCCACAGGGCCACAGTGACGCGCGGCCGACAGTCTGGACCAGGCATCACCGGCTACGCTGCGACAAGCCGGCAACTGCAACGCCGTCCGGCACCCCTGAACCCACAAGCGCTGAGGAGCACACCACCATGATCATCGACAAGAACACTGCTGCCGTCGTCACCGGCGGCGCCTCCGGGCTGGGCCGCGCCACCGCCGAGGCGCTGGCCGCCGCGGGTGTCAAGGTGGCCATCTTCGACATCAACGAAGCCTTGGGTGAGGACGTGGCATCGGCCATCGGCGGCCTGTTCTGCAAGGTCGACATCACCAGCGAAGACAGCGTGCTGGCCGGCTTTGCCAAGGCCCGCGCGGCCCACGGCCAGGAGCGGGTGCTGGTGCACTGCGCGATGACATCGCGCCGCGGCAAGACCCTGGCCTTCCAGAAGGCAGAGGGCAAGTTCAAGCGCCTGCCGACCGCAGATTTCGAGTACGGCGTGCAAGGCATCCTGGTGGCCAGCTACCGCCTGGCATCGCTGGCGGCCGAGGGCATGGCCACACTCGACGCGCAGGCCGATGGCGAGCGTGGCGCCATCATCCTGACCGCGTCGGTCGCGGCGCAAGACGGGCAGATCGGCCAGGTCATCTATGGATCGGCCAAAGCGGGCGTCAACGGCCTGGTGCTGCCGATGGCACGCGACCTGTCCGACCTGGGCATCCGGGTCAACGCGATCATGCCCGGCATCTTCGCCACGCCACTGTTGGCGGGCCTGAGCCCGACCGTGCTGGACAGCCTGAACGCGTCGGTGCCGTTTCCCAAGCGCCTGGGCAAGCCCGAAGAATTTGCCAGCCTGGCGATGGAGATGGCACGCAACAGCTACTTCAACGGCCAGTGCGTGCGGCTGGACGGCGCGATCCGCATGGCGCCGCGCTGATGGCAGGGTGCGCGGCCAAGCCAAGCGCCGCAGTGGTCTTGAAACCGCGCTTGTGCAATGGCACATGCAGTCAGCGCCGACCCACACCTCCGCCTAGGATTGATGCACGTCAAGCACCTGCGCAAGGCCAGCGGCGACCATCGCTGCTGCCGCGTGTCTGGCTGCGCCAGGTGGTGGTCTGGACCGGCGCGCAAGTGCAGTTGTGCCGTCGTCAGGTCGCCCGCTGTCTGCCGTTGTTTATCGCTGTCCGCCGCTGATTTCCGCTGTTTGCGAGTGTTTGCGAGTCTTTGCCAATGTTTGCGGTTGGTTCTTTCCGCGCCATCTGATCCCCCCTTGCCCACACTGAGGATGTTTGCCATGTCGCTGCGTATCAATGACCTTGCCCCGAACTTCACCACCGACTCCACCGAGGGGCCGCTGACCCTGCACGACTGGATCGGCACCAGCTATGCCATCCTGTTTTCGCACCCCAAGGATTTCACCCCGGTCTGCACCACCGAATTTGGCGCCGTGGCCCAGTTGGCTGGCGAATTCGAGAAACGCAAGACCAAGGTGATGGGCGTGTCGGTCGACAGCGTCGAAGAGCACCACAAGTGGAAGCGCGACATTGAAGCCTTCGCAGGCGCCCCGGCCAATTTCCCGATCATCGACGACCGGTCATTGCAGGTGTCCAAGCTGTACGACATGCTGCCGGCCGATGCCTACCTGCCCGACGGCCGCACGCCGCAGCACAGTGCCACGGTGCGCACCGTGTTCATCATCGGGCCCGACAAGAAGGTCCGGCTGACGATGTCCTACCCGATGTCGGTCGGCCGCAACTTCGCCGAGATCCTGCGTGCGCTGGACGCGATCCAGATCACCGACGGCGCGCCCATCGCCACGCCCGCCAACTGGGTGCCGGGGCAAGACGTGATCGTGGCCCTGTCACTGGATGACGCGGCCGCCAAGGCCAAGTTCGGCCCGATCGACAGCAAGTTGCCGTACCTGCGCTATGCCAAGGCCCCGCGCTGATGCCTGCGCTGCGTGACGCGCGCATGGTGCGCAAGCAGCTGGCCTGGCAGTGGTCGGCGCAATCGGCGCATGGCTGGCAAGCCCCGGCAGCAACCTTGCGCGGATCCTGGGCGACTGTGTCAATCTGACCACGTTTGCCCCGCTGGGCGCCGGTGGGCCATGCCATGATCTGCGCCAAGATGCGTGTTGATCCTTCCTCGCTGCCCTCGCCTGCCGGCTCTGCCCAGGCCAGCCGTGGCGGTGCCGCCTGCATCGGTCAGCGCAGCGGCCCTGCGCAGCCGCCGCGATGAGCCTGCGCTGGCGCGCCTGGCTGGGCTGGGGCACGGCAACGCTGCTTGTCGGCGTGCTGGTGGCGCTGCTGGTCGACGAAGCGCGCACCTCACGCTGGCAATCCGACTGGCTCAGTGCCTGGAGTTCCGGCCTGGGCCACCAGGTGGAGGCGGGCCCCAGCGACGCGATCCGTTTCCCGGAGGCCGGGCCCTTCGACCTGCGCCAGGGCTACACCCAATTGCCGCTCTGGACCGAGCGCCTGGGCGCCGAGGGCTTCGTGGTCACCGCCCAATCGCGCATGTCGCCCAAGATGCTGGCGCTGATCGACCGGGGGCTGTTTCCGCCCTTCCATGAAAAGTCGCAAGTCGGCCTGGACCTGCGGGATTGCCGTGGCGAGACGCTGTTCACTGCCCGCTATCCGCAGCGCGTGTACGCCGGCTTTGACGCGGTGCCGCCAGTGCTGGTGAACGCGCTGCTGTTCATCGAGGACCGCGGCCTGTTCGACGAACCCGAGACACGCAACCCGGCGATCGCATGGTCGCGGCTGGGCCGTGCCCTGCTCGACCGTGGACACCACTTGATCGATCCGTCGGTGGCCAGCCCGGGCGGCAGCACGCTGGCCACCCAGTTGGAGAAGTTCCGCCATTCGCCCGGCGGTCGCACCGAATCCCCGCGCGACAAATTGCTGCAGATGGCATCGGCCTCGGTGCGCAGCTATGCAGACGGGCCCGACACCCGGCCGCGGCGGCGGCAAATCGTGGTCGATTACCTCAACACCGTGCCACTGGCTGCACGCGCCGGCTTTGGCGAATTGCATGGCCTGGGGGACGCGCTGTGGGCCTGGTACGGGCGCGATTTCGACGACTTCAACCGCCTGTTGCAAGCGCCAGCCGGCATGTCGGTGCCGCTGGCCGACCAGGCGCTGGCGCTCAAGCAGGGCCTGTCCTTGCTGGTGGCCCAGCGGCGCCCGTCGTATTACTTGAGCGCTGCCGGCGCCGACAGCCTGCGCACGCTGACCGAATCCCACTTGCGCCTGCTTGCCGACGCCGGCCTGGTGACACCCGCGCTGCGCGATGCCGCACTGCCGCTGGCCTTGCCGCTGTCCTCAGCGCTGTCGCGGCCGCAGCAGCGCCTGCGCCTGGTCGACGACGACCAGGCCGCCGCCACCTTCACCGAGCGCAAGGCCGACACCGCGCTGCGGCACCGGCTGCTCAGCAGCCTGGCACTGCCCGGGCTGTACGACCTGGACCGCATTGACCTGGCTGCCGACAGCAGCTATTCGGCGCCAGCGCAGCGGGACGCCAGCGCCGTGCTGCGCAGCCTGGCCCAGCCGCAGGCGGCGCGCGACGCTGGCCTGTTCGGCCCCTATCTGCTGCGTGAGGGCGACGACACGGCGCGGCTGGCCTTCAGCTTCACCTTGTTCGAGCGGGTGGGCGACCAGAGCCTGCTGCGGGTGCAGACCGACAACCTGGACCGGCCGTTCGACCTCAACGAGGGTTCGCGCCTGGACCTCGGGTCGACCGCCAAGCTGCGCACGCTGATCACTTACCTGGAACAGGTGACCGCGCTGCACAAGCGCTGGGCCGGGCTGGACGCCGACCGCTTGGCCGCGATCAAGACCGGCCCCAACGACGCCATCGCACGCTGGGCGCGCGAGCACCTGCTGCGGGCCAGCGATCGCGGCCTGCCCGCCATGCTGGACGCGGCGATGCAGCGCAGCTACTCGGCCAGCCCGGCGGAGGCCTTCTACACCGGCGGCGGTGTGCACCGCTTCGGCAATTTCGAGTCCATCGACGACCAGCGCACGATGACGGTGAGCGAAGCGCTGACACGCTCGGTCAACCTGGTCTTCATCCGCCTGATGCGCGACGTGGTGCGCCATGTGATGGAAGGCAGCGAAGAGATCGACCGCGATGTGCTCACCGACGCCGACGACCCGCGCCGCCAGGCCTTGCTGCGGCAGTTTGCCGACGAAGAAGGCAGCGTCTTCCTGCGCCGTTTTTACCGCCAGTACGGCGGGCTGAGCCCCGCCGCAGCCACCGACGCGCTGCTGGACGAAGTGCGCAGCGCGCCGGTGCCGCTGGCGGCAGCGTTCTTCGCGCTGGAGCCTGCGGCCGACGAAGCCGCGCTGGCGGGCTTCCTGGCGCAGCGGCTGCCCGGCGCCGAAGCCAATGCCGCCGCCCTACATGCCCGCCACGGGCCGCAGCGCTGGTCGCTCAATGATCGCGCTTATCTGGCCGGTGTGCATCCCCTAGCGCTGTGGCTGGTCGGGCATCTGCGCCAACACCCCGGCGCCAGCCTGGCCGAGGTGCTGGCTGCCAGCACCGCCCAGCGCCAGGACGCCTATGCCTGGCTGTTCAAGACCAGCCGCAAGTCGGCGCAGGACCGGCGCATCCGCGACCAGTTCGAGCAACTGGCCTTTGCGCAGATCCAGCAGGCCTGGGCCCGGCTGGGTTACCCGTTTCAGGCACTGACACCGTCGTATGCCACTGCGCTGGGCGCCTCGGGCGACCGGCCATCGGCGCTGGCCGAACTGATGGGGCTGATCGTCAACGGCGGCCGGCAGCTGCCGGTGGTGCGCCTGCAGTCGCTGGTGTTCGCCCGCGACACGCCCTATGAAACCCGGCTGCAGCGCGGCGCGGTGCCCGCCCGGCAAGTGCTCGACCCGGCACTGGCCGACACCGTGCGCCGGGCGCTGATCCAGGTGGTCGACGAAGGCACCGGCCGTCGGCTGCGCGGTGCGCTGCAGCAGGCCGACGGCAGCGCCATGCCCATCGGCGGCAAGACCGGCACCGGTGACCACCGCTTCGACATCCATGGCCCGGGCGGCAACCTGGTCTCGTCGCGCATCGTCAACCGGTCGGCGACCCTGGTGTTCCTGATCGGTGACCGCTTCTACGGCACGCTGATGGCCTATGTGCACGAGCCCTATGCCAAGGACTACCGCTTCACCAGCGCGCTGCCGTCCCAGTTGCTGAAGGCCCTGGCACCGGCGATCCAGCCGTTGCTGGACCGCGCTGCCTGCCCGGCACCGGCGCCAGCGCCTGCATCGGGCTGAGAACCAAGCGCCACCGGCCTGGCGCGCGGCTTGCGGCAATACCCGCACTTCACCTGGTTGGCCGCAAGGACTGGCGTGCGGAAATACATGTGCGCAAATACAATCGGGGTCCCGCTCATTGGCATGGCTTGCAATGGGCGGTCAGGAGAGCGACTTTTCGGGGCCCGATCGGGCCCCGTTTTTTTGGCTGCACAGCCTGGGCGCTGCTGCCAGGCAGTGGGTTGGCCACCGCTGTGCAGGGCGCGACAGCCGCCGGGGCTGCGGCGCCCCTATGATTTCTGCATGGCCACCAAGCACCCGCCCCGACCGCCGCAGCCCGCCCGCAGCGAAGCTCCAGCGACCGACCCCGCCCTGCCCGGCTTGCAGCCGGACCCGGCCGTGCAGGCAGACCCGGCCGCGCAGGTGGATCCGGCGGTGCAGGTGCTGCGCCGGTTTCGGTCGGTCTTCAATGCCGTCAAGACCCATTTCCAGCAAGTCGAAAAACAGGCCGGCGTGGGTGGTGCCCAGCTCTGGGCGCTGAGCGTGATCCAGGCCCAGCCCGACATCGGTGTGGGTGGGCTGGCCCAGGCCATGGACATCCACCAGACCACGGCCAGCAACCTGGTCAAGACCATGGTCAAGGGGGCGCTGGTGCTTGTCACCCGCGACAACGCAGACCGGCGGTCCACCCAGCTGCGGCTGACCGCTGCCGGCGCCCAGGTGCTGGCCAGGGCGCCGGGCCCGTTTACAGGCGTGCTGCCCGAGGCGCTGGCTGCGCTGGACGCGCACACCCTGGCCCGCCTCGACAGCGATCTGGGCACGCTGCTGAACAAGCTGCAAGCCGATGAGCGCGCCGCAGGCATTCCGCTGGCGCAGATGTAGGCCTGGCGGGCGCTGCGTGCCCCGCCAGGCCGGCAGGGCAGGCGCAGCGCATCAACACCAGTGGCGTCTGCACTAGCGCAAAACTGCGCCACCTCAGCAGCCCGGCGCAATCTTGCTGCAATTGTGCAAATACACTTGCAACACTCCGGCGGTGCGCAGCCGCGCGCTGGCGGCGGTGCTGCGGCCCAGGCCCCGGCGGCCGCTGTGCGGCGTGGCCCACATGCCGCAACTGCCCTGGCCCGACCCCAACCACCACGCAATCGACCGAGATGAAGCCTGACAGCGACGCGGAACCCGCCAACAACCTGTCGATGGCTGGGGCGGCGCGGGTGCTGCGGGCCTGGCTGCGGGGCGGCTGGCGCGCCGCGCACGACATCGAACCCGAGTTCTGGCGCAATCTGCAGCAGGAATTGCGCGCCGGCCGGCAGTGGCTGGACCGCGCCATCGTGCTGGCCTTCGCCGCCGCCACCGGCGCGGTGGTGGTCGCCTTCACCTTGCTGGCCGAGGCGGCGACACACGCCTTCGAGGCCCTGGCGCAGTGGGGCAGCCACGGCCGCTGGCTGACGCTGGTGTGGACCCCGCTGCTGACCGTTGCCTTGTTGTGGTGGGCGCGCCGCTATGTGCCAGGGGCCATGGGCTCGGGCATTCCGCAGGTGGTGCGGGCGCTCGACGACGACCTGCAGCCGGCCCAGCGTGCCTGGCTGGCCTCGTGGCGGGTGTCGCTGCACAAGATCGGTCTGGTCTCGGGCGGCCTGCTGGCCGGGCTGTCGATCGGGCGCGAGGGCCCGACGGTGCAAGTGGGTGCCGGCGTGATGGTCAGCGCCAGGCGCTGGCTGTCACCGCAATCCGGCATCGACGAGCACGACCTGATGGTGGCCGGTGCAGCCGCCGGCATTGCGGCGGCCTTCAACACGCCCCTGGGCGGCATCGTCTTTGCGCTGGAGCAGCTGACCCGGCGCCGCCACAGCGCGCACAGCGCCCTGGTGATTTCCGCCATCGTGCTGGCCGGCCTGGTGGCACTGGCCGTGTTCGGCAACATCACCTACTTCGGCCGGCTGCGGGTGCAGGCCATGGATTGGTCCTTGCTGCTGCCTGGCTTGCTGGTGGCCCTGGTGGCCGGCCTGAGCGGCGGGCTGTTTTCGCGCCTGATCGTGGTTTCGGTGCGTGGCCTGCCCGACCGCTTCAGCCGCTGGCGGGCCGCCCACCCGCTGCGGTTTGCCGCCGGCTGCGGCCTGGCGGTGGCCGTCATCGGCCTGGCCACCCAGGGCGCCACGGCCGGTGCGGGCTACCTGACCACCCGTGCCCTGCTGGAAGGCCAGGCCGATCTGCCGGGCGTCTACACCTTGCTGAAGTTCTGCGCCACCTGGATCTCGGCCTGGTCCGGTGTGCCCGCTGGCGTGTTTGCGCCGTCGCTGGCCATCGGCGCCGGCATCGGGCACGACGTGGCCCTGTTCATGGGCATGAGCAAGGACGCCGCCATTCCCCTGATCGCCATGGGCATGGCCGGCTTTCTGGCCGCGACCACCGGCGGCCCCATCACCGCCTTCATCATCGTGATGGAGATGGTGTCGGGCCAGTCCATGGTGCTGAGCCTGATGGCCTGCGCCCTGTTGTCCAGCGGTGTGGCACGCCTGGTCACCCGGCCGATGTACACCGAGCTGGCCGCGATGCTGCCCCTGCCGGCGGCCACCGCCGCCGCCCCGGACAAGCCCTGAGCACCCGGCGCCCAGCTGCCGGGGCGCGGCGTGGCCGGCCGGCCGTAAAGCCGTCGGTGCGTCGGTGCAGCGGTACGGTGCCACCTGGCCAGGGACGCTCGGCGATCATGCAAATGAGATACAGTCGCATTTGTATTCACTGTTTTCGCCCGCCTGTGATGAACCTGCTGCTTGCCGACCTGCCCGATGGTGCCCATGGCGTCGTCGCCAGCGTCTGGGCCAATGGCGCGGCGCTGAACGCCAGCCAGCTGCGCCGCCTGGGTGAACTGGGCTTCCTGCCGGGCGAGCCGGTGCAGGTGTTGCGCCGCGGGCCCGGCGGGCGCGAACCATTGGCTGTGCGGGTGGGCGACACCCTGTTTGCGCTGCGCCTGGCCGAGGCCCGCTGCATCGCCTTGCAGGCCGGCTGACATGGCCGACCTGGCAGCCGCCAGCCTCGGCGCCGCCCCGCACAGGCTGCGCTGCGTGGCACTGGTGGGCAACCCCAACTGCGGCAAGACGGCGCTGTTCAACCTGCTGACCGGTGCACGCCAGAAAGTGGCCAATTACGCCGGCGTCACGGTGGAGCGCAAGACCGGCCTGGCCCGCTTGCCCGGTGGCCACAGCGTGGCGGTGGTCGACCTGCCCGGCACCTACAGCCTGCAGCCCGCCACGCCCGACGAGCGGGTGACGCTGGACGTGATCGAAGGCCGCCGCACCGACGAAGCCGTGCCCGACGCCCTGGTGGTGGTGGTCGATGCCACCAATTTGCGCATGAACCTGCGGCTGGTGCTGGAATGCCGCGCGCTGGGCCGGCCCATGCTGGTGGCCTTGAACATGACCGACATGGCGCGCCGCTGCGGCCTGCAGATCGACAGCGGCCGGCTGTCAGCAGAATTGGGCTGCCCGGTGCTGGAGACCGTGGCGGTGCAGGCCGACGGCCACGCCGCCCTGCTGCAGCAACTGGCGCACTGGCCGCTGCCGGCTGCAGCACCGGCCGGCCAACCCACCCAGCGCCCAGCCCCTGCCACCCCAAGCGATGCCAGCGCGCTGCAGCACGAGGTGCGGCGCCTGCTGGCGGCCTGTGTCACCCAATCGGCCATGCCTGGCGGCGCTGCGGCCCAGCGCCTGCAGCTGCGGCTGGACGCCTGGGTGCTGCACCCGCTGTGGGGCCCGCTGCTGCTGGCCGGCCTGCTGTTCGTGGTGTTCCAGGCGGTATTTGCCTGGGCCAATGCGCCGATGGACTGGGTGCGCGCCGGCATGGCCGCCACCGGCGATGCGGTCACTGCCGCCATGGCGCCCGGCCCCTTGCGCAGCCTGCTGGTCGACGGTGCCATCGCCGGTGCCGGCAGCGTGCTGGTGTTTCTGCCGCAGATCCTGATCCTGTTCGCCTTCATCCTGGTGCTGGAGGATTCGGGCTACCTGCCGCGCGCGGCCTTTCTGCTCGACACCTTGATGGGCAAGGTGGGCTTGTCCGGCCGCGCCTTCATCCCGATGTTGTCGAGCTTTGCCTGCGCGGTGCCGGGTGTGATGGCCACCCGCACCATCGCCCACTGGCGCGACCGCATCACCACCATCATGGTGGCACCGCTGATGACCTGCTCGGCCCGGCTGCCGGTGTATGCGCTGCTGATCGGCGCCTTCATCCCCGACCGGGCGATCGGCCCGTTCAACCTGCGCGGGCTGGTCTTGTTCGGCCTGTATGCGGCCGGCGTGGTGTCGGCCTGTGCGGTGGCCTGGCTGTTCAAGCGGCTGTGGCTCAAAAATGGCTACCAGCCACTGATGCTGGAGTTGCCGCCCTACCGCTGGCCGGCACCGCGCACGCTGGCGCTGGGCTTATGGGAGCGTGGCCGCATCTTCTTGCGCCGGGTCGGCACCATCATCTTTGCGCTGATGGTGGTGTTGTGGTTCCTGTCGAGCTACCCCACTCCGCCCGCGGGCGCCACCGGCGCTGCCATCGAATACAGCCTGGCCGGCCTGCTGGGGCAGGCGCTGCAGCCGCTGTTTGCGCCGATCGGCTTCAACTGGCAGATCTGCATCGCCCTGGTGCCAGGCCTGGCCGCGCGTGAGGTGGCGGTGGGTGCACTGGGCACGGTGTATGCCCTGTCGGCCACCGGCGACGGCATGGCCGAGCAACTGGCACCGATGATCGCCCAGAGCTGGAGCCTGGCCACGGCCTTGTCGCTGCTGGCCTGGTATGTGTTCGCGCCGCAGTGCATGTCCACGCTGGCAGCCGTGCGGCGCGAAACCAACAGCTGGCGCTACCCACTGGCCATGGCCGGCTACCAGTTTGCGCTGGCTTATCTGGCAGCGTTCATCACCTACCGGGCAGCCCTGCTGCTGGGGGCCTGAGACCATGGCGCAGCAACTGCTGGCCGCGCTTCTGGTGGCCGCCGCCTGTGCTTATTGCGCCTGGGCGCTGTCGCCTGCCACCTGGCGCACCGGCCTGCGGCGCCGGCTGGGGCTGGCGGCACCCGTTACCTCAGGCGGCGGCAGCGGCGGCTGTGGCGGATGCAGCGGCTGCAACCATGCCGGCGCCCGGCCTGCTGCCCGCACAGCAGCCACGGCGGTGGTGCAGATCTACCGCAGCCGGCCAGCAGCCGCTACAGCGCGTCCAGGTGGAAGCGCTGGCGCAACAGTGCCTTGAAGCGCTTGACCACCGCCAGCGTGTCCAGCAGCAGTTCGCGGTCCAGCGTGCCCAGCGCCGCCAGTTGCACACTGCTGCCGGTCGGGTGGGATGGGTCGGGCGGCTGGGGCTGGTCGGGCTGGTCAGGTTGGTCGGACGGGTGGATGGGCGCGGCCTGCAGTGCCGCCATGGCGGCCAGGCCTGCGTCCAGCTTCAGGCGCATCAGCACATGCAGCGCATCCACCACTTCGGCGCCCAGCGCCGGCGGCAACTTGCCGGCAGCCACCAGGGCGGCCACCCGTTCGGCAGTGCCGGTGGCCTGCACGTGCTCCGCCAGTGCCAGCGCACGCACGCCGTGCACCAGGGGGAACAGCCCGGCCTTCTTCAGGTCCAGCGCCGCAGCGGGCGCCGCCGCACCGCCATGCAACAGGCGCGTCCACCAGCTGGCCTGGGCCGCGTCGCCTGCGCCGTCAAACGCAGTCACCACCGCAGCAAAGCGGGCCAGCAAGACCGGGTTGTCGGCCACCAGGTCCCACACGGCCGCACGCACCTGGGCCAGCAGGCTGGCGTCGCCACAGACCGCATGCGCATCCAGAAAGATCGCCAAGGCCACCAGGCTGTCAGGGGTGGGCAGCAGCAGCCAGCGCCGCGCCACCTGGGCGAACTGGCTGGCACTGTGGCGCCAGTCGGGGTTGCTCAGCATGATGCGGCCAGGGCATGGCGGGTAGCCAAAACCCACCAGCGCCTGCGAGAAGCGCTGGCAGATCGTGTCCAGATCGGCCGGCGGCTGGTAGCCGTCGCGCAGCACCAGGGCGTTGTCCTGGTCGGTCTTGAGCAGCTGCTCGCCACGGCCTTCGCTGCCCATCACGAACAGGCAGCTGTTGGCCACCAGGTCGGCCGGCGCCAGCAGCTGCCAGGCGCGCTCGAACAGCTGCGCATTCAGCGCCTGCACCAGCCGGGCGATCAGCGCCACCCGGGTGCCGCTGCTGTGCATCAGGCCAATCACGCGGGTGATCTGCGCGGCGGCGGTCGCCAGCGCTGGCAAGTCGGGGGCATCGAGGATCTGCCGGGTCACCAAGTAGCTGTGGTTGGACAGGAAGCTCAGCAGATCCAGCTGCTCCAGCACACCGGCCACGTCGGCCTGGGTGGGCATGGCCGGCAGCTGGCCGCCGGCTGTGTGCAGCACCACCAGGCGCTGCACACGGTGGCGGATCATCAGCGCCAGGGCGTCAAAGACCGGTGTGTCCAGCCCCACTGCCACCAGCGGCTGGCTGGCCAGTTCGCCCACGGGCAGCTGCTGCAGCGGCCGGCCGTCGAGGATGGCGCGCTGCAGGCCCGATGTGGTGAAGATGCCCGGCCCGGGCTGCGGCAGGCCGGCACCGTGCACCAGCACCTGGGTGCAGCGCTCGGCACGGAACAGCCGCACCACCGACACCACGTCGGTCGCTGCGTCCACCCCATGCAAGGGCCGCACCCCCACTGCACGCACCGGCGCCAGCGTCAGGCTTTGCAACTGGTGCCGGCCCAGGCCGGCGTCCAGATCGGCCGGCAGGTCTGCTGGCGCGGTGGCAGGCCCTGCCTGCGCAGCCAGGGCGGCGGGCGCGGGCCCGGGTCCGGACGCCGGGTCGGCTGGGGGATGCGGTGCGGGATGGGCTGGGGGGTCGGGTTGCGGCATGCCAGGCGGTGCTCCAGCTGCCATCTCACCACAGCCGCCTGACGCCAGGCCGACCCAACCGACCAGGAGGTCAGCGGCGCAGATCCAGCCGGTCAGCCGGTCATCCAGTCCGTCCGATCCTCCGCTTGCCGACCAGACGGACCACACTGGCCGGACTGGCCGGACAGGCCAGACCGGCCGCATCGACCAGCCGCGCCGCACAGCCGCGCCGCACACCCGCCAGCCGCAAGCCGCCGGCCACCCTCAGGCGATGCAGCTGCGGTTCTTGCCGGTGCGCTTGGCTTCGTAGAGGCCCTCGTCGGCACGGGCCAGCGCGCTGTCGATCGCCTCACCCGGCCGCCAGGCCGTGACCCCGGCCGAGAAGGTGACAAACACCTCCTGGCCTTCGTGCATGAACAGGCTGGCGCTCAGCCGCCGCTGCAGCCGCGTCAGCACCTGCTGTGCCTCGGCCACCGGCGTGCCGGGCAGCAGCAGCACAAACTCCTCGCCGCCGAAGCGGGCGATGTGGTCCACCGGCCGCAGCCATTCCTTCACCCGTGCGGCCAGGTTTTGCAGCGCCACGTCGCCCGCGGCGTGGCCCAGGCTGTCGTTGAGCTTCTTGAAGTTGTCGATGTCGATCAGGCCCATGGCCAGCGGCGCCTGGTCGGCACCGTCGCGCAGCACCCGGGCGGTTTCCTGCTCAAAGGCCATGGGCCAGGCCGCGGCGGTTGGCCACCTGGGTCAGCGCATCGGTCGACACCTCGTCGGAGAGGCGGCGCAAATCAGCTTCCAAATCCAGCACGCGGGCGGCCAGCGCGCTGGCGCGGGCATGTTCGGCTGCCAGGCGGTCGTGCGCGCTGGCCACCAGGCCATGCACGCTGCGGCTTTCGTCGAGCATCTCGCGCACGGCAGTGGCCAGGCTGTCCAGGGAGTCGGCGGCCTCGATGGCATCGGCATAACCGGCCACCTTGTCGCTGAAGCGGCCGGTGATGCTGCCCAGCGCACCCAGCTCGGCCAGCACCTCGCGCACCATGTCCTTGAGCGCGTCCCGCGCCTGGGCACGCTCGGTCTGCAGGCTGCGCTGGGCGGCGCGGGTCTCGTCCAGCAGTTCACGCGCAGCGCGCACGGCCCGGGCACCGGCTGCGCCCTGCAGGCGCCGGTGCAGGCTATCGGCCTGGCCTTCGGCCCAGCGCCGGTCCTCGGACAGGTCGGCCATGCCATCGGTCAGTGAACGGCACAGCGCCAGCAGTTCGTCGACCAGTTCATGGCGCAACCCGAACAGCCTGCGCACCCGGTGGCAGACATCGGCCACGGCGTCGGCCAGGGCCGGGGTGGCGCCCTCGTGTGCCACACGGCCGGCCAGCTTGGCCAGCTCGTCGGCCAGCTCGGCAGCCCGCGGCTCAGCCACCGGCAGGCCGGCGTGCACCGTGGCATGCAGGGCCGCAGCGATGCGCAAGTCGGCATCGGTGGGCAGTGCGCCGGCCGAGACCATGCCCCCTGTTGCAGCACTGGCTGCTGCGGCTGCGGTTGCTGTTTGGGCGGGTGCTGTTTGGGCAGGCTCTGGGGCAGCTGCGGTCGCCGGCGTTCTTGCTGCCGGCGCGCCGGGCTCTGCAGCCGTGGCTGGGTTGGCGGCATCGTCGGGCGACTCCACCGCATCCACGTCGGCGTCGGGCCGGTCGCTTTCCCAGGCACCGACCAGCTGCCGCAGCCGGTGCTGCAGGCGCTGCGCGTCGCTGCGGCTGCCGTCCAGCACCCGCTGCAGACTGTCTTTCTTGCGCGCGCCGGTCCAGTGGCGGGCGCCGCGTTCCAGGCCCTTGGCCAGGCGGTCGATCAGCTGGGCCCAGGCGGCGCCCTGCCCGGCCGCAGCGCTGGCGCCCCGGTCCAGGGCGCGCTGCAAATCGTCGAAGCGGCCCTCCATCAGCGCAGCCGACAATTCGGCGCGCAGCGTGGTGTCGTCGCTGGTGCGGGCCACCAGGCGGTCGACCAGCGCCTTTGCCCGCGGCGGCAGCAGGCCTTCAGCGGGCGCGGCATCGCCGGCTTCTTCGGCATAGGCACGGGCAAAGTTGGCCGGCGTGGGCTCGCGCTTGGACGTGGCCAAGCGGCGCAAGGCACCCTTGGCCAACTGCGCAGGGGTGGGACGTTCAGCGTCCATCAGGGGCGGCTCCAGGACTCATCGGCAGGTGTGTTCTTTCATCGGCCGCCGGGCCGACGTCTTGAGCCCGCCGGGTCAGGGTCTGCGGCCGCCGGTGGTGCGCGGCGGGTCGATGCGTTCGGCGCCGGCCGGCACGATCCAGGGCGCCTTGCGCGGCAGCACGGTCTGGTGCAGCCAGTGCTCCAGTTCGTCCGGCGGAATGGGTCGGCTGAACAGGAAGCCCTGCATCACGCCGCAGCCCAGGCGGTGCAGCACTTCCATCTGGCGCAGGTTCTCCACGCCCTCGGCGATCACCCGCAGGCCCAGCGAGCGGGCCAGCGCGATGATGGCGGTGACCACCGCCGAGCTTTGCGGCGTGATGCCCAGGTCGCGCACAAAGCTGCGGTCGATCTTCAGTTCGCTGATCGGCAGCGTGGTCAGGTAGGCCAGGCTGGAATAGCCGGTGCCGAAGTCGTCGATCGAGATCTCGACACCGATCTCGGTCAGCCGGTGCAGCGACGGGATCACGTTCTGCAAGTCCTTCATCAGCCCGGTTTCGGTGATCTCGAGCTGGATCGACCGGTGCGGCACGCCGTAGAGGCTGACACATGCATGGATGTGCTCGACCAGATCGCTGCGCTCGAACATGCGGTTGGGCAGGTTCACCGCGATCGAATCGGCGAAGCCGAAGCTGGTCTGCCAGACCTTGGCCTGGCGCGCCGCCTCGCGCAGCAGCCATTCGCTCATCGGCACGATCAGGCCGGTTTCTTCGGCCAGCGGGATGAAATCAACCGGCGGCACCAGCACGCCGCCGCGCTGCCAGCGCATCAGCGCCTCGGCGCCGACCATGCGCGCCGAGCGCACGTCGATCTTGGGCTGGTAGTGCAGCACCAGTTCATCGCGCTCGATCGCCTTGTGCAGCGCGCTTTCCAGTTCGAGCTTTTCGCGGCCGCGGCCGGCCAGCATCGGGCTGTAGATCGCGCTGGCATTGCGCCCGGCGTTCTTCACCGAGTACATGGCCACGTCGGAATTGCGCATCAGATCGGCCACTGACGTGCCGTCGCGCGGGAACAGCGCAATGCCCACGCTGGCGGTGACAAAGCATTCCTGCCCGCCGACAAAGATCGGCTCGCGCATCGCCTCGAGGATGCGGTCGGAGACGCGTTCGGCATCGTCCTCGTCGGCCACTTCGGGCAACAGCGCGACGAATTCGTCGCCGCCGAGCCGGCCCACTGCCTCCAGGGTGCGGTGGCCGCGCGCGCCGGCGGTCTCCAGTGCGCCGTCCATCACCTGGTCGGAGTGGCGCACACAGCCGCGCAGGCGCCGCGACACCTCGACCAGCAGTTCGTCACCAGCAGCGTGGCCCAGGGTGTCGTTGATGACCTTGAAGCGGTCCAGGTCGATCAACAGCAGCGCCGCCAGATGGCCCAGCCGGCGCGCATGGTCCAACGCACGCTCGGTGCGCCAGATCAGCTGGCGGCGGTTGGGCAGGCCGGTGAGCGCGTCGAAGTTGGCCAGGTGGCGGATGCGGTCTTCGGCCACGCGGCGGTCGGTCACGTCCTGCACGATGCCGGTGTAGCCGATGCCGTGGCCGTGCTCGTTGAATTCGGGCTCGGCTTCCACATGCACGATGCGCATGCGGCCATCGGGCAGGGTGACCGGCACGTCGATGGCCAGCACAGTGTTCTGGCCCTGCACGTCGGCCAGCACCCGGGTCATGCCACGCCGCTCTGGCAGGGGCACCATGCGGATCAGGCGGCGCATCGACACCAGGTCTTGCGGCCCGTAGCCGAACACCCGCAGCGATTCAGGCGCCAGGGTCAGGCCGCCGGTGGGATGGTGGCTGCTGCCAGGCTTGCGCCAGTCGAAGCTGCCCATGCGCGCCAGGTCTTGCGCACGCGCCAGCTTGCTCTTGCTGCGCTCGAGTTCCTGGCGGGTGCGCGCCGAACGCAGCACATGGCGCAGGCGCCCGGTCAGCAGGCTCCATTGCGTGCTCTTGACGAAAAAATCAGTGGCACCCACCTGGTAGGCGCGGTTGATCGACACCTCGTCGTCCAGCCCAGTGAGCATCAGCACCGGCATGTTCTCGAAGCCGGGGGATTCGCGCAGTTGGCGGCAGGTGTCGAAGCCATCGAGCCCGGGCATCATCGCGTCGAGCACGATGATGTCGGGGGTCCAATCGGCCAGCATCGCCAGCGCCTGCTCGCCGCTGGTGGCTTCCACGATCGCAAAACCGCGGCCGCGCAAGGCCTCGGCCGTGAGCATCAACGCCAGCTCGTCGTCGTCGACCAGCAACACCTTCGGCCGCTCGGGCGAGTCGTCGCTGTCAAAGCTGTGCGGCAGGGTCGTCAAGGCAGGAACTACAGCTCAGCTAACAGTTGATGAACAGCGGCGTCGACGCGGGTGGCCTCGGCCACCACCGGGTCCAGCAAACCGGGCACCCGGTCGTCTTGACCATCACGCAATGCCTGCTCGGCATCGTTGCACAACTGTGACAGCAACAAGGCCCCGACACTCGCAGACGATGATTTTAAGGTGTGAACAACCAGCCGCTGGGTGGCCAGATCCGCCTGCGCGCGCGCCTCGGCCAGCTGGGCCAGCAGCCGGGCCATCGAACTGCGGTAGGTGGTGAGCACCCGCTGCAGCAGCCGGTTCGCCCCGGTGGGGTCGAGCTGCGCCAGGTTGGCCAGGGCAGCGGCGTCCAACACCACGGCAGCCGGCGCACTGGCGTCCGCGTCAAGACTGTGTGCTGGCGCTGGGCTGGAGGAGGGAGGATTTGGCTGGCTCATCAAGTTGTACCCAGGTGTAAAAACAGAGCGTCGACCGGAACGCTCGGTCATTGAAAGCCATGTCCGAGCATGGCGCGCCACCCAGGCCGCGTCAATCAAGAAAGCAGGACAAACCGCCGTCGCAGCGTGGCCTGCCACCGCAGGGCCAGGCAGGACAACAACAACAGCTGCGCACACACCAGCAGACATGCCGACAAGGGCCGACCCATTCGGCCGGGGATGCACCCGCACTTTCGACGGCATGCCGGCTGACTTGAGCCCGACCTTGCTTGCCCGGCCAACGCTGGCACAAGAACAGGATCAAGCACCAAATCTGCCTTCGTACAATGTTGCCATGTCGTGCGACTGCGCCGCGGGCGCCCAGGCGCACGCCAGCCCCCCCCTCCCCGCCCAGGCGCTTTGCTGGTGCCGGCCCCTCTGGTGATGATGCCGACCTGGCTGAAATCAGGGCCAAGCCCGGTGCGGCTGGCCGCAGCTGCCTGGCTGATTGCCCTGGTGGTGGTGTTGGCGGCCACGGTCTGGGCGGGCCCGCCGGCCTTGCCAGGCTGGTTGCTGGCGCTGGCCATGCTGCTGTGCACAGGCTGCGCCCTGCTTGCCGGCGTGCTGTGGGGCCGCCAGCAATTGCGGGACCAACTGCAAAACCAACTGCAGGACGCCCGCCAGCAGGCACAGCTGCTGGGCCAGCTGGTCGATGTGTGGTGCTGGCAGACCGATGCCCAACACCGCCTGGTGCAACTGCAGCCTCCCCCGGGCGCGCCCGCTGCGGCCTGGGCCGCTGGCGCCCTGCACGGTGGCGGCCTGTGGCAATACTTCGATGATGCGGCGCACAGCCTGCAAGCCCGCTTGCAGGCCCAGGCTGCCTTGGGCGAATTGCAGGTGACCCGGGTGACACAGGTGGCGCAAGGGCCATCCACGCCAGCGCGCGCCTGGCGCCTGCGCGGGCTGCCGCGGCTGGACAGCCATGGCCAGTTTGCCGGCCACAGCGGTGTGGCCTGGCCCAGCGATGACGACCAGACTGCCGCCGCGTGCCAGTTGCTGGACGTGGTGATGGACCACAGCCTGGCAGTGCTGTGCATTGGCGCCCCGGCTGCCGATGGCCAGGGCTGGCAGCTGGCACGCGCCAGCCCGGGCGCCCGCGAACTGCTGGGCCTGCCAGGGCCCGACGGCCATGCCGACACCGCCGCCCTGCCCTGGCCGCAGGCCCTGGCGGGCTTGCCCAACGCGCTGCGCCAGCAGGTGCTGGCCCTGCGCCCCGGGGCCAGCGCCGAAGCCGACGGCTGGCGGGCACAGTTGCACCAACTGCAGCCGTTGCACCCGTTGCAGCAGCTCCAACTGGAGGGTCCGCCAGACAGCAGCGGCGGCTCCGTCGGCCCAGCCTGCCAGGGGCAGCTGCTGCTGGTGCTGGCAAGGGCCGATACCGGCCCCGACCATGCAACCCAGGCGCTGGCCGCTGAACATGCCGCCTTCAGCTACACCATCTCGCACGATCTGCGCGCGCCGATCCGGGTGGTGGAAGGCTTTGGCCGCATCCTCAAGGAAGACTACGGCGCAGCGCTCGACCGGGTCGGTCGCGACCACATCGACCGGGTGCTGGCCGCCGCAGCGCGCATGAACCACATGATCGACGCCCTGCTGTCGCTGTCGCGCCTGTCCAGCCAGCCGCTGGCGCGTCAGCCGGTCAACCTGTCGCAATTGGCCACTTATGTGATCGATGAATTGCGCCGCAGCGCGCCCGAGCGCCAGGTCAGCGTGCACATCGCCCCAGGCATGGTGGCCCAGGGCGACCCCACGCTGCTGCGCATGGCGCTGGAAAACCTGCTCGGCAATGCCTGGAAGTACAGCGCCAAGATGGCGCAGGCGGTGCTGCGCTTCGAGCCCGAAGTGCATGACGGCCGGCCCGGCTTCGTGATCAGCGACAACGGCGCCGGCTTTGACATGCGCTTTTCCGACCGGCTGTTCGGCGTGTTCCAGCGCCTGCACAGCAGCAGTGATTTCCAGGGCACCGGCGTGGGCCTGGCATCGGTGCGGCGCATCGTGCGCCGCCACGGCGGCGAGATCTGGGCCGACAGCGCGGTGGGCCAGGGCGCACGCTTTCATTTCCGCTTGCAGGACTGACGCCGGGTCGCCGTGGGTCGAGGCGCGTGGCAGGCAGAGCGCCAGGCCCGCGCTGCTGGGTCCTGGATGCTGGCCACCAGCGCCCGTCCTTCCGGCCGTTGGCCGCACACCTCAGCCAGACCTCAGCCGGCACACCCACGCTTGGGTGCAGCGCTGATCAGCCCTGGCCGCGCGACAGCAGTTCCACCGCGTCCACCAGGCGGCCGGCCTGGTCGACCAGGCTGCGCTGCTCGTCGGCGGCAAGCCTGCGCAGCCGCTCGAGCGCGGCACCACGCTGCAGCGAAAAGCGGTGCATCAGCACCCCCACGGCCATGGGCACCAGGTCGAGCGCGGCAGCAGCATCGGCTGCAACCGGCGGCGCCACCGGTGCAGCAGCCCGCGCGCCGGCACGCGCCGGCAGCCGGGCCAGCGCCGCCGCCACCGTGGGCAGGATCTGGCCGATGTCCAGCGGCTTGACGAGGTAGGCCACGGCGCCCAGGGCCTTGACCTTCTGCACCGTCTCGTCGTCGGCAAAGGCCGACAGGAACATGAAGGGCACATGCAGGTGGTCGCGCAGATAGGCGGCCACGTCGAAGCCGCTCATGCCTTCCATGCGGATGTCCAGCAGCGCCAGATCAGGCTTGTGCTGGCGCGCCAGCAGGATCGCGTCGTCGCCGTTGTCGGCGTCGATCACCTCGTAGCCGGCCAGTGCCAGACCGTGGGTCACGGTGGCCAGCACCAGCCGGTCGTCGTCGACCACCAGGATCTTGCCTTGCTCGGCCATGGCGTTGCCCTGTTGCTGCAGAATGGCACCCATTGTGCAGCTACAGCGGCGCCAGCACGCTGATGCTGGGGGGCACCAGCACCACCTTGGCCTCGACCTGCGCACCCAGCTGGCTGAGCGTGAGGGTGGCCGTGCGGCGCGGCAGCAGTGCCCGCACCAGGCCCAGGCCCGACACGCCGGGCGGCACCTGGGCCAGGCTGAAACCGGGCTTGCAGCTGGCCCGGGCTCAGGATCTGGATCACCAGCCGGGCCTCGTCGAAGTGCAGCACGCAGTGGATGTCGCCGGGCGCGCTGTGCTTGATGGCATTGGTCAGCAGCTCGTTGACGGTCAGCGCGATCGGGATCGATTCGGCCTCGGGCAGCGCAAAGCGGTGCGCCGGCGTGCCCTGCACGCTGACGCTGATCGGCCGGCCGAAGGTGCGCTGCACGCTGGCGGTGATGGCCTCGACCAGCGGCAGGATGCGCAGCGGCCCCGACACCCCCACCTGCAGCCCATGCACCTGGGCGATGGCCTGCACCTGGCCCACCGCCTCGCTGATCAGCGCCGCCACCTCGGGCCGGCGCGCCGCCGTCTGCTGCAGCAGGCCGGCCACGCCCTGCAGGTTGTTCTTGATGCGGTGGTGCACTTCCTTGACCAGCATCTCGCGCTGCGACACCGCGGCGTCGAAGCGGGCCTGCTCGGCAGCGCGCTGCTCGGTCACGTCGCTGGCCACCAGCAGCAGCTGGGCGCCACCGGTCTGGCCCGGGCCCCGCTGCGCGGTCTGCAGCGAGACGATGCGCATGTCCCACATGCGCTGCTCCACCGCGCCGGCCTCGCCGCCGCTGCGCACCGGGCGCGGCAACTCGCGCCGCAGCACCTCGGCCTGCCGCTGGGCGGCCTGCAGGTCGTCGCGCAGCGCGGCGGCGTCGTCGGCGCTGAACCAGTCCTCGGGCCGCGCGGCCCAGCACCGCCTCCACCGGCCGGCCGAAGAACATCGCCGCCATGTGGTTCAGGCGCAGCACCGCGCCGCTGGCGGAGTCGAACAGCGCGATGGCCAGCGGCGCGGTGTCGATGATGCGCTGCAGCGAAGCCTGGGCCTGGGCGATGCTGACCTCGGCCTGGCGCCGGCGCTCGATGTCGAGCAGGGCGAAGGTGATCTGGCTGCCGCTGCCACGCGCCGCGTCGGCCCCGGGCAGGCCGCCGTCGGCACCGCGGCCGGTGACCACGGCATTGCCCACCACCCAGAACTCGCGCCCGTCACGCCCGCGCAGCCGGCATTCGAAGGTCTCGGCCTGGCCGTCGGCCAGATGCTGGCGGTAATGGGTGGCGCGCAGCGGGTGGTCGGGCTCGGCGGTGGCGACGATGGCGATCGGCTCGCCGACAAAATCGGCCAGCTCGCCGCCGAACATGCGCCGGGCCGACCGGTTCATCCATTCGATGCCGCCGTCGCCCACGGTGACGATGCCCACCAGCACCGAATCGAGGATGGCGCGGGTGCGCTCGGCCTGCAATTGCACCGCCTCGCGGGCGCGCCGGCGCTCGTCCACGTCGACATAGCTGCAGATCATGCCGGCCGCAGGGTCGGCCTCGTCGACCAGGCGCTTGTTGACCTGCACCCACAGCAGGCGGCCGTCGCGCCGGCGCAGCCGGCGTTCGCCCTGCCAGCGCCCGGCAGACGACAGGCCCTGCTGCTGCTGGCGCCACAGCTGGTCGAAATCCACCACGTCGGCATACAGCGCAGACAGCGGCATGCCCAGCAGTTCACCCACGGCATAGCCGGTCAAGCCGGCCAAGGCCTCGTTGGCGCGTTCGATGGTGCTGCCGCGCAGATAGGCCAGGCCCACGTCGCTCAGGCTGAACATCAGCTCGCGCTCGCGCGCCAGCGCTTCCAGTTCGGCCTGCTGGGCCTTGAGGCGGGACACATCGGTCAGCACCACCACCAGCTCGGGCACCGCACCGGCCGGCGCCCGGCTGGCCGACAAGCGCGTACCACACCAGCTGACCCCCAGGCCCCAGGCGCGAGAACTCGGTCTCGTGGCGCTGCTCCGGCCCGCGATCGGCCGGTCCTTCAGCTGCCACGTCAGCAGCGACTTCAGCAACCACGCCGGTCGGCACATCGGCCAGCGCCTGGTGCAGCAGCGCCTGCACCGCCGGCTGCCCGGCCAGCAGTTCGGCCACGCTGGCGCCCACCGGCGCCACCGGGCGCCAGGTCCAGCATCGCCTCGAAGCTGCGGTTGCAGCGCACCAGGCGGTCGCCGCGCAGGTAGGCGATGCCGGCACTGGTGCCGTCGAGGATGCCCGACAGCTCGCGCAGCAGCTGCTCGCTGCGGCGGTGGGCCTCTTCCTGTTCGGTGATGTCCAGCGTCACCACCGACAAGGCGGCGCGGCCGCCCGTCAGTTCGCCCGGTTCCACCCGGGTCAGCAGCCAGCGGGTGCCCAGCTCGGGCACCTGCACCGCATAGCGCACCTGGGCGCGCTGGCCCTCGCGCAGCGCCCGCTGCAGGCGCTCGAAGGCATCGCGTGAGCCGGGCTCGACCTGGTCACGGCCAATCGACTGCAGCCCAGCCGCCAGCCCGGCCGGCGCACTGCCCGGGGGGGCTGCAGGGCCAGCGCGCGGTGGCCGGCTTTGCAGCCAGCCGCGTGAGGCCTCATAGGTGGCCACGCCGACGCTGGCGGTGTCCATCAGCGCACCGATCTCCAGCTGGGCCAGGTCGTGCTGGTCTTCCAGACTGCGGTCTTCGACCACCGCCATCACCCGCTGGCTGCGCTGGTCGCTGTGGAAGGCGCGCAGCCGCGCCCGCAACAACTGGCGCCTGCCGTCGGGCAGCGCCACGGCGGCCTGCACCTCCATGGCCGGCCCGCCAGGCTGCAGGCTGGGCTGCACCTGGTCGCCCTGCCAGGCCAGCAGCTGGCACAGGTCGGCATGGGCGCCGCCAAGCTGGGCCGGCACCTGGCCGATCAGCGCGGCCAGGGCGCCATTGCTGCGCAGCACCTGGCCAGCGGCGTCGTAGACCAGCATGCCGATGGGGCTGAGGTCGAACCATTGCGCAAGCTCATGGCCAGACTGGGCCGCCGCGTCGCGCGCCTGGTGCTCCAGCGTCACGTCCTGCAGGATGGCCAGCAGCAGCGGCGCGCCGTCGTCCGCACTGACCCAGCGCGGCGCAAACCGGAAATAGCGCGGCCGGCCCTGGGCGTCGACCACCCGCCGCTGCGCCTGGCGCTCGGGCTGGCGGCCGGCAGCCAGCGCGGCCAACCAGTCCTGCCGCGATTGCTGCAGCTCGGCCTGGTCGGCCGGGCACAGGTCGGCCAGCGGGTCCTGGCCCAGCACCTGCTCGGCACTGCGGCCCACCGCCTCGAAATAGGCGCGGTTGGCCGCGACGATGGTGAACTGCCGGTCCTGCACCGTCAGCGGCTGGGGAGAGTCCCACAGCAGGCGCACCAGCTCGCTGGTGGCGCTGGCCGCCAGCGGTGGCTGCGGCGGCGGTGGCGGCGCTGTGGGCGCGCGCAGCGCCCAGCCACCGCCCCCGCTGCGCGACAGACTGAACAGCAATGGCGCTCCGCGCATGGGGCCATCGCCCAGGGTGACGGCCAAGGGCGTGCTGCTGGGCCCCTGCCCCGGGGCCTGCACCAAGGCTTGTTGCAGCGCCCCCTGCAGCGCCGCGCGCGAGGCCGCGTCCAACCAGGCCATGGCCTGGTCGAGCGCTTGCCCGGCTTCGCAGCCCAGCAGGCGCTGCGCCACCGGGTTGCGGTAGCTGACGCGCTGGCGCACGTCGAGCAACAGCAGCAACGCATCGTCCACACCATCGAGCAGGGCCGACAGCTGGGCGTTGGACGGCAGCGTGGCAGCGCGCGGCAGCAAGGACATCAGGCCAGTTTAGCGGCCGGCCTGCACCAGCCCGGCACGCGTCGCGGTGGCAGCCGGCAACCGGCCGGCCGGGCCACCGCGCCGTCAGTCGAGCTGACGGGCCGCCACCAGCGCGCGCAGCACGGCCTGGTTGACGGCCTGGGCCGTCATCATCAGCGCTTCGCTGGCATCGCGGATGTCGTGCAGCGACGCCGCCTCGATGGCCTGCACCAGGGCCAGATAGGCGCTGGTGCGGTCCGCGCTGGTGCAGCAAGGCCTCGCGCACCGCCTCGCTGGTGGGGATGCCCTTGAGCAGCTCGGCAAAGGGCTGGTGCATCAGCCGGTCGAGCAGCGAAAACACGCCGCAGATGAACAGCTCGCCGCGGCCCTCGTCGTCGCAGCCGTTGTCGCGGCCCAGCTCTTCCATCAGCAGGCCGCGGCGCACGGCGGCGTAGATCACCGGCTTCATGCCGGCGTCGCGGCTGCCTGCGGCCAGCAGCAGCGCCAGCCAGCGCTTGAGCCGCTGGTAGCCCAGCAGCATGATGGCGTGGCGGAAGCTGGTGACCTCGACGCTCAGGCCGAAGGCCGGCGAGTTGATGTAGCGCATCAGCTTGAAGGCCATGGTCGGGTCGTTCTTCATCACCGCTTCCAGCCGGTCGGCGGCTTTCCTGGCGGTCGACCCGGTTGATCAGCTCGACCACCGCGCTCAGCTCGGGCTGGGCACCGCGGCTGCTGCCGGGCTTGGCCGGCGCCGGGTCGTCGATCGGCCAGCCCAGCACCGCGATGGCGCCGCGGCCGAAGGCCTCGGTCATCTGCGGCATTGGTCTGCACGCCGGCCTGCACATGCGGAATGTTGCGCGACACGCCGCACCGGGTGGCGGCATGCCGTCGCGCCGCTCGTCGGCCAGGTCGATGATCGAATAGGCAAAACACGGCAGCACCTCGCGCGGCAGCGGCTGCAGCGGCCGGCCCTTGATCAGCAGGGTGTTGCCGCGGGTGTGCAGCGCTGCCAGGGCGTCGGTGTGGGCCAGGTCGCTGGCCATGAAGGCGGGCACCTCCAGCATCATGTTGAGCGGCAGGTCGGTGCGCAGCATGGCGTCGAGCAGCGATTCGCCGACGATGTTCAGCGACACCCGCTGCGCCGGCTTCGGGCCAGGCGTCGGGCCAGACATCGGCCAGGGCCGCCAGCAATGCCGACACCTCCGGACGGGCGTCCGGGCGGATGGGAAACACGGTCAGGCGCAGCGCGGTGATCGCCTTGTGGCGGTCGATCATCGGCGAATAGCCCAGGGCCACCTGGCCCAACACGGAAAAATCTGTCATGGGGCGATTGTGTGCGTCAGCGCGCACCGCGTGGGACAGCGCGGCTCACTTGACGTAGTCGAACAGCGACATGCGCTGCACCATGGCATAGCTCTGCAGCGCTGCCTGGTAACCGGTCTGCTGGTTCTGGAAGGTGCTGATGGCCTGCAGCATGTCCAGGTCTTCGGCGTCGGCCTGCACGGTCTTGGCCCACACGGCGCGGTCCTGGTTGCGGCCGTCCAGTGCATCCAGGCGGTTGAGCATGCTGCCGGCCTCGGCACGGGCGGCCTGGATGTGGCCCATCACCGCGTCCAGGTCGCGCAGGCCGCTGTTCACCGCCTGGGCAATCTGGCCGGCATTGGCGCCGGGGTCCTTCAGCACGGCAATCGCGCTGTCCAGCGCGGCGAAGACATCGAGGTCGGGCGCCGACGGCGTGATGCTGAAGCGGTCACCGACCACCGGCGTGCCCTTCAGGTGCAGCGTCATGCCGTCGACGCTGATGGTCTGGCCGGCGCGGTAGGGCATGTTGTCGACCGCCGTGGCGGCACCCCCGTTGCTGATGCTGAGGCTGAGCACGCCGTTGTTGTCGACCACCTCCACCTGGTAGCTGCCGCCGGTCAGCGCCGCCGGGTCGCCCACGGTGCCGGCGTCGATCCAGCCGGTGCCGGTGTTGGCCGGGTTGGCCGCCGTGGTGAAGATGCCGTTGCCGCTGCGTGCCGACAGCCAGATGGCCTGGCCATCGACGGTGCTGGGCATCAGCTCGGTGCTCGACAGCAAGGCCTGGCCGCCGACGCTGCCGGGCTGCACGCCGGCGGGGGTGTCGAGAAACGGAAGGGTGGTGGCACCCTGGCCGCCGAACAGGTAGCCGCCCGCGCCATTGCTCTGGTTGGCCAGTGCCAGCAGCTGGCTGCGCAAGTTGCTCAGCTGGTTGGCCTGCGACTGGCGCTCGGCCGGGCTGTAGCTGCCATTGCCGGCAGCCACCATGGTCTCGCGGGCGCCTTGCAGCAGCTCCCCGGCCTGGCCCAGGGCCGCCTCGGCCAGGGTCATGGCGTTGCGGCTGGCGTCGACCGAGCGCTGCTCGCTGGCAATGCGCTGGCCGCTCAGGTAGGCGCGCTCGGCCCGTGCCGCGCCGGTGGGATCGTCGCTGGGCTTGTTGATGCGCTTGCCGTTGGTCATGGCGGTCTGCGCTTCGGCCATGTCGCGCTGGCGCTGTTGCAGGCTGTCGACGGCCGCCTCGTAGCGGTTGGCAGTGGAGACTCTCATGGCTCAGCTCCGGGCATGGTGCGGCTCAGCGGCTGACGCTGGCCAGCAAGGTGTCGAACAGCGTCTGCGAGGTCTGCAACAGCTTGGCGGCAGCCTGGTAGCTTTGCTGGAACTGGATCAGGCGCGCCGCTTCTTCGTCGAGGTTGACACCGACATCGGCGCTGAGCTCGGCACGCGCACGCGCCGCCACGGTGGCGGTGTTGTCGGCCGAGGCCACCGCACCCTGCACCCGCACGCCCACGTCGGCCAGCACGTTGGCATAGGCGTCGGCCACGGTGCTGCCGTCGATCAGGCCGCGGTTGGCCAGGTCGTCGAAGCGCAGCGCGTTGCCGTTGCTGGCCGCCGGCTGGCTGGTGGGCGACAGGCTGATGCGGTCGCCGCTACGCGGCAGGCCGTTCAGTGCCAGCGACAGGCCGTCATAGCGGATCGGCGTGCCGGCGCTGAAGCTGCCGGTGGTCAGCAGGCCGTTGCCGGCATCCAGCAGTTCATAGCTGCCGGCGTCGTCCAGGAAGCGCAGCGTCAGCGCCTGGTAGCCATTGGCTGGCGCGGCGTCCACCGCCAATGCGGCAATGGTGGCGGTGCCGGTGTTGGCCGGATGCACCACGCCGGTCATCGGGTTGGCCGCCGCCAGGCCACGCGGGTTCTTCAGCACCACGCTGAGGCCGGCCGCCGCGTTGGACACCGGCTTGAGCAGGAAGGATTCACCGGCCTGGGGCGCATTGGGGCCGATGGTGATGGTGAAGCCGTCCACCGTGTCGCCACTGTTGACCGGCGGGAACACCTTGCCGTCGGCTCAGCCGGGTCAGCTTGTACTGGCCGCCGTTGGCGGTGTCGGGCTCCAGCCGGTATTCACTGGCGTTGAGCGCGCTGGGGTCGGCAATGCGGATGTCGACGGTGGCGACAAAACTGCCGTCGCCCGCGCGGGCATTGCCGGCGGCCGGCAGGGCCTGCGGGCCCTGGATGCGCAGCAGCGGGCTGCCGGCCTGGCCCTCCAGGTCCAGGCCCAGGGCCTGCTGGTTGTTCAGCGCATGGCCCAGGCCGGCCACCAGCTGGCCCAGCCGGTTGCGGGCCTCGGCCAGGTCGTTGTCTTGAAAGCGCAGCAGGCCGGCCACCTGGCCTTCGCCGATGGCGGCGGTCGGCAGCTGGGTGCGCTGGCCACCGATGTCGATGGCCACGCCGATGCGACTGGGATCATAGGGGTCGGCTTGTGGCACCAGCTTGAAGGCGGTGCCGCCCAGCACCAGGGTCTGGCCACTGCCCACGTACACCGCCATGGTCAGGTCGGTGTTCTGCACCGTCTGCACCTGCATCTGGCTGCCGATGCGGCGCACCAGCTCGTCGCGCTGGTCGAGCAGGGCATTGGGCGAATGGCCGCGGTTGCTGGCCGCTGCGATCGCCAGGTTGAGCTTGGCCAGTTCCGAGGCCAGGGTGTTGACCTCGGACAGGCCGCCCTGGACGTCGTGCGCCACATTGGCCTGCAGCGCCTCGATCTGGTCGGACGACGAGCGTGCCAGTGACGCAAAGTCTTCCAGCCGGCCCAGCACCGCCTGGCGCGCCGCCAGGTCGGCCGGGTTGGCGGCCACATCGGCAAAGCTGTTGAAAATCTGCGTGGCGGCATTGCCCAGGCCGGCCTCGCCGCCAGCAAACACCTTCTCCAGCTGCGACAGCATGTCGCGCCGCACGCCGTCGGCGGCTGCAGCCGAGCCCGTCGCCACCGCCTGTTGGGTCAGGAACATGTTGGTGGCGCGGCTGACGGTGGACACGGTGACACCGCGGCCAAAGTATCCAGAGCCGTTGTAGGCGCTGCCCGCCGTGGCCAATTCCACCGACTGGCGTGAGAAGCCCGGCGTGTTGGCATTGGCGATGTTGTTGCTGGTGGTCAGCAACTGGGCGTTGGCGGCATACAGCGCCGACGTGCCCAGCGACAGCAGGCTGCTGGTGGTCATGTCGACAGGCCCAAGGCGCCAGCGTCTGGCCGGCCATGCTTTGCGCCGCAGGCGCTACGGTGCGTGGCCATGCTCAGGCCGTGTCGCGCTGCAGGCGCAGCGTGGTGTTGATCACCTGGCCCAGCTTCTGGCCGTACAGCGGGTCGGTGGCGTAGCCGGCTTTCTGCAGGCCCATGGCAAAGGCCTTGGCATCCGACGCCTGCTCCACCACCTTGGCGTAGCGCGGGCTGTCCTTCATCAGGCGGGCATAGTCGGCAAAGGATTCCGTCTCATTGGCATAAGCGCGGAACTTCTGGATCATCTTGCGTGGCTGGCCACCGATGTATTCGGTGGTGGTCACATCCACCGTCGGGCCCTTCCAGCTGCTGCCGGCCTTGATGCCGAACAGGTTGTGGCTGTTGGTGCCATCGCGGCCGATGATCTCGCGCTTGCCCCAGCCGGTCTCCAGCGCGGCCTGGGCCAGCATGAAGGGCGCGGGGATGCCGGTTTCGGCGGCGGCGGCGTCTGCGGCTTCGGTGTGCTGGCGCACGAAACCGGCCGCGCTTTTTTCAGGCAGCTTGGGCGTGCTGTTAGGCGCCTGCACCGTGGGCAGGCTCTCGTTGGCGCGCCGCACGCTGGGGATCGGGCCGGGCACCAGGCCCATCTGGCGCTCCAGTTGCCGCTCGATCACCTCGGACAAGCCACCCGGTCGGCCGGCGGTCTTGGCCGCCAGCTGGGCGTCCAGCATCTCGGTGCCCAGCTTGGTGCCGGCGTTGTCCATCAGGCCACTGGCCTCGGTGGATGCGCGCATGCTCTTCATCAGCTCGGTCATGAACAGCGACTCGAACTGCTTGGCGGCTTCGCGTGCGGCGCCCTTGGGGTTCTGCGCCGCCCCGCGCTTGAGGTTGTCCAGGTTGCGGCCATCACTGGCCAGCTGGACGTCAGACGCGCTGGTGCCGCCGAGCGACAGGTTCGGGATGGCGGCCATCTAGTTCTCCTTGATCAGACCGGCGCCACCGCGCGGGGCAAGCCAACGCCGCAGAACCGGCTTGGCCGGGCTGCTGGCGTTGCCCCCCTGGTGGCAAGCGCCGAAGGCGCAACGGGGGGCTGTCATATCACCTCGATCTCGGCGTTCAGGGCGCCGGCGCTCTTCATCGCCTGCAGGATGGCCTGCAGGTCTTGCGGCGTGGCGCCCAGGGTGTTGAGGGCCCGCACCACGTCGGCGAGCTTGGCACCGGCGGGCAGGTGCATCAATTGCCCGCCTTGCTGGGTGATGGCGATGTCGTTCTTTTCCGCCTGCACGGTCTGACCAGCGGCCAGCGCATTGGGCTGGCTGACCACCGGCGTGGCGTTGACCGTGACGGTGAGCGCACCGTGCGCCACCGCGCAGCTGCCCAGCGTGACCGATTCATTCATCACCACCGAGCCGGTGCGGGAATTGATCACCACCCGGGCAGCCGGCCGCTGCAGGCGCACGTCCAGGTTTTCCAGGTCGGCCACAAAGGCCACATGGTCGGCTGCCTGCACCGGCATGCGCACCCGCACCACCCGGCCGTCCACCGCCTGGGCCGTGCCTGCGCCCTTGGCCGTGTTGATGGCCTCGGCCACCGCGCGGGCGGTGGCAAAGTCATTGCTCTGCAGATCGAGCTGCAGCAGGCCGTTGTGGCTCATGACCATGGGCACCGCGCGCTCGACCGTGGCGCCGTCTGGCACCCGGCCGGCGGCCAGGTGGTTGATCTGCACCTTGGCACCGCCGGCGGCGGCGCCCGCACCACCGACGATCAGGTTGCCCTGGGCGATGGCGTAGATCTGGCCATCGGTGCCGCGCAGCGCCGTCTGCAGCAGCAGGCCGCCACGCAGGCTCTTGGCATTGCCGGCGGACGACACATTCACGTCGATGCGCTGGCCGGGCTGGGCAAACGGCGGCAGTTCGGCCGTCACCACCACCGACGCCAGGTTGCGTGGCTGCATGGTCACGCCCGGCGGCAAGGTGATGCCGTTCTGCTGCAGAAAGGCCGCCAGCGCCTGGGGTGTGAACGGCGCCTGGGTGGACTGGTCGCCGGTGCCGTCCAGCCCGAACACCAGGCCGAAACCGGTGAGCTGGTTGGGCCGCACGCCCTGCACCTTGGCCACCTCCTTGATGCGGGCGGCCTGCACCGGCCACCACGCCGCCGCACTGGCCAGGAACAGGCTGACCAGCACCACCAGCGCGCAGCAGACGGTCGGGGGTGAAGCGCCTGGCAAGGTCCGCCGGACCTTGCCCGTCCGGGCTCAGCCCGCTTGAGGGGGAGGCGCAGAAGGCGCTACGGGGGTGGGTCATATCGGCAACACATTCAGAAAGAAGCGGCCCAGCCAGCCGATCGACTGGGCTTCAGCCGCCTGGCCACGGCCGCGCTGCATCACCCGCACATTGGCGATCAGGGTGCTGGACACGGTGTTGCCCGGCGCGATGGCGCGCGGGTCGACCTGGCCCGAAAAGCGCAGCACGTCGACATTGGCGTTGACGCCGATCTGCTTCTCGCCGGACACGATCAGGTGGCCGTTGGGCAGCACCTGCACCACGGTGGCGGTGATCACGCCGGAGAAGTCGTTGCTGTTCTCGGTGGTGCCGGAGCCGGAAAAATCGCTGTTGCCGCTGCCGCTGGCACTGGCGCGCGTCAAGGCGCTGCTCTTGAGGAAGGGCAGCGCGCCCACGCCGGCGTCGACCGAGCCCTTGCGGTTGAGGCTGCTGGTGCTCTTTTGCACCGCGCTCACCTTTTCGGTGATGCTGATGTTGAGCGTGTCGCCGACGATGCGGGCACGGTGGTTCTCGAACAGCGGGCGGTAGCGGTCGGCCTGGAAGATGGCGCCGGTGACCACCTGCGGCTCGCTGCTGGTCGGCCAGGGCGCGTCGGCCACCGGCATCGCCGCACTGGGCTGCACCAGATCGACCACCGGTACCTGCTGCAGCCGCTCGCCAATGCTGGCGCAGCCGGTGACAAGCACCACCAGCCAGGGCAGCGCAAAGCCAGCCAAGCAGACGCCGCGGAACCGGCTCTGCCGGGCCGCTGGCGGGCCTTGCAGGCCGCGCCGGGCGGTGCTGCCCGGCCCCTCGCCAGGCATGCCAGGCCCGCCGGACCTGCCGTGCCCGGGCTCGGCCCCCCTGGGGGGGCGCGACGTCGTCGCTTCGGGGGAGCTCATAACTGGGCCAGCTTCTGCAGCATCTGGTCGGAGGTCTGCACTGCCTTGGAATTCATCTCATAGGCGCGCTGTGTCTGGATCATGCTGACCAGTTCCTCGACCACGTTCACGTTGCTGGTCTCCAGGCTGCCGTAAGACAGCGCGCCCAGCCCGTTGGCATCGGGCGCACCGGCCTGTGGCGCACCCGAGGCGGCGCTCTCGCTGTAGACGTTTTCGCCGCGCGGGTCCAGGCCACCGGGGTTGACGAAGCCGGCCAGCTGGATCTGCCCCAGCTGGGTGGGCGCGGTCTGGTTGGCGGCGGTGGTCACTTCGACGATGCCGTCCTTGGTGACGTTGATCGACAGCGCATTGACCGGAATGGTGATGCCCGGCTGCAGCAGGTAGCCGCCGTTGGTCACCAGCTGGCCTTGTGAATTGGTCTTGAAGCTGCCGTCGCGGGTGTAGCCGGTGCTGCCGTCGGGCATGCTCACCTGGAAGAAGCCATGGCCCAGCACCGCCAGGTCGTAGGCACCGCCGGTCTGCTGCAGGCTGCCCTGGGCAAAGTTGCGCGCCGTGCCCACCGACTTGGCACCCAGGCCCAACTGCAGACCGATCGGCAGCTGCGCCTGCTCGGCATTGTTGGCGCCCACCTGGCGCAGGTTCTGGTACATCAGGTCCTCGAACACCGCATGGCTGCGCTTGTAGCCGGTGGTGGCGGTGTTGGCCAGGTTGTTGGCGATGGCGTCCAGCGCCGTCTGCTGGGCTTCCATCCCGGTCTTGGATATCCAGAGTGATCGGATCATGTTGCGCCTTCGGTTGCCTGGTCTCGAGAACGATGATCGCGGCAACTTGAGCCCATCCAAACAGCAAAAAGCACCGCCATGGCGGTGCTTTTCCGGGCTGCGGCGCAGTCAATCAGGGCATGGCGGCATCAGCTGTTCGACAACAGGCGGGTGGCCGACTGCTCGCGCTCCTGGGCGCTTTGCAGCATCTTCATCTGCTGCTCGAACTGGCGCGCGGCGGCGATCATCGCCACCATCGATTCGACCGGGCTGACATTGCTGCCCTCCAGGGTCTCGCTCTGCAGGCCGGCGATGGCGTCGGTGGGCAGGTCATCGCCTGTGGCGGCGCGGAACAGGCCGTCCGCACCACGCAGCATGGGTGCTTCGGGGGTCACCAGCTTGATGCGGCCCACCGCCTGCGGCGCGCCGTTGCCGACGGCAGCCGTGACCGTGCCGTCGCCGCCGATCTGCACCCGGGCATTGGGCGGCACGGTGACCGGGCCACCGTCGCCCACCACCTGCAAGCCGGCCCGGGTGACCAGCACACCTTCGATGCTGACTTCCAGCGCGCCGGCACGGGTGTAGGCCTCGGTGCCGTCGGCGGCCTGCACGGCCAGCCAGGCATTGCCCTTCATGGCCACGTCCAGGTTGCGGCCAGTGGCCGACACCGGGCCCGGCTCGGGGTTGTAGCCCGGCGTGGTCTCGATGGCGTAGACCCGGGTGCTGGCGCCGTCGCCCAGCACCGGCACGGCGCGGAAGGCCGTCATCTCGGCGCGGAAGCCGGGCGTCGACGCATTCGCCAGGTTGTGCGCCAGCACGTCCTGGCGCTGCATGTTGGCCTTGGCACCGGCCATGGCCAGGTAGATCACGCGGTCCATGGGGCGTCCTCAGCAGAGACAGGGAGGCTGTGATCGCGTGGCCGATTTCCGCCGCGAGCGTGCCGAGATCCGGGCGAGGAGCGCAGCCGTACACCCGTACGGCGAGTCCCGCAGGGCGGAGATCGGCAGGCGCAGCAGGAAAGCGGCCATGCGATCAGCGCAGGTTGACCAGGGTCTGCAGCACCGAGTCCTGCGTCTTGATGGTCTGGGCATTGGCCTGGTAGATGCGCTGGGCCACCATCATCGCCACCAGTTCCTGGGTCAGATCGACATTGCTTTCTTCCACCACACCGGCCTGCAGCACCCCCAGGTTGCCGCTGCCCGGCGTGCCCGGCACGGCATCGCCCGATTCATAGGTGGCGCCCCACACATTGCCGCCCAGGGGCTGCAGGCCCTGCACATTGCGGAAAGTAACCAGCTCGACCTGCCCCACTGGCGTGCTCTGGCCGCTGGAATAGGTGGCCAGCACGATGCCGTTGGGCTGGATCTTGATGGCGTTGAGCTGGCCAGGCGGAAAACCATCTTGCGTGACATTGGTGACGCCGAAGATGGCGCCGTACTGCGTCAGCGTCGACAGGTCCAGCTCCACGCCGGGGATCGGCTCGGTCACCGCGCCCTGGAAGTTGCTGGTGGCCGGCACGTCGAAGGGAATCAGTTCCAGCGGCAGCGAGGCGTCGCTTTGGTTGATCGGTGCCGCGCCGTTGGGCGGAAAGGTCAGGGTGGAGATCGGCTGCGGCATGCCACCGCCGTCGGGGTTGACCACGGCGCCGTTGGCACCGGCATAGACGTTCCAGGTGTCGGCCGAGACCTTCTGGAAGTAGTAGGTCAGCGAGACCTCCTGGCCCTTGCTGTCATAGACGTTGACCGAGGTGGCGTTGTTGTAGGTCTTGGCATCGTTGAAGTCGATCGCCGGTGAGTTGGCCGGCGTCGAAGGTGTTGGCGGCGCGCGCATCCAGGTTCAGCTCCAGGGTGACCGCCTTGGTCACGCTGGGCTTGATGCCGGCGGTGGGCAGCGACAGCGGCTGGGCCTGGCCCGGCACCAGCACGCCCTGGTCATTGGCCGGGTAGCCCAGCAGACGCGCGCCCTGGGTGTTGACGACAAAGCCGTCGCGGTCGACCTTGAACTGGCCGTTGCGGGTGTACTGGCTGTTGCCGCTCAGGTCCTTCAGCTGGAAGAAGCCGCCGCCGTTGATGGCGATGTCCAGCGGGCCGTCGGTGGACTTGAAGCTGCCTTGCGAGAACTGCTGCGTCACCGCTGTCTGGCTGACACCCAGGCCGATGGAGCTGGCCCCGCCCGAGACGGCGCGTGCATAGACGTCGGCAAACTCTGCGCGCGCCACCTTGGCGCCCACGGTGCTGGCATTGGCCACGTTGTTGCCGATCACCTCGAGATTGCGTGCCGAGGCGGTGAGGCCGGAAACACCTTGCTGGAAACTCATGGAAACTCTCCTGGGGAAACGGAGCCGGATCGGCCGTGGCAGCCGCCCGGGTGAAAAAAATCTGCGGCCAGACCTTGGCGTCAGTCCAGCGCGGTGATCTGGTTGTAGGGCACGCGGCCGGCCCGCTCGAGCTCGACCGTCAGCGAACTGCCGCCGATGTTGACGGCAGCCGACCTTGTCGCGGGTCAGGGAGATCGCATCCATCGGGGTGGACCCGGTCATGGCCGTGATGCGGAAGCGGTAGCTGGCCACATCGGGCAGGTCTTGGCCGGCGGCCCAGGCCACATCGTGGCGGCCGGCACCGGTGGTGGCCAGGTTGATGGTGTCGACCAGGCGACCGGCCGGGCTCAGCACTTCCACCTTCACCCGGCTGGCGGGGCTGGCCAGCTCGAAGGAGGCCACCGCCGTGCCATCGACCACCGACATCCGGTCGCCCTGGATCAGCACGTCCTTGCCGACCAGGCCAGCGCCCTGCACCGCCTGCATCTGCACAAACTGGCCGTTCAGGCGCTCGACCGTGGTGTTGAGCTTCTCGATGCCGCTGACGGTGCTGATCTGCGCCATCTGCGATGTCATCTGGGCGTTGTCCACCGGGTTCATCGGGTCCTGGTTCTGCAATTGCGTGACCAGCAGCTTCAGAAAGCGCTCGCTGGCCTCCTTGGCCGTGGTGGCGCCATCGCTGACCGCCTTGGACGTACCGCTGCCGCCCAGGCTGTCGATGAAGGCATTGCTGCCGGTGGAACTGACGCTGCTCATGCAAGGCTCCTGGAGTGGGGGTAGTGCATCACGACTGGCCCATCTGCAAGGTCTTCAACAGCAGGCCTTTGGTGGTGTTCATCACCTCCACGTTGTTCTGGTAGGAGCGCGACGCCGAGATCATGTCGACCATCTCCTCGATCGGATTGACGTTGCTGAAGGTGACATAGCCCTGGGCATCGGCAGCCGGGTGCTTGGGGTCGTGCACCCGCCTGCCCTCGTTCTGGCTTTCGATCACCTGGCTGACCTGCACCCCGGTGGACGTGGCCTCGCCCATCAGCAGCGACTGGAACACCACATGGCGCGCCTTGTAGGCCTGGCCGTCGGGCCCGGCCACGGTGTCGGCATTGGCCACGTTGCTGGCCACCACGTTCAGCCGCTGGGTCTGCGCGCTGGCCGCACTGCCCGACACGTCGAAGATCTTGAACATGCTCATTTCAGTTCTCCTGACCCTGGTTGCTGCGGGCGCGATGCGCACCACCGCCCCAAGCAAGCAAACGCCGCGGAACCGGCTTTGCCGGGCCGCTGGGGTTGCCCCCTGGGGGGAGCGCCGAAGGCGCTTCGGGGGGGGCGGCAAGGGTCATTGGTTATGGCTCTTCATGGCGTCGAGCATCGAGCGCACGCTGCCGTTGATGAACCGCAGCGTGGCCTCGTACTTCACCGTGTTGTCGGTGAAGCTGGCGCGTTCACGGTCCATGTCGACGGTGTTGCGGTCGACCGCGTCCTGGCTGTGGCGGGCATACAGCAGACCCGGGTCGCTGCGCAGATTGACGGCGGCAGCGTCGTGGCCAGGGCTGGTGGTTGTCAGCGCCAGGGGCGCCGAGCTGGGCACGGTGGTGCCGGTGGCCTGGCGCAGCGCCTTCGCAAAATCCATCTCGCGGGCCTGGTAGCCCGGCGTGTCGGCGTTGGCGATGTTGCTGGCGATGAGCCGCTGGCGCTCCGCCCGCAGCACCAGGGCCTGGGACTGGAAGTCAATCGCTTGGGTCAGTCTGTTCTGCATGCACGGCCCCTTGTGAAGGCTGGCGCATCGGCCAGGGGTGTCGATGCGAACCGATTGTCGGCAGCGAAGCCACCAACATGCACCGGAACAGCAGCCACAACACCCGGCAGTTCCAGGCCACACAGCGGCCAGCTTGCGCGCATCATCGCCACGTGCCCAATTGCCTGCCCGCCCCCCCTTCGCCCGGCTTGCCCGGCCTGCGCCGTGGCCCCCACGCCATGCTGGCCGCTGCCGTGCTGGCGCTGGCCGGTGTGGCAGCGCCCACGGCCGGTGCCCAGCCCAGCCAGGCCGGCTTGCCCAATGCAGCAGGCGAATCGCCGCTGACGGAGGCGGTGCGCGTCGAGGTGCAGCGCATGGCGCAGGATGCCGCCCTGGTGCTGTGGGGCAGCGCGCGGCAGGCGCCACGCATCGAGGTGGAGGTCGGCCAGCTGGCGCCCCACCTCAAGCTGGCGCCCTGCGCCCAGGTGCTGCCCTACCTGCCCAGCGGCGTGCGCCCGCTGGGCCGCAGCCGGCTGGGGCTGCGCTGCGTGCAGGGCAGCGCGCGCTGGAACGTTTTTTTGCCGGTGACGGTGCGCCTGTGGGCGCCGTCGCTGGTGGCCACTGCGGCCTTGCCCACGGGCACGGTGCTGGAGGCCCGGCACCTGGCCACCGCCGAGGTCGACCTGGCTGAACGCGCCGATGCAGCCATCGGCAGTGCCGACCACGCCATCGGCCGCACCCTGCAGCGCAGCCTGTCAGCCGGCGATGCACTGCGCCTGGCGGATCTGAAGACGCGGCAACTGTTCAACACCGGGGACACGGTGCGCATCATCGGCACCGGTGCAGGCTACGCGGTCAGCAGCGAAGGCCAGGCCATGGGCCCCGGGCTGGAAGGCCAGAATGCACGGGTGCGCACCGACAGTGGCCGCATCATCACCGGCGTGGCCACCGCCGAGCGGCGGGTGGAGGTGGCACTGTGATCACCAGCGTCGGCATCCGCATCCAGGCAGGCCAAGCGGCCTGCCAGCCAGGGAAACGAAGAAATTTCCGTCTCCAGGCCCTAAAGTCCGGTCAGGCCACGCCGATACCCCATACATGTCTCAGGGTCAGGTACTCAGGCCCCCACTGCTGGAGTCCATCATGAAGATCGGTCATCTCGAAAATTCTGCAGCCACCACGGCTGTCAACGAACGCAAGACAGGAACGGCGGCCACGCCGGCTGCGGCGCCTGGCGCCAGCGTGGAGGCCAGTGCCAAGGTGGCACTGTCTCCAACGGTGGCGCAACTCGCCGTCAGCAGCCAGGAAGGTGTGTTCGACGCTGAAAAGGTGCAGCGCATCTCCGAGGCCATCCGCGACGGCAAGTTCACCGTCAACGCGGGTGCCATTGCCGACAAGCTCATCGCCAACGCCCAGGAGTTGCTGGGCGCGGTGGGCAAGCGCTGAGCATTGCCCAGCCATGGTGCAACAGCCCATGGAGGTCGACGTGCGCCTGGACCCGGCCGTCGGCATCGACCTGTGCGACCTGCCACTGGCCCACCCGCTGGAGCCGCTGGTCGCGCAGGTCGAGCAGCGGCTGGCCGGGTTGGCGGATTCGCTGCGCGAGCGCGATGTGCAAGCGATTGAGCAACAGGCCCAGGCGCTGCACCACGCCCTGGCGGTGGCGGTCGAATCTTTCATGCACACCGCGCGCCACGGCGGCGTGCCCGAGCCCATGCGCCTGCGCCTGGCCCGTGCCAGCGCACAGCTGGCCAGCCAGCGCGAAGCGCTGTCACGCGCCACGGCGGCCCTGGACCGCGCCATCGACGTGCTGATGCCGGGCGCTGCCGCGCCAGCCAGCCGCGTCTACACGGCCAGCGGCCTGCGCGCACCGCTGCGCGGCGGCACCAACCTGAACGCCTGAAGCCGGCGCGCCCCGGCCACGCCCAGCGCGTGCCCCGGGCTCAGTGCAGCTGGTCTGGCGCCGCTGCTGCCGCGCCACCAGCGGTGAACAAGCCGCCCGCATCCACCGGATCAAACCGGTACATCGCGCCGCAGAAGTCGCAGCCCACCTCGGCCTCGCCGCGCTCGGCGATCAGGCTGTTCACTTCATCGGCGCCCAGGCCGCGCAGCATGTTGGCCACCCGCTCGCGTGAGCAGCGGCAGGCAAAGCGTGGTGTTTGCGGCTCGAAGACGCGCAGCGTCTCTTCCCAGAACAGCCGGTGCAGCACCTGATCAGCGGGCAAGCGCAGCAATTCTTCAGCTGTCAGCGTGCCGGCCAGCAAGGCGATGCGCTTGTAGTCTTCATTGCGGCCGATCTGGTCCTCGTCGGCACTGACCAGCACCTCGCCCGCCAGGTTGGCACCACCAGAAATCGGCAGGCGCTGGATCAGCAGGCCGGCGGCCACGTTGTCGTCGGCGGCCAGCACCAGGCGGGTGTCGAGCTGCTCGCTCTGCAGCATGTAGTGCTCCAGCACTTCGCTCAGCTTCTGCAGCGGTTCACGCTGGTCGCCGTGCAGCGGCACCACGCCCTGGTAGGGCTGCTGGCCGGGCAAGCGGTCCAGCGGGTCCAGCGTGATGGCGCAGCGGCCCTGGCCGTGCACATTCAGCAGCGCTTCCAGCCGGGCATCGGCCGGCACATCGCCCACCAGCTTGGCGGTCACGCGGAAGCTCAGGTCGGGCTGGGTCTCGGCCACCGCCAGCCGCACCGGGCCGTCGCCCTGCATCTGCAGGATCAGCGCGCCGTTGAACTTCAGGCTGCCCTGCATCAGCACGCTGGCCGCGGCCATCTCGCCCAGCAGCGCCCGCACCGGCGGCGGGAAGGCATGGCCGCCGTCGCTGGCGCTGGTGCGGCGGGCCAGCACATCGCGCCAGCTGCCTTCCAGGCGCACCAGCATGCCGCGCACCGGCAGGCCCTCGAAGATGAACTTGTGCAACTGGTCCATGTCAGGTCCGCGCGGCAGGTGCGAGGGAGCTGAAGGCTCCCGCAGAGGGAAACACGCGCAGCGCGTCAAGGAGCTGTGTCATCGCAGCCGATCAGCCAATGCGCTTGCGCTGGGTGGCGTGGCGCTGCTGCTGCTGCACATAGTGCGCGGCGCTGCCCTGCAGGTTGGCGATCTGCTCGGGCGTGAGTTCACGCACCACCTTGGCCGGGCGGCCGACGATCAGCACGCCGTCGGGGAATTGCTTGCCCTCGGTGACCAGCGAGCCGGCGCCCACCAGGCAGTTGCGGCCGATCTTGGCGCCGTTGAGCACGATGCTCTGGATGCCCACCAGGCTGCCGTCGCCAATGGTGCAGCCGTGCAGCATCACCTGGTGGCCGATGGTGACGTTGGCACCAATGGTCAGCGGCACGCCATGGTCGGTGTGCAGCACGCTGCCGTCCTGCACATTGCTGTTGGCGCCCACGCTGATGCGGTCGTTGTCGCCGCGCAGCACCGCGCCGTACCAGATGCTGGCGTTTTCGCCCAGGGTCACGCGGCCGATCACTTCGGCACTGTCGGCGACCCAGGCGGTGGCGTGGACCTGGGGCACGTCGTCTTCAAGCTGGTAGATGGCCATGGGCTGCGATCTGCAATCTGCGGTGGGCTGTCGGGTGGAATATCTGGGTGCAGGATCCGGGTGGCAGATCCATGCGGAGCCTATGATTCTAGGGATGGGTCCCATCTCCTCGCTCCGCCCTGCCGCCCTGGCCGCGCTGGCACTGCCAACGCCCGCCGACAAGGCCGCTTGCACCCGGGCCTTGTGGCAGGCGCTGGAGGCCGGCAAGCTGTCTATCGACGCCAGACGATCTGCTGACCGCACCACCCGGCCTGCCCGGCCGCCCCGCCCTGCCCCGGCTGGTGCCGGCCAAGCAGGTGCCCGCCCGCTCGCCCTTCACCCTGGCCGGGCGGGCGGCCTTGCTGCATGCCATCTGCCACATCGAGTTCAACGCCATCAACCTGGCGCTGGACGCGGTCTGGCGCTTTGCCGGCATGCCCGACGCAGTTCTACCGCGACTGGCTGCGCGTGGCCGCCGAAGAGGCGCTGCACTTCAGCCTGCTGCGCGCCCATCTGCAGACCCTGGGCCATGACTACGGCGATTTCGACGCCCACGACGGCCTGTGGCGCATGACCGAGGCCACGGCAGGCGACATCGTGGCGCGCATGGCGCTGGTGCCGCGCACGCTGGAAGCGCGCGGGCTGGACGCCACACCGCCGATCCAGGCCAAGCTGCGCCAGGCCGGCGACCTGGCGGCGGTGGCCATCCTGGACGTGATCCTGCACGACGAGATCGGCCATGTCGCCATCGGCAACCACTGGTATGGCTGGCTGTGCCGGCGTGACGGGCTGGATGCCGAAGCGCTGTACCCGCAGCTGGTGGCGCGCTATGCGGCGCCGCGGCTGCGCGGGCCGTTCAATCTGGCGGCGCGGCGGGCGGCGGGGTTCAGTGAGGTGGAGTTGGTTAAGCTCAAAAGCGCCGCCGGCCGACTGAGCGTGCACGCCCGATGCTCAGTCGGGCGGCTGATCTGCCAGGGCAGGTTGCTGGTCGTGGGCCGGCCGGGCTGATCCGCCCTGAACACTGCCGCCGAAACGCGACATCCACGCCTTGCGCAGCAAGTGAGGTATCAGCAGCCGCAGGGGCATGCGCAGGGCGTGCGAGCGAACGTACATCAGCCACCGCGCCAGGCCAGTCCAGCGGCTGTCGCAACTGGGATGGTTGGGACGCAGCACTTGGGTAAAAAGTGTATTCATGCACCGCTGCTGCCAGCGCGGCGGCGACAGGTACGCCACTTGCCGCAGCATGTCTGCCGGGACACAGGGCCCGAAAAGCCGATTGATCTGCATGAGCACGTGGTGCAACGGCCGCTGCAATCGCAGTTGGACGGCACGCTCCAGCAAGTTCTGCCAGAAGCCAGGCTCCTGCTGCCCAAAGTGTTGCAACAGGTCCAGCAGGTCCAGCAGGTCACGCAAGCCATGGTCGAACTCGCCCTCGGACATCAGGTGTACCGCGCTGTGCAGCACCATGTCGACTGGCTGCAACGTCCAGAATTGCTTGCCATCGCCCACCGGCCGAGCCGCAGCCAGCAACAGCGCCCCGTCGACCGCAAATGCCGATGTCGGCGGCGCAATAGTGTGATGGACGTCGACCGTCGATCCGCGCCGTACATGGGTGAGCGGCGGGATCTCATGCATCCACTGGCGGTAATAGCGCTGGTTGTAGGCGTCGCGCTCGGTGCTGATCCAGCCACCGGTCATCAGACAGCTTTCCACAGCCTGCAACTCGGCCTGAGGTACTAGGATGTCGAAGTCACCGAATAGACGGCCCCGAGCAGGCGGCAGCCCGCCACAAAGGTAGGCTGCGCCCTTGAGCAGGACAGTGCGGTGACCGCCCCGGCGCAGAACTGCGGCCAGGCGTTCGGCCTCGAGGCCCATGCCTTGCTCCAGCCGCTGGCACACCTTGCGTGCAGCCAACAGGTGAGGTAAGACGGCTGCGGGTGGGCTGATCGGCCAAAGCTGCACGTCCCTGTGGGTGCCATCAGGGGGTGCCAGCTGGCAAGCCAGACGCCCAAGCAGCCGGCTCCGCCGCGCCTGGGACAACAGGACTTCCCAGGCTGCGGTGTCCGCAGGGCAAGAAGTACCCTGGCTCAGCATCGTCGCCAAGCAGTCAGCAGGCAGCATGCAAGCCTTGGATCGTCATGATGAACCCGGACCGGACACCGTAGCCTGGTCAGCCGTCGGCGGCTGGACCACATTGGGTTCACCTACAGCACCGACGCAAGCACCGCCTGCCAGTTGGTCAAAGCAGGAGATGGCCTCATCGAGATCGCTGTAACGAAAACCGTGACAGTCTGAGGCTGCGACCAAGTCAACCAAGGCATGGAATCCCGGTTCGGCCAGCACCCCGATGTTGAAGCAGTTGCGCGCCAGCTCGGCCGCAGTGCCGGCACGGTGCAGGGCACTGAGCTGCGTTGCCGCGCCGGCTTCATAACGCGGGAACACCACCCAGCCCGGACGCGCCGGGACATCCATGCGCGCCACGTCGGTCGCATCGACGCGGAGGTGCGCTACCCGGCCCTTGGCCGTTCCGTCAGCCACCTGGCTGAAGACCGCCGACGGCGCGCGCGCCCGGATGATATCGATCGACCGGTTCTTCAGGCTGATGGGCCGGCACAGCGGCCGGAACAGGCCGCTGTCCAGGTCAAGCAGCGCCAATTCGTCGGACAGCAGACGCCAGCCTGCGAGCGCAAGTGCTGCGCAGAGTGTGCTCTTGCCAGAGCCGGGCGGCGCCGGCATCACCAGTGCTCTGCCACCGCGCTCCAGCACTGCGGCATGCAAGATGAGGTATTGGTGTGCGTGTGCAGACACGCACCAGTTCATCGCCCATTCAAGCAGTGCGTAGGCGTGGGCCTGCGGCAGTGGCTCGAAGATGCGCTGGCCGTCGAAGTTGAAGCAGGCCTGCGGTCGGATCCAGCGTCTGAGTCCTTGGCCTGGCAGCAGCGACACGGTGAAATCGGCGTACTGCCCTGGCCCCAACAAGGGCGTGTGATCATACAGGCGCGCCACGCCATCGGCCACCTCCGGCAGGGCCGAGCGCAGACAGAACACGAACGGCCCGGTCTGGATCCGCACGCCATCACCACGCAGTCGCCGTCGCAGCTCGGTCGCAGAAAGGCTGCCAAGCTTCACCATGTCAGTTCGGTTCCGCTGCGCGCCACCAGACCGGCGCGACACAAGGGCGTCAACACGTTCTCGAGAATGGCGCCGATGTCGATATCCGAGGGCAATTCAAGTGCATCGGCCAGCCGAGACGCCAGCTTACCCGCATCGGCCGGCTCATCTTCCAACATGCCGACCACCACGGCTGCTGCTGGTTCGAGGGCCAAGCACAAGCCTGTGCGTCCCTGGTAAACCAGCCAAACACCGTCCAGTTCACGCCAAGTCAGTTGCTCAGGAAGCCAATACGCAGGGGAAGCCACTCTTACAAATGTAATGACCTAGTGGCCAAGCATGTGGCAGCGCGCTGCTGCCTCACTGGCGACATCACCGACAACATCATGCACGTCGGCAGGTTGACGGGCTGCCGCCGAGTCCTGCTGGCAGGCCTAGACAGATGGGCGCGCGGTCAACCGCGGTCACGCGCCACAGAGATGTTTGAAAAATACACCCGCAGCCGCTCGTTTGCTGCTGTCGTTGTAAAGGTCGGCAACATATTTTGCATCGAACGGAATTTGGCCTGCACTGAAACCTGTGCTGGATGCAAAGATCCCGTCCTCCTTGATACAGCCCAGCGCCACGGCGGCAAAATAAGCCTTATTGTCGGGCGAAGTCTGAAACAAAGTGTACAACACCGTCTCCGCAGGATTCGTAGCGTCAGCCGCGCCCGCGTTGCTCATCATGTTTTCAAAGGACCGCAATGGAAGAGCAACTCCTACCGTGCCCGGGTAAGCAGTAGACGCCTCGAGCCGGCAGATCGTCCCGCTACCGGTCATATTCTTGGTAGCCGGATCTGAAAAGGCAGTCGCCCAAAAAATCGAACCACCGAGCATTTGCAACGTGCTCGTCGTGCGAAAGTTGTCAATTTGGCTATCGGTAATCGCGGCGACTTGTGTGTCCGTGAATCCAAAACCAGCGGACCCAAACAAGGCCCTCACGGCATTGCGTCGGTTCGCTGTATTTTTGTCAGCGTCGTTTTTGGCGGCCCATGAATAACTGGATTCTGTCTTTTTATAGTAACTGGAGGGCGGCAGAGCACTGCAGGTCGTTAGGGTTTGCCCTGGCGCCAATGAAACCGCGGCCGACTGAAATCCAGACACCGAGCAGTACCCATTTCCGCCGGGCAGGCTAGGATTGTCCAGCACATACGATCGGGTCGCCCGGCTGCTCAACGGAATGAGGGCTGCGGCAGCGATGGAGCCCTTGCCCAGCCCCTTCAAAAGCAATAGCCGCCGCTGCTGGGCAAGCGTCGACCTCACGCCCTGCTGCGCGGCAGCATCGGTGGTGGGCGGAATGTGGACTTGTTGCATGATGATCCTTTAGCTTCGCCCGATTTTCCACCATCGCGGCACGCATCTCGGTGGCGGCGCCCCCCCCAATCCGGTGCCTGTTTGCAGCATGGGTGTGACATTGGTCAGCTTCAGTGCAGGTGGCGCTATGCGGCATCACCCATCAGCAGCTCGCAACCTCAGCCCCTGGGATGGTGCGCCGCATGCAGCGCCCGCAGCCGTTCCCGCGCCACATGGGTGTAGATCGTGGTGGTGGCGATGTCGGCATGGCCCAGCAGCAGTTGCACGGCGCGCAGGTCGGCGCCGTGGTTCAGCAAATGGGTGGCGAAGGCATGGCGCAGGGTGTGCGGGGACAGCGGCGCAGTGATGCCGGCGGTGGCCGCATGGCGCTTGACCAGGGCCCAGAACATCTGCCGCGTCATCGCCGCGCCCCGGGCGGTGACAAACAGCGCGTCGCTCTGCTGCCCCGCCAGGATGGCGTTGCGGCCTTCGGCCAGGTAGCGGGTGATCCAGTCCTGCGCCTGGGCACCAAAAGGCACCAGCCGCTCCTTGCTGCCCTTGCCCACCACCCGCAGCACGCCGGCGCGCAGATCGACCCGCACGCTGGCAATGCCGACCAGTTCGCTCACCCGCAGGCCGCTGGCGTACAGCAGTTCCAGCATGGCCCGGTCGCGCAGGCCCAGCGGGGTGGCGACATCGGGCGCGTCGAGCAGGGCTTCGACCTGGGCTTCGCTCAGCACCTGGGGCACGCGCATCGGCTGGCGGGCATGGCCCAGGCGCAGGCTGGCGTCTTCAGTGACCAGGCGCTCGCGCAGCGCCCAGCGGAAAAAGCGCTTGAACACCGTCAGCCGGCGGTTGGCGGTGGTGGCACGGCTGCCGGCATGGCGGTGGGCGATGTAGGCCAGCAGGTCCGATTCGGTGCTGCTGGCGATCGCCCGCCCGCTGCGGTCGGCCAGCCAGTGGGCATACAGGGTCAGGTCGCGGCGGTAGGCCTCCAGCGTCAGCTTGGCCAGGCCGTCTTCCAGCCACAGCGCGTCGACGAAGCGCTGCAGCACCGCCCGGCTGGCCGCCGGCAGCGGCACCGGGCCGGGCTCGTCCAGCGGCATGGCCGTGGCGGCTTCAGTCGAGCGACAGCTTCTGCGCTGCCACCACCTTCTTGTAGACCTCGAATTCGGCGGCGATCTGGGCGCCGAACTCGGCCGGCGTGTTGGCCACCACCAGCGAGCCGGTGCCTTCGATGCGGGCCCGCACCTCGGGCAGTTCGGTGGTTTTCTTGACGGCGGCATGCACCTTGTCGACCACGTCCTTGGGCAGGCCCTTGGGGCCGTAGATGCCGTAGTAGGCCATGCGATTCACCGGCTCCAGGCCCACTTCCTTGAAGGTGGGCACGTTGGGCAGCTGGGCCAGGCGCTGGGGTGCCGCCACCACGATGGCGATCAAGCGGCCGTCCTTGATGAAGGGCAGTGCCGAGGGCATGTTGTCAAAGATGATCGGCACCTGGCCGGCCACGGTGTCGTTGAGCGCCGGGCCGGCACCACGGTAGGGAATGTGGGTGACGAAGGTGCCTGAGAGGTTCTTGAACAGCTCCATCTGCAGGTGGCCGATGCCGCCGGTGCCCGAGCTGGCAAAGCTGTACTTGCCCGGGCTCTTTTTCAGCTCGGCCAGAAAGCCCTTGTAGTCCCGCGCCGGAAACGACGGGTGCACCGCAATCACGTTGGGCGTGGCCGCCACATTGGTGATGGGGGTGAAGTCGGTCAGCGGGTTGTAGGCGATCCTGGGGTTGATGGCCGGGTTGGCTGCGGTGGTGCTGACCGTGGCCATGCCCAGCGCATAACCGTCCGGCGTGGCGCGGGCGGTTTCGGTGGCGCCCACCGAGCCGCCGGCACCGGCCTTGTTCTCCACCACCATGGTCTGGCCCAGCGCCGGGCCGATTTTCTCGGCCAGCACACGGGCGACGATGTCGGTGGTGCCACCGGGCGCAAACGGCACCACCAGACGCACCGGTTTGCTGGGATAGGCCTGGGCCTGGGCGACCAGCGGTGCTGCGGCCAGCGCCAGCAACAGGGTGGACAGTTTCAGGGCCTGGTGTAGTCGATGCATGCCGCTTGTCTCCTGGGTGTCTGCAATGATCAACTGGCATTGTGCCCGCTCGCACATCGCGCTGGCCGGGCCGGCCCAAGCCGGCTGGCACACTGCCGCATGCCCGATCTGCTGTTGCTGCTGCCCGACTTTGCGCTGATTGCGCTGGGCTATCTGGTCTGCCGCTACACCGCACTCAACCGCCCCATCTGGGACGGCGCCGAGCGCCTGGTGTACTACCTGCTGTTCCCCTGCCTGCTGTTCCAGGCCATCGTGCGCACCCCCATCCGGCTGAGCGAGGTCATCTCGCTGGGCGGCGTGGGGCTGGCGGTGGTGGGCACCGGCATCGCCCTGGCCTTTGCGATGGGCCGCGCCCCGGGCGTCGACCCGATGTTGCATGCCAGCGGCGCACAGACCGCCTTCCGCTTCAACAGCTATGTGGCGCTGGCGCTGGCCGAGCGCCTGGCCGGCGCGCCTGGCGTGGCCTGGCAGGCGCTGCTGCTGTCGGTGTGTGTGCCGGTGTGCAATGTGGCGGCGGTGTGGCCACTGGCGCGCCAGGGCGGGCATGGCTACTTCAAAGAGCTGGCCAGGAACCCCTTGATCCTGGCCACGCTGCTGGGCCTGGTCTTCAACCTGAGCGGCCTGCAGCCGCCCGCGCTGGCCACCACCACGCTGTCGCGCATCGGTGCTGCCGCCCTGCCGCTGGGCCTGATGGCGGTGGGCGCCGGCCTGCGCTTTGGCGCGCTGCGCGACGCGCCCTGGCTGGCCAGCGGCCTGATGGCCACCCGCCACCTGGTGCTGCCGGCCGTCGGCATCGGCCTGGTGCTGTGGCTGCAGCTGCCACCAGCCCAGCAAGCGGTGATCGTGGCCTTTGCCGCCATGCCCACGGCCAGCAGCGCCTATGTGCTGGCCACACGCATGGGCGGCAACGGCCCGTTCGTGGCCGGCCTGGTCACGGTGTCGACCCTGTTGGCGATGGTGGGCCTGCCGGCCGCACTGGGCTTGCTGGGCTGGTTGCGCTGACGCGGCGCAACAGGTCAACGTCAGCGTGCAGCGTGGGCCCCTGCGGCCCGCGCCCGGGCCACGGCCGCCGGCAAGTCGTGCCAGGGCGGTTGCTGCGGCGCAAAGCGCTGGCGCATCCAGGCCGCCAGGTCCACCAGCTGGCGGTCGTCCAGGGCCTGGCCGAAGGCCGGCATGTGGCCGATCTGCGGAAAGGCCGGCTGCTGCAGGCCGTCGATGATGGTGCGCAGCAGGTTGTCGGGCCGGGCGCTGTGCAGGTTGGTGTTCAGCGCCAGCGGCTGGTTCAGGCCCAGCACCGGCGGGCCGTCGCCGTCATGGTGGCAGGCGCCGCAGGCGGTCTCGAACATGCGCTGCGCCGGGCCGGGCAGCAGCCCGGGCTGGGCAGCGGCCTGCGCCACCAGGGCCTGCGCGTCGACCGCCGCTGCGGGTGCCTGCAGGGCCACCAGGTAATGCGCCATCGCCCGCACGTCGGCCGGGTCGGCCTGGGCCAGGGCTTGCACCACCGGCGCCATCGACCCACCGGCGATGCCATGGTCGGCATGCTGGCCCTGGCGCAGGTACTGCACCAGCGCGTCTTCGGTCCAGGGCACGGGGCTGCGGCTCAGCGCGCCCAGCGCCGGCGCCTCCCAGCCGTCGACCAGGGCGCCGCCCAGGTAGGCACTGCGGGCCAGCTCGCCGCCGCGTGCGTCGCGCGGGGTGTGGCAGGCGCTGCAGTGGCCCAGGCCGTTGACCAGTGCGGCGCCACGGTTCCACAGCGCGGTCTGCGTCGGCACCGGCGGCACCGGGCCGGGCTGCAGGTACAGCGCGTTCCACAGCCCCATCAGCGGGCGGATGTTGTAGGGAAAGGCCAGCGCCGTGGCCGGCACCGGGTTGGCCACCGCAGGCTGCGCCATCAGATGGGCGTACAGCGCCTGCAGGTCGTCGTCGCTGGTCTGGGTGAAGGCGGTGTAGGGGAAGGCGGGGTACAGATGCTGGCCGTCGCGCGAGATGCCATGCCGCATCGCCCGCTGGAAGGCGGAAAAGCTCCAGGCGCCGATGCCGGTGGCGACATCGGGTGTCAGGTTGGTGGCGTAGACCGTGCCGAAGGGCGTGGCCATCGCCCGGCCGCCGGCGTTGGGCAGCGCCACCGTCTGCGGTGTGGCAGGCCACGCAGTTGCCCAGCGCTGCCAGCTGGCGGCCGCGCTCCAGCACAGCGGCGCTGTAGAGCCCGGCGCTGCTGGCCTGCACCGGGGCGATGGCGCTGCGGCCACCCAGCAACGCCAGCCCCAGGCCCACAACGCCCGCCGCCAGGCCGGCGGCCACCGCCCACAGCGGCTTGCGGCGGCGCTGCGGGTCGGCCACGGGGGCGGTGCCGGCAGGGGGATGGCGGCGCAAGGCGTGGCCATCCGGCCAGGTCGATGCAGCGCCGGTGCAGCGCCTGAGGCCGCCGGTTCCGGCAGGGGGTTCAGCGCCGCCCGCACCACCTCGGGCGTGAACGGCGGGTTGCGAAAGCGCACGCCGGTGGCGTCGAAGATGGCATTGGCAATCGCCGCCGTGCCGGGCACCGAGGCCGATTCACCCACGCCCAGCGGGCTCTCGCCGGGCCGCGGCATCAGCAGCACCTCGACCACCGGCACTTCGCGGAAGCTGAGGATGGGGTAGCTGCCCCACTCGCGGCTGGCCACGGTGCCGGTGGCGGGGTCGGTGCGCAGCCGCTCCTTCAGCGCCCGGCTGGTGGTCTGCAGCACATTGCCATGCACCTGCTGCTCCACCCCCTTGGGGTTGACCATCAGCCCGGCGTCCTGCCCCACCACCACCCGGCTGACATGCACCTCGCCGGTGGTCTTGTGGACCTGCACATCGGCCACCCAGGCCGCCCAGGCGGCGCCGAAACCGGGGAACTTGCTGTGCACATAGCGGGCATAGGCCACGCCCTGCCCGCGCAGCCATTCACCCTGCGCGCCCAGTGCCGCCTGCTGCTGCGGCGCGGTGTGGGGCAGCCAGCCGGCCTTGTCTGCCGTGGCGCGCAGCAGTTCGGCAGCGCGGGCATCGGGCGTCTGGTCGAGCAGGCGCAGGCGGTAGGCCAGCGGGTCGACGCCGGCGGCGGTGGCCAGCTCGTCGATGTAGCTCTCGTGGGCAAAGCTGTTGGGCAGGGCCGACACACCGCGCAGCCAGCTGGCGCGCAGGATGGGCGCCATGTCGTGCACGGTGATGCGCTGGTCGGCATAGGCATAAGGCGGCACCGCCGTGCGGTCGCCCATCTCGAAGGCCTGGGCCACTGCCGGCACCGTGCCGGTGAGCAGCAGGGCCAGCGTGGGTGCGCCGTTGCTGGGGTAGCTGGTGGCAAAGTCATAGCCCAACGGCGTGCCGTCGCCGGCCAGGCCGCCGCGCACCGTCATCAGCTGGGCGGCGCCCTTGGGCTCCCACAGCTGCTCCTGCTCCCGGGTGAGCTGCACCCGCACCGGCGCGCCCACGGCGCGGGCCAGCAGCAGGGCATCGGCGGCCACATCGTCGGCGCCATTGCGGCCGTAGCAGCCCGCCGCTTCCAGCCGCACCACGTCGATGGCGGTGTCGGCCAGGCCGGTGAGCCTGGCCAGGTCGGCACGCAGCACATGCGGGTTCTGGGTGCCGGCCCAGACCGTGGCGGTGGGCGTGGCGGTAGACGTGGCCGTCGGTCTGCTGTCGTCCACATGCCAGTCGGCCACGGCGCAGCTGGGGCCGATGGACGCATGCATCTGGTAGGGCCAGACGTACTGGCGCTCAAACTGCCGGGCCGCCGGGTCTGCCGCCGCCTGGGCCAGTGCCTGGTCGACATCACCGTGCTGCGCCACCACCCGGGGTGTGCTGGGGTGGGCGCTGATGGCCGCGGCCAGGTCGTCCAGCGGCGGCACCGCCGCCATGGGCGTGTGCGGCCGCCACTGCACCTGCAGCGCCTGCACGGCGGCTTCGGCCTGGTCTTCGCGCTCGGCGACGATGCCGATGAAGTCGCCGATGACCACGGTGCGCACGATGCCGGGCAGGTGGGCGATGGAGCTTTCGTCCACCGCCAGCAGGCTGGTGCCGACAAAGGGCCCGGCGTCGAGACCGGCATAGGGCGGGCGCAGCACCCGGCCGTGCAGCATGCCGGGGCGGCGCACATCGTGCACATAGACCGCCTCGCCGGTGGCCTTGGCCAGCAGGTCGACCCGGGGCGCGCTGGTGCCCACCACGGTGTAGCTGGCCACCGGCTTGGTGGGCGTGGCCAGATCGAGCATGCAGGGCCGACCTGGCGGCCGGTCAGCAGGCTGGCGGCCGGCAGCTGCCGGCCGTCTGGCGCAGCCAGCAAGTCGCCGTCACAGCGCAACTGGTCGGCTGGCAGACCCAGCTGGGCCGCCGCCTGCGCCAGCAGCCAGGCGCGGGCCTGGGCGGCGGCCACGCGCAGCGGCTGGGCATGCAATTGCAGCGAGGTGCTGGCAATCGTCGGGCCCTGGTTGGGTGCACGCGCGGTGTCGCCCAGGACCACCTGCACGGCATCCAGCGGCAGGCCCAGTTCCTCGGCCACGATCTGGCCGTAGGCCGTGCGGATGCCGGTGCCCAGGTCGACATGGCCGGCCAGGGCGGTGGCCGTCAGGCGGCCATCACCTTCGTCCACCAGGGCCAGCAGGATCTCGGCGCCTTCGGCTGGATTGCCGGGCACGGCCGGCGGCTGGCCCTTGGCCGGCGGCAGCGGCGGCGGGTGGGTCCCGCAGCACCAGCAGCACGCCGCTGGCTGCGCGGAAGTCGGCGCGGCGGTGCCAGGCGCTGGCGCGGAAGTTCATGCGGCGGCGCCGTGCCCGGCCGTTTGGTCGGCCGACCGGGCTGCCAGCAGATCAGCCGCCCGCTGCACCGCCGCCAGGATTTCGATGTGCGTGCCGCAGCGGCACAGGTGGTGCTGCAGCGCCGTGCGGGCCTGGGCATCGCTGGGCCGCGGGTGGCGCTGCAACAGGGCCACGGTGGCGATCAGCATGCCGTTGAGGCAATAACCGCATTGCGCCGCCTGGGTGTCGATGAAGGCCTGCTGCACCGGATGCAGCGCGCCGGCCTGGCCCAGGCCTTCCAGCGTGGTGACAGCGCGGCCCGCCACGCCCGCCAGCGGGATGCTGCAAGAGCGGGCCGCCACGCCGTCGATCAGCACCGCGCAGGCACCACAGGCGCCCAGGCCGCAGCCGTACTTCGGGCCATTGAGGCCCAGGTCGTTGCGCAGCACCTGCAGCAGCGGCACGCGGCCGTCCACCGCCAGGGCATGGCTGCGGCCGTTGACCCACAGCGCCACGGGCGGGTGCATGCGGACGCCGGCCTGGCCGCTCACATCGACAGGTACGCCCGGCGCACCTCGTCGTCGGCCGCCAGCGCGGCCATGCTGGCGCTGTGCCGGATCTGGCCCTTTTCCAGCACATAGGCGCGGTCGCCCACCAGCTCGGCAAAGTGCATGTTCTGCTCGCACAGCAGGATGCTGACGCCCTGCGCCTTCAGCGCCAGGATCATCTGCGCCATCTGCTCGACGATCAGCGGCGCCACGCCTTCGCTGGGCTCGTCGAGCAGCACCAGGAACGGGTTGCCCATCAGCGTGCGCGCCACGGTCAGCATCTGCTGCTCGCCGCCGCTCATGCGGCCGCCAGGGCGCTGCGGCATCTCGCCCAGGTTGGGAAACAGCTGGAACAGCGCCTCGGGTGTCCAGGTGGGCGCGGCCTTGCCGTCGGGCCACTGGCGGGCCGGCTGGCGGCCGACGTCCAGGTTTTCCAGCACCGTCAGGTCGTGGAAGATGCGGCGGTCTTCGGGCACATAGCCCAGGCCGGCGCGGGCGATGGCATGCGGCTCGGCACGGGCGATGTCGCGGCCCATGAACTGCACCGTGCCGCTGCGCCGCGCCAGCATGCCCATGATGGCCTTCAGCGTGGTGCTCTTGCCGGCGCCGTTGCGGCCCATCAGCGCCACCACCTCGCCGCGGCGCACCTCCAGGTCGACACCGAACAGGATCTGCGCGGCGCCGTACCAGGCGTTCAGGCCGCTCACTTTCAACAGCGCGTCCGTCATGCCGGGGCCATTCTTCTCGAAGGTCTTGCCGGTGCCGAAGTACACCGCCTGCACCTTGCGGGTTGTCGCGGATCTCGGCCGGCGTGCCTTCGGCGATCAGCCGGCCGCGGGCCAGCACGATCAGCCGGTCGGCATAGGCAAACACCACGTCCATGCTGTGCTCGGTGAACAGCACCGCCAGGCCGCGCTCGACTGCACCAGTTGCTTGGTCAGCGCCATCAGCTCATTGCGCTCTGCCGGCGCCATGCCGGCGGTGGGCTCGTCCATCAGCAGCAGCTTCGGGCGTGTTGGCCAGCGCGATGGCCAGCTCGACCCGCTTCACGTCGCCATAGGCCAGCACGCTGCAGGGCCGGTCGGCCTGTGCCGCCATGCCCACCTGGCGCAGCAGGTCCAGCGCCTCGTCGGTCTGGTGCAGCGGCGGCGCGCCGCCACAGGCTGAACAGCTTGGCGTCGGCCGAGATCAGCGCCATCTGCACGTTCTCCACCACCGTCAGCGAGGCAAAGGTCTCGGCGATCTGGAAGGTGCGGCCCACGCCCTGCTTCCAGATCTGGCGCGGCTTGCAGGCCGATCAGCTCGTGCCCGGCCAGGCTGATGCTGCCGCTGTCGGCCGGCAACTGGCCGTTGACCATGTTGAAGGTGGTGCTCTTGCCGGCGCCGTTGGGGCCGATCAGCGCCAGCAGCTCGCCAGGCGCCACGCTGAAGCTGACGTCATCGACCGCCCGGTTGCCGCCGAAGCTCTTGCCCAGCTCGGTCACTTGCAGCAGCGGCTCATCATGACGCCCTTCCGGCGGTCGAACAAGCTGCCGATGAACCCGGCGATGCCCTGCGGGAAGGCCAGCACCAGCAGCAGGACGATGCCGCCCAGCAGCGCGCGCCAGTAGTCGGTGTTGCGGGCCACGGTGTCCTGCAGCCAGGTGAAGGTGACGGCGCCCACCACCGGGCCGGCCAGGGTCTGCACGCCGCCCAGCAGCACCATCACCAGGCCGTCGACGACTCTTGCCCACCGCCATGCTGTCGGGCGAGATGCTGCCCTTGCTGAAGGCATACAGGCGCCCGCCAGGCCGGCGGCCACCGCCGCCAGCACGAAGGCCAGCCACTGCACGCTGCTTGACGTCGATGCCGATGGCGTCGGCCCGCAGCGGTGAATCGCGCCCGGCGCGCATCGCCAGGCCGAAGGGCGAGAACAGCACCCGGCGCAGCGCCAGCACGCCGCCGGCCACCAGCACCAGGGTGGCGAAGTAGTAGGCCGTCTTGTCGGCCAGCCAGTCGGCCGGCCACACGCCGGTGATGCCGTTGCTGCCGCCGGTGAAGTCGTCCCACTGGAAGGTGATGGACCAGACGATCTGCGCAAAGGCCAGCGTCAGCATGGCCAGGTAGACGCCCGACAGGCGCACGCAGAACCAGCCGAACACCAGCGCGCCCAGGCCGGCCACCAGCGGCGCGCCCAGCAGCGCCACCTCCATCGGCCAGCCGGCCCTGAGCATCAGCAGCGCCGCGCCATAGGCACCCAGGCCGAAGTAGGCCGCGTGGCCGAAGGAGTGCATGCCGGCCGGCCCCATGATGAAGTGCAGGCTGGCGGCGAACAGCGCGGCCGTCAGCAGGTCGATGGCCAGCACGGTGGTGTAGGGGGTGTCGGCGGTGACCAGCGGCAACGCCAGCAGGCCGACGGCCAGCGCAGCGGCCGGCCAGCAGCAGCGGCTGGCCGGCAGCGCGCAGCGGCGGCTCGACCGCCGCGGTGTTGCGGCTGGCCGCCTGCGGCTTGCCCAGCAAGCCCCAGGGCCGCCACGACCAGCACCACCGCCATCACCAGGAACTCGACCACCAGGGTGAGCTTGCTGAAGTTGAACTCGATGCCGAAGGCGCTGACCTTGCCGATGCCCACGCACAGCGCCTTGATCTCGGCGATCAGCAGCGCCGCCACATAGGCGCCGGGGATCGAGCCCATGCCGCCGACCACCACCACCACGAAGGCGTCGCCGATGGTCAGCAGGTCCAGGTCCAGCGTGGCCGGCTCGCGCGGCAGCTGCAGCGCGCCGCCCAGGCCGGCCAGCATCGCGCCCAGCGCGAACACGCTGGTGAACAGCCAGGCCTGGTTGACGCCGAGCGCGCCGACCATCTCGCGGTCCTGCGTGGCGGCGCGCACCAGCGTGCCCCAGCGGGTGCGGGTGAGCAGCAGCCACAGCAGCGCCCAGCACCACCGGGCCGACGACGATCAGCAGCAGGTCGTAGGTGGGGAAGCGCCGGCCCAGGATGTCGACCGAGCCCTGCAGGCCGGGCGCGCGCGGGCCCAGCAGGTCTTCCGGGCCCCACAGCCACAGCGCCGCGTCCTTGATGCACCAGCACCAGCGCGAAGGTGGCCAGCAGCTGGAACAGCTCGGGCGCGCGGTAGATGCGCCGCAGCAGCAGCATCTCGACCAGCGCGCCGAGCACGCCGACCGCCAGCGCCGCCAGCAGCAGCGCCGGCCAGAAGCCCAGGCCCGCGCCCAGCTGGTCGACCAGCGTGTAGGCGACGTAGACGCCCAGCATGTAGAACGAGCCATGCGCGAAGTTGACGATGCGGGTGACGCCGAAGATCAGCGACAGGCCCGCCGCCACCAGGAACAGCGACGACGCGCCGGCCAGCCCGTTGAGCAGCTGGACGATGAAAGCGGAGAAGGTCATGCGGCGCAGAGATTGGCAGTCATAGCAGGCGAAGTTCATGCAGCGGCCGCCGTGGAACCGGCTGTGCCGGCACGCGGCGCTGGGCGGCGGACCTCCGGCCGACGCGCCGAAGGCGCTGCAGGCGCTGGGGTCAGTCCGCCGGGCGCAGCTTCTTCACCTCGGCATCGGTCGGCAGGAACTTGGCGCCGTCGAGGTAGCCGTAGTCGACCATCATGCCCTTGCCCTTGTCGTTCTTGGTCCGGCCGACGATAGGCGCCCATGGTGCTCTGGTGGTCCTGCGGCGCGGTAGGTGGCCGTGCCGAACGGCGTCATCAGCCTCCAGGCCCTTGAAGGCGGCGATCAGCTTCTCGGTGTCGGTGCTCTTGGCCTTGGTGATGCCGGCGGCCAGCGACTTGATCGCCGAGTAGCCGACCACCGAGCCCAGGCGCGGGTAGTCGTTGAACTTGCTGTGGTAGGCCAGGAAGAAGGCCTTGTGCTCGGGCGTCTGGATGCCGTACCAGGGGTAGCCGGTGACGATCCAGCCGTCGGGCGTCTCGTCCTTCAGCGGGTCGAGGTATTCCGGCTCGCCGGTCAGCATGCTGACCACCTCGCGGCCCTGGAACAGGCCGCGGGTGTTGCCCTCGCGCACGAACTTGGCCAGGTCGGCACCGAACAGCACGTTGAAGATCGCGTCGGGCTTGGCATCGGCCAGCGCCTGCACCACGCTGCCGGCGTCGAGCTTGCCCAGCGGCGGCGCCTGCTCGGCGACGAACTCGACATCGGGCTGCGCCGCCTTCAGCAGCTGCCTTGAAGGTGGCCACCGCCGACTGGCCGTATTCGTAGTTGGGGTAGACGACGGCCCAGCGCTTCTTCTTCAGCTTGGCCGCCTCGGGCACCAGCATCGCCGACCTGCATGTAGGTGCGACGGCCGCAGCCGGAAGGTGTAGCGGTTGCCGTTGCCCCAGACGATCTTGTCGGTCAGCGGCTCGCTGGCCAGGAAGAAGAACTTCTTCTGCTTGGCGAAGTCGGTCAGCGCCAGGCCGATGTTGCGACAGGAAGGCGCCGGTCAGCACGTCGACCTTCTCGCGCGAGACCAGCTCTTCGGCCGCGCGCACCGCGTCGCCCGGGTTGGCGTTGTCGTCGCGGGTGATCAGCTCGACCTTGCGGCCGCAGCACGCCGCCGGCGGCGTTGATCTCTTCGACCGCCAGTTCCATGCCCTTCTTGTAGGGCTCCAGGAAGGCCGGCTGCGCCTTGTAGCTGTTGACCTCGCCGATCTTGATCGGGCCGGCTGGGCCAGGGCACCGGTGCTGGCGGTGGTCGCCGCCAGGCGATGCCAGCGCGGCCAGGGCGGCCAGAAAGTGCTTGCGGTTCATGTGCAACTCCTCGCAGTGGATGGGATGGGAACGAGCATGGACGGTGGCAGCCTAGCGCAGGCCGTCCTCACCCTTGATTTCATGCGCCTGCAGCCCGCCGATGCGCGGCAGCGGCCGGCCGCTGTCGGTGACGGCCACCGCCACCACGATCTCATTGGCGCGCGGTGCATCGCTGATGCGGGCTTCGATGGCGTCGAAATGGCTGCGCACGAAGGCGGCGTCCTTGTGGCCCAGCGGCACATCGATCGCCGTGCCCAGACCGCCCTGCTTCTTGGCCGAGGGCACCAGCGCGGCGCCCTTTTCGACCGCGCGGCGCAGCGGCGCGCCCAGCTTGGGGTGCAGGATGGCCGCCGCATGCTCGAGCTCACCGGCCTCGCCGACGATGGCGGCCTTGCCGTAGCTTTGTGCCTGCCCTGGGGTGATGCCCAGCGCCTGCCACGCAGCGCTGGCCGAGCAGCGCGCCCAGTTCTTCGCCGATGGCGATCAGTGCGTCCAGGTTCTCGTTCATAGCGGCCGGCAAACGGATTGGCGATCACGGCCATGGCCAGCGCGCGGCGGGTGGGCGGCTGGATGTCGCGGCCCATCTCGCGGTGGATCTCGTCGACCTGGACGACGAGCTTGCGGATGTAGCTGGGGGTGGTGTCGCTCATGCTGTGGTCTCCGTCGTGGTCATCGCTGGCCGTCCCACTTGGCGATGGCGTCGGCCGCCAGGCCGCCGACGCGGGCATGCACCCGCGCGCCGCTGCTCATCGCCAGGATCAGCACCAGTCTCGTCGGGCCGGGGGGCGCCGGGCACGCGCACCTCGATCGCGTCGAAATGGCTGCGCACATAGCTGGCGTTGATGTGGGTCAGCGGCACGTCCAGCGTGGCGCCGGGCGGGCCCACCTTCTTGGTGCAGGGCACGATGGCCAGGGCGTTGCCGCTCTGGCCGCTGCTGCCTTCGCCGCGCTTGTAGGCGGCGGCATCGCCCTTCCAGCCCAGCAGCTCGCGCATCGCGTAGCCGCCCGGCACATGCCACAGCGCACCGTGCTCCAGCTCACCGGCGGCGCCGATGATGGCGCCCTTGCCGTAACCCTGGATCGCCTCGGCGGGCACGGCCATCGCGGCCAGCAGGCGGCGCGCCATGTCCAGGCCCACCGGGTTCAGCGCCTCCATCATCGGCAGGATGTCGGGCTCGTAGCGGCCGGCATAGGGGTTGGTCAGCACGGCGGCGATGGCACCGCGCCGCAGCGGCTGCGCGGCGCGCGGGCCGCCTTCGTGGTGGATGTCTTCGACCTGGGTGAAGACGCGGCGGATATCGATCAGCGCCATGTCAGCCCCCCCGCCCGCGCTGTCTTGCGGCCGATCCCCCATGGGGATGCGGGCCGGCTTGGGGCGGCCCGGCGCTCGGCCCGCCCGCGTCGATCAACAAGTGGTTGTGTCATGTGATTTCATTTAGCAAGTACTACACCAACTCTAGCGCGCCGGCTGGCGCCAGCCGAGCGAGAGAACCCTGACAAGCCAGCAGCACCGCATGCACCAGGCCCTGCTGCTGCAGGCTGCGGGCCACGGCCATGCCCGCCTCCAGCGCCTGCTGCACCAGGGCCGGCGGCAGGGCCGGCACCGCCACGGTGACCAGGCGGTCGCCCAGGTCGCTGTCGTCGCGCAGGCTGTTGGCCGGCGCGCGGCCGATGCCGGCCATCGTCGACGTTGACCGCATTGGCGATGACCGTGGCAGCGGCATCGGCCTGGGCTGCGGTGGCCGCCAGCACCGTCACGCTGTCGGCGATGCCCAGCGACTGGCTGCGCCCGCGCCAGCCGCTGGTGGCCACGCCCCGCACCGGGTCGCCATGCTGCACCGCAAAGCCCGCATCGGTGCGCAGATTCCCCGCCACGGTGCATGCCAGGGCCGCGGCGTCGAAGCCGCGCCAGGTCGGCCAGCAGGCCCACCCGCGCCGATTGGCCTGGCGCCAGGTGCAGGGCGATGTCACCGCCGTTGTTGACCCAGGCGCGGCGATGCCCGGGCGCTGGTAGTGCACGACCAGCTCCTGCGCCACCGCGCCGGCCACCGCCGCCATCGGCGTGATGAAGCCTTGCGCAGCGCCACGCAGCGGCGCACAGGCCGACCACATGCGGCGCGCCACCGCGCCTTGCAGCGGGTTGGCGCCGCCCGCGGCCACCGGCTGGCGCAGCAGCGGCAGTTCGGCCACCAGGTCGGCCAGCAGCGGCTGGAAGCGCGCCCAGGCTGCGGCATGGGCAGCCGCGACCGCTGCCGCAGCTCGCCTTCGGCAGCGATCACGATGTCGATCGGGCCGTGCTGGAAGTGCCAGCGCCCACCGGGCAAGGGGGCGCGCTGTGCCGCCCACATGGCCATGTCAGCCCAGCATGGGCGGGCGGCCCAGCGGCCAGGGGTTGGCCGGCAGCGCTGTCGACCGTGCGGCGCGCCGTGGGCGCGCCGTCGGCATGCCAGGCGCCGGTGGCCAGGACCTGGGCCAGCGGCCGCACATAGGCCATGTGGCCGCCCAGCGCCTGGTAGTCGGCCAGCCGCATGCTGAATTCGATCGGCGCGACGATGGCCGGCGTGGGCACGGTGCCGAAGCTGTTGGCCGGCATGCGCAGCACGTCGACCATCACCGTGATGCCGCCGCCCGGCCACACATAGGCCGGCGCGCCGCCGCAGGTCACGTTGACCAGGCTCTGCTTGATGGCCTGGGTCAGCCGCACCGGGTTGTCGGTCACGCCGGCGCGCAGGCTGCCGCCGGCGCCGCCGAGGAACAGCACGGTGCACAGCGCCGGCTCGCAGTTCTCGCCGATGCGCTCGACGATGGCCTGCACCGCCGCCGGCATCGGCGCGGGCTGCGGCTGCAGCGCCTCGTCGAGCACGAACCAGGCCGCATGCTCACCGGTGGTGCTGACCATCAGCAGGCGCAGGCCGGGCCAGGCCTCGTCGGCGTCCCAGCGCTTCGATGATGGACAGCGGGTCGGCGATGTCGGTGCCGCCCCAGCCGGTGCCCGGGTTGGCCACCTGGAAGTAGCGGCCCGGCGTGCTCTTGCGGCCGCGGATCTTCAGGCCCGAGCGCGCGCATGCTCAGGCAGCGCCCGGCCTGGTGCTCGGTCAGCACGCCGGTGATGTGGTCGTCGACCACCACCACCTCGTCGACCAGGCCGGCAAACTGCTGCGCAAAGATGCCGATGGTGGCCGAGCCGCAGCCCACGCGCATGCGCTGCTCGGGCACGCCGTTGACGACCGGCGCCGCGCCGGCCTGCACCCGCACCTGGGCGCCGCCGTCGATGCTGCAGGTCGACGGCCTGCTGGTTGCCCAGCGCGGCCATCATGTCGACGGTGACGCGGCCTTCCTTCTTGCTGCCGCCGGTGAGGTGGTGCACGCCGCCCAGGCTGACAGCATCTGCGAGCCGTATTCGGCCGTGCGTGACATGGCCCACCACCTCGCCCTTGCAGCGCACGTTGGCCTGCTCGGGGCCCAGCCAGCGGTCGGTGTCGATCTTCAGCTTCAGGCTGCAGTAGCTGAAGATGCCCTCGGTGACCACGGTCACCATGTCGACGCCCTGTGCCTGGCTGGCGACGATGAAGGGCGCGGGCTTGTAGTCGGGGTAGGTGGTGCTGGCACCCACGGCGGTGACGAACAGCGCTGGCGCATCGTCGGCCAGCGCCGGCGGCGCGGTACCGGCCGGCAGAAACGGCACCAGACCGGCATCCGCCGGGTCGCCAGGCGCCCCATCGCCCTGCGCGGCATGCACACGCTGGCGCACCAGCAGCACCGGGTCGACCCGCACCAGCACGCCGGCCTGGTTGGCATAGCGGTCGCAGGCACCCACCTTGCCGTCGCTGATCTGGCACAGCACCGGGCAGGCATTGCACTCGATCTTGTGCGCGGCCATGCGCTCGTTGCGTGGTGCAGCGCGCCAATCGGCCGGCGGCGGGTTGGCTGCAACGGCCGCCAAGCCACCCACCATCTCACCCAAGCCATCGGTCTTGGTGTGCTCATGCTCGGACATGTGTGCCTTCCAGTGGATGCAGATCAAGCGGTCTGTGCACAGGGTGTGCGCCGAAGACCTGGGCTCACCCAGGCTCACCCGGGCCAGACCGGTGCCTCAGGCACAATCCCGGTTGCTGCAGCAGGCCAGGTTTTCATGTAGTGCCCGCTACACCAAACTGCAGCCGATGCTACATTCAAGGCCTGGGCTGTGCAAGTGCCAGAGGCAGTGCACACCACCACCACCACGCCGCCGGGCCCGGGCTGCGCCCCTCTTGTCGAACTTTGCCGCACCACCATGAGCGCCTTCAACGAAGAAACCGTCCTCTCCGTCCACCACTGGACCGACCGGTTGTTCAGCTTCACCACCACCCGTGGCACCAGCGCTGCGCTTCAAGAACGGCCACTTCACGATGATCGGCCTGCGGGTGGACGGCAAGCCGCTGCTGCGCGCCTACAGCGTGGTCAGCGCCAATTACGAAGAGACGCTGGAGTTCCTCAGCATCAAGGTGCAGGACGGCCCGCTGACCAGCCGGCTGCAGCACATCCAGCCGGGCGACAAGGTGATCGTCGGCAACAAGCCCACCGGCACCCTGCTGATCGACTACCTGCTGCCGGCCAAGCGCCTGTACCTGATGGGCAGCGGCACCGGCCTGGCGCCCTTCCTGAGCATCATCCGCGACCCCGACACCTACGAGAAGTTCGAGCAAGTGGTGCTGGTGCACGGCGTGCGGGAAGTGGCCGAGCTGGCCTACCACGACTACATCACGCAGGAACTGCCGCAGCACGAGCTGCTGGGCGAACTGGTGCGCGACCAGCTGCTGTACTACCCCACCGTCACGCGCGAGGCCTTCCGCCACACCGGGCGCATCACCGACCTGCTGGACTCCGGCAAGCTGTTCAGCGACCTGGGCCTGCCCAACATCAACCCGGCCGAAGACCGGGTGATGATCTGCGGCAGCCCGGCGCTGCTGAAGGACTTGAAGGCCCTGCTGGAGGCGCGCCACTTCAAGGAGGGCAACACCTCGACGCCGGGCGAGTACGTGATCGAGCGCGCCTTCGTCGAGCAGTGAGCCGCTGCCGGCTGGCCTGAGAGCTTGTCTGCGCCCATGGCCACTGCTGCCCGCAAGAAACCCCAGGCTGCCAGCAAGCGCAGCACCCGCACGGCCACGCCGCCTGGCGGCGAAAAGGCCCCGGGCGTGCGCGCCATGGCGGCCCAGGCCACGCGGGACGCCATCCTGCGCGCTGCCACCAAGGTGTTTGCGCGCCATGGCTTTGCCGGCGGCCGCGTCGAGCAGATCAGCAAGGCGGCGAAGTCCTACGACCGCATGATCTATTACTACTTCGGCTCGAAGGAAGGCTTGTTCATCGCGGTGATCGAAGACACCTACCGCCGCTTCAACGAAGCCGAACAAGGGCTGGCGCTGGACACCAGCCAGCCACTGCTGGCACTGGACACGGTGATCCACTTCGTCTGGACCTACTACCAGAAGAACCCCGAGTTCATCACCCTGCTCAACAGCGAGAACCTGCTGCGCGGCAAGCACATCGCCAAGAGCGTGCGGGCCAAGGACTATTCGTCGCCGGCGCTGGCCATCACCGACCGCGTGCTGCAGGCCGGCATGGCCCAGGGCGTGTTCCGCCCGGACCTGAACGCCCGCGACCTGTATCTGATGATCGCGTCGCTGGCCTATTTCTACCTGAGCAACCGCTTCACGCTGTCGGCCTTCCTGGGCGAAAACCTGGAAGCACCTGCCGCGCTGGCGCATTGGCAAGCCTTTGTCACCGACGCGGTGCGGCGTGCGGTCTGCGTGGCGCCGCCTGCGGCTTGACTTGCCAGCGCCTGCGGTTTGACTTCCCAGCGCCTGCGGCTTGAGGCCATCCTGCATTTCATGTAGCCTCCACTACATCAACAACGGAGTGGCGCAATGGCAGATGTGGCAGCAAGTGGCAAGTCGGGCAAGGTGGTCATCCGCAACATCGGCCTGCTGCTGTCCGGTGACCTCGAGCGCCCGATCCTGGACGCCGACACCATCGTCGTGGTCGACGGCATCATCACCCAGGTGGGCCGCGAGAAGGACTGCGACACCGCCCAGCCCGACCACCCTGATCGACGCCCGCGGCACCTGCGTGGCACCGGGCCTGATCGACAGCCATGTGCACCCGGTGTTCGGCGACTGGACACCGCGCCAGAACCAGATCGGCTGGATCGACAGCACCATGAACGGCGGCGTCACCACCATGATCTCGGCCGGCGAGGTGCACCTGCCCGGCCGGCCCAAGGACATCGTCGGCCTGAAGGCGCTGGCCATCACCGCGCAGCGCGCCTTCGACAACTTCCGCCCCGGCGGCGTCAAGGTGCTGGCCGGCGCGCCGGTGATCGAGAAGGGCATGGTCGAGCAGGACTTCGCCGACCTGGCCGCTGCCGGCGTCAAGCTGCTCGGCGAGGTCGGCCTGGGCTCGGTGAAGGCCGGCAACGAGGCCCAGGCAGATGGTGGCCTGGGCGCGCAAGCACGGCATCCAGAGCACCATCCACACCGGCGGGCCCGTCGATCCCCGGCTCGGGCCTGATCGACAAGGACGTGGTGCTGGAGGCCGACGCCGACATCATCGGCCACATCAACGGCGGCCACACCACGCTTGCCCGAGCGCGATGTCTGCGAGCTGTGCGAGAAGAGCCGCGCGCGCCATCGAGATCGTGCACAACGGCAACGAGAAGGTGGCCATCGCCGCGGCCCAGGCCGCGCATGCAGCTGAAGTGCCCGCACCGCGTGATCCTGGGCACCGACGGGCCGGCCGGCTCGGGCGTGCAGCCGCTGGGCATGCTGCGCCTGATCGCGCTGCTGTCCGCCTGGGCAACATCCCGGCCGAGCTGGTGTTCTGCTTTGCCACCGGCAACACCGCGCGCATGCGCAGCCTGAACTGCGGCCTGATCGAGGTCGGCCGCGACGCCGACTTCGTCTTCATGGACCGGGCCCAGCACACCGCCGGCCGCACGCTGCTCGAGAGCGTGCAGCTCGGCGACATCCCCGGCGTGGGCATGGTGATGATCGACGGCATCGTGCGCTGCGGCCGCAGCCGCAACACGCCGCCGGCGATGGAGGTGCCGGTGGTGGTGGCGCACTGACCCGAGCGCTTGGCCCGGCATCCAGCGCCGCCAACCAGCGCCGCCAACCGCCGCCAGGCCCGGCCCGGTCAATCCAGCGTGATGCTGCCCACATAGCCCAGGCTGCGGGCCCGGGTGTTGTCGGCGTCGCCGGTGATGGCGATGCCCAGCAGCGGCGGCACGGTCTGCGCCTCGTCGCCAAACAGGCGCAGGAAATCGGCCGCCACATCGCGCCGCTCGGCCTGCCAGCTGCGCAGCCCGGCCTCGGGGCCGCGCAGCACCACCATGCGCACCCGCCGGCTGTAGGCGTTGTCCAGCACCGTGCCGGGCGCCAGCCGGGCGTCCCAGACGTAGCACACGCTGGCTGCAGGCAGCGCCTCACCGGTGCGCAGCCGCGCAATGCGCAGCACCTGGCGCTCCAGAAAGGGCACGGCATCTGTGGGCAGGTCAAACAGGGCGCAGACCTTGAGCGGGCTGTCGTCGCCGTCCTTGCGGCGCAGGTCGGCCGCCGGGTTGGGCTCGTCCAGCCGCCAGCGCCAGGCCAGTTGGCGGGCCTCGGTGCCGCGCGCAATGGGGTGCACCAGGTTGCCGTAGCTGCCTTGTGCATCCACCCGCAGCACGCGCTGGCCGTCCAGCGCCACCACGCTGTAGCGGGTGGCCGGCAGGCCCTGCTGCGGCAAGCCCAGCAGTTGCCAGGGCGCTGCGGGCGTGTCGGCTGCGCCGGCAGGCTGCACCAGCACCGGCGCTGCCGCCCGCAGCGGTGCCGCAGCGCCAACCAGCAAGACCACACCAGCAATCGCAAGGCGCCAACTCATGGCGGACCTCCAAAGCTTTGCCAGCCAGCATGCAGCCGGGCCAGCACCGTCAAGCCGCACAGCGCGGCAAAGCCCAGTGCCAGCGGCGCAAACGCCGCCGGCCACAGGCACATGGCGGCAAAACAGACCAAGGTCTCGGTCGCTTCGGTCAGCCCGCCCAGGTAATACAAGCCCTTGTCGGGGTAGGCCAGGCTCTTGAGGCCGCGGCGCTCGGCCAGCACCGCAAAGGCCAGGAAGCTGCTGCCGGTGCCGATGAAGGCCGCCAGCAGCACCGCCGCCGCCAGCGCGTTGGCGCCAGGGTCGGCCAGTGCAAACGCCAGCGGGATGCTGGCGTAGAACAAAAAATCGAGGCTGATGTCGAGAAAGGCGCCGCGGTCGGTGGTCTGGGTCAGCCGGGCCACCGCACCGTCCAGGCCATCGGCCAGGCGGCTTGCCAAGATCAGCGCCAGCCCGACCAGCGGCTGCTGCCAGGCGATGCAGGCCGCAGCAGCCAGGCCCAGCGCAAAACCGGCCCAGCTGACCTGGTCAGCCGAGACACCGCGCTGCACCAGGCGGCGGGCCACGGCGGCCAGGCCCGGCGTGATCAGCGCCTGGGCCGCGCGGTCGAACATGCAAGGGGCGCGCCGCTGGGTTCGGCGCAAGGCAAGGCGGTGGATGTCACCGCCGGATCATCGCATCCGGCTGCCGCCGGGCTCAGCGCGGGGCCATGCGGATGGCGCCGTCGATGCGCACGCTCTCGGCGTTCATGTAGCCGTTGCTGATCATGAACTCGGCCAGCGCGGCGTACTCGTCGGGGTCGCCCAGGCGCTTGGGGAACGGCACCGACGCCGCCAGCGCTTCCTTGACCTTGTCGGGTGCGCCCTGCAGCAGCGGGGTGTTGAACAGGCCCGGCAGGATGGTGTTGACGCGGATGTTCTCGCCCATCAGGTCGCGGGCGATCGGCAGGGTCATGCCGACCACGCCGGCCTTGCTGGCCGCAGTAGCTGGCCTGGCCCATCTGGCCGTCTTGCGCCGCCACGCTGGCGGTGTTGACGATGGCGCCACGGTCGCCCGGCTTGCCTGTGATCCTGCAAGACCGGCAGCGTCAGCATGCCGGCCGCGCTCTTGGCGATGCAGCGGAAGGTGCCGATCAGGTTGATCTGGATGATGCGTTCGAAGTTGGCGGTGGGAAAGGCCTTGATCTCGCCGGTGGTCTTGTCGCGGCCAGCGGTCTTGATGGCGTTGCCGGTGCCGGCGCAGTTGACCAGGATGCGCTCTTGGCCGATGGCCGCACGCGCCTTGGCAAAGCCGGCATCGACCGACTCTTCCTTGGTCACGTCGACCAGGCAGAACACGCCGCCCAATTCGGCCGCCAGGGCTTCGCCCTTCTCGGCGTTCAGGTCGAACAAGGCCACCTTGACGCCCGAGGCGGCGAGGCGGCGCGCCGTGGCGGCGCCCAGGCCCGAAGCGCCCCCGGTGACGACGGCGGAGATGGTGGAGTCGAGTTGCATGGGCGTGGCCTGGTCGGTGGTTGGGACAGGCTGGCACGCTATCGACCGGCACTGCGGCCGGCCATCGTCCGAATCGACGAAGTTGCGCGGCCGCGTGTCAGGCGACCGGTGCCGGCCGGCGGATGCGGATCAGGCCTTCCTGCGCCACGCTGGCCACCAAGGTGCCGTCACGCCGCCACAGGCTGCCGCGGCAGAAACCACGGCCGCCGCTCAGGCTGGGCGAATCGCTCTGGTACAGCAGCCAGTCGTCGAAGCGGAAGTCGCGGTGGAACCACATCGCATGGTCCAGGCTGACGCCTTGCACATTGCCCTGCTGCCAGCTCAGCGCATGCGGGCGCATGGCCACGCTCATCAGGCTCCAGTCGCTGGCATAGGCCAGCAGGGCCTGGTGCAGCAGCGGGTCATCGGGCAAGGGGTGCGGCGCGCGCATCCAGTGCAGGGCCTGGGCCGGCATGGGCACCGGCGCAAAGGCGTCGATGGGGTTGACGGCGCGGCTTTGCATGGGCTGGGCCTGCTGCAGGTACTGCTGGCGCCAGGCCGGCATGCGGTCGGCCATGCGGCGGTCGCGCTGGTGGTCGTCTTCCAGGCTCTCGGGCGGCGGCGCGGCAGGCATGCTGTCCTGGTGCGTGGGCCCGTCCTCCCGCTTCTGGAACGAGGCCGACATGTGGAAGATCGGCTGGCCATGCTGGATGGCGACCACCCGGCGGGTGGTGAAGCTCTTGCCGTCGCGGATGCGGTCGACGTCGTAGACGATGGGCATGGCCTTGTCGCCGGCACGCAAAAAGTAGCCATGCAGCGAATGCACTTGCTGGCCGTCGGCCACGGTGCGGCCGGCCGCCATCAGCGCCTGGCCCAGCACCTGGCCGCCGAACACCGCCTGGCCGCCATGGTCGCGGCTGCGGCCGCGGAACAGGTTGTGCTCCAGCGGCTCCAGGCGCAACAGGTCGACCAGGTCGAGCAGGGCCTGGCGGGTGTCGTTGTCGGGGCCGTCGGCGGTGGGTGCGGGTGCGGGCGCGGGTGTGGACGCAGGTGCGGGCGGGGGTGCGGCGGTCGGGTCGGAGGCATCGGACATGGTGTCCCGATTGTGCCGGGGCGGCGCGGTCGGCCTGGTCCAGAATCCGCGTTGATGCCCGCCCTGCCCGCACCCGGCTCCGTTGCCGGGCCCTTGTCGTCCAAGCTCAGCCCGCCCCAGTCGCAGGCGCGCCAGGTGCTGCGCCAGGCCCTGGTGCGCCGCATGGCCGAGGCCGGCGGCGTCAAGCTGCTGCTGGTGCGGGCGCCGGCCGGCTTTGGCAAGACCACCGCCATGGCGCAGGCGCGGGACCAGCTGGCGGCCAATGGCGTGGCCACCGCCTGGCTGACGCTGGAGCGCACCGACAACGACATGCCACGCTTTCTGGCCTGCCTGCAGCAGGCGGTGGCGCAGATCATCGGCCAGCCTGGCGCACCCGGTAGCCAGTCCGGGTCAGGCTCAGGGCCAGGCCCGGACACACCGCTGGCGGTGGTGGATGCGCTGGCCCGCCACGGCGCGCCGTTTGCGCTGTTCCTGGATGACTTCGAACTGATCACCGAGCCCGCCGTGCTGGGCCTGGTGCGCGAGATCATCGACCAGCTGCCGCGCCGCGGCCAGCTGGTGCTGGGCTCGCGCAGCCTGCCCGAGCTGGGCCTGGGCCGGCTGCGCATGGCCGGCCAGCTGCTGGAGATCGACACCGAGCTGCTGCGCTTCACGCGCGACGAGACGCGGCAGTTCCTGGCGCTGCGCTGGTCGGGCGCGCCGGGCGCCAACACCGATTGGGCGGCCCAGGTCGACCCGCTGCACAGCAAGACCGAAGGCTGGGTGGCGGCGCTGTGGCTGGCGTCGATGGCGCTGGACGCGGTGCTGGCCCGCCAGGGCAGCGTGGCCGACTTCATCGCCCAGTTCTCCGGCAGCAACCGGGCCGTGGCCGACTTTCTGGCCGAAGACGTGCTGGCCCGCCAGACGCGCCGAGGTGCGCGACTTTCTGCTGCGCACCAGCATCCTGCGGCAGTTCAACGCGCCGCTGTGCCAGGCACTCACCCCGCGCAGCGATGCCGCCGCCATCCTGGCCCAGCTGGACGCCGCCAACCTGTTCATCACCCCCATCAGCCAGGCAGCGGGTGCGCCAGGCGCGGTGCCGGCCGCCCGGGAATGGCGTTACCACAGCCTGTTTGCCGACTTTCTGCGGGCCCAGCTGGTGCGCGAGCAGCCCGACGCCCTGGCGCGGCTGCACCTGGCGGCGTCGGGCTGGTACGAGGGCCAGGACCGGCCGGTGCCGGCCATCGACCACGCCATCGAAGGCGGCGACTTGCCGCATGCCATCCACCTGCTGGCCGGCCATGCGATGCACTTTCTCGAGCAGGGCCGCATGCGCCTGCTGGCACGCTGGTTTGCCGCCATGCCCGACAGCCGCCCTGGCCGACCGGCCGATGCTGCAGGTGGTGTCGCTGTGGGCCAGCAACCTGACGCGCGGGCCCTGGGCGGCGATGGAGCAGCTGCAGCAATCGGGCTGCGCCAGCAGCGCCGACGCGGCGGTGCGCGCCCATGTCAATGCCCTGCAGCCCATGCTGCTGGCGATGATGGACCAGGTCGAGGCCGCTGCCGACCTGGGCCGCGAGGCCCTGGCCCGCGTGCCCACCGGCCAGCACTTTGCCGACAGCGTGCTGTGCAATGCCATGGCCCATCTGATGGGCGTGCTGGGCGAGCGCGAGCAGGCCCAGCGCCTGCTGGACGCCGCCCGCCGCGGCCAGCAGGCCCATGCCCTGCACAGCCATGGCTTCAACCGCATGTACACCGAATCGGTGGAAGGCCTGCTCGACCTGCAGCAGGGCCGGCTGCGCCAGGCCACCGCCCGCTTCCGGCTGGCGCTGGGCATGGCCGCTGCGCCGGGTGCGGCCGCCGGCACGGGCCGGGGCACCGTGGCGCGGACTGGGCGGCAGCGCGGGTGGCGCAGCCTGGCAGCCCACCCACGGCAATGCCTGGGCCGGTGTGCTGTATGCCGGCGTGGTCTACGAGGCCCACCAGCTGGCCCAGGCCGAGCACCTGCTGCAATGTCTACCTGCCACTGGCGCGCGATGTCGGCCTGCCCGACCACATGATCCTGAGCCATGTGATGTGCGCGCGCATCGCCTTCGGCCGCGGCGACATCGACGCCGCGCTGCAGTTCGTCACCGAGCTGGAGCACCTGGGCCACCACCGCCAGCTGCCCCGGGTGGTGGCCAGCGCCCGGCTGGAGCGCGCCCGGGTGCTGATGCTGCAAGGCCAGGCCGACGCCGCCGCCCAGGCGCTGGACCGCGCCGACGACGTGGCGGTGTGGCAGCGGGTGGCGCGCCACCAGTTCAGCGCCCATGATGTGGAAGACATGCCGATCGGCCGGCTGCGCTGGCAGGTGCTGTTCGGCGACCCGGCGGCCGCCGCCCGCGCTGCAGCCGCTGCGGCCACCCAGGCCCATGCCGCCCAGCGCCAGCGCCGGGCACTGAAGCTGCAGGTGCTGCAGGCCCTGGCGCTGCAGCGCGCCGGCAGCCCGGCCGACCTGGAAGCCGCCGTGGCGCTGACCGGCCGGCTGCTGCAGGTGGCGCAGGCTGAAGGTTATGTGCGCCTGCTGCTCGACGAAGGCCCGGCCGTGGCCAGCCTGTTGCGCCGCACCCAGGCTGCCTTGCAGGCCAGCAGCCATGAGCGCACCGACCCGCTGGTCGACGATTGCCTGCAGCGGCTGATCGCCGTGGCCGGCGACGAGCCGCTGGCCGACGAGCCCGCCGCAGCGGCAGAAGCACCGCCGCCCCGGCGCGCCGCTGGACGAACCGCTGACGCGCAAGGAAATCCGCGTGCTGCAGTTGCTGGCCGAGGGCTACAGCAACAGCGTGATGGCCGAGAAGCTGTTCGTGTCAGCGACAGCACGGTGCGCACCCACCTGCGCAACATCAACCTCAAGCTGGGGGCCCGCAGCCGCACCCAGGCGGTGGCGATTGCGCGGCGCCTGGGTGTGATGGCCTGAGCCCGCCGAAGCGCCTGCTGCCCTGGCCAGGGCAGCGCGCACGGTGGCCCGGCAAAGCCGGTTCTGCAGCGCCTGCCTGTTGCAGGCGCTGCCGGACTTCAAGCCGGCTGCAGATGCCTGGCAAACAGCGTGAACAAGCGCGCCCAGTGGCGCTCGGCCGACGGCTTGTCGTAGATGCCGGCGCGCAGCGGGAAGGCAAAGCCGTGCTGGGCACCGGGGTACCACTCCAGCCGGTGCGGCGCGCGCCGGCCTGCAGCGCCGCCTGCAGGTGGCCACCTGTCTCGGGCGAGGCCCACTTGTCGATGCTCGGCACAGGCAAAGTAGCTTTCGCAGCGCAGCTGGCCCACCACCTGGTGCGGTGAATCGGCCGCGTCGGTCACCATGTTGGCGCCGTAGATGCTGGCGATGCAGCGCAGCCGCTCGGGGAAGGCCGCCGCCGCCCACACCACGAAGGGCCCGCTCATGCAGTAGCCCACCGCGCCGATGCGGCTGGCATCGGCCGCCGGCAGGCCGTCGACGAAGTCCAGCATGGCCTGGGTGTCGCACCCGGGTGGTGTGGGCGTTGAGCGCGTGCATGTGGCCGAACATCTCGGCCATCGCCGGCCTCGGTGCGCTCCTTGCAGCCAGTAGTCGCGCGTGCGGCGGTAGTACAGGTTGGGCAGCACCACGCAGTAGCCCACGGTGGCCAGGCGGCGCGCCATGTCGTGCAGCTCTTCGCGCTTGCCGGGCGCGTCCATGTAGAACAGCACCACCGGGTGCGGGCCGCCCTCGTCGGGGTGCACGACGAAGGTGTTCATCGCGCCGTCGGCGGTGGGGATGTCGAGGTGGTGTTCGATCATGGGCTTCTCTGTGGGTGCAGGCCTGTCAGGTCCAGGCGAACTTGGGTTGTGCTGTCATTTCCAGGCGAACTTGGGCTGTTCGTAGTGCGCCACCCGGGTGGGCCGGCCCAGCACGCAGACCTCGCGGAACTGGTAGACCATGGCCGCGGTGGGCGCGGCGATCCAGTTGTCGCCCACCGGCATCTTCAGCACCGGGTGCTCGCTGCCCTCCAGCGGCTCGAGGATGGGCGCGTCGGCGCGCAGGAATTCGCGTCACCGGGATGCGGTGGATGCTGGCCACCTCGGCCGGGTTGGGTGTCAGCAGGCGCGGCTTCACCGCCCCACACCACCACCGGCGTGATGGCATAACCCGAGCGGGTGATGAAGGTGTCGAGCCGGCCCAGCACGTCGGCGGCCTGCAGCTGCAGGCCGACTTCTTCCTGCAGCTCGCGCAGGGCGGTCTGTTCCGGGGTTTCACCGGCGTCGATGCGCCCGCCCGGCAGCGCCCACTGGCCGGCATGGCCGCGCAGGCTCTTGGCGCGGCGGGTCAGGATCAGCGCGGCCTGGGTGCTCCAGCCGCGCGCCTGGCGCACGCCGCGCAGCCGGGCGCCCGGCCCTTCGTCGGCCACCACCAGCACCACCGCCGCCTGCTTCAGGCCGCTGGCATCGGGCGCGTGCAAGGGCCAGGACGCCAGGCGCTCGGCCAGCTGGGCGCGCAGGGCATCGTCGCGTTGCATCAGGCCTGTGCCGTCGAGAAGGCCGGCGCACGTTTTTCCAGGTTGGCGCGCACCGCCTCCAGCTGGTTGGGCTGGCCCATCAGCGCCACCTGCTCATCGCTTTCGGCCTGCAGCAGCGCACGCGCGCTGTCGGCCAGCACCTGGCTGCTGGCGTTCATCAGCCGCTTGGCGGCCCGCAGCGCGCTGGGGCTGCGCTGGGCCAGGGCCTGGGCCATGGCGCGGGCCTCGGCCAGCGGGTCGGCACACACCCGCGTGGCCAGGCCCAGGGCCACGGCCTCGCTGCCGTCGACGATGCGGCCGGTGTAGGTCAGTTCACGCGCATGGTCGTCGCGCACCAGGCCGCGCATCAGCACCACGCCGGCCATGTCGGGCACCAGGCCCCACTTGATCTCCATCACGCTCATCTTCAGGTCGGCCGTGACCAGGCGCATGTCCGCCCCCAAGGCCACCTGCAGGCCGCCGCCGAAGGCCACGCCGTGCACCGCGGCGATCACCGGCACCGGGATCTCGCGCCAGCCCAGGCCCACGTACTGCGCCGAATTGGCGATGCCGTGGGTGCGTGGGCGCAGGTCGCGCGTGGCGCCCGGTTCACCGTTGTTCAGCTTGGCCATGCGGCCCATGTCCAGCCCGGCGCAAAAGGCCTTGCCCTCGCCATGCAGCACCACGGCGCGCAAGCCGGGCTCGGCCTTCAGGCGGGTGATGGCGGCTGTCAGCGCGTCGAACATGGCGAAGTCCAGCGCGTTCATCTTGTCGCTGCGCACCAGGGCCACGTCGGCCACGCCGTTGTGGTCGATGCTGATGCGGATCCGGTCGTCCATGCGCTGTCTCCTGTGGCGGTGTTGGTCTCTGTCGCCGGGCATTCTTGCAGCCGGGTCCGGGGCGTCCTGTCACCAAAGCGCCGCCTTGCGGCGCGGCAGCAGGCGCAGCCGGCGTGATGTCTGGCACGCCGCCACCTGGGTTGCGGGGTGAATGCCCGTCATCTCCCCCAGTTGATGGTCGACGACTGGTATGAAGATCGCTTCAATTGACAGACCAAGCTATCGAGGACCGACGATGACAAGCGCGCTGCTGATCACGCTGCTGCTGGCCCTGGCGGGCCGCACGCTGCTGCTGCAGCGCCATGCAGCCCGGCACGCCTGGCTGCGCAGCAGCGGCACGGGCTGGTGGACGGTGGAACTGCGGCGCCTGGCTTGCGTGTGCAGCATGCCCCACGACCTGCAGCCCTACCCGCAGCCGCGTGAATTCCGGGTGCTGGTGTGGCGCCTGGCGGGTGTGCCGCTGTGGTGGCGTGGTTGCTTTGTCGGCCTGCCGGTGCATTGCGACGCCACCGTGGCCGAGCTTGGCGCGCAGCACTTCGACCACTTGTTCCAGGCCGCCTTCCAACTGCAGCCACCGGCGGGCAAGCCCACCGCCGGCCAGGCCTTCGTCGGCTGAGGGCCCAGCGCCAGTCGTCGTCCGCCGCAGCGCACAGCCGCAGAACACGGCCGCAGCGCCTCACTGGCCGGTGTAGACCGGCTTGCGCTTTTCCAGGAAGGCGCGGATGCCTTCATGGAAATCACCGCCACGGGTGCACAGCACCTGGTTGCGGTCTTCCATCGCGATCGCCGCCCGCAAGCCCTGGGCGTCGATGTTCTGGTTCAGGCAGTCCTTGGTCAGGCGCAGGGCCAGCGGCGTGGCATGCAGCATCTCTTCGACCAGTTGCCGCGCCTCGGCCTCGATCTCGGCCAGCGGGCCTACCTTGCTGACAAAGCCCAGCGCATAGGCCCGGTCGGCCTGCAGAAAGCGGCCGGTGAGCAGCATTTCCGACGCCACCGAGGCACCCACCATGCGCGGCAGAAAGTAGCTGCTGCCCATGTCGCAGCCCGACACGCCGATCTTGATGAAGGCGGCGTTGAAGCGCGCCTCGGGCGTGCACAGCCGCAGGTCACTGGCCAGGGCGATGCCCAGGCCACCGCCGCTGGCTGCACCCTGGACGATGCTGATGATGGGCTGCGGGCATTCACGCATCGCGATCATGATGTCGCGGATGGCCTTCTGGCCGGCAAAGCTGGCCTGCACGTCGCGCGGGGCATCGCCGGTGCGGTCTTTCAGGTCCAGCCCGGCGCAATAAGCCCGGCCAGCGCCTTGCAGCACCACCACGCGGATGTCGGCCCGGTCTTCCAGACCTTGAAAGTAGCCACGCAGCGCGTCGGTCAAGCCGGTGTTGAGCGCGTTCAGCCGCTCAGGCCGGTTCATCGTCAGCCAGGCCACGCCATCGCGTTCATCGATCAGCAGCGGATTTGTTTCAGCGGTGGGCATCAGCACACTCCAGTATGGACTTCAAGCAAGCAAACGCCGTGGAACCGGCTGCGCCGGGCCACTGGGGTTGCCCCCTGTGGGGGCTGAGGTCGGACACAAACGGCGCGCCGTTTGTGCCTAGCGAAGGGTCGGGCCTCCGGCCCGACGCGGCCTGCAAGGCGCGCCGCAGGCGCATCGGGGGGGGCCTACAACGCCCGCGAGATGACTTCCTTCATGATCTCGCTGGTGCCGCCGTAGATGCGCTGCACCCGGGCGTCGGCATACATGCGGGTGATCATGTATTCGTTCATGAAGCCGTAGCCGCCGAACAGTTGCAGGCACTCGTCCAGCACCTTGCCCTGCTGCTCGGCGCCCCACAGCTTGGCCATGCTGGCGGTGGCGGTGTCGAGCTTGCCCGCCACCAGCTGCTCCACGCAACGGTCGATGAAGGCGCGGCCCACCTGGATGGTGGTGGCCACCTCGGCCAGCTTGAAGCGGGTGTTCTGCAGGTCGGCGATCGGCTTGCCGAAGGCCTTGCGCTCGCGCACATAGGCCAGCGTGGCCTCGTAGGCGCCCTCCATGGTGGCCAGCGCGGTGACGCCGATGATCAGCCGCTCATACGGCAGGTCGCCCATCAGCTGGTAGAAGCCCTGGCCCTCCTGGCCACCCAGCAGGTTGGCAGCCGGTACGGTGACATCGTCGAAGAACAGCTCGGAGGTGTCCTGGCTCTTCATGCCCAGCTTGTCGAGCACCCGGCCGACCCGGAAGCCCGGGCAGTCCTTGGTTTCCACGATCAGGATGCTGGTGCCCCGCGCGCCCTGGCTGGGGTCGGTCTTGCAGATCACCAGCACCACATCGGCCAGATAGCCGTTGGTGATGAAGGTCTTGCTGCCGTTGAGCACATAGTGGTCGCCGCGCTTTTCAGCCCGGGTGCGGATGCCTTGCAGGTCACTGCCGGCGCCGGGCTCGGTCATGGCGATGGCGCCCACCAGCTCGCCGCGGGCCATCATCGGCAGGTAGCGGTCTTTTTGCGCTGGCGTGCCGTGGTTCAGAAAGTAGTGCGCCACGATGGTGTGCACCGAATTGCCCCAGCCGCTGATGCCGCGGCGGGCACATTCCTCGTACAGCACCGCCTCGTGGCGGAAATCACCGCCGGCGCCGCCGTAGGCCTCGGGGATGTCGGTGCACAGCAGGCCCAGCGCGCCGGCCTTGGACCACAGGCCGCGGCCGACGTTGCCGCGCTTGCGGGCGGCCTCGTCGTCGGCCACCAGTTCTTCTTCGACAAACCGGGCGCAGGTGTCGCGCCACTGGTTCAGGTCTTCGTCCATCCAGCTGCGGCTGAAGTTCAAGGGCATGGGGGTCTCCTCAAGGTGGGTGGTCAGGCTGGCACAGGCAAGGCAGCCTGCCAGCGTGCCACACGCTGCAAGTGCACGGCCAGGCCGCCCTGGTGGTGTTCGATCAGGGTCAGGCGCTGGAAGGCATGGCCCACGGCCAGTTCTTCGGTCATGCCCATGCCGCCGTGCAATTGCACCGCACCCTGGCCCACGCAGCGCGCGGCGCGGGCCACAGCCACCTGGCAGGCCGCCACTGCGCGGCCGCGGTCGGCGGCCGGCTGGTCCATCGCCGCCAGGGTGGCGGCCACCAGGGCGCGCGCCTGCAGCAAGGCCATGTGCATGTCGGCCAGGCGGTGCTGGGTGGCCTGGAAGCTGGCGATGGCGACGCCGAACTGCTTGCGCTGGCGACAGTAGTCCAGGGTGTCGTGCAGCAGGCGCTGCATCACGCCCACGGCCTCGGCGCCGGTGGCCAGCAGGGCCTCGTCGGCCACCTGCTGCAGCAAGGGCAGCACATCGCCGACATCCGGCAGCGGCTGGGCGGGGCTGTGGTCAAAGGCCAGTTCGGCGGCCCAGCTGCCATCGGCCAGCCGCAGATCGCGCTGCTGCACACCCACCGCGCCTGGCCGCACCAGCACCAGGCGCAGCGTGCCGGCGCCGTCCCGCGCGCTGACCAGCCAGTGGCTGGCCTGCGGCGCTGCGCGCACCAGGGTCTTGCGGCCGCTGAGGCTGCCGTCGGCATGCAGCACGCTGGCCACCTGGGCCAGGTCGTGGCGGGCGCCGGGCTCCAGCGCCGCCAGCACCGGGCGCACCGCACCATCGGCCACGCCGGCCAGCAAGGCCTGGGTGGCGGCCGATGGCAGGCGCTGCAGCAGGCCGGCACCGGTGACCAGGCAGGCGCTGTAAGGCTCGGGCAACAGGGCCTGGCCCAGGGCCTGCAGGATCACCAGATGGTCGGCCAGGCTGCCGCCCTGGCCACCCACCGCCTCGGGCAGCGCCGCGCCCAGCAGGCCCAGTTGCTGCGCCAGGCCGGTCCACAGCGGCTGGAAGGCGGCAGGCGTGGCCAGCAGCGCGGCACGGCGCTCGAAGCCAGCGTTGTCCTGCAGCCAGCGCTGCAGGCTGCTCTGCAGCAGGGCCTGGGTGTCGTCGAGCGCGAACGATCGGGTCCAGGCTGCTGTGCGCCGCCAGCAGGTGCTGGGCGATCAGGTTGCGCTGCACCTCGTTGGTGCCGGCATAGATGCTGGCCGCGCGGTCATTCAGGTAGGTGCCCATGGCCCAGAGCGCGTCTTCGGGCAGCGCCAGGGCATGGGCGCCGGCCTCGGCGATGGGCAGGCGGGCGGCTGCGTCCGGCCCGGCGATGCTGACCGCCAGCGCGGTGCAGTGCTGGCGCAGCTCGGTGCCCAGCAGCTTGCCGACCGATGGCGCGATCGGCGAGTCCATGCCCGCGGATGCGGTCGGCCAGCACCTGCTGCTCCAGCGCCTGCAGGGCGTCGAGCCGGCAGCCGGCGTCGGCCAGCCCGGTGGCCACGGCCTGGCGCTCGGCATCGTCGGGTGGGCGGCTGGCAAAAGCGGCGGCCGCCATGGCCTGCATGCGCGCCTGCCGGGCGCGCAGCGCCGGGGCGTAGGTGCCACCACGCTCATGCATCAGCAGGTACTTGGCGATGGTCCAGCCCTGGTTTTCCTGGCCCAGCAGGGCCGACGCCGGCACCCGCACGTCGTCGAAGAACACCTGGTTCAGCTCATGGTCGCCCGAGATGCTGATGATCGGCCGCACCGTGATGCCCGGCAGGTCCATGTCGAACAGCAGAAAGCTGATGCCCTGCTGCGGCTTGCCAACCGTGCTGGTGCGCACCAGGCAGAAGATGCGGTTGGCCCATTGCGCATGGGTGGTCCAGATCTTGGTGCCGTTGAGGATGTAGTGCCCGCCGGTCTGGTCGCCAGGGTCGCCGGCAACCCGCACCGCCTTGCATTGCAGCGACGCCAGATCCGACCCAGCGCCCGGCTCGCTGTAGCCCTGGCACCAGTAATCGTCGCCCGACCGGATGGCCGGCAACCAGCGCTGCTGCTGCTCGGGCGTGCCATAGGCCAGCAGCACCGGCGCCACCATGCGCACGCCTTGCGGTGCCAGCACCGGCGCGTTGGCGGCGGCGCATTCGCTGGCAAAGATGTCGTGCTGGCGCGCCGACCAGCCGGTGCCACCCCAGGCGACCGGCCAGTGCGGCACGCTCCAGCCACGCGCGGCCAGGGCCCGGAACCAGGGCCGGCCTGCGGGTGCGTCGGTGAAGATGCCGGCCGTGCGCCGGCCGGCCAGGCGCAGCTCGGGCGTCAGCGCGGTGGCCAGGAACTGGCGCACCTCGGCCCGGAAGTCGGCATCGGTCTGGCTGGCGGCCTCGGTCTGGCTGGCGCGGGCGGCTGGCGCACTGGCGGCGTGTTCAGGTGCGGTCTGGGCAGTCACGGTCAAGCTCCGGTGGCGGTCTGGCGGCAGCCTGGCTGGCAGTGCGCAGGGCAGTCTCACACGCGGTCCGGCGGGCATGAATCGTCGAAAGCGACGATGTGGCCAGAGCAGGCGGGCCGATCCAATCCGGGCCATGCGCCACACCTCGTCTGCCCACCCGCCCGCCCTGCCCGCGCCGGCCACCATCGGTGACCACCTCACGCTGGCCGGCCGCCAACGCGGCCAGGCGGTGGCCGTGATCGACAGCGGCTTGCAACACAGCTGGGCCGACCTGGACGCCGCCAGCGACCAGCTGGCCTGTGGCCTGGTGGGTCTGAAGCTGGCGCGTGGCGACCGCATCGGCATCATCGGCCTGAACCAGGTCGAATGGCTGCTGCTGTTCTACGCCGCGGCCAAGATCGGCGTGGCCGTGGTGGGCCTGTCGCTGCGCTACCGCGACACCGAACTGGAAACCATGCTGGCCGACAGCCAGGCCAAGGCGGTGTTCACGCTGCAGACCCATGACGGCTTCGACTTCATCGCCATGCTGCAGCGCCTGGGGCCGCGCCTGCCGGCGCTGCGCCATGTCATCGCCATCGACGGCAGCGGGCTCGACAGCCTGGCCGCGCTGGCCGCCACGCCGCTGGAAGCCGGCCGCCTGTCGGCCGCACGGCGCCGTGTGCTGGCCGACGACGTGGCCATGGTGATCTACACCTCGGGCACCACCGGCCGCCCCAAGGGCGCCGGGCCTGACCCACCGCAGCCTGCTGGCCAGTGCCACGGCCCAGGCCCGGCACACCCGCGTCGGGCCCAGCGATGTGCTGCACCTGGCCAACCCGCTGAACCACGTCGGCGGCATCACCTGCGGCGTGCTCACCCACCTGGTGGGTGGCGGCAGCGTGGTGCTGGTGCCCGAGTTCAAGGCCGACCGCATGATCGCCCTGATGCAGCAGCACCGCCCCACCCTGCTGGCCGGCGTGCCCACGGTGCTGACCCTGCTGCTGCTGCATGCGCGCATCGACCTGGTCGACCTGTCGGCCGTGCGGCTGGTGTTCTCCGGCGGATCGAACGTGGATGCGGCGCTGCTGCAGCGCCTGGGCCAGCGCATGCCCCAGGCCACGCTGATGAACCTGTACGGCCTGACCGAGACCTCCGGCGCCATCGTGATGACGCCCTGGGACCGCAGCGATGCCGACCTGATGGCCACCATCGGCCTGCCCTTCGACACCGCCAGGCTGAAGATTGCCGGGCCGCAGGGTGCGCCCCTGCCACCAGGCACGGTGGGGGAGCTGTGGTTCAAGGGCGCGGGCGTGGTGCCGGGCTACATCGGCGCGGCGGCCGGCCAGGGCTTCAGCCACGACGGCTGGCTGCAGACCGGCGACCTGGGGCTGGTCGACAGCCGCGGTGTGCTCACCCTGAAGGGCCGGCAGAAGGACATGTACATCCAGGGCGGCTTCAATGTCTACCCGGCCGAGGTGGAAGCGCTGATCCACCGCCACCCCGGCGTGGTGATGGCAGCCGGCATCGGCGTGCCCGACCCGGTGCTGGGCGAGGTGGGCCGGGTCTATGTGATCGCCAAGCCGGGCAGCCAGCTGTGCGAGGCCGATGTGCGCAGCTGGTGCGCCCAGCACCTGGCTGACTACAAGGTGCCGCGCCAGGTGGTGCTGCGCGAGGCGCTGCCCATGACACCGGCCGGCAAGATCCACAAGGCGGCGCTGCGTCTGGAAGCCTGAGGGCCTGCCGTCAGGCCGCAGACCACTGAACAGCCCGCACTACGCGGCTGGCCGGCCCGACGCCAGGCGGCGTTCGAAATCGGCCGCGTCGAAGCCCACGCTGATGCTGCCGTCGGCCCACTCCACCACCGGGCGCTTGATCACGCTGGCATGCGCCAGCATCAAGGCGCTGGCGCTGGCGGCATCGACCACGGCCGCCTGGGCGGCGGCATCGAGCTTGCGCCAGGTGCTGCCCTGGCGGTTCAGCAGCCGGTCCCAGCCGGCGCTGGCCAGCCAGGCAGCCAGCCGGTCGGGCGGCACGCCCGCCTTCTTGAAATCATGGAACACCACGGTCGCGCCGTGCCCGGCCAGGCTGGCCCGCGCGCGCTTGACGGTGTCGCAGTTGGAAATGCCGTACAGGGTGATCGCCATGGCGCAACGCAGTGGTGGGGTTGAACAAGCGGCTGGCCGCGCCCGTGGCGGCATGCCGGGGCATCAATGGTCGGAGTCGCAGCGCGGATCGGGCATCAAGGACGCGCCGCCGCGCACCATGCCGTTGGGCTCGAAGGTGATGCGCGCCCACAGGCATTCATAGGTCGGATAACGCCACGACCAGGTCTGGCGGTTCATGTATTCACCCGCCTTTTCCGCCGGGCGGCCCAGCAGGCGCAGCACCTCGTCGCGCGGCATGCCGTCACGCACCTTGGCGAAGTTGGCCTCGGTCAACACCTGCTGGCTGCTGGTGACACGGCCGTCGGCACCCAGGTCGACCATCAGCGTGGTGCGGCCATAGGGCCCGGTGGCGTATTCCAGGCGCTGGGCGCCGGCCGGCAAGGTGTAGCGGCTGGTGGGGGTGCCCAGCGCGGCCAGCACAGCGGCCTCGGGCTGGCCGGCCACCGGCCGCGGCGGGGGCTGCAGGCTGGCGCAGGCGGTCAGCAAGGCCAGCAGGCCGGCCGCAGCGGCCAGGCCGGCCCGGCGGGCGGCGCGGGGGCGGTGGGCAAGGCAAGTGGGGGTGTACAGCATGGGGTGCTCCGGGCCATCGGTCAGGGTCCGCATCATGCACCGCCACCGGACAGCGCTGCAGCGCCGAGCGGAATCACCCGGTCGCCAGCGGCGGGTTCACAGCCCTCGGCCATCGGCACCCAGCCCTGGCGCACCACCATCTGGCGGCTGTTGTGGCAAAACGCGACGCGCTGCACGCCCGGCACCTGCTGGCGCACAAAGGCCTCGATCGACGCCGGCATGCTGATGTCGAACTGCTGGGCCCGCAGCGCCTCGGCCGGGTGGTCGTCGGTGTGCAACCAGGGCAGCACCGCGCCGGCCAGCATCACCAGCGGATTGACCACGCCGATGCGGGTGGGCACATAGCCTTGCTGCTGCAACCACTGCTGGGCCTGGGCGCGGGCAGCGCTCGTGCTGGCCTGGTCTGACGGGTTGTCCGGCAGGGCGTCCGGCAGCCCGCCCCAGGCCTGGGCCAGCAGCTCGGCCAGCCACTGGTTGCAATTTTGGTAGCGGGTGCTGAAGGCATGGGCATTGGCGCTGTAGCGGCTGCCCAGCATGCGCCGCGCCAGGCGGCTGTCCAGCGCGGCCGCCTCCAGCGGCCGGGCAGCGGCCTCGGGCAGCAGCAGCACGACGATGTGGCCCTCGGCCGGGTCAGCCCCGCCGAGCAGAAAACCGGGCAGGCCCTGGTCGAACAGCTGGGGCTGGCCACGGTCGCAGTCGTAATACAGCTGGCGCACCGACCAGGGCGTGTTGGGGCTGGCCTGCAGGCTGATGCCGGCATGGCTGTAGCGCTGGCCGAAGCGGCGCAAGTCCAGCCCGGCGCGGGCGATCAGCGCCAGGCGCTGGCCCGAGGCGTCCAGGGTGGCGCGCACCAGGGCGCTGAAACGGAAGATGCGGTCCTGCTGCACCGCGTCGAGCGCCGGTGCATCGGCACAGTGGCGCAGCAAATCGGCCTGCGCCGTGGCGCCCCACAACAGGCCTGCGGCGGCCAGCAGCAGCGCGCGAAGGTTCAAGGCGCCATCAAAGCCGCACCGGCCGGGCGTCCAGCTCGCGCTGGAAGTCGCCGGTCAGCACCAGGTAGAACGCCTCGCGGCTGGCGCCATGCACAAACTCCGTGCCGTAGGCCTGGGGCCGCGCGGTGACGGTCTGGCCAGCCGCCAGCTGGTGCTGTGCCGCGATGGCCTGCGGCAGCACCAGCACATGGGCGGGCGCAGGCGCATCGGCCGCCAGGGCCTGCAGCTGCAATTGCACCTGGGCCACCTGGCCGGCCAGGGCAGGCAGCACCGCGACGGCCACGATGCGGTAGGGGCCTGCAGCGGCCGCTTGCTTGCCACCCGAACTGCTGCTGGCGGCGTCACTGGACGCTGAACTGCCGGCCGACGCCGACGAGCCACCGGCCGCCGACGAGGTGCCCAGGCTGCTGGCCTGCGCCGTCAAGCCCATGCCGCCGCACAACAGCAGGCCGGCGGCCAGGGCCGGAAAAGAGAGAAGTTTCATCACGCACCCGGGTCAACAAGCTGCGCACCACTGCGCCGGCTGGTGTGGCGATCATACGGAGCCCGACACCAGGGCGGCAGTGCCAGGCCCGGCGCAGCGGCGGACGGCCTACTTCACCGTGACGGTGATGGTCTGGCTCAGGGCCGGGCCGTAGCTCTGGTGGGCGCCATCGGCGAACTGGGCCGTCAGCTTGTAGGTGCCGGGCGCCAGGGTCACTTCGGTCTCGGTCTGGCCTTTGCCAAAGTGCAGGTGGCGCTCGGTGAAGGGCACCGAAGTGCCTGGCGGCAGCGGGCCCACATTGATCAGCAGATGGTGGTGGCCGCTGTTGGCCAGCACATCGCCGGCCGGCGCCACGGCCAGGCCCTGGGCACCAAAGCGCAGCTTGAACGGGCTGCTGACCGTGGCGCCGTCAGCCGGCTCAAGGATGGACACCGCCTGCGCAGGCTGGCCGTGGTGACCATGCTGCCCATGCTGCCCGTGGTGGCCCGGGCCGGCGCAGCCAGCCAGCACTGCGGCGGCGGCGAAGGTGGACAGCAGGATGGCGCGTTGGAACATGGTTGGACTCACTTGCAAGACAGGCCAGGATCGGCGGGCGGTATGTGGCCACGGCCGGCCGGGCCACGCAAGCCCGGGATTGCACAGGGGGCCGGCGCGCGCGATGCCAGGCGCAGGGTGGGTCGACCGGCACTGCGGCACTGTGCTGCGACAGACCGTGGCGGCTGGAAGCCGTGCCAGGATGCCGAGGCCTGGACGCCGCAGGGGGCTGGAAAGCCAGCCATGTCCACGCCAGTAGCATGCAGTGCATGGCCACCCTCCACACGGCGCCCGGCGCGCTTGTCAAGCAGTCGCTCCGGACCGGGCTGACCGCCGGCCTGCTGCTTGCCGAGGCGCTGGTGCCCAGCGCCGCTGAAATGGCGGCCCGGCACCGCGTCAGCCGCATCGCGGTCCGCCGGGCGCCGCGCGAACCGCAGGCCGACCCCAGCCGCACCACGCCCACCCAGGTGCTTTTCGACACCGCAGCACTGTGGCGGGCGCTGCACAGCATCGCGGCCGAGCCCGCCAACACTGGCGCAGCCCGGCTACCGGCCATCGCCAGCGGCTGCGCCTGCCAGGTGGTGACGGGCCGCACCTGCTGCCGCCACGCCACCATCACCCCGCCCCAGCTGGCCCATCCTGAACGGTGGTTGCCGGGGCCGATCTGCCAGCCGGCCTGGCGCGGCAACATCGACACCGATCTGCCAGCCCAGCGAGACCCGCCATGACCGAGCCCGTCTACACCCTGCACCGCGGCAGCCGGCCGCTGCTGTTGAGCCTGCCGCATGTGGGCACGGTGCTGCCCGCTGCGCTGCAGCCGCGCCTGGTGCCACGCGCCCTGCAGGTCGAAGACACCGACTGGCATCTGGAGCCGCTGTATGCCTTTGCCCGCGCCATGGGGGCCAGCATGCTGGTGCCGCGCCACAGCCGCTATTTGGTCGACCTGAACCGCCCGCCCGAGAACGCACCCATGTACCCCGGCGTCAACAACACCGGCCTGTGCCCGGCCACCTTCTTCACCGGCGAGCCGATCTACCAGCCCGGCCAGGCGCCCGATGCGGCCGAACTGGCGCAGCGGGTTGACAGCTACTGGCGCCCCTACCACGACGCCCTGGCGGCTGAACTGGCCCGCCTGCAAGGCCGCCCATGGCCAGGTGGTGCTGTTCGACGGCCACAGCATCCACAGCCAGCTGCCCTGGCTGTTTGACGGCCGCCTGCCCGACCTGAACCTGGGCACGGCCAGTGGCCAGAGCTGCGCCCCGGCCCTGCGCGACGCCCTGGCTGCGGTGCTGGCCGCGCAATCGGACTACAGCGTGGCGGTGGACGGCCGCTTCAAAGGCGGCCACATCACCCGTTATTACGGCCGACCGGCGGCTGGCGTGCATGCGGTGCAGCTGGAAATGACCTGGCGCTGCTACATGGACGAAAGCCCGCCCTGGGCCTGGCATGGCGCACGCGCCGCCACCGTGCAGCCGCTGCTGCAGCAGCTGGTGCAGACCATGCTGGACTTTGCCGAGAACCGCAGCGCGTGAGCACGGCCCAGCAACTCTGGGCGCCGCAGGCCTGGGTGCGCGGCGGCTGGCAGCCGCAGGTGCTGCTGGAGGTCGACCGCAGCGGGCATTGGCACCAAGTGCGCAGCGGCGTGCCGCAGCTGGGGCTGGATGCCACCGCCGCCCGGCTGTTCAAGCGCTTGCTGGCCGGCAGTGCGGCGGCCGCCGGTTTCAGCACTTGGGGCCTGGTGGCCGGCGCCCGCGCCGACCTGCTGGTGCTGGATCCCAGCGCCGACGGCCTGGCCGGTGTGCCCGCCAGCCATGCGCTGGACGCGCTGGTCTTCGCCACCGACGCACCCGCCTTCCAGGAAGTGTGGGTGGCCGGCTGGCGCCAGGTGGCGGGCGGCCGCCATCTGCAGCACGCCAGCCTGCGCAGCGCGCACGCTGCGGCCATGGCCGCGCTGTGGCCGACCGGCAGCACGCCAGGGGCAGCGCCGGATTGACGCCAGGCTGGCACCCGTCCCTACACTGCAGGTTGACTGCCGGTGGACTGCAGGGAGCAGCCAGCACCGCCCCTGCTGCGCCGCATGGCCACGCCACCCGCAGCCCCAATTCACAACACCACACAGGAGATTTCCATGGGTTCCATGATCAGTTTCAAGCGCCCCGACGGCCAGGCCGTGCAGGGTTATCTGGCCGACTGCCCCGGCGCCACCGGCGCGGTGGTGGTCATCCAGGAATGGTGGGGCCTGAACGACCAGATCCGCGGCGTGGCCGACCGCATCGCCGCCGCCGGCTACACCGCCCTGGTGCCCGACCTGTACCGCGGCAAGAGCACGGTGGAGGCCGAAGAAGCCCACCACCTGATGAGCGCGCTGAACTTCGGCGACGCCGCCAGCCAGGACGTGCGCGGTGCAGTGCAATTCCTGAAGACCAGCCATGCCAAGGTGGGTGTCACCGGCTTCTGCATGGGCGGCGCGCTGACCGTGCTGAGCCTGACCATGGCGCCCGAGGCCGACGCCGGCGTGGTGTGGTACGGCCTGCCGCCGCTGGAATATGTCGACGCCAGCAAGATCAAGGCACCGCTGATCGCCCACTGGGCCGAGCAGGACGTGCCCTTCCCCATCGCCACGCGTCGACCCGCTGGAAGCCAAGCTGCAGGAAGCCGGTGTGTCCTTCAAGGGCTACCGCTACCTGGCCCAGCACGGTTTTGCCAATGAAACCGCACAAGGGCCCGGGCCGCCTGGCGATGACCCAGTACGACGCCGCCTGGTCGCAACTGGCCTGGGACCGCAGCTTCGCGTTTTTCGGCAAGCACCTTTGACCGCTGCCGCGTCTGTTGGCGCGGTGGGCTGTGGCGGCGCAGGGCGCGTTGCAGCCGCTGAGACTGTTGTTGTTTGCCGCCTTGCCTGGGCGTCGCCGGTGCGGTGCAGCGCGCCGGGTCTCGCCCCGGCAGGCGACCAGCCTTTTGTCGCGCCAAAAGGCTGGCCCAAAACGCGCTCTCCAAACTGCGCGATCGACAGCCAGCGCTTGTCTGGACCCAGACGCTGCGCCTCGCCTGTCCGGCTCGAACAGCGTCAGCCGGAAGCAGTGCGGCACATTCCACGGCCGTGCCACCCCGGTCAGGGCTGTGAGGCGCAGACCGCGGCCAGGCACGCATGGCATGCGGCAAGCTGTTCAGATGGCGGTCTGCTGAGCCTCACCAGCGCCCAAGCGACTGCGGTCGTCTATAGCAAGGTGTTCGAGCCGGACAGGCGAGGCGCAGCGCCCGGTCCGTTGCAAGCACGCGGTGGTGTACGCCCAGTTTGGCAGGCGTTTCTTTGGTGCCTTTCTTGTCGCCGGACAAGAAAGGTACCCGCCAGCCGGGGCGGGACCCGGCGGGCTGCAACGCACCGGCGACGCCCGGGCAAGGCGTCAAACAACAACACCCCAGCGGCCGCGCAGAGCCCAACCCAGTCAGCCCAGCAACACCAACACCGTGGCCGATCGTGTGCAATGCCTGCAAGGATTGCGCGTCCAATCCGACTACCTCCCGTCACAACAACAAGGATCGCGCATGCAATGGAACAAACGCTGGGGCGTCGCCCTGGCTCTGCTGGGGCTGGTAGCGGCATTTTTGCTGCTGGACCTGGGCCAGTACCTGCAGCTCAGCGCGATCCAATCCCGCCAAGCCGATCTGGAAGCCTGGCGTGCGGCCCAGCCCGTGACAGCAGCGCTGCTGTTTTTTGCGGCTTACGTGGCTGTCACCGCGCTCAGCCTGCCCGGCGCTGCGGTGATGACGCTGGCCGGTGGCGCCATTTTCGGCCTGGGCTGGGGCCTGCTGATCGTGTCGTTTGCCTCCAGCATCGGCGCCACGCTGGCTTTTCTGGCCAGCCGCTGGCTGCTGGGCGACTGGGTGCAGCAGCGCTTTGGCGACAAGCTCAAGACCTTGAACGCCGGCGTCGCGCGTGAGGGCGGCTTCTACCTGTTCACACTGCGCCTGGTGCCGGTGGTGCCGTTTTTCGTCATCAACCTGGCGATGGGCCTGACGCCGATGCGCCCGCTCACCTTTTACTGGGTCAGCCAGCTGGGCATGCTGGCGGGCACGGCGGTGTATGTGAACGCCGGCACGCAGCTGGCCGGCATCCGCAGCCTGGCCGGCATCGTCTCGCCGGGGCTGCTGGGCTCATTGGTGCTGCTGGGCGTGTTCCCGCTGGTGGCCAAGAAAATCGCCGACCTGGTGCGGGCGCGCCGCGTCTACGCCCGTTGGCCCAAGCCCAAGCGCTTTGACCGCAACCTGGTGGTGGTCGGCGGCGGCTCGGCGGGCCTGGTCACGGCCTACATCGCCGCCGCCGTGAAGGCCAAGGTCACGCTGGTGGAACAGCATGCCCTGGGCGGTGACTGCCTCAACACCGGCTGCGTGCCGAGCAAGGCGCTGATCCGATCGGCGCGCTTCATGGCCCAGGTCAAGCGTGCCCATGAATTCGGCATCCACACCGCCAGCGCCAGCTTCGACTTTGCCGAGGTGATGGAACGCGTGCAGCGTGTCATCGCCGACATCGCCCCGCATGATTCAGTCGAGCGCTACACCGGCCTGGGCGTGGACGTGGCGCTGGGCCGGGCCCGCATCGTCTCGCCCTGGCAGGTGGAGATCACCCGCGCCGACGGCACGCTGCAGACCCTGAGCACACGCGCCATCGTCATCGCCGCCGGGGCGCGGCCGTTTGTGCCGCCGATCCCGGGCATCGACCTGGTCGATGCGATGACCTCCGACAACATCTGGCAGCTGCGCATCCAGCCCAAGCGCCTGCTGGTGCTGGGCGGCGGGCCGATCGGCTGCGAGCTGAGCCAGGCCTTCGCCCGGCTGGGCTGCACCGTGCTGCAGGTGGAAATGGCAGCGCGCCTGCTGGTGCGTGAAGACCCGGAGGTGTCCGACGCGGTGGCCGCAGGCCTGGCCGCCGACGGCGTGCAACTGCTGCTGGGCCACCAGGCCAGCCGCTTTGAAGTGGTGGACGGCCAGAAGTGGCTGATCGCCACCCACCAGGACCAGCCGGTGCGCATCCCCTTCGACACCCTGCTGGTGGCGGTGGGCCGCAGCGCCAACCTCAAGGGCTACGGGCTGGAAGAGCTGGGCGTGGCCACCGAGCGCACTGTCTCGGTCAATGGCTACCTGCAGACCACCATTCCCAACATCTATGCCGCCGGCGACGTGGCCGGGCCCTACCAGTTCACCCATGCCGCCGCGCACCAGGCCTGGTATGCGGCGGTGAACGCGCTGTTCGACCCGTTCAAGAAGTTCAGCGCCGACTACCGGGTGATGCCGGCCGCCACCTTCACCGAGCCCGAAGTGGCGCGGGTGGGACTGAACGAGCAGGACGCCAAGGAGCGCCAGATCGCCTACGAGGTGACACGCTATGGCATTGACGACCTGGACCGGGCGATCGCCGACAGCGCGGCGCACGGCTTCGTCAAAGTGCTGACCGTGCCCGGCAAGGACAAGATCCTGGGCGTGACCATCGTCGGCGAACATTCGGGCGAGCTGCTGGCCGAATATGTGCTGGCCATGAAGCACGGCCTGGGCCTGAACAAGATGCTGGGCACCATCCACACCTACCCCACCATGGGCGAAGCCAACAAGCATGTGGCCGGTGAATGGAAGCGGGCCCATGCACCGCAGCAATTGCTGGCCTGGGTGCAGCGCTTCCACAGCTGGCGGCGCGGCGACTGACAGCGGCCGGGCCTGGCTGCTGCGGCAGCAGGCCCGGGCCGCCGGGCCTTCAGGCTGGTGCTGGTCCCGGTCCCGGTTCCGGCTTTAGCGTCTTGCGCTGCTGCACCAGGCGCAAGGCCTCGCCAGCGGCCACCAGGCCGAAGGTGGCGGTCACCGTGACGCTGCTGCCGTAGCCGGCGCAGTTCAAGGTGCCGTCGGTGGCACAGCTGGCATCGTTCAGCGGCGCAGCCACAGCCTCACGGCTGAAGACACAGCGCAGGCCGATGCGGCCCTTGCTGCCGCGCTGGGCGGCGCCCTGCTTGCGCAGGCGCTGGCGCAGGCTGGCCAGCAAGGGGTCGTGGCTGGCTTCGGCCAGGTCGGCCACTTCCACCGCCTGGGCCAGCTGTTTGCCACCTGCCGCGCCCACGCACACCAGGGGCGTGCCGGTCTGCAGGGCCCAGGCCGCCAGCGCCAACTTGGCCGCGCTCTGGTCGCAGGCGTCGATCACCAGGTCCACCGGCGCCGGCAGCAGCTGTGGCCAGTTGTCGGCGCTGGCAAAGTCCTCCACGCACAAGACCTGGCAACCGGGGTGGATGTCGGCGATGCGCAGGCGCAGCGCCTCGGCCTTGGCCATGCCCAGGGTGCTGCCCAGGGCCTGCACCTGGCGGTTGATGTTGGATTCGGCCACATGGTCCAGGTCGATCAAGACCAGCCGGGCCACACCGCTGCGCGCCAGCGCTTCCACCGCCCAGGCGCCCACGCCGCCCAAGCCCACCACCGCCATGCGCGCGCTGCGCACCGCCTGGTAGCCGGCCGCGCCATACAGCCGCCGCAGGCCGCCGAAGCGGCGCTCCAGGTCGGCATCGTCGTCACGGTCGACATCCACGCCGACGCTGGCGTCGGCTGCAAGGTCGGTGTCAACCACCAGGGCGGAATCGGACGGACGCAAGGCATCAGCCCTTGAGCGTGCCCAGGCGCTCTTTGCCAGCTGCCGCTGCTTCGCTGGCCGGATGGGCCTTGATCAGGTCGTCCAGGGTCTTGCGTGCGCCGCGGGTGTCTTTCATTTCGATCTGGCAATTGGCCACGGCCAGCAGCGCCTCCGGTGCACGCGGGTGCGCCGGCGCAGCCGCCAGCATGCTGCGGAACACGGCGATGGCTTCCTTGTAATTCTTCTGCCCGTACAGCGCATTGCCCAGCCAGAAGCGCGCCGAATCGGTGTAGCCGCTGGCCGGATAGCGCTGCACAAAAGCGCCCAGCGCGGCCGCCGCCTTGTCGAAGTCGCCGCTGCGCAGCGCCGCCATGGCGGCGTCGTGGGCGCGGCGCTCGTCGGGGTCGGCGCTGAAGTCCTTGCCGTCGAGCGTGACCTTCTGCGGCTCGATCAGGCGCAGGCGGTCGTCCAGGCCCTTGGACACGTCTTTGACCAGGCGCTGCAGGTCGGCCACGTCACGCGCCAGCTGCTCTTGGGTGCCGCGCAGCTTGGCGTTGTCGGCACGCTGGGTCTCGATCTGGGCGTTCAACTCCAGCACGCTGCGGCGCAGGGCCGCCACCTGCTCCAGCAGCGCCGACTGGGCCTTGGCCTGGTCGGCCAGCTTGGACTGGGCGTTTTCGTCACTGGCCTGGATGCGCGCGCGCAGGTCCAGGATGGCCTTGCGCGCCTCTTCATCGTCGAACAAGCCGGCCTGTGCGCCGACACACCCCAGGGCCAGCAGCGCCGCAGCGACCGCCGTCCTTGTCCGCCCGAGCAGACGCCGCTGGACCGGCGTCGCCGGGCCGCTGGCGGCGCCCCCTGCAGGGGAGGCGTCAAGGGCGCTTCGGGGATGGGCCATGTTCAGCGGTCCTTCAGTTCAACCCGCCGGTTGCTGGCCCAGGCGCCTTCGTCCTGGCCTTCCACCGCCGGGCGCTCCTTGCCGAAGCTCACCGCTTCCAGCTGCGCCTCTTGCACGCCCAGCAGCGCCAGCGACCGGGCCACCGCATCGGCCCGCTTCTGGCCCAGAGCCAGGTTGTATTCGCGGCCACCGCGGTCGTCGGTGTGGCCTTCGATGACCATGCGCTTGTTGCGTTGTGCAGCCAGCACCTTGGCATGGCCGTCGATCAGGCTGCGGAATTCGTCCTTGACCACGAAGCTGTCGAAGTCGAAGTACACCACCCGACCCAGCGCCCCGGCACCGGCCGCGCCGCCGCCCGCCGCGCCCGGCAGATTGACCGTGGCCACCTGCGATTGCGGCGCTGCACCACCGGTGCCGCCACCGGCCGTGGCGGCGTTGCCGGGCAAACCGGCCTGGCCGCTGACCGCCGTGGGTGTGCGTGACTCGACCGGGGCTTCATCGAGCTTGACCGCCGAACCGCAGCCCGCCAGAAACAGTGCAGCCACAGACACCAGGCCAGCCATGTGCAATCGCATCATCATCGTCTCTCCAATCAGTGGTGGGCAAACCCACCCAGGGCGCCTGCCACAAACCGGCAGGCAAACAGCGGCCAAGCACTGCCAACAGGCACCTGCTTGCCGCGATCATCGCGTATCTTGCTGCAAAAACTCATCGGCCGAACGGGCCCCAGGCGGGCTCGCGCACATCTTGCCCCGACGACAGCAAGCGGGTGCGGATGCGGCCGTCCAGCGTGGTGGTCATCAGCACGTCGCGGCCCTGGCTGCGGGTGGCGTAGATCAGCAGCCGGCCGTTGGGCGCGAAGCTGGGGCTCTCGTCGTCGTTGGTGTCGGTGACGGCCAGCGGCGGGCTGCTGCCGTCCAGCGCCTGCACCATCACCCGAAAGCCGTTGCCCCGGGCCACATAGGCCAGCTTGCTGCCGTCGGGGCTGATGGCCGGGCTGATGTTGTAGGCGCCGTTGAAGGTGACGCGCTCGGCACTGGTTGCTGGCCCCGCAGGGCCATTTGCGCCCAGCGGCATGCGGTAGACCTGCGGGCCGCCGCCGCGGTCGCTGACAAAGTACAGGCTCTGGCCATCGGGCGCAAAGGTGGCCTCGGTGTCGATGGCGCTGCTCTGGGTCAGGCGGCGCAGGCTGTCGCCCTGCAGGTCGAGCAGGTAGAGCTGCGAATTGCCGTCGCGCGACAGGGTGACTGCCAGCTTGCGGCCGTCGGGCGACCAGGCTGGCGCGCTGTTGCTGCCCTTGAAGCTGGCCACGGCGCGGTAGTCGCCACTGCCGACGTCCTGCACCATCACCACCGCCTTGCCGCTGTAGAACGACACATAGGCCAGCCGGCGGCCGTCGGGCGACCAGGCCGGGCTGATGATGGGCTGCGGGCTGGCCAGCGCCACCTGGCCGCCTTCGCCGTCGGCATCGGTGATGCGCAGCGTGTAGCGGTTGGCGGCCCGGGTGACATAGGCGATGCGGGTGGCATTGACACCACGCTCGCCGGTCAGGGCCTCCTGCACCAGGTCGGCAATGCGGTGGGCGGCCAGGCGCAGGTCGGCCGCGGCCACCACCAGGCTCTGGCCGGTGCGCTCTTCGGCCTTGACCACGTCCCAGAGCTTGAAGCGCACGTCGAAGCGGCCGTCGGCCAGCCGGGTGACCGAGCCGGCCACCAGGCTGTCGGCGCCGCGGCCGCGCCAATCGGCCCATTGCGGCTGGCTGCGCTCGTCGAGTGCGCCGCTGGATTCGACGATGCGGAACAGGCCGCTGCGCTCCAGATCGGCGCGCAGCACGGCCGACAAGGCGACGCCGCTGCGGTCTTCGTCGCGAAAGCGGGTGCAGCGCCAGCGGCAGCTGGGTGGCACCGACACCGGCGATCTCGACCCGAAACTGGGCCTGCGCGGCAGGTGTACACAGGCTGGCGGCGGCCAGGGTGGTGAGGAAGTGGCGGCGGGGAATCAGCATCGTGTGCGGAGGTGGAGTCGGCTGCGCCGGCAGAGGTTCCGGTGCTGGCGCAATGTGCAGGGTGCAATCAATGTGCGAGGGGCCAAAGCGCCGATCAGGCCAGGGCGCGGCGCAGGGCCAGGGCACACAGGCCCACGGCCAGGTTGGCCTCGTCGATCACCCGGCCCATGGTGATGAAGCCATGGATCTGCCGCTCGAAGCAGACGTACTGGGCGGTGCTGCCAGCCGCCGACAGGGCATCGGCGTACTGCCGGCCCTCGTCGCGCAAGCGGGTCGAAGCCGGCGGTCAGCACCAGCGCTGGCGGCAGACCGCCCAGCTGGGCGTGCAGCAGCGGTGAGGCGCGCCAGTCGGTGCTGGTCGCTGCTGTCCAGGTAGTGGCGCCGAAAGTAGGCGATGGTGTCGCTGGTCAGCACATAGCCCTGGCCGTTGCTGGTGTGCGACGGCGCGGTGGCCCGCATGTCGGTGGCCGGGTAGATCAGCAGCTGAAAGCGCAAGGGCAGCGGCTCGGCGGCATCACGCCAGGCCAGGCAGACCACCGCCGCCAGGTTGCCGCCGGCGCTGTCGCCACCCACGGCAAAGCGGCGGGCGTCCAGGCCCAGCGCGCCGGCCTGCGCCTGCAACCAGCGGGTGGCCGCCAGGCAGTCGTCGGGCGCGGCCGGAAAGCGGTGCTCGGGGCCCATGCGGTAGTCGACCGACACCACCACGCAGCCGGCCTCGTCGGCCAGTTGGCGGCACAGCACGTCATGGGTGTCCAGATCACCGATCACCCAGCCGCCGCCATGGAAGTACACCAGCGTGGGCGCCGGGCTGGCCACGCCGGCGGGCCGGTACAGGCGCAATGGAATGTCGCCCAGCGGCCCCGGGGCCACCAGGTCTTGCACCTCGGCCATGGCCCGTGGCGCCGGCTGGCTGAAGCTGCGCCGGTCGCGGTAGAAGGCCCGCGCCTCGGGGGGCGCCAGCGTGTGGGTGGGCGGCAGGCCGCGCTCGGCAATCAGATCGATCAGGGCCTGGGCCTGGGGGTCAAGCATCCGGCATCTCCTCTGGGCGCCAGGGCGCCCTGTTGCTGCCGGCCGAGTGTAGCGGTGGGGGTTGGCGCGGCAGGGCAGCGCCCGGCGCAGCTGGGTTCAGCGCGCTGCCGGCGCACTACCGGCCCACCACTGCGGCATCATCACCGCCATGCCCGTCGACCCCCCCTGCCCCTGCGGCCTGCCCGCACGCCTGGCTGCCTGCTGTGGCCGCTGGCATGCCGGCCCGTTGCAGCTGCAGGCACCCGATGCCGCCGCCTTGATGCGCTCACGCTACAGCGCCTATGTGCTGCGCCTGGCCGACTATCTGCTGGCCACCTGGCACCCCAGCACACGGCCAACGGCGCTGGACTTCGACCCTGCCCAACGCTGGCTGGGCTTGCAGGTGCTGGCCCACCAGCAGCCAGACCCAGACCATGCGACCGTGGCCTTTGTGGCCCGCAGCAAGCTGGCCGGGCGGGCGCAGCAGCTGGCAGAGACCAGCCGCTTTGTGCGTGCAGGCGGCCGCTGGTTTTATCTGGACGGCGACCTGGACGGCGACATCGACGTGGTAACGGGCAAGCGGTCAGCCTGAACGCCGCAACAGGCGGGCGCAGCGCAAGTCGGCACTGCCGCATGCAGCGCTGGGTGCGCGCAGGCACCCTGCCGCCAAAATCGCCTGTCGAGCAGGTGCTGCCGCAGCATCAGCTGCTGTGGCGGCGCCGCAGCAGCCCCAGGCTGCCGCTGATGGCCCAGACTGACAGGGCGGCCAGCCGGGTGCTGGCCTGGTGGACCAAGCCCGCCACCGGGCCGGCGAACCGGGCCACTGCGGCAGCCCGCCGTGCATGTGAACCGACAGGAACGATCTGCATCATGGTGGAGGCTCCTTGGGGTGGTACGAAGGCAACCCGGCCATCATCGCCAGCGTGTGTGACAGCGCTGTGGCGCTGCCCTGCCCCACACTGCAGAGCCGCCAGGCCAGCACCAGCCGGCCGGCCGCACCGCCCGACCCGACCCGCCGGCCCCGCCGGCCCACCCGCCCGACCTGCCCGACCTGCCCGACCTGCCCGACCTGCCCGACCCGCCCGACCTGCCCCAGTGGCCCCACCCGCCCTGCCCATGGCCCTGCAAGACACCTGCGCCAATTTGCCCGTGGTCCATGCCGATGCCTGGCTGCTGGCCATCCACAAGCCGGCCGGCCTGCTGGTGCACCGCACCGCCCTGGACGCCCAGACCGACGACGACGTGGTCACCCGGCTGCAGGCCGCGCTGGGCGCACCAGTGTGGCCAGTGCACCGGCTGGACAAGGGCACCTCGGGCGTGCTGCTGCTGGCGCGTGATGTGGTGACCGCCCGCGCGCTGGGTGCGCAGTTTGCAGCCGGCACCCCGGACAAGCGCTACCTGGCCTTGGTGCGCGGCTGGCCAGCCGATGCCGGCCAGACCGACCTGCCTTTGGCGCGCGACCCCGAACTGCCGTCGACAGGCCAGCCGCAGTTGCTGGCCAGCACACGCTGGCAGTTGCAGCGCCGCCTGCTGCTGCCGATCTGCAGCCACCCCCGCCATGCCGACACCCGGCTGGCACTGGTGCAAGTGCAGCCGCTGAGCGGCCGACGCCACCAGATCCGCCGGCACTTCAAGGCCCTGGCCCACCCGCTGATCGGCGATGCCACCCACGGCAAGGGGCCGCTGAACCGGGCGGTGGCGGCACACCTGGGCCTGGCGCGGCTGTGGCTGCATGCGGCATCGCTGTGCATCAGCCACCCGGCCACCGGCGCAGCGCTGCTGCTGCAGGCTGCGCCCGGCGGCGAATGGCAGGCGCTGCTGGACCTGCCGGCGCAGCCCACCGGCTAGCTGCACGGGCTGGCAAAACGGGCCAGCAACACGGACGGGCTGGCAACACAGGCCGGCAACACGGGATAGCAATACAGGCTGGCAGCCCGGGGCGGCTGGCACCGCCCGGCGCAGGCTGCAGCCCCCACGACAATGCCGGCATGCCGTCCGGACCCGCAGCTGCTGCCACCGCCTACATCCTGTGGGGCCTGTTCCCGCTCTACATCAAGCAGATCGAGCACCTGCCGGCGCTGGAGATCGTGCTGCACCGCGCGGTCTGGTCGCTCGCCTTTGTGCTGGGCCTGCTGTTGGTGCTGCGGCGCTTTGGCTGGCTGCGCGCCGTGCTGCGGCAGCCGCGCACGCTGGCGCTGTTTTTGCTGAGCGCCCTGCTGCTGAGTGCCAACTGGCTGCTGTATGTGTGGTCGGTCAACACCGGTCGGGTGCTGGACGCCAGCCTGGGCTACTTCATCAACCCACTGGTCAGTGTGCTGCTGGGCTATGCGGTGCTGCAGGAACGGCCCCGCCCGCTGCAATGGGCGGCCGTGGCATTGGCGGTGGCCGGCGTGCTGTGGCTGGCGGTGGGCGTGGGCCATCTGCCCTGGGTGAGCCTGGTGCTGGCGGTCAGCTTTGGCTTGTATGGCCTGCTGCGCAAGACCGCCAGCCTGGGCGCCATCGAGGGCCTGGCACTGGAGACCATGTTGCTGGCGCCGCTGGCCGTGGGCGGCCTGCTGTGGCTGGCGGCGCAGGGCCAGGGCCATTTCGGCCAGCCGCCGCTGCGCGACAGCCTGTGGCTGTTGCTGGCCGGGCCCGTCACCGCCGTGCCGCTGCTGCTGTTTGCGGCCGGTGCCCGGCAGGTGTCGCTGGCCACGCTGGGCCTGCTGCAATATGTCAGCCCGTCGATCCAGTTCCTGCTGGGCGTGTTCTTGTACAAGGAGCCGTTCAGCACCGGTCGTGGCATCGGTTTCTTGCTGATCTGGGCTGCACTGGCGCTCTACAGCGCTGAAAGCTGGCGGGTGCTGCGGCGCCACCGGCGCGCTGCGGCGGCGGCCGCTGCCTGACTAGCCGCGCTGGAAATCCGCCGCCAGCGCGGCCAGGGTCGCGGGCGCGATGGCCACCTGCGCCACACAGTGGCGGTGGTCGCAGCCCAGCTGCACCGCAGCGCCGGCCCGCACCGCCTGCTGCGCAGCCGCGCTGAATTCGAACCGCAAGAAGTGCACCGCGCCGGCCTTGTGGGTGCTGGTTTGGGCGCTGGTTTGGGCGCTGTTGTGGGCGCTGTTGTGGGCGCTGTCGCGGTCCAGGTCTTCATCGGCGATGGCGTCGATGCGGGCATGCCCGGCAACGTCGACATACAGCTGGTCTTCGACACCGACGCCAATCGGCCCCGCGCATGCAGGCCAGCCTGCGGGTCGGGGTAGGCGATCAGCAGCGTGGCCTTCCAGTTGCTGCCGTCGGGCAGCAGCGGCGCATAGGCATCGATTTCGGCCTGGATGCCGGCAGCGTCGAAGATCTTGCCGGCATGCAGCATCTCCTGGATCTGCCGGCAAATGGTCTGCATGTCCTCGAACTGCAGTGTGAGGTGCGCGCCCAGTTGCACACTGCGCAGGCGCCGGTGGGCAATGGCCTGCGCTCGGCCGGCCAAACGCACCAGGCTGTAGGCCTCCAGCGTCAGCAACTGGTCACGGGTGATGGGCATGGGGGGTCTCGGTGTGCCGTGGCCGGCACAGCAAATCAGCTGCTGCGTTGCGGGGCACAGGCCGGCCGTGCTCAATCGCCCAGTGCGTCCAGGGCCTTCTGGTAGCGGTTGGCATGGGACCGCTCGGCCTTGGCCAGGGTTTCAAACCAGTCAGCGACCTCATCGAAGCCTTCGTCGCGCGCGGTCTTGGCCATGCTCGGGTACATGTCGCTGTACTCCTGGGTTTCGCCGGCCACGGCGGCCAGCAGGTTCTGGCGGCTGTTGCCGATCGGCAAGCCGGTGATCGGATCGCCCGAGCCATGCTCCAGAAACTCCAGGTGGCCATGGGCATGGCCGGTTTCACCGTCGGCGGTGGACCGGAACAGCGCCGCCACGTCGTTCAGGCCTTCGACATCGGCCTTGTTGGCAAAGTACAGGTACCTGCGGTTGGCCTGGGATTCGGCAGAAAACGCGGCCTGCAAGTTTTGCTCGGTCTTGGAGCCCTTCAAGCCCATGGTCAGTTCCTGTTGCAAGTCATTCAAACGCCGGCACTGCCGCCCGCCAGCCCCAGCAGCCGCAGCGCATGCTGGTGCACACCACCGGTCGGGTCGACCAGATCATGCAGCACGGTGAAGTGGTTCAAGCCCGGCACGGCCTCGCACACCGGCACGGTGCTGGGCCCCCATTGGTCGCGGATCAGCTGGTTCTGGCGCAAGAACTCTTCACTTTCCAGCCCGCCGGCAAACGCCAGCAAGGGCCCGCGCGGGCGCGGGAAGTAAGCCGGGCTGAGCCGCCGCACCGCCGCCGGCGTGAGCTGCAGATCTGCCGCCAGAAATGGCGTCTGGCGGATCGGCTCCAGGTCGAACACCCCCGAGATCGCCATGGCGCCGTGCACCAGGCGCGCCGGCAGGTCCTCGCCCACCGTCTTCCAGCGGCAGGCCAGCAACATGGCCGCCAGATGGCCGCCCGCCGAATGGCCCACCACCACGATGCGGCTGCGCTGGCCACCAAAGCGGGCGGCATTGCGCCAGGCCCAGGCCAGCGCCCGGGTGGTCTGCAGGGCGATCTGCGCGATGCTGACCGCCGGACACAGCGCGTAATTGGGCACCACCACCATCGCCCCGGCCTGCACAAAGGCCGGCGCCACGAAGCTGTGGTCGGCCTTGTCCAGTGCCCGCCACCAACCGCCGTGGATGAACACCAGCACCGGCGCGCCGGCCTCACGCGCCGGGAACACGTCCAGGGTTTCACCGGGCTCGCTGCCGTAGGGGATGTCCAGCAAGCAGGTCATGCGCTCACGCGACAGAGCCGAGGCCTGTGCCCAGCGTGGCAGCAGCACATCGGCGGCTTCGGGCACACGGGCACGGTTGTTGTATTGGGTGTCGTGCCAAGCCGCGTCGTGGAGTGCCATGGAATCGGTCCGTCGGTCGAAGAATGCGAGGTTGTACCAGCGACTGCAGACGGCCACGCCGGGTTTTTGCTGCTGCTAGAATTTAAAGCATTGATTGGGGGTGTAGCTCAGCTGGGAGAGCGCTGCGTTCGCAATGCAGAGGTCAGGAGTTCGATCCTCCTCATCTCCACCAGATCAAGCATCGAGCGCGGCGCATGCCCCGCCAACAAGCAAAGAAGCCTCAAGGGATCAAGCCCTTGGGGCTTTTTTTTGATTCTTCAGGATCGCTGGGGGCATGCGCCGCCGAGACGGTAGCGCCTTTGATGGCGCAGCCCTGGGTTGATGACGCGCCGGATCGCGGTGCGCCAGGCACCACCGCATGCAAGCCAGGCGGACCGTCTGTGACGCGGCCTTGTCTGGCAGACAGGCCTGCAGCCAAGCTGCAAACTTGGCAGCCATCGCGGACATATCTTTTTGATGGAGGATCCACCGATGCCCTTGCCGACAACGCAACCCATCCCGCCGGTGCAGCCACCGCCGTCGGTTCCGCCCGAGCTGCCACCGGCCGACACACCGCCGATCGACAAGCCACCGCAGCCCGGCTGGACCCCGGCGCCACCTGTGAATGACCCGCCCCCAGGACCGGCCGAGATCCCGGTGATCGACCCGCCGCCAGGGCCCGGCCAGGCGCCGGTGGTCGACCCACCGCCGGCAGTGCACTGATCACAGCGCGCGGCCCGGCCAACGCGCTGTCAGGCCGCCCTGGGCCAGTCAAACGCCACTGGCCGCTTGCGGTTTTGTCACCGCAGCCAGGTGTGGCGCTGCATGTCAAAAAGCGGCCCTTGGGCCGCCTGGTTGCTCAGCATGGCACCCGCAAGCGATCAGAACGCGTGCCAGTCCTTCTCGGCTGCTGAGGCCGGCACATCCGTCTTGCGCGCTGCAGGCTTGCGGCTTGGCGCCGGTGCGTGGGCCACGGCATGCAGCAGCTTGCGGGTCGTGGCGGCGCTGGTCGTTGCATGGGCGTAGGACGCCACCGGCGCGGCGGCGAAGCCCTGGTCTGAAGACAGGCGGAACACCGCCACCGCCTGCACCAGCTGCGTGGCCTGGCCACGCAGGCTCTCGGCTGCGGCGGCGCTTTCTTCCACCAAGGCCGCGTTCTGCTGCGTCACCTGGTCCATCTGCGACACGGCCTCGCCGACCTGCGACACACCCGAGCTCTGCTCGCCGCTGGCGGCGCTGATCTCACCCACGATGTCGCTGACACGGCGGATCGAGCCGACGATCTCACCCATGGTCTGGCCGGCCTGGTCCACCAGGGCCGTGCCTTCCGTGACCTGATCGACGCTGTGGGTGATCAGGGTCTTGATCTCCTTGGCCGCATCGGCGCTGCGCCGGGCCAAGGTGCGCACCTCGCCGGCCACCACGGCAAAGCCACGGCCCTGTTCGCCAGCGCGGGCGGCTTCCACGGCTGCGTTCAGCGCCAGGATGTTGGTCTGGAAGGCAATGCCGTCGATGACGCTGATGATGTCGGCGATCTGGCGGCTGCTGTCGTTGATCGCCTTCATCTTCTGCACCACCTGGCTCACCACGTCGCCACCATGCGCTGCGATCTGGGTCGCACCTTGGGCCAGTTGGTGGGCCTGCTGGGCGTTGTCGGCGTTGTGGCGCACGGTGGTGCCCAGTTCTTCCATCGTGGCGGCGGTCTGCTGCAGCGCGCTGGCCTGCTCTTCGGTGCGCTGGCTCAGGTCTGCATTGCCCTGGGCAATCTGTGCGCTGGCCGTGGCCACGCTCTCGGAATTGCTGCGCACCGCATGCACGGTCTGCGACAGGCTCTGCTGCATGCGCTGCAAGGCGCCCAGCAGTTGCGCCGTCTCGTCGCGGCCATCGGCCGCAATGTCCATGCTCAGGTCGCCTTCGGCAACCCGGTTGGCGGCAGCGACCGCAGCGTTCAGTGGCTGGGTGATCGAACGGGTGATGAGCAAGGCACCCGCCAAGCCGCAGACCAGGGCCAGAAACGCTGCGCCCAGCACGGTCCAGCGGGCCTGGCTGTACACGGCCGCGGCAGTTCCGCTGGCCTCGGCCATGCTGGCTTCCTGGAAGCTGACCATGTCCTGCAGCGCCGCCAGAAAAGCGCCCTGCGTTGCATAGCGTTCGCCAAACAGCAGTTGGGTGGCCTCGGTGTTCTTGTTGGCCAGGGACAGCGCCACCACGTCATCGGTGAAGCTTACAAAGGCCGCGCGGGTGGTCTTGACCTGGGCCAGCAAGGCGCGGCCCTTGTCGGTGTCGACCATTTTTTCCAACAAGGCGACCTTGGCGCCGATGATCTCGCGGTCCTTGTCCAGCGCCGCCTTGTTGCTGGCCATCACCTTTTCATCGGTGATCAGGATCAGGTTGCGCTTGATGCGCGCAATGTCCATCACCGCATAGGCCATGCGCTGGCTGGCCTCAGTCTTGGGATAGAGGTCGGTGGTGATGTCTTGCGTGGTGCGGTTCTGGTCCGCCAGGCGAAACAGCGCCACGCCGCTGATCAGCGCCAGCAGCAGCAGCATCAGGCCGAAAGCCAGGCCCAGGCGCGCGCCGATTTTGAGATTGTTCATGACAGGTCCTGAAGGTAAATCGTTGCGCCTGGATGGCAAATCACGCGCTGCGATCTGTGCCGGGTGCTGGCGGTGGTGTGCACGCACACGGAAGGGCTGCTGCGTGGTGGGTGTGCATCGGTTATCGGACCAGGCACGCCAACCTACAGTCGAGACAATGCGCGACACACTGTCAGATCTTCCTTAGCCCAGCGCTGGGTGCCAGGCGGGGCGCCGCTGTTGCGGCACCCCAAGGCCGGTGCTGCAGGCTGCGCATCTGACACACTCCGCGCAGATTGCGCCTTGCCACAACACCTTGGCCACCGACGGCCTGGGCCACCGGGCACAAGGGCTGGCCGGCCGCGCTGCGCCCCCACCATCACCATCGGCCATGCAAAACCTCGTCGGCTTCCTGTTGCGCTGGGTCGGGCGCAACCTGCTCAAGCTGCTGCTGATCGTCTTGCTGTTGCTGGGCCTGCAACTGGTATGGGACGCGTGGCGGCAACTCGAGCAGCATGCAAGCAACCTGCGCACGCTGCGCGCTGCCAGCGCGGCGCTGCTGCATTGGCGCGAGGACGCGGTGGCCGACATCCAGCGCCGCGTTCCCGCTGCCGACGCGCCACTGGCCACGGTCACGCGCCAGCTGGGCGAACTGGAGACCTCGCTGGCGCTGCAGCAGGCCGCGCGTGACGCGCTGTGGCAGGCCCACCCCATCGAGCGCCTGCTGCCGACCACGGCAACCTTCCGCCGGCTGGTCGAAATGGACCTGCAGATCGCCCTCAGCCAGCAGGGGCTGAACCATGCGCGGCGGCTGCACGGCTTTTTGTCGGGCCCGACCCAGGCCGAAGCGCGGCTGGCCGATTTGCGCCGGCAATTGGCGCAGGCCGAATTCGAGCGCGCGCAGAACAAGCGTGCCCAATGGCAACTGTCCCTGGCCCAGCCCTGGGCCTGGCAGATCCCGCTGACAAGCGCATGGACGCGCATGCAGGCACTGGAGGCAGCAGAGCGCCAACTGGAAGGACAGCGCAGCGACTTGCAAGGCCGCATCGGCAAACAGCAGGCCGCGCTCACAGACCTGCGCAAGCGCCAGCGTCCGCCCGGCTTCAGCATCGACCGCGCGCCGCTGGACCGCCTGCTGGCGCCCTATGACGCCGAGATCGGCCGCATCGAGGCACTGCTCGAAGGCACGGCGCTGCGCCGGCTGCTGCGCCCCGTCATCGCCGTGCTGCCGCAGGCGCTGGCGATCCTGGCGGGGCTGCTGCTGTCGCCACTGCTCGTCAAGGGCCTGGCGTACTACCTGGTGGCCCCGCTGGCCACGCGCCGGCAGCCGCTGCAACTGCTGCCCGACGAGTCGGGCGCACTGGCGGCCGTGCTGCCCGCTGCAGACGACCGCATCTCGGCGCCGTCCCTGTCCCTGCAGCTGGCGCCAGGGCAGCAGTTGTTGTTGCGGCCGCAGTACCTGCACGGCACACCGCTGGACGCCGACAAGGACACACGCTGGCTGCTGGACTGGCGCATGCCGCTGACAAGCGTGGCGGCCGGCATGGTCGGCCTGCTGCGCATCCGTGTGTCCTGCACACAGCGCATCACCGTGTCGTCGACGACCGACCCGCTGGCCGAGTTCTGCTGCCTCGACCTGCCGGCCGGCGCAGCGCTGGTGCTGCAGCCGCGCTGCCTGGCAGGCGTGGTGCAGCTTGGCGAGGCTCCACTGCAAATCAGCCGCCATTGGCGCCTTGGCCACCTGAGCGCCTGGCTGACGCTGCAGCTGCGCTACCTGGTCTTCCATGGGCCGGTGCGGCTGATCGTGCAGGGTGCGCGTGGCGTCCGCATGGAAGCGGTGCACAGCGGCCGCAGCGTCAACCAGGCGGCCACGCTGGGCTTCAGCGCCAGGCTGGCCTATGCGGTGGCGCGCAACGAGACGTTTCCGTCCTACCTGTTTGGCCAGCGCGCCTTGTTCCAGGACCGCTGGACCGGCGACCGCGGGCACTGCGTGTACGCAGAAACCCCGGCGCAATCGGCACGCAGCGGCCTGTTCGGCCGCGGGCTTGAAGGTGCCATCGACACGCTGCTGAAGGCCTTCGGGGTCTGACGCACGGCTGGGCTGGACAGCCGGTGCGCATCCAGCGCGGGCCGGTCTGCCCAAGCTGCCAAGCTGGTGCTGGCGCTGGGCACCATGCCTACAAACACGTCGACCTGACCGGATCGTCGCCACTGGGCCCGCCCGTGGCCGCCAGGTGCGGCGCCAGGTGCGGCGCCAGGTGCGGCGCCACGTGCGCATTGCACCTGCCGTGCGGCTGACTGCGCCCTGCTAAGCCTGCGGTGCGCCCATCTGCAGGCGCGGATGGGCGGCCGCCACTTCGGGGATCGCCATCACCGCTGCACCCACCTGCGCCACCCGCGGATAGTTGTCCAGGGCCAGGCCAAAGCGTGCCGCGCCGATCAGGTGGCTGGCCAGGGCCAGGTCGGCGATGCTGAGGGTTTCCGCATGGCAGCGGCTGGCGCCCTCGGGCAACAAGGCCTCGTAGGCGGCCAGGCCTTCGCGGAACCAGTGCGCCGCCCAATCCACCACGGCCGCATCGCTGGCGCCGTAACGCTGTTGCAACTGGGCCCGCACGCGCGGCACCACCAGCGGATGGGTGTCTGCCGCCGTCAGCAGGAACAGTGACCGCACCTTGGCGCGGCCGGCGGCGTCTGCGGGCAGCAATGCCGGCGTCGGGTGGGTTTCTTCCAGCCATTCCAGGATCGCCAGGCTTTGGGTCAAGGGCTCCGGCGTCGCCCCTTCCAGCGCCGGCACCGCACCCGCCGGGTTCAGCGCCCGAAACGCCGCCGCATGCTGCTGCCCTTGCATCAGGTCGTGGGTGCGTTCTTCGAACGCCACCCGTTTCAGGTTGAGCGCAATGCGCACCCGGTAAGTGGCCAGGGAAAGCCAGAAGCTGTGCAGGATGATCATGGCGCGAGTCTAGGCCTGTGTGGGCCGCAGAAACCCAGGATGTTGCGCGCCCCGCAAGCTTCCCGCCGCCGTGAACTCTGCATGAGGACCCGATGAGCTCTGCTTCCTAGCATCGCCAGTGCGGGGTCGACAAGCCGACCACCGCGCCCCACCACAGCCTTGCCAGGAGTTCCCAGATGACCCGTTTTCTTCCCCGCCCACTGCAGACCGCCTTGGGCGCCGCCGCCCTGCTGACGGTTTGCGCCTCCGCCCATGCGGCACTGGTTGACGTCACGGTCACGGTGCAAAACCGCGCGCCTGGCAACAGCATCAGCTTCGCGCCGCTGCATAGCAATACGTGGC
>CAWJOQ010000012.1:0-3213 GCA_963844485.1 uncultured beta proteobacterium
CGCTGCGTTTGGTCGTCTGCGCCGCGCCGGACCTCGAACGCAGCTGCACCCGGCATGCCCTGCCACGAGGTGGCCAACGGCGTGAACGCCGATTCAGCTGGCCCGGCCTGGCCGTGAACTCGCAGAGGGTGCGGACCGACACCGCGCAGGCCGGCGGGTCGTTGACACCTGGTGTGTCGGCAAGTGGCGCCCGGGCCGCTGTGAGCTGCCCTGGACGGGGTTTTCAGTGTCCCACCTGCACCAGCCGCTCCAGCACGGTGTTTGCCCACTCCGGAAGGACATCGCCGAACACTTCGGTGCGTTCGAACTCGTCCTCGCCGATCACGGCGCTGTGCCTGACCTGCCCACTGCCGTCGACTGTGAGCGTCAGCCAGCCCATCTCGGCAGCTTCCCACTCGAGGCGTATCGACCCGTCGGCATCGACCTGGATCGTCGGCGGACGATGGTGGGACGTCAGGCTGAGAACGCGTGCGGCCTCCGCCAGGGTGGACGGCGTCGGCCAGGCCCAGCCGCGAGACTCGACCATGGGTGTTGCCTCGTCCAGGGCCGCGGCAAGGAGTGGGTGCATCACGGCATTGTCTGCCAGCACAACCCGGGGCGCCGTGTCGTGTGGCATCGGGGTTCGTCCATGTCGCGTTACTCATTTGACGACAGGGGGCATCTCAGCGGTCAAGTTCAGGTCTGAAATGCTGCGTTCCGAACGCAGCGGAGGACGCCGCCCTTGCGGCAGATCTCCGCCACCGCCATGCCGGCCTCGGCCCGCTTGAGAAACCCGATGATCTGTTCCTCGGTGAATTTGCTCTTTCTTCTGTACGCCATTCTCCTGGTTGGCGGGCTCCTGCTACTTCAGGTTGGTACGGCTGGAGGGGGGCAGGTCATTCAGGACTGCGCCGACCGCTCGAAACAGTGGCCGGCGTTGCGACGGGCTTGTCGTGCTCACTCCCTCCCCGGATTCAAAGTTGTGGAGTGACCCGGAAGCGCATTCCTGGCCGGGCTCAGCCGTCTTGCATTGACTCTGGCGGCAGCCTGCCTTGCGGCGGTCGCGCCGACGCGAAGCGCGATATGACGGCGTGAACCACCCTCCAAGTCGCCCAAGAAATCGTCCCTACCCCCCGGGGGTCAGTTTTCTGTTGGCGTCAACAGGTGCTCGGCAGCAGCGTGCTGCTTCAGACCGCTTCAGGCCCCAGCACGAAGTCGGCGAACTGCTTCAGCGTCGCCCGCATGTGGCTGCGCTGAGCTGCCAATGTCGGCAGCTGTTCGGCCAGCGGGCCGTCGATGATCAAACCGGCCAGCCCGTGCACCAGCGACCAGTAGGTGCTGGTCAGGGCATCGTGCTGAGCGCCGTCGTGCAACAGCGCCACCAGGCGCAACAGTTCCTGGTGCGCCCGCTCTGAAGCGGCCAGCGCGGCCGGGAAGCGGCTGGCGTCGCAGACCTCGCGGCGGAACATGATGCGAAAGACACCCGGGTGCTCGATGGCGTAGCCCACATAGGCCGTGCCGGACTGCATCAGGGCCATGCGCTTTCCGGCGCTGGCGGCCGAGTCGTTGGCCTTGGCCAGTCGCTGCGCCAGGTCGTCGAAGCCCTGCGTCACCAGTTCGGCCAGGATGCTCTCGCGGTCGGCAAAGTGGTGGTACGGCGCCTGGTGGGTGACGCCGGCACGGCGCGCCACTTCGCGCAGGCTCAGCGCCTGCAGGCCTTCAGTTTCCAGCAGCGCTTCGGCCGTTTCCAGGATGCGCTGGCGCAGCGCCACCGGCTCATCGACGGTGGTGCGGTGGGTGCGGCGGCGGGTGGTGACCATGGTTCGCAGTGGTACGGGTGCAGAGGTACGGGCGCAGAAGTACGGGCGCAGAAACTTGACAGTGTCTAACAACTTGATTATGGTTGCGCCTGGACTAGACACTGTCTAGTCAATCTCAACCCGAATCAGCAACCATGATCCTGAATCCCGAACTCGTCTTCAGTGCCGCCAACAGCGTCGCGCTGCTGGGTTGGCTGGCCCTGGTGGTTTCGCCGCCTTCGGTGCGCTGGGCTGCTGCGGTGTGGCGCATCACCGGCCGGGTGATGCCGCTGGTCTTCGCCGTCGTCTACGCCGCCTTGCTGCTGGCCGCCGAACCCACCGGCGGTAATTTCAATTCGCTGGCCGGTGTGCAGAAACTCTTCAGCTCGCCGCATGCACTGACCGCCGGCTGGGTGCACTACCTGGCCTTCGACCTGTTCGTCGGCACCTGGATCGCCCAGCGCGCGGCGGCGCTGCGCCTGCCGCACTGGCAGGTGCTGCCGGTGCTGGCCTTGACCTTCCTGTTCGGTCCGCTGGGTTATGCCGCCTTCGTGGGCTTGCGCGCACTGCGCCGGCCGCAATCGCTTCGTTGGCAGACCGCAACTTCACCCGAGATCTCCGCATGAACACCATCACCCTGAACCGCCCCTGGCCCAGCCCTGGCGCCGTGTTGCACGAAGCCTGGCAGCGCCAGCGCACGCTCACCTTGCTGGCCTTGCTGATGCTGGCCGCCATGCTGCCCACCGCGCTGGCCCTGGGCCTGGACGAGCGCCTGATCCGCGGCGTCAACGTGTGGGTCAAGCCGCTGAAATTCATGGCGGCCTTGGCACTGTTCTCCTTGTCCACGGCCTGGTTCATCGGCCTGCTGCCGGAAGAGCGCCGACGGGCGCGCGCGGTTCGCTTCATCGTCGCCAGCATCGTCGGCGCGGGGGTGTTCGAAGTCGGCTACATCACCGTGCAGGCAGCGCTGGGGCAGGCGTCGCATTACAACTTCAGCGACATGACGCATGTGATCCTGTTCCAGCTGATGGGCGCCGGGGCGCTGCTGCTGTGTGCCACCCAGGGCGTGCTGGCGGTGCAGATCAGCCGTCACGGCCGCAGCGATGTCGACCCGGCCTGGCGTCTGGCGGTGGTGCGCGGCCTGTGGCTGACCCTGGCGCTGGGCGCCGGTGCCGGCGTGGTGCTGGGCGGCATGCAGGCGCCGGCCGGACATGGCCTGCCCGTCACCGGCTGGCACGGCGCGGCTGACTTGCGGCCGGCCCACTTCCTGGGCATGCACGCGCAGCAGTTCCTGCCGCTGCTGGGCCTGGCGCTGGCCGGTTGGCCGGTTGCCCGTGCTCGCCGCCTGCTGAATGCCGCCACGCTCGCCTACGGCCTGCTGTGGCTGGCGCTGATGGCCATGGGGCTGAACGGTGCGCATCCCACGCCACTGCCC
>CAWJOQ010000013.1:0-38889 GCA_963844485.1 uncultured beta proteobacterium
TTCAGTTGGTTAGAATACCGGCCTGTCACGCCGGGGGTCGCGGGTTCGAGTCCCGTCCACTCCGCCAAACATGAAACCCTAAGCGATTGATTCGCTTAGGGTTTTTCTGTTTCTGGCGACCGGCCACACGCCCAACCCATGTGTTTACCACTCTTCTGATGGCTGACGCCATTGGACGTATTGGGACGTCATCGACCATGGCTGGCGGTACTGGTTCGGTTTGAGCGACCGACTTCGTCGCTGGCAGTGATCGCCATGCTGACATGCCGCTAGCTGCAAGTCGCCGTGCGCAACGGCGGTCCTCACCAAATGGCCGCCGCCACAGTCTTGGTTCGATGATCGGCAGACACTCCACAGAACCTGACTCTCGTTGGCGGCAGGGCCCGCAGGAGCTTCAGCCACTTGGCGACGGGGCTCAGTTGACGACTGGCCGAGGTGCGCCGCGTCGATGTCTCGTTCGTGTAAGCCGCACCGGCCTTCCGGCCGCCTTGGCCCGGTTCACGCAAAAAGGGGGACGTGAATTCGTCGTATCCGGGCCCGGCTGCCGGCGTCGCGCCTCGTTACGAAAGCCGGCTTCATTCGCGTGCGCCGTGGTCGATATCACCTGAACCCGAGGAGACTCCATGCCCGTCACCGCCCGCGCCGATTCGTTCCTGACTGCCAACCCTCACGCCCTCGGCCTGATCCTTCAGGCCAGCGAGACACGCGCCATCATCGCCTCGCGAGACATCTTCGACGTCTCCGGCATCAAGCTGTGGGCGCGCGACAAGCCGGTCTCGCAGGCGCTGCAGCGCAAGCTGCTCGACCGCCAGCTGCGCAATCCGCTCGAGACTTGCCTGATCGCCGAAGGCGGCGTGACGCCGGCCTCGCTGGTCGACGCCACCGAGGCCTTTCTCGCCTCGGGCTCGGCGCTGGCCGGTCTGCTCCGACCGCACGCCGCACGGCTGATCATGGAGGCGAAGAACTTGCCACTGCAGCCGGTGGCGCAATTGCTGCTGAGCGTCGGCCAGACCGCCCGACCCGAATCGTTCGACCATGCCGTGCAGGCGATGGCGCTGGCCGGCGAAATGATGATCGCCCACGGCGGCACCACCGCCGACGTGCGCCTGGCCATGCTCGGCGGCCTGCTGCACGACATTGGCGAGATGTACATCGACCCGCGCTTCGGCGAATCCGACGCCGACTGGAGCCTCGACTTCGTCAGTTACCAGCAGCTTGTCGTGCACCCGCATGTCGGTCACCTGTTGCTCACGCAGCTCACGCAGTACCCGGCAGCACTGGCGCGCGGCGTGGCCGAACACCATGAGCGCCTCGACGGTTCAGGTTACCCGCACGCGCTGCGGCGCGACGCGCTCTCCCCGCTCGGGCGGCTGCTGGCCGTGGCCGATGCGGCGCTGAACACGCTGCGCCACGACCCCGATAACCTCACGCGCGCCAGTGTGGCGTTGCGCGTCGTGCCCGGCGAATTCGACTTGGACTGGGTCAACGAAGTGGCGAAGGCAGCCACGATCCAGGGCCCACCGGAAAACGGACTCGACCTCGTCGTGGTGCAGCTTCGCCAGGAGCAGCTCAACGACGCCCTGCGCCGCGCGCAGGACCACGCTACCGTGCTCGAGAGCCGCAGCGAACCCGGCAAGCTGCGCGAAGCCGTCGCCCTCGCACAATTCCTGATTGGCCGGCTGAGGACAGGCTGGTTCGCCAGCGGCCTGTGGAGCGGCGCCGCGATGACGTCGCAAGACGCCGCCGAAGTGGAAGCCATCGAAGACGAACTGTTCTTCCGGCTGCGCGCGATCGAGCGTGCCGCCTTGTTGCGGGCCGGGGAACTGCCCGAGGTCGACGCAGCGAACCTGAGCGCGCTGTGCGTAGCGATGCGCGCCTCCGCAATCTGAGCGTGCTCAGGCAGCCGGCCGCACCAGCAGACAGATCGCGCGCGCCTCGATCGCCTCGCCGCGGCCGGCAGGGCCCATCTTCTGGGCCGTCTTCGCCTTCACACTGATCGGCTCGATCGGCAGCAGCGGCGCGGGCCCGATGCGCTGGCGCATCGTCAGGGTGCGCTGGCGCATCGCCAGGATGCGCTGGCGCATTGCCAGGATGCGCTGGCGCACCGCCAGGGTGTGCGGCGCCATCTCAGGACGCTTCGTCCTTGGCGGTCGGTCGCAGTACGCGACTGATTTGTTCCGCGTCAGTTCGTGCTGCTGCTGCGCAGGCCGCTCTGCGGTCGCGCAGATTGCGATCCAGGAGCGTCAAAAGGCCGGATTGGCAGCACGTGCCAATGCGTGCTTGCAGTCGTTGACCTGGCAGAAGGGTCAGGTTCGCGCCAGCAGGGCTTGGATGCCGATCGATAGCCCCGCATGTGGCTTGGCCGGCGGCAGCGCAAAGCTGCCGCTGCGGGACTTGGCTGGCGCCAGCGCTGCCAGGGTTTCGGCATGGCGCACTGCGCTGGACACCCCATCGACCACCGGCACGGGAAGCAGGTCGCGCACCTGGCGGGCCAGACCCGCCAAGGGCGCGCCAGCCAGCACGATCACGTCGGCGCCGTCCTCAGCCACGGCGCGCTCCGCCAGCGCCACCAGGGCGTCGCGGTGGTCTTGCTGGATGCTGGCCACGTCGCGCAGCGGGCGGTCCAGGCTACGGATGCTGGCCAGCCGGCCCAGCAGGCCGTGGGCATCGACGCACTCGCGGTACCAGGCGCTGATGCGGGTGGAGATGGCGATGATCGACAAGCGCTGGCCTAGCATGCAGGCACTCATCAGCGCGGCCTCGGTCAGACCCGTGACGGGCATCGGCAGCACCTCGCGCAGCGCCTGCAAGCCGGGGTCGCCGAAGGCGGCGATGATGACCGCGTCATGGCCTGCCGCCTGCTCGGCTGCTGCTTCGGCAGCCGCATGCGCACCCAGCATCGCCTCGAAGCGGGTCTCGATGTAGGCCACACCAAAACGCGCCGTGGCCATGGTCAGCACGGTATCGGTTGACGCGGCGCGGCGCGCCTCGGCTTCGATCAGCGCTGTGACCGATGGGCTGATGTTGGGGTTGATGAGCAGCAGGCGTGCCATGGCTTTTTCTCCGTCATTCGGCTTTCAGGCCAGTGTCTTGCACCAGCTTCGCATAGCGCCGGATCTCAGCAGCCAGGAAGGCCTGCAATTCGGCCGGCGTGCCTTCGCCGGGCTCGGCCCCCATGGCGGTGTAGCGCGCCTGCAGGTCAGCAGTGCCCAGGCTGCGCACGACCTGCGCATGGAGCTTGGCCACCACCGGTGCCGGCGTGGCGGCTGGCGCCAGCAGCAGGAACCAGGCAGCGAAGGCGTAGCCGGGCACGCCGGCCTCGGCCACCGTGGGCAGGCCAGGGGCCAGCGCTGACCGGGTGGCCGACGTGATGGCCAGCGCCCGCAGCTTGCCTGCCTTCACATGCTGGGCCGACGACACCAACGGGTCGATCATCAGCTGCACCTGGCCCGAGATCAGGTCGGTCAGCGCCGGTGCCGATCCCTTGTAGGGCACGTGCAGCATCTGCACGCCGGCCATGCTGGACAGCAGCGCAGCCGACACATGGCTGGTGGTGGCATTGCCGGACGAGGCATAGGCCAGCTTGTCGGGCTGGGCGCGGGTCAGGGCCAGCAGCTCTTGCAGATTCTGCGCTGGCACGGCCGTGTTGACCACCACGACGCTGGGCACGGTCGCCAGCTTGGCCACCGGCAGCAGGTCTTTCTCGGTGTCGTAGGGCAGCCGGGCATACAGGCTGGGGTTGACCGCATGGCCCACGGTGACCACCAGCAGCGTGTGGCCGTCGGCCGGCGCGGTGGCCACGGCCTGGGTGGCGATCTGGCCACCGGCCCCGGGCTTGTTCTCGATGAGCACGGCTTGACCCCAGGCCTCGCCCATTTTCTGGCCGATCAGCCGCGCAAAGTTGTCGGCCGCGCCGCCGGGCGGGAAGGGCACGACGATCTTGATCGGCTTGCTGGGATAGTTGGCCTGGGCCTGGGCCTGGGCGACAGGGCCGAGCAGCAGGCCCAGGGTCAGGGCGAGCAGTGTGAACAGGTGTCGCATCAGATGCTTTCAAAAAGGGTGGGTCAACATTCAATAAGGCTTGCCGACCGCCGCCCACAGCTGGCGCGATGCGGCTTCGGCCTCGGCGCACACCATGTCCAGGTCGACGCGGGTCGGGCGGCCGTCTTCGACCACCAGTTCACCGTCCACCAGTACATGGCGCACGTCGCGGCCCTGGCCACAGTGCACCAGGGTGCCCAGCGGGTCGGCATGCGGCACCCAGTGCGGGCGGCGCGCATCGAACACCACCAAGTCGGCGCATTTGCCGACGGTGATCGACCCGGTCTCGCCGTCCAGCCCCAGCGCGCGGGCGCCGCCCAGCGTGGCCATTTCGAAGACATGCTGTGGCTGCCAGTCGGCATCCACTCCGCCGGTTTGCACCCGCGCGGTCATCAGCGCCCAGCGTGGCAGTTCCACCATGTCGGCATGCTGGGTGTCGGTGGCCAGCGCCAGGTTGACGCCGGCGGCCTTCAGCTTGGGCGTGGGTGCCAGCCGGCCCGATGTGGCATTGCACTTGGGGATGTGGATGATGCTGGCGTGGGCGGCCGCCAGCATCTCGATGTCGCCATCGCGCAGGTAGATGCCGTGCCCACCCATCAGCCGGTGGTTCAGCAGGCCGCAGTCGGCCAGCACCTGGGTGGCGGTGCGCCCGCAGCGCGCCTGGACCCGGTCGACCTCGACCCGGCTCTGCGACAAATGGGTGTTGACGCGCATGCCCAGCGACGCCGACAGCGCGGCCACCTGGCGCAGCAGGTCTTCGCTGCAGGTATCGACCGCATGCGCGGCCAGTTGGGGATAGACCCGCGGATGTCCGTGCCAGCGCGCATGCAGATCGGCCGCGCGGCGCAGCAAACGGTCGCCGATGGCGCGATCGAAATGCCAGTCGCCCTGCGCCACCCGGGCAAAGTCGACATCGTGGATGCGCCAGCTGGGGGCCAGCTTCAGCCCGGTCTCGGCCATGGCGGCGGTGCTGACGTCGGCATGCACGAAGTGGTCGCCCAGCACGGTGCTGCCGAACAGCATGGCCTCACAGGCGCCAAGCCGGGCCAGTGCGCGGGCTTGGTCGGGGTTGACCTGGGTGCCCTGCGGGATGCCGGGTGTGTACGACGGCGCAAAGCCCAGGTCGGCCGCCACGCCGCGCACCAGGCTCAGAATGGCGTGCTGGTGCGGGTTGACGAAGCCGGGTGTGACCACATGCCCTTGCAAGGCCAGGCGGCGGCCGACCTGCGCGCCGGCCGGCAGCTGCGTGCCGATCCAGGCGATGCGGCCATCGCGCACGCCCAGGCTGGCACCACGCAGCAGGGGCTGCTGCGCATCGCCGGTGATCAGCGTGGCGCCGTCCAGCAGCAGGTCGAAGCGCTCGACCGCGGTGGGCCCGGCCGTCATGGGTCCAGCTCCAGCCACTGCCGCCAGCCGCCGCTGCGGGTGCGTGGCCGCGCCAGCGCCGGGCGATCGCAACGCAGAAACTGGCCCTGGCCTGGCGTGCCGGTGAAGTGCTGGCCGTCCCACACCACCTGGCCGCGCAGCAGGGTCATGGCCGGCCAGGCCTGCAAGGTACGGCCTTCGTAGGGTGTGTAGTCGACGTTGTGGTGCAGGGCGTCGTTGCGGATGACATGCGGCGTGCCGGTGTCCCAGATCACCAGGTCGGCATCGCTGCCCACCGCCACCGTGCCCTTGCGCGGGTACAGGCCGTACAGGTGGGCGGCATTGGTGGCAGTCAGCGCGACAAACTGCTGGACCGATAGCCGCCCGGCCAAAACGCCTTCACTGAACAGCAGCGGCATGCGCGTTTCCAGCCCCGGGATGCCGTTGGGGATGTAGGGAAACGGCGGCTCGCGGCCGCCGAGGCGTTTACCGGCGGGGTCGTCGTAGTTGAATGGCGCGTGGTCCGACGAGACCACGGTGAACAGCCCGTCGGCCAGCGCGTCCCACACCACCTGCTGGTTGGCCTTGTCGCGCGGTGGCGGGCTGCAGATGCAGCGCGCGCCGCCAAAGCCGGTGGTGGCCAGGTCGTCCTGGGTCAGGAACAGGTACTGCGGGCATGTCTCTGCATGGATGTTGATGCCCTTGCTGCGCGCCCAGCGGATCTGCTCGATTGCCTCGCCGCCCGACACATGCACGATCAAGATGGGCACATCCAGCAATTCGGCCAGCGTGATGGCGCGGTGGGTGGCCTCGCGCTCCACCGGCGACGGCCGCGACAGGCCGTGGTAGCCGGGCGCCGTCTTGCCGGCGGCGAGCAGCCGCTCGGTGAGAAAGGCGATGGCGTCGCTGTTCTCGGCATGGATCATCGCCATGGCCTGCTCACGCCGGGCCAGTTCCAGCACCTGCAGGATCTGGCCGTCGGCCAGCTTCAAGTCGTCGTAGGTCATGTACATCTTGAAGGATGTGCAGCCCTCGGCAATCAACGCAGGCAACTCCTGCTGCAGCACCTGCGGCGTGGGGTCGGCAATGATCAGGTGGAAGGCGTAGTCGACACTGGCCTTGCCAGCGGCACGCTGGTGGTAGTCAGCCACCGCGGCGCGCAGCGATCCGCCCTTGGCCTGCGCCGCAAACGGGATGATGGTGGTGGTGCCGCCGCAGGCCGCCGACCGGGTGCCGGTCTCGAAGTCGTCGGCCATGCGCACCGGCGGCAGCATTGGCTGGTCGATGTGGCAATGCGAATCGATGCCACCGGGCGTGACGAAGCGGCCGGCTGCGTCGATCTCGCGCGTGGCTGGCCCGGCCACCAACGATTGCGCGAGCGCCACGATGCGCCCGCCGGTGACGCCGATGTCGGCGTCGAACACGTCGCCGGCTGTGGCCACATGCGCGCGCCGCACGATCAGATCAAAGCTCATGGGTTTTCCTCGAACAAGCGGCCCCAGCCGCGCACACGTGCCGTGTCCACACCGCACAGGCGCAGGCACTGCCAGACGGCGGTCGCCGTGGTGTCATACAACGGGATGCCCAGCTCGGCCTCGAGCGGGGCGGCCAGTTGCGCCGCATGCAGGTTGGTGCAGAACGTGGTGATGCACTGGGCACCTGCAGCGGCCACCTCATGCGCCATCTGGTGCAGCACGGCGGGCGCCACCTCGGCAAATGCGAAGTTGACCGACAGCGACAGGTGCCGCTCGGCCACACAGGCATAGCCGCTGGCGGCGTAGTTGTCGACGATGCGCTGCTGCACATCGACGGTGTAGGGTGTCACCAGGCCGAAGCGGCGTTGGTCGTTGCGGGCCATCAGCGTGTTGAGCGCCAGCACCGAGGTGCAGGCGGGGATGCCGGTCTCGCGGGTGATGGCGGCGCACAGCGCCTCGTCACGGTCGAAGCCCAACCAGCCTGCGGCCGTACCGTTCCAGGCGATCACGTCCACCCGCGCATCGGCCAGCAGCTGTGCCGCCTGCAGGATGGGCTGCAGCTCGAACTGGCCCAGCGCCTGCTGCGCCAGCGAAATCTGCGTGACCCGGAAGCGCGCAAAGTGCACAGACACCTCGGGCAGCCCGGCCACGATGGCCGCGCACAGCGGCTCGAGTGCGGTGTTGGACGAGGGCGTCAACATGCCCAGGCGGATGCGTTTCATGCTGCGGTCTCCATCAACCTTGTCGGTGTAGGCGCAGCATTTGCATGGACAGCAGGACAATCACGCTTTTGCCCGCGCTGCTGCCGCCCCCCTGAACGATGCCCACCCGTACCCCTGCCGCCACTCCCAGCCTGGACGGCGCGGCCCTGCGCGAGGCGATCTTCGACCGCATCTGGCGTGCGGTGCTCGAGCACCGCCTGCCGCCCGGCACCAAGCTGGTCGAAGACCGCTTGGCCGAGCTGTTCACCACCAGCCGGGCGCAGGTGCGCGACGTGCTGACCCGGCTGGCCAATGAAGGCATCGTGGACATGGTTCCCAACCGCGGTGCCTTCATTGCGAGCCCCACGCCCGAGCAGACGCGCGAGGTGTTCGAGGCGCGCCGGCTGTTGGAGCCCGCCCTCGTGCGGCGCCTCGTCGCGCGGCGTGATGCCGCAGCGATTGCCGCACTGCGGGCGGTGGTGGCCGACGAACAGCTCGCCCGTAGCCGGGCTGACAGGCCCGCCATCGTGCGCCTGTCGGGCTGGTTCCACATCGAGCTGGCGCGCCTGGCCGGCAACCGGCCGCTGGCCCACACCATGCGTGAGCTGGCGACCATGACCTTGCTGGCCATTTTCTTGTACGACGCGCCGCATGCCACCGCCTGCCGCGAAGACGAGCATGAGCAGCTGCTCAATGCCATCGAACGCCGGCGCACCGAACGTGCGGTGGAGCTGATGCTGCATCACCTGGACCACATCGAGGGGTCGCTCCATCTGGCACCACGGGCTGATGCACCGATCGACCTGGCTGCCGTGCTGGGCGGCGATTGATCAGACCTTCACCTCGCGGTTGAATCGGTCGATGTACTCGGCGCGGCGCGGGTTCAGCTTGGACCAGTCGACACTGTTCATCGCTTCCAGCGCGGCGGTGTTGGCGGCATAGGCGGCCAGTGCGGGGCTGAACTTGGCCTTGCTGCTGGTGGGTGCCACCATGTAGGGCGCTTCGGCCATCTGCGTCTGCACCTCGGGGCTGATGGCGGCGTTGATGTAGGCCGCCGCCAGGTCCACGTTCTTCGAGTTCTTGACGATGTGCATCGAACTCTTGATGTGGATCCAGCCGGTGTCCGGCTTGGCCAGCGCGATGGGCACGCCCTTGGCCTGCAGGTCGCCAACGTTGTTGTTGTAGTGCACCGAGATGTCGATCTGCCCCTGCTGGAACAGCGTGGCCAGCGAGCCGGGGTTGGACGCCACCGCGCTGACGTTGGGCAGCAGTCGCTTGACGAACTGGAAAGCCGGCTCCATGTTCTCCTCGCTGCCGCCGTTCAGTCGGGCGATCTCCACCATCCACGCCGACATCAGGGTGCTGCCCATGCCGGCCAGGCCCACGCGGCCCTTGAACTCGGGCTTGAGCAGGTCGTTCCAGTTGCGCGGCGGCGTCTTGATCTTGTCGGTGTTGTAGGCAATGCCGATGATCTGCCCCGAGCAGAACACGCCCAGGCCGCGCGGATCGATGAACTTGGCCGGGATGTCCTTCAGGTAGGGCATCTTGTCGCTGGGCACCTTCTCGAAGATGTCGTGCTGCAACGCGTTGAGGTACGGGCCTTCGTCGAGGATGATCACGTCGAACGGCGGATTGGCCTTGGACGCGACGATCTTGCTCACGGTGTCCACTGCGAGGCTGGCCACCAAATTGGTGCTGCCGCCGCTGGCCTTGGCAAAGGCCGGCAGCAGGATCTGGCGGTGGGCAGATTCCCAGGCGCCGGGGTAGGTGGTCGCGGAGATGGTCTTGCCCTGGGCAAGGCCCAGTCCGGGCAGGCCCAGTGCAGCGGCGGCAGCGGCGCCGGTGTGCAGGAATGTGCGGCGGGGCAGAGAGTGGATGGCCATGGAAGTCCTTTCAGACGAGGTGCAGCGGTGCCGATCCGCCGCAAAGTCCATGCCACATGCCAAACGCCGCCTGCCCAGCAGGCATCGTTGTCACCCGCTGCTGCTGGGCGCACCAAGTTGGCGATGGCGCGCCCCATCTGTTGGCATCTACGCACTGGATTGTCGACAATCACATCATTCTGTGTTGACAAGCTGATGTTGCGGCGGACGCATCCATTGCCAGGTGGGCATGGTTCTTGAATGCGCTTGGGCCTGTGACCCAGCTTCCGATGACCTCTTTGCCCAGCGCCGCGCCCAGCGTTGCACTTCAATTCATGGGCGTGCAACACCGCTATGGCGACGCCGTGGCCGTCGCCGGCGTCGACCTGCAGACCCGCCCTGGCGAACTGGTGGCGCTGCTGGGCCCCAGCGGTTGCGGCAAGACAACGCTGCTGCGCATCGTGGCCGGGCTGCTGCGCCAGACCGCCGGCCAGGTGCGCCTGGGCGACCAGATCGTCGATGCCTTGCCCACCGGTGAGCGTGGCGTCGGCATCGTTTTCCAGAATTACGCGCTGTTCCCCCACATGACGGTGCAGGCCAACGTGGCCTATGGGCTGCGGGCGCGCGGCCTGGCCGGCCCGCAGGTGGGGCAGCGTGTGGCCGAAATGCTGGACTTGGTGCACATGGCCGCGTTTGCCGGTCGCTACCCACGTGAGCTGTCAGGCGGCCAGCAGCAGCGGGTGGCGCTGGCCCGCACGCTGGCCATCCGGCCGCAGGTGCTGCTGCTGGACGAGCCCTTCGCCGCGCTCGACAAGAACCTGCGCCTGGACATGCAGATCGAGATCCGCCGCATTCAGCGTGAGCTGGGCATCACCTCGCTGCTGGTCACCCATGACCAGGAAGAAGCCATGTCGATGGCCGACCGCATCGCAGTCATGCATGCCGGCAGGGTGGAGCAGTTCGATACACCCGAGTCGGTGTATGACCGGCCGGCGTCGCTGTTCGTGGCACGTTTTGTCGGCACCGCCAACCTGGTGCCCGGGCGCCTGGTGCGCAGCGGCCAGGGTTTTCAGCTGCAGTGCGACACCGGTGGAAGCTTCCACTTGCCGGTTGCCGCGCCTTGCTCACGCGAGGGCCGGGCCCTGCTGTCGGTACGCCCAGAGCACCTGGCCCTGGTGGCCACGGGCAACGGCGCGCCAGAGGCGGTGGTGGCCATGGTGCTGCCGCTGGGTCCGCACCATGTGGTCGAGCTGACGCTGCCGGGCGGCGGCACTGTCAAGGCCAGCCTGCAGCGCCACGGTGGTGGCCCGGTCGTGGTGCCGGGCGACCGTGTGGGCCTGGCGCTGCGGCCGGGCGCGCCGGCCGCCGTCTTCCTGCCGGAGGTCTGATGGCTGCCGTCGCCCTGCCTGCAGACCGGTCGGCGCCGCTGGGCCTGACGGTGCCGCTGGGCTTGTTCTTTGCCGTCTTCGTGCTGCTGCCGCTGCTGCTGCTGGCTTTTGTCAGCACCTACGCTGACACGGCGATGACATCCCATGGCATGCACCAGTACACCCGTTTCCTGGGCGACGACTTCAACCGCGGCGTGCTGCTGGGCACGCTCAGCCTGGGCTTGCAGGTCACCGGGCTCGCGCTGCTGCTGGGCCTGCCGCTGGCCTACGCCTACACTCTGGTGCCGGCGCGCTGGCAGGGCCTGCTGATGCTGCTGATCGTGCTGCCGCTGCTGACCAGCGCGGTGGTGCGCACCTTTGCCTGGGTGGTGATCCTGGGCCGCCAGGGCATCGTCAACAACAGCCTGCTGCAGCTGGGCTGGATCGACGAACCGCTGCGCCTGCTCTACACGCAGGGCGCCATGGTGATCGCGCTCACCCAGATCGAGCTGCCATTGATGGTGCTGCCGCTGATCACGGCCCTGCTCAACATCGACCCCAATCTGCGTCAGGCCAGTCTGGCCCTGGGTGCCGGCCACTGGCGCACGCTGTGGCAAGTGACCCTGCCGCTGGCCATCCCGGGGCTGCTGGCGGGGTCGCTGCTGGTGTTCGCGTCCAGCGTCAGCGCTTTCGTCACCCAGACCCTGGTGGGTGGCGGGCAGAACATCCTGATGCCGTTCTACATGTACCAGCAGGCGATCCAGGCCAACGACTACCCGTTTGCCGCTGCCATCGCCATGCTGCTGCTGGTGTCGGTGTTGGTGGTGGTGACCCTGGTCAACATCCTGGGCCGGCGGGCGCGGGGGTTCGTGCATGCATAGCCTCAGATCGTCTCTGCGCCCGGCCACGCCCGCCGCCCGCGAGACCTGGCGGTCGGCGCTGGAGCGGCGCAGCTTCTTCGGCCTGCTGGTGCTGCTGGCGTTGGTGGCGGCGGTGCTGCTGGTCGCGCCCACCGTGGTGGTGCTGATCACGTCGTTCACCAGCGGCTTTTCGCTGAAGTTTCCGCCGCCGGGCTATTCGCCCCGCTGGTACCTGGCGCTGTGGACGGAATCGCCGGAAATCATTGCCGCCATGGTGCTGTCGCTGCAAGTGGCAGCGCTGGCCACCAGCGTGTCGATCGTGCTGGCGGTGTCGGCTGCCCTGCCGCTGGCGCGCCGGCGCGAGGCCTGGGCCCGCGCGGTCGAGGCCTTCTTCCTGTCGCCGCTGATGCTGCCCACACTGGCCATCGGCCTGGCGCTGCTGATGCTGTTCAACCTGGCCGGCGGCGGCCTCAGCTTCTGGACCCTGGTGGCCGGCCACATCGCCATCACTGCGCCTTACGTGTTTCGCACCACCACCGCCAGCCTGGTGCAGCTGGACGGCGCCCTGTTCGAATGCGCACGCAGCCTGGGGGCGTCGCCGCTGTTCCTGTTCCGCACCGTCACGCTGCCGCTGATCTTCCGCGGCGTGGCGGCAGGGGCCTTCATCGGCTTCATGTACTCGTTCGACAACGTCGCGGTCAGCCTGTTCCTGTCGGATGCGCGGTCAGAGGTGCTGCCCATCCGCATGTGGCATCTGATCGAAAGCAGCCTGGACGTGCGCGCCGCCGCGGTGTCGGGCGTGCTGATTCTGGCCACGCTGCTGCTGATGGTGGTGATGGAGCGTGTCGCGGGCATCTCGCGCCACCTGCGCTGAAATGGTCCACCGGCTACGCGCTTTGCGCGCACCCTCAAGGGGGCAAGGCCTGCGGCCCGGCCAAGCCGGTTCCGCGGCGTTCACTCGGATCCTGACCCCAGCGCAGGCGCAGCGCCAGGTAAGGGGCTTCCAGCACGCCGTCGGCAACGTCCATCGCATGGCCGGTCAGCGCGCAGAAGGCCTCCACGCTGAAGCTGCCCAGGTCGCTGCGCTGCAGCCGCGCATGCCGCAGTGCCAGCACCAAGCGGGTGATGCCGGCCAGCTTCAGTGCGCCGGCGCACATGGGGCACGGTTCCATCGTGCAGTACAGCGTGGCGCCCCGGGTGGCGCCGGGGCCGTGCCGCGCCAGGGCCTGGCGGATGGCGTCGGGCTCGGCATGCAGCAGCACATCACCGGTGCTCACCTGGCGGTTCTGGCCGCTGGCCAGCCATTGCCCGTCTTTCACCACCACCGCGCCGGTGGGCCAGTCGCCCCGGGCATGGGCCGCCTCGGCTTCGGCCAGGGCCTGCGCCATCCAGTGCCGGTCGGTGTCGCTGTCTTTGTCCTGATCCATGCCTGGAGTCAAGCACGATGAATGCCATGATCTTGCGCGGTGCCTCGGCCCTGTTGGGCGATGCGCTGCAGTTCGAGCCCGCGCCGCTGGACGTGCGCGTGGAAGACGGTCGCATCGCCGCCATCGCGCCGGCCGGAACGCTGCAGGGCGCGCCGGTGATCGATCTGCCCAAGCAGCTGTTGGTGCCAGGCTTGGTCAACGGCCACCAGCATTCGCATGAGCACTTTCAGCGCGGCCGCACCGAGAACCTGCCGCTGGAGCTGTGGATGCACCTGGTGCGCACCCGCATCCCCGTGCCGCTGACGCCACGCCAGGTTTACTTGCGCACCCTGATCGGCGGCATCGAGGCGCTGCGTACCGGTTGCACCACCCTGGTCGACGACATGGCACTGGGCGGCGCCATCGACGCCGAGCGCATCGACGCCGCGCTGCAGGCCTATGAGGACATCGGTGTGCGTGCGCTGATGGGCTTTGCGATGATGGACAAGCCCATCATCGACAACTTCCCGTTCGTGGCCGACCTGGTGCCGGCCGACCTGGCTGCCGAGCTGCGCGCCGCGCCGCGCCCCACCGGCGGTGACCAGCTGGCTTTGGTGCGCCGCCTGGCTGCCAGCCGCCACCCGCAGCAGCAGCGGGTGGGCGTGCTGGTGTCGGTGTCGGCGCCGCAGCGCGCCACCCTTGGCTTTCTGCAGCAGGTCCGGGCGCTGGCCGACGAGCTGGCGCTGCCGGTCATCAGCCATGTGCAGGAGACCCGCTTGCAGGTGGTCACCGGCCAGCTGTTGTTTGGCAAACCGATGGTCGAATACCTGGACGAGATCGGCTTCCTGAAGCCCGCCACCAGCCTGATCCATGCGGTGTGGCTGAACCCACGCGAGATCGCCGCGCTGGCGCGCAGCGGCGCCACCGCCCAGCACAACCCCTGGAGCAACCTGCTGCTGGGCTCGGGCGTGCAGCCGGTGCGTGAGTTGCTGGACGCTGGCGTCAACGTCAGCCTGGGGTCCGACGGCTCCTGCTCCACAGTCACCACCAACATGCTCAATGTGCTGGGCAGTGCCGCTGGTGTGGCCAAGCTGCGTGGCGACGACCCCGGGCGCTGGCTGTCGGCGCGCGAGACGCTGCAGGCCGGCACCCTGGCCGGTGGCCGTGCGCTGGGCTTTGGCGACCAGCTGGGCAGCCTGCGCGTGGGCGCCATCGCCGACATCGTGGGCTACCGGCTCGACAGCGTCACCTTCACGCCGCTGACCGACCCGGTGCGCCAGCTGGTCTATGCCGAGCGCGGCGCGGGCGTCAGCTTCGTGATGGTCGATGGCCAACCCGTGATGCAGCAAGGCCGGCTGGCCGGCATCGACGAGGCCGCCATCCTGGCCGAGATCGAAGCCGAGTACCGCGGCCTGGCCGACCGCTACACCGAGGCCGAAGCCTCGGTGGCGCCGATCCTGGCGGCGGTCGAGCAGATCTACCGCCGCAGCCTGGCCACGCCCGTGCCCGCCGACACCTATCCCGCTCGCCTGGCCTGACGTTCTTCCCACCCAACCCCCAACGGAGGCTTCCATGACCCTGTCCCGCCGCCAGTTTGCCGCTGCCACTGCAGCCGCCACTGCATCCACCTTGCTGCCGGGCTGGGCCCAGGCCCAGGCCGCCGGCCTGACCCTGGCGCAGATCAAGGCCAGTGGTGAGCTGCGCATCGGCTGCGAAGCTGCCTATGTGCCCTTCACCTACCGGCAGGACGGCAAGATCGTTGGCTACGACGTCGATCTGGCCGAGCTGCTGTGCAAGTCATTGGGCGTCAAGCCCAACTTCATCGACACCGCCTGGGCCGGCGTGATCCCGTCGCTGTATGCCAAGAAGTTCGACGTGATCATGAGCTCGATGAGCTACACCAAGGAGCGGCTGGAACGCGTGGCCTTCAGCAACCCCTATGCAGAGGCCTCGCAGGCGCTGCTGGTGCGTGCGGCCGACACTGCCACCATCAAGTCGGGTGCTGACCTGAACAACAAGACCGTGGCTGTCAAGTTGGGCAGCCCGGGCCAGATCCTGCAAGAGCGCATCAACGCCGGGCTGAAGAGCAGCGGCGGCGCTGGCTTCAAGGAGCTGCGCACCTTCGATGACCACCCCTCGGCCTATGTGGCCCTGGCCCAGAACCGCGTGGATGGCGTGCTCAACACCCTGGCCACACTGGCCATGGTGCTCAAGGATGCGCCGGGCAAGTACGCCATCGTCAAGGGCCTGGGGTCGGACAACTGGGCCGGCATCGCCACCCGCAAGGAAGACGCCGAGCTGGTGGGCTGGCTCAACGCCGAGCTGGCCCGGCTCAAGGCCGACGGCACGCTGTTCCAGCTGCAGGAGAAGTGGTTCGGCTTTCGCATGAACCTGGCCGACAAGGTGCCCAGCTTCGGCTGACTGCAGGGACACAAGCACCATGGATTTCGATTGGGGATTGGTCGGCAAGGCCGTGCCGCTGCTGGCCACCGGGCTGGTCACCACGGTGAAGATCTGCTCGCTGGCCATGCTGTTGGGCATCGCCCTGGGTGGCCTGCTGGGTCTGGGCTCGCTGTCGCGCCTGGCGCCACTGCGTTGGGCGGTGATGGCCTATGTCGACTTCATCCGCGGTACGCCGCTGCTGATCCAGATTTTCCTGGTGTACTTTGCGCTGCCCGTCATCGGTATCAACCTGCCCGAGTTCTGGGCCGGCGTGATCGCGCTGGGGCTGAACGCGGCGGGCTTCATCGCCGAGATCGTGCGCTCGGGCGTGGGCGCGGTCGAGCGCGGCCAGTCTGAGGCGGCGCGCTCGATCGGCATGACGCACGGGCAGATCCTGTGGCACATCCTGCTGCCGCAATCGCTGCGCACCGTGGTGCCGCCCACCACCAATGAGCTGATCACCCTGGTCAAGGGCTCGGCGCTGCTGTCGGTGATCTCGGTCTATGAGTTGACGCGCGCCGGGCAGGCCATCATCGCGGTGCACTTTGCGCCGTTCGAAATCTTCCTGCTGATCGCGCTGTACTACTACCTCACCATTTCGGCGCTGGCCTGGTGCTCGCGCTGGCTCGAACGAAAGCTGCCGGTATGGTGACTGCCGCAAACTCCCCGGTGCTGCAGGCCGACGGCCTGGGCAAGCAGTTTGGCGGGCGCACCGTGCTGCGCGCTGCGTCCCTGCAGGTGGCCGAAGGCGAGACGGTGGTGGTCATCGGCCCGTCGGGCTCGGGCAAGACCACACTGCTGCGCTGCCTGAACTGGCTGGAGACGCCTGACACCGGCCAGGTGCTGCTGCGCGGCGAGCCGATCGGCCGCAGCGCCGCCGGCAAGGATTTGCCCGAATCCAGACTGGCCGCGCAGCGCGCCCGCTTTGGTTTCGTGTTCCAGCGCTTCAACTTGTTTGCACACCTGTCTGCCCTCGACAACGTGGCGATCGGGCCGCAGCGGGTGCTGGGGCTGTCGGCTGCCGCCGCGCGTGAACGGGCCCGCCAGCAACTCGACCGGGTGCACCTGGCCACCCATGTGGACAAGCGGCCCAGCCAGCTGTCAGGCGGGCAGCAGCAGCGCGTGGCCATTGCCCGGGCGCTGGCGATGGAGCCCGAGCTGATCCTGTTCGACGAGCCCACGTCGGCACTCGACCCCGAATTGGTCACCGAGGTGGTCGACGTGATGGCCGAGCTGGCCGCCGCCGGCATGACCATGGTCGCCGTCACCCACGAAATGCGCTTTGCCCGCAGCGCCGCCGACCGGGTGGTGTTCATCGACGAAGGCGCAGTGGTGGAAGAAGGCCCGCCTGCGCAGATCTTCGACGCGCCGCGCAATGAACGCACGCGGCGCTTCCTCAGCCACCTGCACGGTTGACATGACCCACCCCTACGCGCTTCGCACGCCCCCTCAAGGGGGCAACGCCAGCGGCCCGGCGAAGCGGGTTCCGCGGCGTTCGCTTGGCCCGGCGGGTTTTTGCGCTGCGTTGCCACTTCGGAATCTGCCCCCATGATCCACATCCGCATCACTGCCGCCGGCCTGGTGTTCACTGCCGAACCGGTGGCCGAGGCACCCGCCACGCTGGCCGCCTTCCGCCAGCTGCTGCCCTACCGTCAGAAGCTGATCCATGTGCGCTGGAGCGGCGAGGCGGTATGGGTGCCGCTGGGCGACTTCCAGCTGGGCGTGGGCTTCGAGAACCACACCAGCCACCCATCGGTGGGCGATGTGCTGTTCTACCCCGGCGGCTACAGCGAGACCGAGCTGCTGATCGCCTACGGCGGCTGCAGCTTCGCCAGCAAGATGGGCCCGCTGGCCGGCAACCACTTTCTGCGCATCACCAGCGGCCGGGAACTGCTGCCCCAGCTGGGCCGGCTGGTGCTGTGGCAGGGCGCGCAAGACGTGCTGTTCGAGGCCATCGACGACCCTGCGCCGGCGCCCTGACCAAGGCCTGACCCTGCCGCCCACCAGGCCCGCACTTCCTGACACCCGCAACCCGTCACCCGGAGAGCCCCCATGACCACGTCACTGCCACCCATCGGCCCGGCCGACCTGCTGCTGACCGAGCTGACCCTGATCACCGTCGATGCGCAGATGGCCGTCATCCCCGACGCTGCGTTGTTGGTGCGCGGCGGCTGCATCAGCTGGCTGGGCCCGCGCAGCAAGCTGCCGCCGGGCAGCACGGCCACCCGCAGCCTGGCACTGCCCGGCCGCGTGGCTTGCCCTGGCTTCGTCAATGTGCACACCCACGCCATCCTCAGCATGGTGCGCGGCGTGGCCGAAGACCTGGGTTTTGCGCCGGCCTACACGCCGGGCATCCCGCATGGCCATGACGTCACGCCCGACGAGGCCGTGGCACTGGCCCGGCTGGGCACGGTGGAGGCGCTGCTGTTCGGCTCCACCCTGATCAACGACACCTATGTCCATGCCGACCTGACGCTGCCAGCCATGGCCGACCTGGGCGGGCGGGTGTTCAGCTGCGGGCGCATCCATGACGCCGACTTTTCGCTGATCGGCGATGGCCGCTGGGAGCACCACACCGCCATCGGCCAGCGCACCCTGGGCGAAGCGCTGGCGCTGGCCGAGCGCTGGAACGGCGCCTTCGGCGGCCGCGCCGGCGTGCAGTTGTCGGCCCATGCGCCCGACACCTGCAGCGACAGCTTTCTGCGCGAGATCGCAGCGGCGTCGCAGGCGCAGGGGCTGCGTGTCAACACCCACCTGGCGCAAAGCCGCAGCGAGGTGGCGCAGATCCAGCGCCGCAGCGGCTGCACGCCGGCGCAGCTGCTGGAAGACGTGGGCTTGCTGAATGACCGCCTGATTGCCGCCCACGGCATCCACATGGACGACAGCGACATCGCCCGTTGCGGCCGCGCCGGCATGCACCTGGCCCACGTGCCCAAGGGCAATGCCACCGGCGGCACCATGGCACGCACCTCGGCATTCCGCCGCGCCGGCGCCAACCTGGCGCTGGGCAGCGACAACATGCATGCCGACCTGGTGGAGGTGATGCGCTGGGCGCTGTGCATCGGCCGGCTGCAGGAAGGTGGTGTCGACGATTTCTGGCAACCGGCCGACGTGCTGCGCATGGCCACCATAGCCGGTGCCCGCGCCATGGGGCTGGACGCGCGCATCGGCTCGCTGGAAGTGGGCAAGCAGGCCGACATCGTGGTCTTCGACTTCCGCCGCCCGCACCTGGTGCCGTGTGAAAACCCGCTGGGCAATCTGGTGCATGTGGCCCAGGGGCGGGACGTGGAGCATGTGTTCGTCGATGGCGCACAGGTGGTGGCCAGTGGCCGCCCTGTGCGAGCCGACCTGGACCAGCTGCTGGCTGATGCGGCGGCCGCCAGCCGGGGCCTGTGGCAGCGGGCCCGCGCCTCGACCGGGGTGCCGGCATGACGGTATCCGTGCCCGCCCGCACGCGGGACTTCGACGGCTACCGCGGCCGCTACCCGAGCTTTCGCTGGCCGGGCGATGCCGGCCTGGCGGTCAGCTTCGTACTCAATGTCGAAGAGGGCGCCGAGCTGTCGCTGACGGCCGGCGACGAGCGCAATGAGTCGCGCCACGAAGTCAACCACGAGGTGGTGGGCGCGCCCGACCTGTGCATGGAAAGCATGTTCGAGTACGGCGCCCGGGTGGGCTATGCCCGCATTGCCCAGGTGCTGGTCGACGCCGGTCTGCCGCTCACCCTGAATGCTTGCGCCCGCGCGCTCGAGACCACGCCCTGGATCGCCCAGGACGCGGCCGACCGCAGCTTCGAGGTGTGCTGCCATGGCTGGCGCTGGGAGTCGCACGCCGGCATGGACGAGGCGCGCGAGCGGGCACTGATCGCCCGCTGCGTGCAGAGCATCGCCCGGCTGCATGGCAAGCCGCCGGTGGGTTGGCACACCAAGAGCTCGGCCTCGGTCAACACCCGGCGCCTGCTGGTCGAGCACGGTGGCTTCCTCTACGACAGCGACGCCTACAACGACGACCTGCCGTATTGGCTGCGGGTGGCCACCAGCGCCGGCGACCGCATGCAGCTGGTGCTGCCCTATGCCTTCGACACCAACGACATGCGCTTCTTTGACAGCTTCGCCTATGTGCGCGGCAGCGACTTTGCCGACTACGCCATCGCTGCGGTCGATGCCCTGATGCTGGAAGCACACACGTCGCCGCGCATGTTGTCCATCGGGCTGCACACCCGCATCATCGGGCGCCCCGGGCGCATCGGCGGGCTGCGGCAGTTGGTCACTTACATGCAGCAGCAGCGCGGCATCTGGGTGGCCACGCGCGAGCAGATTGCGCGGCATTTTTTGCAGGCGGTGCCACCGCCCGCGCTGTGACACCGCTGATCCGGGCATGGCGATGAAGATCCTGCTGGTCAATCCCAACCTCACCCAGGCGGTGACCGACCGGGTGCTGCAGGCCGCGCAGGCGGCCGCCCGGCCTGGTACCGACCTGCTGGCCGTGACCGGCCAGTTCGGCCCGCAGGTGATCGGCTCCCGCGCCGAAAACGCGCTGGCCGCGCATGGTGTGCTCGACCTGGTGGCGCGCCATGCGCCGGGCTGCGACGCGGTGGTGCTGGCCGTGTCGCTGGACACCGCGCTATGGGCCTGCCGCGAACTGCTCGACATCCCCGTGGTGGGCATGACCGAGGCCGGCCTGCTGACCGCCGCCATGCTGGCGCCGCGCTTCGGCCTGCTGACCTACGGCCAGCGCCTGGTGCCGGTCTACCGCGAGCTGGTGGACGCGGCGGGGCTGGGCAGCCGGCTGGCCGCCATCGGCGCGGTCGATGTCACACCGCAGCAGACCTTCACCGAACCCGACATCGTGCACGCCGCCGTGCTGGCCGAGGCCCAGCGGCTGGTGGATGCCGGTGCCGAAGCAGTGTTGCTGGCTGGCGCCGCGATGGCCGCGATGGCGCCGCTGCTGCAGCCGGCCCTGGCCGTGCCACTGCTCGACGGCGTGCGCTGCGCCGTCGGCCTGGCCGAGACCCTGGCGCACCAGCGCTGGATGAAGCCCCGCGTCGGCAGCATCAGCGCCACCGGCGGACGTGCGGCGCACGGCATCAGCCCCGCGCTGGCGGCCTTGATCGCCCGTCCCCGATGACGGCACCACAGCGCATGACCGATGACTGCGTCAGCGCCAGGTCGCTGGCCGCCCAGGTGCAATCCCGCGTCACCACGGCAGCGGCGGTGGCCGAACACTTCATCGCCCGGGTGCAAGCCCGCAACCCGGCACTGAACGCACTGGTGCAGTTTGACCCCGACCGGGTACGCGCCGAGGCAGTGGACGTCGACCGGCGGCTGGCCGGGGGCACAAACCTGCCGCTGGCCGGTGTACCTGTGACGGTGAAGGACAACGTGTGGGTGGCGGGCTATGTGCAGCAGCAAGGGTCGCGGCTGTTCGACGGTTTCGTGGCCCCACGCGACGCCTGGGTGGTGGCACGCCTCAAGGCCCTGGGCGCGGTGGTGCTGGGCATCACCAACTGCTCTGAGTTCGCCTGCAAGGGCAACACCGTCAACCTGGTTTATGGCGCCACACGGCACCCGCATGACCTGGCGCTGACGCCGGGTGGCTCGTCCGGCGGGGCGGCGGCGGGGCTGGCCGCCGGCCTGGGGCTGCTGGCCATCGCCACCGACGCCGGCGGGTCCACCCGGCGGCCGGCGGCACACACCGGTCTGGTCGGCCTGAAGCCCAGCCCCGGGCTGATCCCGCACCCCTGGGGCTTTGCCGAACCCAACTACGGCTTGTCGGTGATTGGCCTGCTGGGGCGCAATGTCGGCGATGTCGCGTGGTTGTTCGACCTGCTGATCGCGTTCGATGCGTCCGACCCCTCTGCGCCAGCGCTGCCGGTGGATCTGGGTGTGGGCGACCTGCGGCCGCCGCCACGCAGCCTGCGCATCGGCTGGAGCCCGCAACTGGGCTGCGGCTTCGCAGTGGATGCCGATGTGGCAGCCGCCCTGCAGGCCCGGGTGGACGCATTGCGCACCCGGGGCTGGACCGTCACCGATGCCGATCCGGCTTGGCCAGATGGCACCCGCGAATACCCACTGATCAAGCTGCAGCATGCCGGCCTGCATGCGCTGTATGGCCAACACCTGGCCGCCGGCCACACGGCCATCGACCCGGATCTCGCGGCCCAGATCACGCTTGGCGCCAGTGTCACTGCGGCCGACGTGGCCACGGCGCTTCGCCTGAGGGAGCGCATCACCAGCGCGCTGGCCTCTTTTTTCGACCGCTTCGACCTGCTGCTGACACCAACCGCGCCGGTGACCGCCTGGCCCATCGACCAACTGGGCCCGGCGCTGATAGGGGGCCTGCCGGCCGGGCCGCGCGGCCATGCGGCCTTCACGCCCTTGTTCAACTATGCAGGGATGCCGGCAATCTCAGTACCGGCGGGCACCGTTCGTGGTCTGCCAGTGGGCTTGCAGGTGGTCGCCCCCCGGTACGAAGACGCCAGGGTCATGCAGTTCGCCGCGGTTCTGGAACGCGCAGACGATTGAAGCTGCGTGCAGTCAAGTTGACTCTTCATCGGACCGCCGAGCCCGCGCCGCTTTGACTGGTGTGTGCCAGACAGCGTGGGTTCAAGGCGTCGTTGCGACGCGCGGCAATTGCTGCGTTGCAGTCGAGGCCGGTTCGCGCTGTCGCCGAGCACGGCGCCGGTGCCATGCAGCATCGGTCCATCCCGTGGCTGGCAACTGTGCTGGCTGCCTGCGCAACAGCCGATGCCCCGTGACTGCAGCCAAGCAAAGCCTGCAATCTAGGTCTGGCTGGCCTACAGTGGGGCGTCCCCACCTTCACCACCTCAAGGAGGCGTTCGTGATCACGATCCTGCATGAACAGCGGTTGACCACCCATCTGCCCGTTTTCGGCACCGACACCCCCAACGGCACCGACACCACCAACGGCGACGCTGCCGCGCTCTGGCTCGATGCCCCGGGCATCGAGGCGGCCACCGGCTGGCAATGGAAGCCCGAAGGGCTGTGCCATGGCGACGTCTGCATGCCGCTGTCGACCGCAGCGCGCGCCAGTTGGGTGCGCGCACTGCCGGACCAGGCACCGGCATTGAATCTCGCCGCGCTGTGGCGCCACAGCGGTCAGCCCGTGGTGCATGACCAAGCCGGCCAGACCTGGGTGCTGGGTACCGGGGCGGCCCAGCGGCGCGCCGCTTTGGAGACCCTGGAGGCGCCCGACTTCAGCCTGCCCGACCTGACTGGTGCGCCGCACCGCCTGGCCGACTACCGCGGGCGCAAGGTCTTCCTGGCCACTTGGGCCAGTTGGTGAGGCTGCCGGCATGACTTGTCCGTGTGGCAAGTGCTGGCAGAAGAACTGAAGGAAGAAGGCTTCACCGTCCTGGCCGTCGCGCTGGACACGGCTGACGCCGCGCAGCCGTGGATCGAGGCGGCCAAGCCGACCTATCCCTGTCTGATCGATGCCGACCACCATGTGGCTGCGCTGTACAACCTGGTGAATGTGCCGCAGGCGGTGTGGATCGACGAGGCGGGCCGCATTGTCCGGCCGCCCGAAAGCGCTGGTTCCGACGATGGATTTCGGGCGATGGACCGCAAGACCGGCGCCATGCCACCGGACGTGTCGGCGCAACGCCAACGGTGCAAAGCCGACTATCTGGATGCCGTGCGCCATTGGGCACGGCACGGCAGGGCCAGCGTCAACGCACTGGGCGCCGAAGAGGCCATTGCACGCTTGCCGCAGCCGAACGACGCCGAAGCCGAGGCGCACGCATGGTTCCGTCTGGGTCAGCATCTGCAGGCCCATGGGCAGATGGACGAAGCTGAAGCCGCGTTCGGCAGGGCCACGTCGCTGCACCCGGCGTCATGGGCGATGTGGCGACAGACGGCGGCCAAAGACGCGCGGGGCCTCGCGTCCGGCGTCGCATTCTGGACGCGCGTGGATGCACTGGGCAGCCGTCCGTACTACCCATCGGCAGACATCGTGGCGCCCGAGAGCTGAACTGCCAGCGTCGGGCGGGTCGGCCGTGCCACGCGGTGACGGCCGAAACCGGAAATGCGTTGCCCACCACCAGCGGCCTTGCGGCTTGGCGCGACCGGTCAAGCCCTGGCGCGCCAGGTTCGCCCGGCGCGCGTCGAGTGCCTTCCGCAGCTTCGGCGTGGAGATCCGCTTCGTCGAAGAATTGGTCAGCAGTCGGCCCCTGCGGGAACGGCGGGTGCATCACGGCCTACTGGTGCCCGTCTGCGGGTACTTCTGCCGTCACCTTCGGCACCGCCAGTTGCTGGAGCCCAGGCGCATCGCGCGCCCTCGTCGTCGTTTTCGTGATCGCCGTTCGCCGCGCTTGGATTGCATGATCCAGCAAGGGCTCAGGTCTCCGCGGACAAGTTCAAAACCAGCGGAGGCAACGATCTGATGTGTCCCTGCGCGCGCGCCGACCCCCCTCGTGTCGCCGGTTGTGTTTTTTGGAGTACCGTCTCTGCGCTGGCTTTTCAGCAAGCAATGGTCACCAAACACGCAACAAAGGAAGACAAACCATGATGAACACACGTACTGTGACTGTGTCCCATTTGGGTGGTTCACAAATTGGCTACCGCATGCCCCAGCCGCTGCACCCAGAGAAGCCAGTCTTGGTGATGGTCAATTCATTCAGCACCTCGGCTGACTTATTCACCCCACAATTTGAAGACGCCGCGTTGGCCGCAACAGCCACCTCGATCGCCATCGAGTTGTTTGGCCATGGCGCAACACGAAGCCCGTCAGAACAGTTCACCTACTGGGACACCGCCATCGCGAACCTGCAGGTGATGGATTCGCTGGGCATCGACAAGGCCTACGTCATGGGCACGTCCCAAGGGGGCTGGGTTGCTGCGAGGATGGCCATGCTGCAGCCTGACCGCATCCAAGGCATCATTCCTTTGGGCACGAGCATGGATTTTGAGAGCGCACGCACGCAAGCCCTGGGGTGCTGGAACGGTGGTGAGGCATGCTCGCCTGTCATTGATGCCCTGTCTGAGCCCTTGGGTGATGACTGGGTTGTGGACGGCGGGTTCACCGACTTCATCTTGTCGGCTGGCATTGGTGGACCGAAATCAGAAGAGCAGCGGCAACACTGGCATCGGGTACACCGTGAAAACTACAGTGGCGATGCAGCACGCCGGCGCTTGCTGATGGCGGCAATCAATTTGCGCGATCGCGACGGTTTGCATGGACGGCTTCGCTACATCAAATGCCCTGTGCTGTGGATGCATGGAACGTCTGATCAGGTCTACTCGGTCGCAAATGCCAAGGAAGAGATCCAGATGTTCAGGGGTTCCAGCAATGCCCGTTTGCAAGTGGTCGAGGGTGGCCAGCACTTTCTTTCGGCATCGCATCCAGCCGAAGTGAACGCGGCAACAGTCGAATTCATCAAGGCCACTGCCTGAGTCACTGCAAAACCAAACCCCCGATCGTGTGAAGCGGGGGGTCGCAGCACCAGGCGGGCGTCGCCAAAATGTGAACACCTGGGCGGCACCGCCAGCCGATCGGCGATTGCCGCCGGTGCAGCGCCTTGCTGCAGATTGCGGCTTCGGCAACACCGAGCAGATGCTGCGGTCAGTCCAGCGGTCGCCAGGCCGGCCGCCGGGGGCCGTCAGGAAGCCGGCAGCGGCGGCGGCCAATCCGTCAGGTCGGCCATCTGCTTGGCTGCAGACTGCTGCGCTGGTGTGGTGTTTGATTCTTGATGCAACTTACATGCTCGCGACGGCGCCAATGCTCCTTGACTGTCATGCGTGCCAACGCTCGGTTGAGCTGCAATAGAACGGAACACTGCACTAGTTTGCAGCGGCTTTTTGCTTTGTAGCGGCCGGGTTCACGACCCTGTCTGCGCGGCGCGGCGCATCACTGCAGCAGGTCCAGCAGCGTGCGTGCCACCACCTTGGTGGCACGGCGCAGGTCGGCCAGGTCCAGGCGCTCATCGGCACGCTTGGCATGTGACTCAAGCACAGTGCGCGGCCCGGCGCCGTAGATCACGCCCGGGATGCCGCGCTCCACATACAGGCGCACGTCGGTGTAGAGCGGTGTGCCCAGGGCGGGGATCGGCTCGCCGAAGACGGCTTGGGCGTGTCGCTGGATCGCCTGCACCAGCGGCTGGTTGCCGGGCAGCGGCTGCATGGCGCGCGACAGCAGCAAGCGCTTGACCTCCACCCGCAAGGCATGGCCACCACGCGGCGGTTTGAAGGCGGCGGCAGCCTGCGCAATGGTGGCGCGCAGCGCGGCTTCCACTGCAGCCGGGTCGTCCTCGGGGATCATGCGGCGGTCGATCTTGATCACCACCTTGCCAGGGATCACATTGGTATTGGTGCCGCCGTTGACTTGGCCGACGTTGAGATAGGGGTGGGTGATGCCTTCGACCTGGGACCTGACTTGCAGGTAGTCGTGGTTCAAGGCATACAGCGCGTTCAGGATCTGCACCGCGCCCTGCATCGCGTCGGTGCCGCTGTCCGGGATGGCGGCATGGGCCATGTCACCGTGCACCGTCACTTCCAGTTGCAGGCAGCCGTTGTGGGCCACCACCACCTGGTAACTGAAGCCGGCGGCCACCATCAGGTCGGGCTTGGTCAGTCCGTGTTGCAGCAGCCAGCCGGGTCCCAGTTCACCGCCATATTCCTCGTCGTAGGTGAAGTGCAGCTCAACACTGCCGGCCAGCTTGGCATTCAGGGATTCCAGTGCCCGCAGGGCGAAGGTGAAGCTGGCCATGTCGCACTTGCTCACTGCCGTGGCGCGGCCGTAGATCTTGCCGTCGACGATGTTGCCGCCATAGGGGTCGTGGGTCCAGCCGTCGCCGGGCGGCACCACGTCGCCGTGGGCGTTCAAGGCAATTGTCTTGCCCGCGCCATAGTGCCGCCGCACGATCAGGTTGGTGATGCTCTGCAGCCCGGCGGCGCGCACGTCGGCAGCGGGTACCGCATGTTGTTCAGCCTGCAGCCCCATCGCCAGCAGCAGTTCAGCGGTGCGCTCGGCATGCGGCGCGTTGTTGCCCGGAGGGGTGTCGGTGGGCACGCGCACCAGTTCCTGCAGAAAGCGCACTTCTTCATCGAAGTGGGCGTCGACCCATTGGTCCAGGGCGTCGTAGGCGGCTGTTGTCATCAAAGTTCCCGGAATCGTAGGTCAAGAGGCTGCTGGAACCTGCGGGTGCACAGGTCGGCGTTGTTGTTGCTGATCACTCTCAGCTGGACGTGCAAGCTGTGCCGGCTGCAGATGGTGTGCAATGTGGCGCTGGACTGTCGTTGCGGTGTTGGCATGGCTGGCGCTTGCTGCCGCCACCGTCTTGGGCAGGTTCTCATCCGTGCCGTGGATCTGCTGCCGCAATGGCGCGCGGCCTGCAGCAGGCAACTGCTGCTGGGTGCACCGGGTCATTGCCAGATGAAGGCCTGGGCTGGGTCGAAAGGGTGGGTCGCCTTCCAGTGGCGCGCGATGTCGATGCGGCGGGTGACCCAGACACGATCGTGTTGTTCGACATGGTCCAAAAAGCGCTGCAAGCCGCGCAGCCGACCAGGGCGTCCAAGCAGCCGGCAATGCATGCCGATGCTCATCATCGACGGGCGGTCTTCGCCTTCGGCATAGTGCACATCGAAGGCATCGCGCAGGTAGGCAAAAAACTCGTCACCGTGGGAATAGCCCTGCGGCAACGCAAAGCGCATGTCGTTGCAGTCCAGCGTGTAGGGCACCACCAGGTGCGGCGCCAGCGCACCGTCGGTCTTTTTCACCTGCAGCCAGAAGGGCAGGTCGTCGCCGTAGTAGTCGCTGTCGTAGTCGAAGCCGCCGAAGTCGGCCACCAGACGGCGGGTGTTCGGGCTGTCACGCCCGGTGTACCAGCCCACCGGCCGTGCACCGGTCAGGCGCTGGATGGCTGCCATGCCCAGCGCCATGTGGTCGCGCTCGGTCGCTTCGTCCACGGTCTGGTAGTTGATCCAGCGCCAGCCGTGGCAGGCAATTTCATGGCCCAGTTCGCAAAACGCTGCGGTCACCTCCGGGCAGCGTTGCAGTGCCATGCCGATGCCAAACACCGTCAGTGGCAGGCCGCGTTGTTCAAATTCGCGCAACAGGCGCCACACGCCAACCCGGGCGCCATAGTCGTAGATGCCTTCCATGCTGAGGTGGCGGGCAGGATAGGCCGGTGGGTTGAACATTTCGGACAAGAACTGCTCGCTGCCAGCATCACCGTGCAGCACCGCGTTTTCGCCGCCTTCCTCGTAATTGAGCACAAATTGCAGCGCAACGCGGGCACCGCCTGGCCAACGGGCATGCAGCCCCTGGCGGCCGTAGCCCAACAAGTCTCTCGGGTAGTGGTTGCTCATGGTGGTGTCGGGTTCAGTGCAAGCGCAAGATCGGTGGCTTGGGGGGGCAGCCGCAAGTTCTGTTCCACATGCGCCAGGTGGTCCAGGGTCAAGCGCAGCGCCGCTTTGACATCGCGGCGCTCCAAGGCGTCGACGATCAGCACATGCCGGGCCAGGGATGCGAGACCTTGAAGATGTCGGCGATCTTCTGCGCAGACAGCTTGGTGCCTGGCATCAGCCGGCGCCCGACGATGGCCTCGGTGATCGATGCGACGATGCGCTGCGTGCTGCCTGCAGTCGGCGTGCTGGCGATCTTGTTGCTGCGCCCACTGGCCCGTGCTGCACGCGTCTGCGCTTCGGTGGCATGGATGCCTGGGCGGGCGGGGCGGCCGCTGAGGCGGACTGCGGGCATGTCGGTGGGCATGGCGGTGGGCACATCAACGTCAGCCGGTTCTGGGCACGGCCAAGGCAGTGTATACACTTTGAATTTGCAAACAAGAGCCGTGCGCTTGGCCACAAGCCAGGTTCGCGCCAGCAAGCCAGCACACGCTGGCGCGATGCGGGCCGCAGGCTCCAGCCACACCAAAGGAATTTTGATGGGACACCTCAGCACCCATGTGCTCGACACCATGAACGGCTGCCCGGCCGCCGGCATGGCCGTGCTTTTGCAGCGCGTTGATGGCGATCGTGCCGAGACGATCACAGCATTCACACTGAATGCCGACGGTCGAAACGACAGCGGTGCGCTGCTCGACGCGCAGTCGATGGCGGTGGGCCGCTACCGCCTGGTGTTCTCGGTGGCACCGTATTTCCGCGCGCTGGGCGTGCAGCTGCCAGAGCCGCCGTTCATCGACGATGTGCAGCTTGATTTCGGCATCGCCGACGCCGCTGGCCATTACCACGTGCCCTTGCTGGTCAGCCCCTGGGCCTATTCCACCTACCGGGGCTCATGAGCGGACAGCTGCACCGCCAGACCTGAAGGTCTTGCGGCAGAAAATTTTTGTATACGGATTTTTGCAGAGATCGCATACAACATCTGACGTTGCCGCGAAGTTGCATTGGCAACGGGCCAGGCCGGGCTGGGTTTGCGGTGCTTGCGACGCCAGTCCTCATCGTGCACCTGCGCACCGTTGCAATCCTGGCGCCGACGGCTCGGATGCACGCGGCTGGCGCCGCTCCCCGCTTTCAACCGCCTGTGGTACCACCACGCGCCCTTTTCATGGATGCATCAGCGCCGACCTGCAGCATCCGCAGCGCGCCCACCGCACCGCGCAGGGATGCGTTCACTCGGGCAACGAGGATTTCGCTGTTTGGGGTCCACATCTGCGGACTGCCCGGGTGCACGGGGGTTATGCTTGACGCAACCATGCCCTATGTCCACCGCAACGCCCTTGGTCAAATCGAGTCTCTGTCCCGCACGGCGGTTCAGGGCGGTGATGAACTTCTCGCCGACGACCACCCTGAGGTGCTGGGCTTCATCGGCGTGACACGTGCACAACCCGAAGTCTTTGATCGCCTGGATGCCGACTTTGTGCGGGTCATCGAAGATGTGATCGACACCTTGATCGTCAAGAACATTCTCAACATCACCGATCTGCCTGCTGAGGCGCAAGCCAAGCTCTTCGCGCGCAAGTCATTTCGTGAACGGGTGGGGCAGAACTCGCTGCGGCTTTTCGGTGACGACGACTTCGCAGACGCCGTGCGGGAATGAACCGGCACCAACGCCTGCGCTCAATTTCACCGAGGCCGGCGTAGGCAACTGATCGATCGCCGGCCCGCAGTGCGGCGCACGGGCCCGCCGCGCACAGCACACCGCTTGCGGGGTTCAGCGTCCTGTGGTGCCGACTGCCAGCCGTTTTGCACGTGCGTCCAGATCGCTGCGGTCGATCGCAGGCACGCTGATCGCTTCACTGGGGCAACGGCCAGGTTCGTCACCACTGGCGGTCCAGCCAGATGGTGCCTGGGCATCGGTGTCGATGCGGCGCAAGCCGAGTTGCATGGTCAGTTGCTGTAACGCCGCCTGTGTGCGTGCAAATGCTGTGCCGAGGTCATGCTCGGCGTTTGCATAGGCACGTCTGGCGGTGTACAGCTCGTTCTCGGCGTTCAGCAGGTCGAGCAGGCTACGCTGGTTGATGTCGAACTGCTGGCGGTAGGCGTCACGGGTCTTTTCAATCGCCAGGACGTTGCGGTCCAAATAGGCAAGCTGATCGGTCAGTTTACGCGTGTCGTTGTACGCAATCTGCACGGTCTGGCGTGCATCGCGGCAGGTCTTGTCACGCAGGTCAGCGGCCTGGTTCAGCAGATTGATTTGCTGTCTCACGCGGGCCTGGTCTGATCCGCCGTTGAACAGGCTCCAGTTGAGTGTGATTTCTGCGGTGGTGTCGCGGCGCTGGTCCAGCACGCCGTCGAAGTTCTTGCCACCGCCGCTGCGCAGGCGCGCTTCCACCCGCGGCTGGAATGCGCTCTCGCGCAGACTGGCTGCCTGACGCGCTGCACGCAGGCTTTCAATGCTGGCGCTCACGGCCGCATTGCGTGTGATCGTCCTGGCCGCCGCTTCGCTAGCGCTGGCCGGCATGTCGGTGTTCAGGGTGCTTGGCACGGGCATGCTGGCTGCGGGTGCGGCACCGACAAGGCGCTGAAAGCGCACCGACACATCGTGCAGGTTGGCCAGCTCGGTGGTGAGATTGGATTCGGCCAGCGCCAGTCGTGCGCCAGCTTGCTCCAGGTCGACGCCGCGTGCAACCCCGGCGCGTACCCGGTCTTGCAGTTGGTTGCTGACATAGCGGTGCTGCACATAGCTGTCTTCGGCCAGGGTCACCAGGCGCCTGAACCGCAACACGTCGTAGTAGGCGCGTGCGGTCTCCAGCGCGGCCAGCTCGCTGGCATCGACAAACTCGAAGTAGCGGGCCAGGCGTTCATGGTCGAGCCGGTCGACATCGCGGCGTGTGGCTTGTCCGTCCCACAGCGTCTGGGTGATCTGAAGGGCCAGGCCATTGCGGTTCAGATTGAGCGACTCCGGCAGGCGTGTGCTGATGCTGTCCCGCGTCTGGCCGACGTCGGCTTGCAGTTCGACGCGCGGCAGCCAGGCGCCGCGTGCTGCCTGCTTGGCCTGATCCGCAGCCAGAAAGGCGTTGAATCTCGCGGCGACCTCGGGGTTGGTCGTGATGGCCCGCTGGGCAGCGTCACGCAATACGTCGTTGGTCTGCGCCGTCGCGGCGCCGGTCAAACACCACAGAACCGCTGTTGAAACAAGCGTCGCCTTGAGCCGCATACACTACCCTTTGTCTGGTGTCATTGCCATTGATTTGCGCCGTTAGTGCTGCGACTGCGCAGACTACAGTGTAGACAAGACCTGTGCCGATCTCCGGACCGAAGCAGCAGACCGTTACACCACAGCCACGCAAAACCAACGAGTCGCTCGGCCTCGGGAACTTGTCACGCAAAAACACCCCAAGCCGGACCGTGATGCGACAGTTGCGCAGGCGCGGGTCTGACGCAGCTGGCACGGCAAAGGGTGCATGGCGGCGGTGGCGCTGCGTGGCATGGGTTGCAGTTTTGCTGGCCCTGCCGCTGTTGGACCGCAGCCTCGGCCCGCGGGCCTGGGACAGTGACCGCCTGACCCAGGCGGCCGTTGTGCAGGGCCCGCGCGCGGTGGCCTTGCTCAATGAATTGCTGCCGCTGCTGGTGTCCTTGCGCGGCACAGGCGAGCCAGCCCAGTTGCAGGCGGTCAACGCGTTCTTCAACCGCAGAATCCTGTTCCAGGACGATATCGACGTCTGGGGCCAGAACGATTACTGGGCCAGCCCACTGGAGACGCTGGGCAAGGGCCGCGGTGATTGCGAGGACTATGTGATTGCCAAGTACTTCAGCCTGCTGGCGCTTGGGGTGCCGAGCGCCAAGCTGCGGCTGATTTATGTTCGGGCACAGCTTGGCGGGCCAGGCGGCCCCAGCACGCCGCACATGGTGCTGGCCTGGTATGCCGCGCCGGGCGCAGAGCCGCTGATCCTGGACAACTTGATCACTGATTTGAGACCGGCGTCCCGGCGACCCGACCTCGATCCAGTCTTCAGTTTCAGCGCCGATGGCCTGTGGCCAGGTGCCGCGCAGACATCGGCAGGGGACCCCAGCGAGCGCCTGTCGCGCTGGCGCGTGGTGCTGGCCAAAGCGCGTGCGGAAGGCTGGCTGTGAATCGTTGCGCTACTTTGGAGTTGTCATGTCGCTGATCCGCCAAGTTTGGCTCTTGCTGCTGGTTTCCTTGCTTCTGGCGCTGTTTGGTGGTGCGGCGGTGCACCTGGTGTCGGCCCGCGACATGCTGGGTACGCAACTGACGCTGAAGAACAGCGACAACGCCGCAGCGCTTGCACTCACCCTGTCACAGCAGAAAGGCGACCGTGCGCTGATGGACCTGCTGATGGCGGCGCAGTTCGACACCGGGTTCTACAGCCGCATCCGCATGCTTGGCGCTGACGGTGTCGAGGTCTTCCAGCGTGCAGCCGCAAGCCGCCCGTCCAGCGCGCCGGACTGGTTTGTGGAAGCCCTGCCCATTGCTGCGCCCGCCGGCGTGGCGCAGGTGTCCGATGGCTGGCGTGCCCTGGGGGCGGTGGAGGTGTTGAGCCATACCTCGTTTGCCTATGACGCCTTGTGGCAAAGCAGCCTGAAGGTCGCCATGCTGACCCTCATCGTCGGGCTGATAGCCGCAGCTGGCGGTGCCTGGGTGGTGCAGGGCATCCGTCGGCCGCTGGAGTCGGCTGTTGCCCAGGCGCAAGCGCTGGTCGACGGCCGCTTTGTCACGTTGGATGAGCCCCGCATCCCGGAGTTGCAGCGCCTGACGTCGGCGATGAACAAGATGGTGCGCCGCCTGAAGACCGTGTTCGACACCCATGCGGTGCAGGTTGAATCCTTGCGCCAGGAGGCGCAATGCGACACCTTGACCGGGATCAGCAACCGCAGCCACTTCATCGGCCAGCTGGCTGCGCGCCTGGGTGGTGCCGAAGTCGTCGCTGAGGGCGGCCTGGTGCTGATCCGTGTCGCCGACCTGGCCGGCGTCAACCGCGATCTGGGCTATGCAGCCACCGACCGCGTGCTGACCACCATCGCGGAAGCGCTGATCTCGCACCAGAAGGGCGTCGATGGCTGCCTGTTGGGCCGCCTGAATGGCTCGGATCTGGCCATGTGGCTGCCGCAGTCCGGGGTGACGGCCGACGCTGCTGCCGCGCTGACGGTCAGCCTGCGTGACGGCTTGGCCGGTTTTGGCCTGCCGCTCGGTGTGAATGTGGGCGCCGTCGAGATGGGCGACAACATCGGCTTGCAGCCCTTGCTGAAGGCGGCAGACCTTGCCTTGGCGCAGGCCGAAAGCCAAGGAGCGTTTGCTGTTGCAGTGCACGTGGCGGGCATCCCGCCCGACCGCTCTGCTGTGGGCGAGCGCCACTGGCGTGACCAGATCAGCCAGGCGATTGCTGCGCGGCGGGCGCATCTGGTGCAGTACCCGGTGATCGACGCGCGCCAGCAACTGGTGCATCTCGAATGCCCCTTGCGCTTGCAGCTTGATCCGGCCGGCATCTTCGAGCCCGCCGCACGTTGGCTGCCCTTGGCACTGCGAGTGCAGATGACGACCCAGATCGACCTGCAGGCGGTTGCCCTGGCGCTGCAAGCCATCACGGCGGACGGCCAGGCACGCTGCGTCAATCTGGCGCCTGCGTCCCTGGTCGAGGCTGGCTTCATCATTGAGCTGCGCAGCTTGCTGGAGCGCGCGCCACAAGCTGCGCGCCTGCTCTCGCTGGAGCTGACGGAGTCGGTCGCCCGCGAGCAACTACGCCTGTTGCAAGAGCTTGGCCGCGAACTTCGGCCGCTGGGAACCCGGCTGGGGATCGAGCATGTTGGCGAGCGGCTGGCGCATTTGCAGCAACTCTTCGAGCTGGACCTGGACTATGTGAAGCTGGATGCGTCTGTCGTGCATGCCGTTGCAGCGGATGGAGCACGTGCCGACTTCATCAAGTCACTCACCACCTTGCTGCATGGCATGTCGCTACAGGTCTATGCTGAAGGCGTGACCGACGGCGATGACCTGAAAACCTTGTGGGCTTGCGGCGTGGATGGCGCCACCGGCCCCTTCGTCACGGCGCTGCGCGGGCAAGGCTCGCCGGGCTGAGCCCGGCAAGCCTGTCACGCGCCGTCGGTGATGAGTTTGCCGCGGCTGAGCAGGTCGTTGATGATTTGTGTGTCACCGACCAAGCTGCCGACCAGGTTGACGCCGCTGACCTGAATGACCTGATCAACAGCGTTGCTGTTGAAGCCAGCCGAGAAGCCGCCGGTTGAACTGACCTGGATCGTGCTGTTGCCACCCGCAGTGGTGATGTGCAGATAGTTCGACAGATTGTTGGCGCTCTCGCCCACCAGAAGATCACGCAGGTCGAGCACGTCGCCGTTGCTGGCGTTGTTGAAGTCGTTCAAGGTGTCCGTCGGCATGTTCGCCCCGGTGCCGCGGTCGGCCAATTCCCATTTGAAGACGTCGGCGCCCGATCCACCAGTCAGGCTGTCGCTGCCGGCGCCGCCAATCAGCACATCATTGCCCGCACCGCCGTTGAGTGCGTCGTTCCCCGCACCGCCGCGGATCCAGTCGCTGCCTGCGCTGCCGTTGAGCGTGTCGTTGCCCGATGTGCCGGTGAGTTCGCGTGCCACGCTGATGCTGGTGGTGGCGGTGACACCCCCGGTGTCGGTGGCCGTAACCCGGCTTTGCAGGGCATCGATCTGCGCGTCGGTCAGCAGCGTCGATGAGCTGAGGGTGAGCGTGGTTTCAGCGCCCGAAGCGCTGGACACCGTTGCGCTGCCACCCGCCACGGCAATGGCGCCGCCTTGTCCGACCAGCGTGACACCCGTCGGCAAGCCACTCAGGGTGACGGCTGACAAGGTTTCACTGCCGTCCGTGTCGTTCAGGATCGCCTGCAGGGTCAGCGCATAGTTGTAGGTGAGCGCCTTGACCTCCACGTTGTCGAAGGTCACGCCAGCATCGTTGTCGAAGGTGTACAGCCCCAGTGTGTTGAGTGCTGGCGCTGCGCTTGCACCACCTGCCACGGTGCCATAGCGGTAGTCGATCAGGGCATTCACGCCGGTGTAGTTTGGTCCGCCGTCTTTGGCGTACACCTGGATGCCCAGGTTGTTGACCTCGACACGCAGGTTGAAGGTCGTGGGGATGGAGAAGTTGTTGAAGACACCCAGGTCAACCGCTTGGCCATTGACCATTTGCACCAGCGAGAGCTGATTCGACTGTCCCGGGTAGGTGTTGTACTGCGATCCACCGGGCAAATAAGTGGTGCCGGGATTTTCCCAGCGGGCAATGAAGTAGTTGTTGGCGTTTTGGTAGCCAAACACCACACCGCCGCCGTTGTTCTCTTGCGATGCCGGGTTGGCGAATAAATCCATCGCGATCGAGTAATTGGTTCGGGCGCGGTCGGCGGCACTCAGCCCGCTGTAGGCCAGCATGCCCTGCGCATCGTCGGACCCTGAGGGATTGTTGTTGGCGTTGTAGCGCAGTACCCCAGACGCATCACCACCGGCAGCGAGCGCAGCACCCACGGTCCAGAAACTCGCCCACTCGGCATCGGTGGTCTGGCCCTGCCATGCACGGGCGGCGAACAAGGCTGCTTCGGTCTGCCCCTTGCCCGAGGCGTTGTCAGCGGTGAAGGTGTTGCCGAGCAACTTGACCTGTGTCCAGGTGGGAGTTGTGAAGTTGCCGTCGTTGAAGTTGTCAGAGAACAGTGTTGTCGTGTTGACAGTCACTGGCGCGCTGAGGTGCGTGTAGAGCGTTGGCGCGTCAGCAACTGCAGTCACGGTGATTGGCACCGAGTCAACGTCAGAATTCTGCCCATCGCTGATGGTGACCTGCAATGAGGCGGTGCCGCTGAAGTCTGTTGTCGGCACATAGCGGGTGCCGTTCAGTGCCGCATTGATCGCGGCGGCTGTGCCGGCCACTTGCACGGTGGACGTGCCATTGCCAATCACCGTGACGCCGCTTGTCGAGCCCAGGAACAGCGCTCCGTTGCTCACATTCAGCGTGGTTGTCAGCGACGTGCTGTCAGCGTCGGCCACCGTGATGGCGTTGCTGTTTGCTGTTGAAAACACCCGTGCCGTGTCTTCCAGCGTGGTTTGCTGGCCCGGGACTGTGTTTGTGGGTGTGATGTCGTTGTCGACGATGGTGCCGACGCCCAAGCCGTCAGCGATGGTGGCGTTGACGGCGTTGCTGAGGTTGACGTTGAAGGATTCTGTAGGCTCGGAGACCAGATCGTTGGTGATGGCCACCGTGATGGTCTGGGTGGTCTGACCGGCTGCGAAGTTCAGCGTGCCGCTGGCGGCGGTGTAGTCCTGGCCGGCGGTGGCCGTGCCGTTGGCGGTGGCGTAGTTGACGCTGACGGCCTGGCCGGAGGCAGCGCTCAGGGTGACGGTGAAGGTGGCAGTGCCTGCGGCTTCATTGACCGAGACATCGTTGATCGCCAGGGTCGGCACCAGGTCGTTGTCGGTGATGGTGCCGGTGGCGGTGACGCCGCCCAAGCTGAGCGGGACAGTCTCGGTCGGCTCGTTCAGCGTGTCCTGCACGGTGGGCAGAGTGACTGAGAAGCTGGTGACGCCAGCGGGCACGATCAGGTTGCCGCCCACCAGCGTGACGCCGTCACTGAACGTGGGTGTGCCGTAGTCGGTGGGCGCAGCGCTGCCGCCGCCCAGCGTGAACGGGAAGGACGTCGGTGTGGCCGAGGGGTTGCTCAGCGTGACGGCGTAGACCAGGTCGGTGCCTTCGACCACCGTCGGGCTGGTGATGGTGGAGATGGTGGGCGCGGTGTCGTTGTCGACGATGCTGCCCAGGCCTTGTGCGTCTGCGATCGTGGCATTGACCGGCGCCGTCAGATTGATATTGAAGGTCTCTGTTCCTTCAAACACCAGATCATTGGTGATCGCCACCGTGATGGTCTGCGTAGTCTGGCCGGCTGCGAAGTTCAGCGTGCCGCTGACAGCGGTGTAGTCCTGGCCGGCGGTGGCTGTGCCGTTGGCGGTGGCGTAGTTGACGCTGACGGCCTGGCCGGAGGCGGCGCTCAGGGTGACGGTGAAGGTGGCGGTGCCGTCGGCTTCGTTGACCGAGACGTCGTTGATCGCCAGGCTCGGCACCGGATCGTTGTCGGTGATGGTGCCAGTGGCAGTGACGCCGCCCAAGCTGAGCGGGACAGTCTCGGTCGGCTCGTTCAGCGTGTCCTGCACAGTGGGCAGGGTCAACGAGAAGCTGGTGACGCCGGCGGGCACGGTGAGCACGCCGTTGAGCAGCGTGACGCCGTTGGAGAACGTGGGTGTGCCGTAGTCGGTGGGCGCAGCGCTGCCGCCACCCAGCGTGAACGGGAAGGACGTCGGTGTGGCCGAAGGATTGCTCAGCGTGACGGCATAGACCAGGTCCGTGCCTTCGACCACCGTCGGGCTGGTGATGGTCGAGATGGTGGGTGCCGCGTCGTTGTCGACGATGGTGCCCAGGCCTTGTGCGTCGGCGATCGTGGCATTGACCGGCGCGGTCAGATTGACGTTGAAGGTCTCTGTGCCTTCAAACACCAGATCGTTGGTGATGGCCACCGTGATGGTCTGGGTGGTCTGGCCGGCTGCGAAGTTCAGCGTGCCGCTGGCAGCGGTGTAGTCCTGACCTGCGGTGGCCGTGCCGTTGGCGGTGGCGTAGTTGACGCTGACAGCTTGGCCGGAGGCTGCGCTCAGGGTGACGGTGAAGGTGGCAGTGCCTGCGGCTTCATTGACCGAGACATCATCGATAGCCAGGGTCGGAACCGGGTCGTTGTCGGTGATGGTTCCGGTGGCAGTGACGCCGCCCAAGCTGAGCGGGACAGTCTCGGTCGGCTCATTGAGCGTGTCCTGCACGGTGGGCAGGGTGACCGAGAAGCTGGTGACGCCAGCGGGCACGATCAGGTTGCCGCCAACAAGCGTGACGCCGTCACTGAAGGCGGGTGTGCCGTAGTCGGTCGGCGCAGCGCTGCCGCCACCCAGCGTGAACGGGAAGGACGTCGGTGTGGCCGAGGGATTGCTCAGCGTGACGGCATAGACCAGGTCCGTGCCTTCGACCACCGTCGGGCTGGTGATGGTCGAGATGGTGGGTGCTGCGTCGTTGTCGACGATGGTGCCCAGGCCTTGTGCGTCGGCGACCGTGGCATTGACCGGAGCCGACAGATCGACGCTGAAGGTCTCTGCGCCTTCAAACACCAGATCGTTGGTGATGGCCACCGTGATGGTCTGGGTGGTCTGGCCGGCTGCGAAGTTCAGCGTGCCGCTGACAGCGGTGTAGTCCTGACCTGCGGTGGCCGTGCCGTTGGCGGTGGCGTAGTTGACGCTGACGGCCTGGCCGGAGGCAGCGCTCAGGGTGACGGTGAAGGTGGCGGTGCCGGCGGCTTCGTTGACCGAGACGTCGTTGATCGCCAGGCTCGGAACCGGATCGTTGTCGGTGATGGTGCCGGTGGCAGTGACGCCGCCCAAGCTGAGCGGGACAGTCTCGGTCGGCTCGTTCAGCGTGTCCTGCACGGTGGGCAGGGTCACCGAGAAGCTGGTGACGCCAGCGGGCACGATCAGGTTGCCAGCGACGAGGGTGACGCCGTTGGAGAACGTGGGTGTGCCGTAGTCGGTGGGCGCAGCGCTGCCGCCACCCAGCGTGAACGGGAAGGACGTCGGTGTGGCCGAGGGATTGCTCAGCGTGACGGCATAGACCAGGTCCGTGCCTTCAACCACCGTCGGGCTGGTGATGGTCGAGATGGTGGGTGCCGCGTCGTTGTCGACGATGGTGCCCAGGCCTTGTGCGTCGGCGATCGTGGCATTGACCGGCGCCGTCAGATTGACGTTGAAGGTCTCTGCGCCTTCAAACACCAGATCGTTGGTGATGGCCACCGTGATGGTCTGGGTGGTCTGGCCGGCTGCGAAGTTCAGCGTTCCGCTGGCAGCGGTGTAGTCCTGACCTGCGGTGGCCGTGCCGTTGGCGGTGGCGTAGTTGACGCTGACGGCCTGGCCGGAGGCAGCGCTCAGGGTGACGGTGAAGGTGGCGGTG
>CAWJOQ010000014.1:0-274163 GCA_963844485.1 uncultured beta proteobacterium
AGCTCACGCCGGAGATGGAGTCCTTCGTCAATTTGTTTGACTTCACTCGGTTCGAGGAGTGCCTCGTCCAGGATTTGCTTGACTGGCACGAGCGGGATGCGCCCGCCCACTACAAGCTCTTTGGCATTGAGCCCGAACGTGGCGACGATCCGGAGGTTCCTGCAGAAGCTCAAGCCCATGAGATGACGTACGTCGAGGAGTTGGTTAAGGCGTACGCCGAGCACGGCGGGACCGACATGTCCTTGGCCAAAGTTGTTGCCTCCGAGCTTTACGCGGAACACTTCGCTTCCGCACGCGAAGCCTTTTACTCCGCGGAGGGGCTGCGACGATTTAGCCGAGATATCTATACGGAGGACGAGTTTGCGAAGCTGTTGGACATGGTCAAAAAGGGAATCCGACTGAGCGTAAACAGTCCACTGCTCAAGACCGGGCTCGATCGCCATGAGGCCGCGATAAACGCTGCTTCCAAATTAGGCCTCACCGACAGTGTTCTGCACGCCCGCTTGCGAGGGGGCGACCTTCCTGGGACTTGCCACCACCTTGTCAACGAAAAGCACATCAAATGGGTTCGATGAACACTCGCAAGCAGCCTGAGCTGTTCAACACTCCTTTTGAGCTTGGACTGCGAATGGTGTACCTCTTATTTGCCTTGCGGCCAGGTGGCGCGGATCTCCAGAAACTGGTTTTGCTCGACTACGCCATCGTGTACTCGCAGGATGTGGGCGGCCCCGCAAGCCTGCATACGCCGGTACCTTACCGCAACGCCGAACTTTTCAGTCGGAGAGAACGTATAGAGCAAGGCCTGTACCTCATGAGTACCCGTGGACTTGTCGACGTTGTTCTCGATGATAGCGGGATGACATATGTGGCGGGCCCCAGCAGCTTTACTATGGTGGGATCACTTTCCTCGAAGTATTGGCGCGAGCTGAAGGATCGGTGTATTTGGGCGGCAAAGCGCTTCGGGCCAGTTGAGTCGAGCGAGCTGCTTGGCCTATTCTCTGACGGCGGTCATCTTTGGGGCGCAGAGCTCGAGTCCGCTAGAAGGGAGCACTAGCCATGACAGTAGCTCTTATTTCGCTCGTTGCCACTGGGCCTGACAAGCCCGAGGCTCGGGTCGACTTCCGCAGCTCGGCGATGTTGGTTCGCGGGCCTAGCGACACGGCGCTGCCCAATGCGGAGAACATCGGCGATGCTGGTCATCGTGCTTGAAAACGCCCCGCCACGCCTGCGCGGACGCTTGGCCGTGTGGTTGCTGGAAGTGCGCGCCGGTGTGTATGTGGGCAACTACAGCCGCAAGGTGCGCGAGCACATCTGGATGCAGGTTGAAGAAGGCCTGGACGACGGCAACGCGGTGATGGTGTGGCGCAGCAAAGCCGAGGCCGGATTCGACTTCAAGACCTTGGGCGCCAACCGCCGCCTACCGGCTGACTTTGATGGCGTGCAATTGGTGCGGTTTCACCCTGAACCTGGCGAGTCGACCGCTCTTTAACAAGCTGCTTTGTACGCTGCGAAAAATCGGTAGATTTGACGCAGGCTATTTTTTCTATTGAAATCAATAGGTTGGAAGAAGTGTGTTCCCCACGAGCGTGGGGATGAACCGGACGAAACCGCCCGCGTGCTGGGCCGCAGCGGCGTGTTCCCCACGAGCGTGGGGATGAACCGGCTGAGCAAAAACTGGCAGAAGACACGGCCAAGTGTTCCCCACGAGCGTGGGGATGAACCGACATGGCTCGTCAGGGTCAGCTGCCAGGGCTGGTGTTCCCCACGAGCGTGGGGATGAACCGCCTTGGCGGACCAGCCGTATTCAGCACTGGTGGTGTTCCCCACGAGCGTGGGGATGAACCGCGCCCGAACGATGGCCCTGGCCTCCTGCCACGGTGTTCCCCACGAGCGTGGGGATGAACCGCCTTTGCCGACGGCTTGGGCAATGCCATTTTCGTGTTCCCCACGAGCGTGGGGATGAACCGACGACATCGTGGCCGGCTACCGCGACGGCTGGGTGTTCCCCACGAGCGTGGGGATGAACCGGTGGTCGGCGTGGGGGCGTCAATCACAAGGCCGTGTTCCCCACGAGCGTGGGGATGAACCGTCACCCGGGCTGGTGAAGCTCTGCTTGCGGTCGTGTTCCCCACGAGCGTGGGGATGAACCGACCAATTCAATACTGCGCTTTGCGCTCCTGCTGTGTTCCCCACGAGCGTGGGGATGAACCGCGTTGGCCGCTGCAATGGTGCTGGCGTCCAGAGTGTTCCCCACGAGCGTGGGGATGAACCGTCGTCTTGGCACGCTCCATAGCACCGTTCGATGTGTTCCCCACGAGCGTGGGGATGAACCGGTTTTGACTGGCTTCACCAAACGGCTGCATGTGTGTTCCCCACGAGCGTGGGGATGAACCGTATGGGATCACCGGCCAGCAGTTCACCAAAGCCGTGTTCCCCACGAGCGTGGGGATGAACCGCGACGGCATTCCAAGCCGCGACAAGCTGACGCGTGTTCCCCACGAGCGTGGGGATGAACCGTCGCCTGGGCTGGTGAAGCTCTGCTTGCGGTCGTGTTCCCCACGAGCGTGGGGATGAACCGTCATCTTGGCACGCTCCATAGCACCGTTCGATGTGTTCCCCACGAGCGTGGGGATGAACCGGTGACCACGCCCGCGCCGCTGCTGGTGAAGTTGCGTGTTCCCCACGAGCGTGGGGATGAACCGCCGAATATCCTGCTGGCATCCCCCTACAGCGTGTGTTCCCCACGAGCGTGGGGATGAACCGTCTGGTCCATGCGCCCGCACCATGCGGCGCTGGTGTTCCCCACGAGCGTGGGGATGAACCGTCTTCCGGGCTGGATCGGTTCTTAGAGAAAGCGTGTTCCCCACGAGCGTGGGGATGAACCGTCGTCCAAACCGTGGAATTCAGTGGTCATTGGGTGTTCCCCACGAGCGTGGGGATGAACCGGCGCCAGGGGGCGTGGAGTGAGCCTGCAGCCTGTGTTCCCCACGAGCGTGGGGATGAACCGGCTTGCGACCTCGCAACCTTTGCCCTCTGCGCGTGTTCCCCACGAGCGTGGGGATGAACCGCCCTTGAACGACGCCATCTTGATTTTTTGGCGGTGTTCCCCACGAGCGTGGGGATGAACCAGGACGGTTCCAAAACATTGCCGCTGGGCGATTGTGTTCCCCACGAGCGTGGGGATGAACCGCCGACCGGATTTGTGGCCGTGTGCCAGTGCGGGTGTTCCCCACGAGCGTGGGGATGAACCGACCTGAGCCAGAAACAAAAGGCCGTCAACCTGGTGTTCCCCACGAGCGTGGGGATGAACCGATTGATTCTTCCTCCCGCCTCGGCCTGGTGCAGTGTTCCCCACGAGCGTGGGGATGAACCGGCCATGGGCATGGAGTTCGGCATCGGGGTGGTGTGTTCCCCACGAGCGTGGGGATGAACCGCCGTTGGCGCCGACCACGTTGCCGACCACCAGGTGTTCCCCACGAGCGTGGGGATGAACCGTGCGCACGCCTGGCGGTGATGTTGTTGAGGTAGTGTTCCCCACGAGCGTGGGGATGAACCGTCGCCCACGTACCAGCGGCCGTTGCGTTCCACGTGTTCCCCACGAGCGTGGGGATGAACCGCAGGTGTTGGCCAACGGGCAGCGTATGGAACAGTGTTCCCCACGAGCGTGGGGATGAACCGGCACTGGCCGCGCTGGCCCAAGGGCGGCAGGCGTGTTCCCCACGAGCGTGGGGATGAACCGGCAACGCACCGTGCTAGGACTTGCCGTTGCAGGTGTTCCCCACGAGCGTGGGGATGAACCGGGTTCGCCCTCGCTCATCAGTTCGCCGGCATCGTGTTCCCCACGAGCGTGGGGATGAACCGCACGTGTTGTTCGGCCAGCTCGCTGCCGATCAGTGTTCCCCACGAGCGTGGGGATGAACCGGCCGTGCTGGTGTTCGTGCCGCGTGCGCAGTAGTGTTCCCCACGAGCGTGGGGATGAACCGCGTCTACGTCGCAATCATGGGGATGCTTGGCGGTGTTCCCCACGAGCGTGGGGATGAACCGTCGTGACGCTTTTTGCCTTCTTGATTCGTGCTGTGTTCCCCACGAGCGTGGGGATGAACCGGTCATTGGCCTGTTCGGCAAGTAAGCCAGGCAGTGTTCCCCACGAGCGTGGGGATGAACCGTCGTGACCCTCTTTTCATTTCTTTTCCGGGCTGTGTTCCCCACGAGCGTGGGGATGAACCGGTAAGCGCACGACACAACGCCATCCCGCGACAGTGTTCCCCACGAGCGTGGGGATGAACCGCATCAACCCCAGCCCCGGACCTACCGATCCGGGGCTGGGGTTGTGCGCTTCGCGCAGTGGCATCGACTGGCCTGCGGCGGCCACAGTGGCCAGCTCAGCCTGGGCGCGCTCACCCGACCCGTTTTGCCGGCCTGAACACCGCCGGATCGTCGTAGAACGCCGCATCCGCATTGCCCGGCCACCAGCTTGGCAGGCCCAGCACCGGCAGCGGGCTGAAGGGCTTGGCTGCCCAGGCGGCCGATGCCATGGCCAACACCGGCTGGCCGGCGGCGTCAGCAGCCAGCACATGCGCCGTCAAGGCCTTGCGCGGCGCAATGGCCAGTTTTTCAAGCAGCGCATGGCCGACGATGGTCAGCTGTGCCTCGGCCCACTGGGCGCGGTGGGTGATGAACAGCGCGCGCCAATCCCGCTGGCGCAGCGCCTGCCACAGCAGCGGCGGCGCCTGCAGCAGCGCACCGTTTTCGTCGAACAGGGTCAGCGCATCCCGCAGCGGGCCGCGCTGCGGCTGCACGCCGCAACGGGCGATGGCCTCGGCCTGCAGCGCGTTCAGGCGCCGCTTCAGCGCCGGCTGGGCCAGCCACACCAGGCCGTTGAAAAAGTCATGGGCGTTGCAGCGGGTGGGCACCTGGGCGCTGCGGTGGATGAAGGCTTCATAGGCCTGCCCGGCCGGCAGCGCGGCCTGCGGCACAAAACACAGCCGGCCGGCGGCCAGTTGCAGGTCGCCAGCGGCCTGCGGGCGCTGCGCGTTCAGCGCATCGGCCACGGTGGCACCGGCCTGCCAGGCGGCCCAGGCCCGGCCCAGTGCCGGCTGCAGTGTGGCCATCCAGGGGCCGGTCAAGTCCATGCCTGGGGGCTGGCCGTCCCGGTCGTTCAGGCTGTCCGGGCCGTTCAGGCCGTTCGGGCTGTTCAAACCAATCAGTCGGTCTGGCGCCAGGCCAGGGTTTCGCCACCCCGCAGCGGTTTGAGCTGGGCGTCGCCGAAGGGCACGGTCTCGGGCAGGGCATAAGGCTCACGCCGGAGCGTGACGCTGCCGCTGTTGCGCGGCAGGCCGTAGAAGTCGGGGCCGTGGTGGCTGGCAAAACCTTCCAGCGCATGCAGCGCGCCCACCGCGTCGAAGGCCTCGGCGTACAGCTCCAGCGCGCTCAGTGCGGTGTAGCAGCCGGCGCCGCAGACGCTGGCCTCTTTCATGGCCGATGCATGGGGCGCACTGTCGGTGCCCAGAAAAAAGCGGTCACTGCCCGAGGTGGCGGCCGCCACCAGCGCCTGGCGGTGCAGTTCGCGCTTGAGCACCGGCAAGCAGTAGTAATGCGGCCGCAACCCCCCCAAGAAGATGGCATTGCGGTTGTAGAGCAGGTGGTGGGCGGTGATGGTGGCGGCAGTGTGCGGGCCGGCAGTGGCCACGTACTGCGCCGCCTCCTGGGTGGTGATGTGCTCGAACACCACCTTCAGTTCAGGGAAGTCGGCACGCAGCGGGCGCATCACCCGGTCGATGAACACCGCCTCGCGGTCGAACAGGTCCACCGCCGGGTCGGTCACCTCGCCATGCACCAGCAGCTTCAGGCCGGCCTTCTGCATGGCTTCCAGCACCGGGTAGGTCTTGCGGATGTCGGTGACACCGGCGTCGCTGTTGGTGGTGGCGCCGGCCGGGTAGAGCTTGAGCGCCACCACACCGGCGTCGGCCGCGCGGGCGATCTCGCCCACGGCCAGGTTGTCGGTCAGGTACAGCGTCATCAGCGGGGTGAAATCCAGGCCCGCCGGCACCGCCGCCTGGATGCGCGCCCGGTAGGCCGCCGCCGCCGCCGCGCTGGTGATGGGCGGGCGCAGGTTGGGCATGATGATGGCGCGGGCAAACTGCCGCGCCGTGGCCGGCACCACGGCGGCCATGGCCGCCCCATCGCGCACATGCAGGTGCCAGTCGTCGGGCCGGGTGATGGTGAGGGTGTCGGTGCCGACGTCGGTGCGGACGTCGGTGCGGACGTTGGTGCGGCCGGTGGTGCGGGTGTCAGTCATGGCCTGATTTTGGCATCGGCGCTGGCAGCGGCCGGGCGCGGCCGGCCCGCGTCGCGAGGCGCCATCCTACGTAGAAGCGTGAGGATGAGCACAGTTCTTGCGTGGCTACACTGCGCCGAGGTCGACCGGGTTTTCCACCGCCCGGCGGCGCGTCGCCACTACCTGGAGCCAACTTTCATGAAATCAGTGACCACCAAATCCTTGTTCGCCACCAGCTTTGCCGCAGCAGCCTTGGCCATCACCGCGCTGCCAGCGCAGGCCGGCAAGACCCTGGACACCATCAAGTCACGCGGCCAGCTGGTCTGCGGCGTCAACGAAGGCCTGGCCGGCTTCTCGGCGGCCGACAGCCAGGGCAAGTGGGCCGGGCTCGACGTCGACGTCTGCCGCGCCATCGCGGCGGCCATCCTGGGCGACGCCAACAAGGTCAAGTGGGTGCCCTTGAATGCCCAGCAGCGCTTCACCGCGCTGCAGTCCGGCGAAATCGACATCCTGTCGCGCAACACCACCTGGACGCTGACCCGCGACGCATCGCTGGGCATGCAGTTCACCGGCGTCACCTACTACGACGGCCAGGGCTTCATGGTGCCGGCCAAGCTCAAGCTCAAGAGCGCCAAGCAGCTCAAGGGCGCCACCATCTGCGTGCAGTCGGGCACCACCACCGAGAAGAACCTGACCGACTACTCGCGCGCCAACAACCTGAACATCAAGCCCGTGGTGTTCGAGAAGGTCGAGGCCGCCACCGGCGCCTACTTCGCCGGCCGCTGCATCGCCTACACCACCGACGCCTCGGGCCTGGCCTCGGTGCGCAACAAGGAGGCCAAGAACCCGGCCGACCACGTGATCCTGCCCGACCTGATCTCCAAGGAGCCGCTGGGCCCGTCGGTGCGCCGTGGTGACGACGAGTTCTTCGCCATCGCCAAGTGGGTGCAGTTCGCGCTGATCGAGGCCGAGGACTACGGCATCACCCAGGCCAATGTCGACACCATGATGAAGAGCGACAACCCGGCCATCGGCCGCATCCTGGGCAGCCACCGAAGACACCGGCAAGCTGCTGGGCCTGGACAAGGCCTGGGCCGCCAACGCCATCAAGGCGGTGGGCAACTACGGCGAGATGTTCGAGCGCAACGTCGGCCCGAAGAGCCCGCTGGGCCTGCCGCGCGGCCTGAACAACCTGTGGAGCAAGGGCGGCCTGATGTACGCCCCGCCGGTCCGCTGATGCAGCGCAGCGGGCGGCTTCCGGCCGCCCGCGCCCCCTGCTTGCGATCGAACCACATCGGCCCTTGACCGGGCCGGAGAAAGCGCGCCATGCCGGCCCCAGCGACAGCCCCGAAGTCCCCACCCAAATCACGTGACTGGTCGTGGCGCAGCCGCCATGTGCGCGGCATCGTCTACCAGGTCATTGTGCTCAGCCTGATCGGCCTGGCGGTCTGGTTTCTGGCCCACAACACGCTGACCAACATGCGTGTGCGTGGCATCCAGAGCGGTTTTGACTTCCTGTCCGCGCCAGCCGGTTTCGACATCGGCGAGCGCATGGTGCCCTACGAGTCGAACGACCCGTACTGGATGGCCTTCCTGATCGGCATCCTCAACACCCTGCGCGTGGCCGTCATCGGCATCGTGCTCACCACCATCATCGGCACGCTGCTGGGCATCGGCCGCTTCTCGCACAACGCCCTGGTGCGTGGCCTGTGCTATGTCTACGTCGAGATCTTCCGCAACGTGCCCATCCTGCTGCAGTTGCTGATGTGGTACCTGTTCCTCATCAAGGCGCTGCCGAATGCGGGCGAGCCGAAGTCGGTCTTCGACATGTTCTACCTCGGCGCGGGCGGCTTGTCTTACCCGGTGCCGGTGTGGGGCCTGGGGCAGGGCCTGGCGGCGGCCGGCGCGCTTGTCGGTGTGGTGCTGTCCTACCTGTGGTCGGGCCACGCGCGCCGCCACTTCGAACAGACCGGCCAGCCGCGGCCGGTGCTGCTGCCGGCGCTGCTGCTGATCTTCGGCTGCGCCTTTGGCGGCTGGCTGCTCGGCGGCGCCCCCACAGCCTGGGACATGCCCAAGCCGGGTGGCTTCTCGATGGAGGGCGGCAGCTCGCTGACGCCCGAGTTCATCGCCGTGCTGCTGGGGCTGACGCTCTACACCGCCGCCTATGTGGCCGAAGTGGTGCGCGCAGGCATCGCCTCGGTGCCCCGCGGCCAGGGCGAGGCGGCAGGTGCGCTGGGGCTGTCCAAGAGCCAGCAGATGCGCCTGGTGTCGCTGCCGCAGGCCCTGCGGGTGATCATCCCGCCGATGACCAACCAGTTCCTGAACCTGACCAAGAACTCGTCGCTGGCGGTGGCGATCGGCTACCCGGACGTGGTGTCGATCTCCAACACCGCCATCAACCAGACCGGGCGGGCGGTGGAGTGCATCTCGATCATCATGCTGGTCTACCTGACGACATCCTTGGGCACCTCGGCCCTGATGAACTGGTACAACAAGCGCGCTGCCATCAAGGAACGTTGACATGACCACCGAAACGTTCAAGGCGATCGCGCCCCGCCCGGCGCCCGTGCGCACCGAAGGCCTGGGGCCCTGGCTCAAGCGCAACCTGTTCAGCAATGTGCCGAGCAGCATCACCACCATCGTGCTGCTCGGCGCGGCGGCCTGGTATTTGCCGCAGCTGCTGAACTGGGCCCTGCTGAAGGCGGTGTTTGCCGCCAACCACGAGCAGTGCCAGGCCGTGCGTGGCACCGGCGCCTGCTGGGGGGTGGTGACGGAGAAGTACCGCATCATCCTGTTCGGGCGCTACCCCTTCGAAGACCAGTGGCGGCCCTTGATTGCCACCATCGCCATGGTCGCAACCCTGGTGGCCAGCTGCGTGCGCATCTTCTGGAAGCCCTGGCTGGTGCTGCTGTGGCTGGCGATGCTGGTGCTGTTCTTCGCCCTGATGTTCGGCGGCTTCTGCCGGCCTGGTCTACGTGCCCACCGAGCGCTGGGGCGGCCTGCCGCTGACGGTGCTGCTGGCCACGCTGTCGATCGTGCTGGCCTTCCCGCTGGCGGTGGCGGTGGCGCTGGGCCGGGCGCAGCAACATGCCGGCGATCAAGACGGTGTGCGTGGTCTATGTCGAGCTGATCCGCGGCGTGCCGCTGATCAGCGTGCTGTTCATGGCCAGCTTCATGTTTCCGCTGTTCATGCCGCCGGGCACCAGCATCGACGTGCTGATCCGGGTGCTGGTGGGCATCACGCTGTTTGCGGCGGCCTACATGGCCGAGATCGTGCGCGGCGGCCTGCAGGCCATTCCCAAGGGCCAGCAGGAAGCCGCCGACACGCTGGGCCTGAGCTACTGGCAGACCCAGCGCAAGATCATCCTGCCGCAGGCGCTGGCGCTGGTGGTGCCGGGCATCATGAACAACTTCATCGCCATCTTCAAGGACACCTCGCTGGTGACCATCGTCAGCCTCTACGAGCTGACCGGCGCGATGGGCCTGGCGCTGAACTCCGACTCGAACTGGCGGCCGTTCAAGATCGAGGCCTACTTCTTCATCGCCGCCATCTACTTCCTCTTCTGCTTCTCGATGAGCCGCTACAGCCTGTGGATCGAGAAGCGCCTGTCGGTCAGCAAGAACCGGTGACATCCATGCCCGAAACCATCATCTCCTTCGACAAGGTCAACAAGTGGTACGGCAATGCCTTCCATGTGTTGCGTGACATCGACCTGCAGGTCACCAAGGGCGAACGCATCGTCGTCTGCGGGCCATCAGGCTCTGGCAAGAGCACCCTGATCCGCTGCATCAACCGGCTGGAAGAGCACCAGCAGGGCAAGCTGGTCGTCGACGGCACTGAACTCAGCGACGACGTCAAGGCCATCGAGAAGGTGCGCAAGCAAGTCGGCATGGTGTTCCAGCAGTTCAACCTGTTCCCGCACCTCACGGTGCTGGAGAACCTGACCTTGTCGCCGATGTGGGTGGGCAAGCTGCCCAAGAAGGACGCCGAAGCCCGTGCCATGCAGAACCTGGAACGGGTGCGCATCGCCGAGCAGGCCAACAAATACCCGCTGCAGCTGTCCGGCGGCCAGCAGCAGCGGGTGGCCATCGCGCGTGCGCTGTGCCTCACGCCCAAGATCATGCTGTTCGACGAGCCCACCTCGGCGCTGGACCCGGAGATGATCAAGGAAGTGCTGGACGTGATGACCGAGATGGCCGACCAGGGCATCACCATGATCTGCGTCACCCATGAGATGGGCTTTGCGAAGGCGGTGGCCGACCGCGTGATCTTCATGGACCAGGGCCAGATCGTCGAGGAAAACACGCCGCACGAGTTCTTCGACAACCCCAAGAGCGACCGCACCAAGGACTTTCTGTCGAAGATTCTGGGGCACTGAGACCGGCCTCAAGTGCCAGCCACCCTGCCCTGGCGCCAGCTTCAGGGCAGGGTCTGGCGCAAAAAGTCCCACAGCGCCTGGGCGGCGGGCTTGCTGTGGCGCGCTGTCTCAGGCCGCTCGCGGTAGATCCGCACGTCCATGGTCAGCTCGCCCACGCCAGGCGGCGCGGCAGCCACCAGCCGGCGGGCCTTGAGCTCTTGGCGCACCGAGCTGGCGGGCAGAAACGCCAGGCCGTGGCCTTCCAGCGCCATGGCTTTCAGGCCCTCGGCCATGTCGGTTTCATAGGTGGTCTCCAGCGCCGGGGCCACCGGCATCTGGCGGATGATCTGCTCGACCATGTGGCCCATGTAGGCACCGGCGGCGTAGGCCAGCAAGGGCACCGGCAGCGGGCCGGGCGCCAGCAAGAACAGCGGCTGGCCGGCAGCGTCGGCCTTGGCGTAGGCCGCCAGCGTTTCATGGCCCAGCGACAGCATCTGGTAGCGCTCCGGGCTGAGCTGCAGCGGCTGCGACGGGTGGTGGTAGGCGATCAGCAGATCACAGCCACCTTCGGTGAGCCGCAGCACGGCGTCGTGCACATTCAGCGCGATCAGCCGTGTCTTGACATGGCCAAAGCGGCGGCGCAAATCCATCAGCCAATGCGGGAAGAAGGTGAAGGCCAGCGTGTGCGGGATGGCGAACTCGATCACGTCCTGCCCGCTGGCACGGTGGCTGCGCATCAGGTTGCGCGCCGACTGCAGCGCGGCCAGGATCTCCAGCGCCTGGGCATGCAGGGTTTCACCCGCCGGCGTGAGCCGGGTGGGGTAACAAGAGCGGTCGACCAGGTCGATGCCGGCCCAGGCTTCCAGCGCCTGGATGCGCCGTGAAAACGCCGGCTGGGTGACATGCCGCAACTGGGCCGAACGGGAAAAGCTGTGCGTCTCGGCCAGGCTGACGAAGTCTTCAAGCCACTTGGTGTCCACGCCGGCGAGTGTAGTAGCCGGAAATGACCCACCATTCAAGGGGCTGGCGGCACACACCCCCCTTGAACGGAGGGGGGCGCTCCGGGGCGTAGATCACGGTGGTTCGATACAGTCAGCAACAGACACCGCATGCGCGGTGGGCACGCTGTTCTTGCCAACGCGCGACCACCAAAAAATCGAAGCAGGATCACATCCATGAAATCAGCCATCCAGTCCACCGTTCTGGCAGCAGCACTGGCCGCTCTTGCGCCAGGTGCGTCAGCAACGCCCATCAAGGTTGATTTTGAAAGCCTTTGGACGGATCCGGTCGCTAGAGACGCAGCACCGATTGCGGTGGGCGCGGTGGATCGGGTTGTTTTTGAACCGAATACTGCTTGGGCCTACAAGGCCGGGATGTTGACAGACGACGACATCCTGCCCAAAGCTTGGGATACGGGCTGACCGATCCCGGTGACCGTGGGCGACGACATGAACGAGTCTGCAACCTCTTCGTCGTTCATCATGAACGGACCGCGCGACAAAGCCGACGGTCGGATCATCGAGTTGAGTTTGGGATCGGAACTCAACGGTCGCTACATCCGGCATCAATGTCGATTTGTTTTACAACGTCCCCGGCGGCCAGGTGACGGTACTGACTGCGGACGGCAGCAAGACAGAAGTTTTTGAAGGATTTACCGGTGGCGAATCGGCATGGAAGTCTTTTTCGGGTACCGTCAAATTGCCGAGGAAAACTACACCACATTGCAGTTCGATTTCGGCACCGGAACACTGGGTCTGGACAATCTGCAGTTCACCCTGAGCGATGCCACCGTCCCCAACAACGGCGGCGGCACGGTACCGGAACCTGCCAGCTACGCACTGGTGGGCTTGGCATTGTTGGCTGCCGGTGCCGCCAGCCGACGCAAGGCCTGAATCCGGGGCCTGCACAACAGGCCTGGTGGGTCAATGCCCTGCCGAGCAAGCCCGCCACTGGCGGGCTTTTTCATGCCCGCCGCGCGCACTGGCTAGCACCTCAACCGGCCAGGCCACCAGCCTCGTCTGCGGCCTGCTGCAGCCGCCACATCTCGGCATAGCGGCCATTGCGGGACAGCAGGTCGGCGTGGGTGCCGCGCTCGACCACCCGGCCGGCATCCAGCACCACGATCTCATGCGCGTCGGCCACGGTGGACAGGCGGTGTGCAATCACCAGGGCCGTCTTGCCCTGGGCGGCGCTTTTCAGCTCGGCCTGGATGGCACGCTCATTGGCTGAATCCAGCGCCGAGGTGGCCTCGTCGAAGATCAGCACCGGCGGGTTCTTCAGCAAGGTGCGGGCAATGGCCACACGCTGCTTTTCACCGCCCGAGAGCTTGAGCCCGCGCTCGCCCACCATGGTGGCGTAGCCCTTGGGCGTGCTGGCGATGAAAGCATGGATGTGCGCTGCCCGGGCGGCTGCTTCCACCTCGGCCGGGCTGGCGCCGGCGCGGCCGTAGCCGATGTTGTAGCCCACGGTGTCGTTGAACAGCACGGTGTCTTGCGGCACGATGCCGATGGCCTGGCGCAGGCTGGCCTGCTGCACGCTGCGGATGTCCTGGCCGTCGATGGTGATGCGCCCGCCGGTCACGTCGTAGAAGCGGTACAGCAGCCGCGCCAGCGTGCTTTTGCCGGCGCCGGACGCGCCCACCACCGCCACCGTCTTGCCGGCCGGAATCTCGAAGCTGACACCATGCAGGATGGGCCGCCCGGGACCGGTGCCGGCGCTGCCCTGGTCGTAGGCGAAGTGCACGTTCTCGAAGCGCACCACGCCCTGGGCCACGGCCAGCGGCGGTGCGCCGGGCACGTCGGCCACCTCGCGGTCACGCTCGAGCAGCAGGAACATGCGGTCCAGGTCGGTCAGGCTCTGCTTGACCTCGCGGTAGAGCACGCCCAGAAAGTTCAGCGGGATGTAGAGCTGGATCAGGAAGGCGTTGATCATCACCAGGTCGCCCAGCGTCAGCCGGCCTTCCACCACGCCCTGGGTGGCGCGCCAGAGCATGGCCACCAGGCTCAGCGCGATGATCAGCTGCTGGCCGGTGTTGAGCATCGACAGCGTGCTCTGGCTCTTGACCTGGGCGCGGCGGAAGGCTTCCAGCCCTTTTTCGTAGCGGCCGGCCTCGAAGGCCTCGTTGTTGAAGTACTTCACCGTCTCGAAGTTCAGCAGCGCGTCGATGGCCCGGGTGTTGGCGCTGGAATCCAGCTCGTTCATCTCGCGGCGGAACTTGTTGCGCCACTCGGTCACGCTGACGGTGAAGCTGATGTAGAGCACCAGCGCCGTCAGGGTGATCCAGACATAGCCCATGTCGAACTTCCAGCCCAGGAAGGCCAGCACCAGGCTCACCTCCACCAGGGTGGGCACGATGCTGTAGAGCGAATAGCTCACCAGGGATTGCAGCGCCCGCGTGCCACGCTCGATGTCGCGCGTCAGGCCGCCGGTCTGCCGCTCCAGGTGGAAGCGCAGGCTCAGCGCATGCATGTGGCCGAACACCTCCAGCGCGATCTGCTTGCTGGCGCCGAAGCTCACCTTGGCAAAGATCAGCTCGCGCAGCTCGGTGAACAAGCTGGTGCACAGGCGCAGTGCGGCATAGGCCACCAGCAGGCCGATGGGCACGACCAGCACCGCCCGCACATCGCCAGGCTTCAGCGCCAGCGCGTCGACCAGGTACTTCAGCAGCACCGGCACGCCGACGTTGGCCACCTTGGCCGCCAGCAAAAAGGACAGCGCCAGGCCGACCCGCCAGCGGTATTGCCACAAATAGGGCAGCACCTTGCGCAGCGTCTGCCAGTCGGAGCGGGGCGCGCCGGCAGTGGCGGGGACAGGCAGGGCAACGCTGGGGGCGGAATGGCGCATGGGCAAATGGGTCAGTGGGCAGGTGGGCGGGTGGGCAAGGCCGGGCAGCGTGGAAGAATGGCCTGCCAAGAACAACACCCAGGTGATGCCGATGCCCGATCACACCAGCCCCCGGCAGCCCCTGACAGGGCCCACCAGTTTGCCCGATGGCAGTGAACTGGTGCTGCGGGTGATGCCCTTGCCCGCTGATGTGAACGGCAATGGCGACATCTTCGGCGGCTGGCTGATGGCCCAGGTCGACCTGGCCGGCGCGGTGCTGCCCTCACGCATTGCCAAGGGCCGCATCGCCACCGTGGCGGTGAACCAGTTCATCTTCAAGCAACCGGTGTCGGTGGGCGACCTGGTCAGCTTCTACGCCCGCATCGCCCGCGTGGGCAACACCAGCATCACCGTGCATGTGGAGGTGTTTGCCGAGCGCAACCCTGCCAACCTGCAGACAGTGAAGGTGACCGAGGCCAACCTCACCTACGTGGCGATCGACAGCGAGGGCAAGCCGCGCCCGGTGCCCAGGGACTGACCGGCCTGCCGGCGGTCAGAACTTGCTGAAGTCGGGCTTGCGCTTCTGGAAGAAGGCCTGGAAGGCCTCGCTGGCCTCGGGGCTGCGCAGGCGCTGGCTGAACAACAGGCCTTCGGCAGCCATCACCTCGCGGATGCGGGCCCGCAGCGGCGCACGCATCAGGCGCTTGGTCTCGGCCACCGCGCCCGGTGCCAGGCTGTTGAAGCGCTCGGCCATGCGGCGCGCATGGTTGACCACTTCGCCGGCGGGCAGCACGGCGTTGGCAATGCCGCAGTCCACCGCATCGCTGCCGGAAAACGGCTCGCCCAGCATCAGCTTCTCGGCCGCCTTGGCATGGCCGATCAGCGCCGGCAGCACCAGGCTGCTGGCGTATTCGGGCACCAGGCCCAGGCTGACGAAGGGCATGGCCAGGCGGGCTTCGTCGCTGACATAGACCAGATCGCAGTGCAGCAGCAGCGTGGTGCCGATGCCCACTGCCGCGCCGGTGACAGCGGCCACCACCGGCTTGTCGCAATCCAGCAGCGCGCGCATGAAGTGCGCCACCGGTGTCTCGACCGCATCAGCACCCAGGCTGGGCGGGCGCTGCATGAAGTCGTCGATGTCGTTGCCTGAGGTGAAGATGCCCGGCTGGCCGGTGATCAGCACCGCGCGCACACCGGCGTCGGTGTTGGCGGCTTCCAGTGCCTGCGCCATGGCGGTGTACATCGCCTGGGTCAGCGCGTTTTTCTTCTCGGGGCGGGCGATCTCGATCGTCAGCACCTTGTTCAAGGTGGCAGTGCGGATGGTCATGCTTGTCTCCTGCGGGGTCGTGGCGGGGATCAGACGCGTTCAAAGATGCCGGCAGCGCCCTGGCCGGTGCCCACACACATGGTCACCATGCCGTACTTCAGCTGCTGGCGGCGCAATGCATGCACCACCGTGGCGGCGCGGATGGCGCCGGTGGCGCCCAGCGGGTGGCCCAGGGCAATGGCGCCACCCATGGGGTTGACGACATCGGGGTTCAGGCCCACGGTGCGGATGACCGCCAGCGCCTGCGCGGCAAAGGCCTCGTTCAGCTCGATCCAGCCCATGTCGGCCAGGCTGAGGCCGGCGCTCTTCAGCGCCGCCGGGATGGCTTCGATCGGGCCGATGCCCATGATCTCGGGCGGCACACCGCGCGAGGCAAAACTGACGAAGCGGGCCAGCGGCTGCAGGTTGAAGCGCTTGACGGCCGCTTCACTGGCCAGGATCAGCGCACCCGCGCCGTCGCTGGTCTGGCTGCTGTTGCCGGCGGTCACCGAGCCCTTGGCGGCAAACACGGTGCGCAGCTTGGCCAGCGCAGCCAGCGTGGTTTCAGCACGCGGGCCTTCGTCCAGGCTGACCGTGCGGCTGCGGCTGTGGACCGCGCCCAAGCTGTCGCCCGGGCCCAGGTCGGGCGTGCGCTCGACCACCTGCACCGGGCAGATCTCGTCGGCAAAGGCGCCGGCTTGCTGCGCGGCCAGCGCCTTCTGGTGGCTTTGCAGCGCAAAGGCGTCCTGGTCCTCGCGGCTCACCTTCCACTGGTTGGCCACCTTCTCGGCGGTCAGGCCCATGCCGTAGGCGATGCCGATGTTGTCGTCCTTGGCAAACACCGCCGGGTTGAACGAGGGCTTGTTGCCGGTCATCGGCACCATGCTCATGCTCTCGGCGCCGGCGGCGATCATCACCTCGGCCTCACCGACGCGGATGCGGTCGGCCGCCATCTGGATGGCACTCAGGCCCGACGCGCAAAAGCGGTTGACGGTGATGCCGCCCACGCTGTGCGGCAGGCCAGCCAGCAGCGCTGCCACGCGGGCCATGTTGGCGCCCTGCTCGGCTTCGGGCATGGCGCAGCCGACGATGGCGTCTTCGATGGCGGCCGGATCCAGGCCGGGCACCTGCGCCAGCGCCGCCTGGATGGCGGCCACCAGCAGGTCGTCGGGCCGGGTGTGGCGGAAGAAACCGCGGTGGCTGCGGCCGATGGGCGTGCGGCTGGCGGCGACGATGTAGGCGTCTTGGATCTGTTTCATCTCAGTGTCCCTTCACAGACGTGTGTCTTCAACAAGCGGCCGCCGCGCAACCGGCTTGGCCGGGCCGCTGGCGGCGCCCCCTGGAGGGGGAGCGCCGAAGGCGCTGCGGGGGTGGGTCAATTGCGCACCGGCTTGCCGGTCTGCAGCAGGCCCATGATGCGTTCCTGCGACTTGGGGTGCTCCAGCAGGCTGCAGAAGTGCTTGCGCTCCAGCGCCATCAGGTACTCCTCGCTGACCAGGGTGCCGGCGTCCACCGCGCCGCCGCACACCACGTCGGCGATCAGGCTGGCGATGTGGAAGTCGTGCGCGCTGATGAAACCGCCGTCGCGCATGCCCACCAACTGCGCCTGGATGGTGGCAATCGCCGAGCGGCCCGCCACCGGGAACAGGGCCTTCAGCGGTGCACGCCAGTTGCTGGCGGCCATGGCCTTGGCCTGGGCGACGGCGATGAACAGCAGCTCGTCCTTGTGCGCCACCACCACGTCGTCGGCCAGCAGGTAGCCCAGCTGGCGGCTTTCCAGCGCGCTGGTGCCCACCTTGGCGGTGGCCGCCGCCTGGAAGCCGTCCTTGACGAAGGCCAGCAGGTCGCTGCTGTTGGCAGCGGCCGCGGTTTCAGCGGCGCGGCGGGCGATGTAGGTGAGGCCGCCGCCACCCGGGATCAGGCCCACGCCCACTTCCACCAGGCCGACATAGGTCTCCAGATGGGCGACACGCCTGGCGCAGTGCACGGCGATCTCGCAGCCGCCACCCAGGGCCAGGCCGCGCATCGCCGCCACCGTGGGCACGCTGGCATAGCGCAGGCGCAACAGCGCGGTCTGCAGCTTCAGGATCTCGGGCGCAATGCCCTTGGCGCCCAGCTTCATGAAGGTGGGCAGCATGGCTTCGAGGTTGGCACCGGCCGAGAACGGCTCGTCGCCGCGACCAGATCACCAGGCCGTCGAACTGCGCCTCGGCCAGGTCCAGCGCCTGCAGCAGGCCGTCGATCACGCCCGGGCCGATCAGGTGCATCTTGCTGGTGATGCTGGCGATCAGCACCTGGCCGTCCAGCGTCCAGAGCCGGATTTCGTCGTTCTTGAACAGCTCGGTGCCGGCAGCGATGAAGGGCGTGGCGCCCTCACCGGCCAGCGCCTCGGGGAAGTGCTGGCGCTGGTACACCGGCAGCTGGCTGCGCGGCAGGTAGCGGCCCTGCGCCGGCGCTCCACGAGCCTTCGGGCGTGTGCACCGCGCCATGGTGGCGACCGGGCCGTCGAACACCCAGGCCGGCAGCGGCGCGCTGCTCAGGGCCTTGCCGGCGGCGATGTCTTCCTGCACCCAGGTGGCCACCTGCTGCCAGCCAGCGGCCTGCCACAGCTCGAACGGGCCCTGCTGCATGCCGAAGCCCCAGCGCATGGCCAGGTCGACCTCGCGGGCGGTTTCGGCAATCTCGGCCAGGTGCACCGCCACATAGTGGAAGCCGTTGCGCAGGATGGCCCACAGGAACTGCGCCTGCGGGTTGGTCGATTCACGCAGCAGCTTCAGCCGCTCGGCGCGCGGGCTTCTTCAGGATGCGGTCGATGATGGCGTCGGCCTTGCCGCCGGCCTTGACATAGTCGCCACTGGCCAGGTCAAAGCGCAAGATGTCCTTGCCCACCTTCTTGTAGAAGCCGGCACCGGTCTTCTGGCCCAGGGCGCCGGCGCCAACCAGGGCAGCCACCGCCGCCGGCGTGGCATAGCTGGCATAGAACGGGTCGTCCGCCTGGCCCGGCCCCAGCTTGTCCTGCATGGTCTTGACCACATGGCCCAGGGTGTCGATGCCCACCACGTCGGCCGTGCGGAAGGTGCCGCTGCTGGCGCGGCCCAGCTTCTTGCCGGTGAGGTCGTCGACCACGTCATAGCCCAGGCCATAGTTGGCCGCTTCGGCCATCGTGCCCAGCATGCCGGCAATGCCCACCCGGTTGGCCACGAAGTTGGGCGTGTCGCGGGCCCGCACCACGCCCTTGCCCAGGCTGCGGGTGACGAAGCTCTCCAGGTCGTCCAGGATCTCTGGCAGCGTGGCTGCGGTGGGAATCAATTCCACCAGCTGCATGTAGCGCGGCGGGTTGAAGAAGTGGATGCCGCAAAAGCGCGGGCGCAGCGCCTCGGGCAGCACGTCGCTCAGGCTGGTGATCGACAGGCCCGAGGTGTTGCTGGCGACGATGGCCTGTGGTGCCAGGTGCGGCGCGACCTTGGCATACAGCGCCAGCTTCCAGTCCAGCCGCTCGGCAATCGCCTCGATCACCAGGTCGCAGCCGGCCAGCAAGTGCAGGTGCTCGTCGTAGTTGGCCAGCTGGATCAGCGCCAGATCAGACTGCAGGCCGATCGGGCGAAGGCTTGAGCTTCTGCAGCCCGTCGATGGCCTTGAGGCCAATGCCGTTCTTCGGGCCGCTGCCGGGCTGGCCCGGCCCGTCGGCCGGCAGGTCGAACAGCAGCACCGGCACCCGGGCATTGACCAGGTGGGCGGCGATCTGCGCCCCCATCACGCCGGCGCCCAGCACGGCCACCTTGCGCACATTGAATCGGTTCATGGGTTCTCCAATTTGAGTCACGGGCTTGAATGCAGCAAGCGCACGCCGTGGGTCCGGCTGCACCGGGCCGCCGGCGTCGCCCCCTTGAGGGGGCGCATCACAGGCGCTGCGGGGTGGGCTATTCCACCCGCACCCAGGTCTGCGTGCGGCCCAGCAGGGCCATGCCGATGAAGCCGCGCACTTCCAGCTTCTGGCCCGCGTCAATGGGCTTGAGCAGCAGCTTGTAGACCTTGCCGTTGTTCGGGTCGAGGATCTCGCCGCCCTCCCAGCGCGGCCTTGTCCGCGTCGGCCTTGGCGCCGCGGATGATGGTCATGCCCAGCACCTTCTGGCCCTTGCGCTCGTCGCTGCATTCCACGCAGGTCGAATCCTGCTTGCTGGCGTCGGCGATCTTCTCGATCTTGCCGGTCAGCACGCCGCCGGCCTCGGTGATGCGGACCTGGGATTTTTCGGCCTTGGTCTCGTCGTCGATGGTCTTCCACAGGCCCACCGGGCGTGGCCTGGGCCAGCGCAGTGCCGGCGGCGGTGGCCAGGGCCAGGGTGATCAGCAGTGTCTTCATGGCGTGTCTCCGGTCAGGTGTGGGATGGATCAGAACAGGGCCTCGTCCATCGCCATCAGCGGCGCCAGGCCGGCCCGCGCGGTGCGGATCAGGGTGGCGGTCTCGGGCAGCAGCTTGGCGAAGTAGAAGCGCGCAGTGTGCAGCTTGGCGGTGTAGAACGGGTCGCCGGCGGTGGCCGCCTGCGCTTGCTTGGCCAGCGCCACCTTGGCCATGCGGGCCCAGAAGTAGGCAAAACACAGGTGGCCCACCACGCGCAGATAGTCCACCGCAGCGGCGCCCACCTCGTCGGCATTGCCGAAGGCCTTCATGCCCAGCTCGGTGGTGAGCTTGGTCACCTTGTCGCCCAGGTCGGCCAGCGGGTTGATGAATTCCTGCATCGCCTCGTCGGTGCCTTCTTCTTCGACGAACTCGGCGATCAGGCGGCCGAACTTCTTCAGCTTGGCGCCGTTGTCGCCCAGCACCTTGCGGCCCAGCAGGTCCAGGCTCTGGATGGTGTTGGTGCCCTCGTAGATCATGTTGATGCGGGCGTCACGCACAAACTGCTCCATGCCGTTGCCATGGATGTAGCCATGGCCGCCCAACACCTGCTGGCAGGCGCTGGTGGCCGTCCAGGCGTTGTCGGTGACAAAGGCCTTGATGATCGGCGTCAGCAGCGACACCAGGTCGTCGGTGTCCCGGCGCAGCTGGTCGTCGTCGGTGCTGACCAGCACATCGAGCTGCAGCGCGGTGTAGGTCAGCAGTGCACGCGCGCCCTCGGCATAGGCGCGGGCGGTCAGCAGCATGCGGCGCACATCGGGGTGCACGATGATCGGGTCGGCCGCCTTGTCGGGCGCCTTGGGGCCGGACAAGCGACCGCATCTGGATGCGGTCCTTGGCATAGGCCACGGCGTTCTGGTAGGCCACCTCGGTCAGGCCCAGGCTCTGGTTGCCCACGCCCAGGCGGGCGGCGTTCATCATCACGAACATCGCCGCCAGGCCCTTGTGCGGCTGGCCGACCAGGCTGCCCACCGCGCCGTCCAGCACGATCTGGCAGGTGGCGTTGCCGTGGATGCCCATCTTGTGCTCCAGCGCGCCGCAGTAGATGGCGTTGCGCTCGCCCAGGCTGCCATCGGCATGGACATGGAACTTGGGCACCACGAACAGCGAGATGCCCTTGCTGCCGGCCGGCGCGTCGGGCAGCCGGGCCAGCACCAGGTGCACGATGTTCTCGGCCAGGTCGTGTTCACCGGCGCTGATGAAGATCTTCTCGCCGGTGATGCGGTAGCTGCCGTCGGCCGATCCGTCGCTGATCGGCTCGGCCTTGCTGCGCAGCAGGCCCAGGTCGGTGCCGCAATGCGGCTCGGTCAGGCACATGGTGCCGGTCCACTGGCCGCTGGTGAGCTTGGGCAGGTACAGCGCCTTCTGCGCCGGCGTGCCATGGGCATGCAAGGCCTCGTAGGCGCCGTGGCTCAGGCCGGGGTACATGGTCCAGGCCTGGCTGGCCGAGTTCAGCATCTCGTAGAAGCACTGGTTCAACACCAAGGGCAGGCCCTGGCCGCCATAGGCGGGGTCGCAGCTCAGCGACGGCCAGCCGCCGGCAACATACTGGGCATAGGCCTGCTTGAAGCCCTTGGGCGTGGTCACCGCGTGGCTGGCGGGGTCGAGCTGGCAGCCTTCGGCGTCACCGGGCAAGTTGATCGGCGTCAGCACCTCGGACGCGAACTTGCCCCCCTCGATGAGCACCGCATCCAGCGTGTCGGCATCGATGTCGGCGTGGGCCGGCAGGGCCTGCAGCGTGGGCACGGCGTCCAGCACCTCATGCAGCAGAAATTGCATGTCGCGGATCGGCGGGTTGTAGTGGGGCATGGTGGCTCCTGAGGCGGGTGGTACGGATGCGGAATGCGGGTGGTGCGGATGAAACAGGTGCCCGGGCGCGCCTGGGCGGCCGGGTTCAGGCGGTGCTCAGCGTCTGGTGCCGCGCAAGGGCGTGGCAGCCGGCTCGGCCTGCAGATAGAACTGCACGATGCGGTCACAGCCCTTGCGGGCGCGTTCCACGGCCCCGGGCAGGCGCAGGAAGCGGGCATCGTGGTGCAGCGCCAGGATCAGGCCATGCAGCTCAAACAGCATTTGCAGGGTGTCGGTGTCGGCGCGCAGATGGCCGGCCTCGATCGACAGGCGGATCGCCCGCTCCAGCGCCGACTGCCAATCCCGCACCATGCTGGCCAGCGCATCACGCACCGGGCCGGGCCGGTCGTCGAACTCGACCGCGCCACTGATGTAGATGCAGCCCGAATCCAGTTCCACCGACACCCGCTTGACCCAGCGCTCAAACAGCGCCCGCAGGCGTGGCAGGCCGCGCTGCTCACGCACGGCGGGAAAGAACACTTCGTCCTCGAAGCGGGTGTGGTACTCGCGGATCACCGCGATCTGCAGCTCTTCGCGCGACCCGAAATGGGCGAACACACCCGACTTGCTCATCTGCGTCATCTCGGCCAGCGCGCCGATGGACAGGCCTTCCAGCCCCATGTGCGAGGCCTGGGCCAGCGCCGCCTCCAGGATGGCGGCGCGGGTCTGCTGGCCCTTGTGCATGGCGCGCACGGTGTGGGCAGCAGCGGCGCGCTTGCGGCCGGCAGGCGCCAGAGGGTCGTCAGGCAAGGGGTGGGCAGACACGTGGTTGGGGCTTCGGGTCGAAAGGAATGGAACGAACGATCGTGCTATTTTGCAGAAACTGTCCGCACTGTGCCGCCGGCAACACCGTTATTTCTAGGCGGCGGCAACTAGATCACGCGCGGCTGAAGTCTTGGTCGGTGGGGTTGGGGCCGGGTGTCGTGTGTGTCCACTGGCGGACGCGCAGTCGGGCGAAGTCCTTGCGCATCGGCCAAGAGCTTCGGTTGTGCATCAACACGCGTCCGCAGGCGTCGAATCGGGGCAGCATGCGCAGAGCGGCCGGCTATGCTCAAACTGCGCGGGCCTGAGCCGACCCAAGCGCAGTCCGCATCAGGTCGCACCAAGCTGCAATGACCTCCTGCATGCCGAAACACCTCACCCATCACCGAAACAACACACATGACGGCACTGCCAGATGGCCTCTACGACCTCCTGCTGACCGAGGGTGTGGCGCGATCGGTCGCTGTACTGGATCCCGGTATTGCCGAAGTTCTTTCGCTGCGTGGGGAATCGGCTGAACGCCTTGCCGAGGTCATCACGCGGCAGATGGCTGCGATCCTTGACGAATTTTCTGGAGACGATTCTGAAAGGCAGGGAAAACAACTCGAACTCGTCAACGACATGCTGGTGGCACTGCGACGCCAGGCCGTTGCCAGTCGATCCAACGGCATGCCTGCAAGTGCTGCCGACGTGGTCGATCTGGTCGCGCAACCACTGCGCGTTCTGCGCTCTGTTCGTCGCAACCGCCAGACGTATCCATCACCTGAAATCAGCCTCGCGGCACCCTGGCTATTCACAGCGGGTAAGGGCTCTCCATCGCTGCTTCAAGAAATTCGCCGCGAATTGGCGTCGGCTGATCAGGTGGACATCCTGGTCAGCTTCATCACTGTTTCCGGGGTCCGCAAGCTGATGGATGTCCTGCAGCAAGTCACGGCCATGGGCGCACAGGCGCACAGCATCGTCCGACTGCGTATCCTGACAACGACGTACACAGGTGCAACCGAAGCCAGGGCCCTTGACGCACTGGCCCGCCTGCCTGGATGCGAGGTCCGTGTCTCGCTGGACGGAAGGCGCACCCGCCTTCACGCCAAAGCCTGGTTGTTCAAGCGCAAGAGCGGTTTTGGCTCCGCATACGTTGGCAGCGCCAATTTGTCGGGCGCTGCGCTGACGGGTGGATTGGAGTGGACCGTGAAACTAACTCAGCGCGGGCAGGATGCCTTGTTTGCACGCGCTGTTGCCCACTTCGAAACGCTTTGGGCTGACAGCGAGTTCCAGGCGTATGACCCTGAGAATTCCGACCATCGACAAGCCTTGGCCAGTGCACTTGGCCGTGAGTCGTCCAGTGGTCAATCCGCGGGCATGGTCAGCTTCTTCGATCTGCAGCCAAAGACATACCAAGCGGACATGCTGCAGCAATTGGCAGCCGAGCGCGCCCATGGCCGACACCGCAACTTGGTTGTTGCAGCCACCGGAACGGGCAAGACATTGGTGGCGGCTTTCGACTACCAAAACACCTGCCGGACAGTGGGCGGGCGACCGCGCCTGTTGTTTGTCGCGCACCGCGAAGAAATCCTGCGCCAGGCATTGCGGACTTACCGTGAAGTGCTGCGTGACCCCGAGTTTGGTGAACTGCTCGCCGGTGGCCATCAGCCCGAACGTTTGGATCATCTGTTCGCCACCATCGACAGCGTCACAGGCCAAGATGTTGTTGCGACTGCCGGACCCGACCATTGGCACACGGTTGTGGTGGACGAATGCCACAGGCTTGCCGCAGACCGCTTCGACGCATTTGTGAAGACCGTCACGGCCCAGCGTGTTGCTGGGCCTGACGGCAACCCCAGAGCGCAGTGATGGGCGCCCCATCACGCCGTACTTCGATGCCAAGCCCGACGGCAGCCCCGCAGTTGAACTGCGCTTGTGGCACGCACTTGATCTGCAATTGCTCGCCCCGTTCGAGTACTACGCCTGCGATGACGCCACGGATTTCTCGTCAGTGCCCTGGGACCGGCCCGGGGAACGCGATGCCGTCGACAACCTCGTCACCGGGAATGGTGTCCGTGCGAAGCTCGTGGTGAACGAATGGCGGCGCTTGGCCTGCGACGCAAAACGGTCACGTGCTCTGGTTTTTTGTGTGTCGGTCGCACACGCCAACTTCATGACAGATTGGCTGAATCGCGCAGGACTGCCTGCAGCCTGCGTTGTCGGAACGACATCGGTCGAGGAGCGCCGCCGTGCGCCACAGCGCCTTCTTGATGGCGAGTTGTGTGCGCTCGTGACAGTGGATCTCTACAACGAAGGCATCGACCTGCCGATGGTCGACACGCTCATCTTGCTGCGACCAACACAAAGCCCCGTCCTCTTTCAACAACAGATCGGGCGCGGTCTTCGACTGGCGCCTGGCAAGGAGGCCTGCCTGGTGCTTGATTTCGTTGGACAGCACCGCGCTGAGTTCCGATTTGATCGCCTGCTGTCGAGCCTGACCGGCTTGTCGCGCAGAGAGTTGGTGGACAGCGTGGAGAACGGCTTTGGGCGCCTGCCACCGGGTTGCCACATCCAGCTTCAACGCCAGACGCGAGAGCAGGTGCTGCGGAGCTTGCGCGCACTGACGACGCAAAACTGGCGGCGCATGAAAACCGAGTTGCAGGCCTTTGCTGCCTTGCGCGGGATTGCCTCGGTCGGTTTGGCCGACTTTTTGCACCATCAAGCGCTTGAACTGGAAGACGTGTACCGCACCGGCACTGGCCAAAGCCGCAGCGGCTGGACTGCCTTGAAGCGCGACAGCGGATTGATGGTCTCGGAGCCTGGACCAGAGGAAGACTACTTCAGTCGTCGCTTTGGCGATCTCTTGCACATCGACGATCCACAAAGACTGACGATGCTGTCCAGGCTCGGGACGCAAAGCGATCGCGACCGTCAGTTTGGGTCGCCAGAGAAACTGGAGCAGCAGATGCTCGCCTACCAAATCGACGGCCGACATGCCCCGGCAGCAGATGAGAGATCCTTCCGCCTGCGGCTGGATCGGCATCCAGAGATTGTCTCGGAACTCGCGGAACTCTCAGCGCTTTTGCAAAGCCGGACGTCACTGGTCGCAACGGAAATCCCTGGACTCGAAGACACGCCTTTGTGCTTGCATGCCAGCTACGGCGTGCGTGAGATCTTGACGGCAGTCGGCTGGTGGACTGCTGAACGGCGCACACCATTCCAGTCAGGCGTGCTGCCGCTGGTGAACAGGCAGACAGAACTTCTGTTTGTCACGCTCGACAAGAGCGAGGGATACCACGACCGCATTTGTTACCACGACTATGCGATTTCAGCTGACCGCTTCCATTGGCAAACCCAAAACAGTGCGGGACCTGACACGGCGAGTGGGCGCCGGTATCTGGAAAGCCCGACGAATGGCTGGCGCTTCCAGCTCTTTGTGCGGGCTCGGCAAGGCGATGCATATCGCGCTTGCGGTCCGGTCCAGCTGGAATCGGCTGAAGGACACCGACCCATGAACATCGTGTGGACACTGATGGTCCCGTTACCAGCACGTCTCTTCCGGGAGTTCAGCGTGCTGCGTGGCATGTGATGCGACAAGCGCACAGACCGCGTGCGCAAATCTTGGGCTACGGGCTAAAGGCTGCGCACGGAGTGCGGCGTTGTCATGGCGCCAAAGTTGATGGAGCATTGCACCTGAAGCCCGCTTTGTCGGCAATGCATGGAGGAACGTGATGACCGATGACGAACCATTCAACCCACTCGACCGGACCAGCCCTATCGCCACCTTGCCAGACGTGTTGATCGGGAGAAAGCCCAGGCCGTTGAAGTCGTTGAAGCCTTTCGAAGGCAACGGCATCTACGCTCTGTTTTACGGGGGCTCGTTTCCGCCATACCGTGCACTGGTCGAATTCAACAAGGGTGCTGACATGCAAGTGCCGATCTTCGTCGGCAGTGCACTGGCAGCAGCAGGTGCCGGTCAAGGCGCCGAAAGCAAAGTGACCGCCCGTCGAGCCTTGTATCGCCGGCTCAGGCAACACGCCGAAAGCATCCGCGCGGCGACCAACCTGGACATTTCTGATTTCAGCTACCGCTTGTTGGTCCTGGATGAAATCTGGATTCCGATCGGCGAAAGCATGCTCATGGCGAGTTGTTCCCCGCTGTGGAATCTGGCCATCAACGGGTTTGCCGTTGGCAAGCCGACAAGGCAATACGAATCCGTCATGGCGTCGCGGTGGGACGTGTTGCACCCGGGTCGCGCATGGGCCACAAAATGCCGACCTCGCGTTGAGACAGTTGATGAGATCGCAGGGGAGGTGATCACAAGATGGACACAGGATCCCTGCTTGGTGCGACGTGCGATCGGCCAGGTTCGCCCCGCCGACGCAACATTTCCCCGACGCCGCCGCAAACGGACCAGCACGCCGATGGAATTGCCAGATCCGGCCACCCAGGCTTGCAACTTGCAGTAACCTCCACGTCATTGACTGGAGGTTCTGTCCTTGGACGTGCTGCAGCTCGATGTGTCGGGGCGACCGCAAGCGTGGATCACGCCACGGGAGGCTGCCTTGCTTTACGCCTGCGACGGCGTGGCCTGGACGCTGGGCCATGCCGTGCAGGTGCTGCGGGGCGGCGTGCAGCGCACCACCGGGCTGCAATCACGCATTGAAGTGCACGCCATCATTGCGGTGCGCGGCACCATCCCCAGCCGGGCCTGGCGCATCACGCCGGCCATGACCAACCCCAAGCTCTTTGTGCGCGACCGCCATGTCTGCGCTTATTGCGGCGGGCGGTTCAGCTTTGACACCCTCACCCGTGAACACATCATCCCCACCTCGCGCGGCGGGCGCGACACCTGGATGAACTGCATCACCGCCTGCCGCGCCTGCAATGGCCGCAAGGGCAACCGCAAGCCCGAAGAAGCGAACATGAGCCTGCTCTACCTGCCCTACACACCCAGCCTGCATGAAGACATGATCCTGCGCGGCCGGCGCATCGTGGCCGACCAGATGGAATTCCTGCTGGCCAGCGTGCCACGCTCGAGCCGGCTGCACGCTTGATGCGCGGTGCATGGGCGCTGGCACTGGCCAGCGCGATCGCTGGCATGGGCCCGGCCGCCGCAGCCGGGCCAGCAGGCAAGGCCGCTGCGGCACCGGCGGCGCTGCAAGTGCCCGACACCCTGGCCCAGCGCCTGCAGCCCTGCATGGCCTGCCATGGCGCCCAGGGCCGTGCTGGCCGCGAAGGCTACCTGCCGCGCATCGCCGGAAAACCTGCCGGTTATCTGTACCAGCAGCTGCTGCACTTCCGCGACGGCCGGCGCCAGAACGCCACCATGGCGCGGCTGCTGGCGCAACAGACCGATGCCTACCTGCACGAGATGGCCGGCTACTTTGCGACGCTGGACCTGCCGCATGCGCCCGCCCCGCCCAGCACCGCGCCGCCAGCCGTGCTGGCGCGCGGCCAGGTGCTGGCCCTGCAGGGCGATGCCAGCCAGCAGCTGCCGGCCTGCAGCGCCTGCCACGGCGCCCAGCTCAGCGGCGTGCAACCGGCGGTGCCGGGCTTGCTGGGCCTGCCGCGGGATTACCTGATCGCCCAGCTCGGCGCCTGGCAGACCCAGCAGCGCCACGCCCAGGCACCCGACTGCATGGCCCAGATTGCCCAGCGCCTGCGCCCGGCCGATCTGGGCGCCGTGGCCACCTGGCTGGCTGCCCAGCCCGTGCCGGCACAGCCCCATGCTGCGGCCACCGCAGCCGGCGTGGCCCCCCTGCCCTGCGGCAGCGTGGACCACCCGCCGCCATGAACCCGCCGGTCCACCCGAACAGCACGCCGGCGGCCGCGCAGTCCGGCAGCCGTTCCGCACGCAGCCGCCTGCTGCTGCGCAGCGCCGGTGCCCTGGCCGCCACGCTGCTGGGCATGGTGCTGCTGGTGCTGTGGCTGAACTTGCGCGGCGAGGACGCGCTGGTGCCTGACGGGCCTGCCGCTTCGGGCGCCGCCGCAGGCGACTGGCGCGACAACGCCACATTGGCGCGCGGCGCCTACCTGGCGCGGGCGGGCAATTGCGCCGGCTGCCACACGGCGCGCGGCGGTGCGCCCTATGCCGGCGGGCGCGGCATCACCACGCCCTTCGGCACGGTCTATGCCGGCAACCTGACACCCGACGCCAGCGGCCTGGGCGGCTGGACGGCAGCGCAGTTCCGCCGTGCGCTGTGGCATGGCCGCAGCGCCGATGGGCGCCTGCTGGTGCCGGCCTTCCCGTACACCCACTTCACCCGGGTGACACGTGCCGATGCCGACGCCCTGTGGGTCTATTTGCGCAGCTTGGCGCCCGTGGCCCAGGCCAACCAGCCCCATGCCTTGCGCTGGCCCTATGGCAGCCAGGCTGCGCTGGCGGTGTGGCGGGCGCTGTTCTTCCGACCGCAGGCTGGCGTTGCGCCGGCAGCCACGCCGCAGACCACCGCGCCGAACCTGGCCATGGCGGAATTGGAGCGCGGCGCCTACCTGGTCAATGGCCTGGGCCACTGCAGCGCCTGCCACGCCAGCCGCAACCTGCTGGGCGGCAGCGGTGCGCTGGGCGGTGACGCCGGCGGCAGCACCCTGCCCGGCCAGCGCTGGCAAGCACCGTCATTGACCGACCCAGCGCAGCTGGCCATGGGCCAGCGCCACACCGCTGAACTGGTGCAGCTGCTGAAGACCGGCCTGTCGGACCAGGCCGCAGTGATGGGCCCGATGGCCGACGTGGTGGCCGACAGCACCCAGTACCTGCACTTCGCCGACTTGCAGGCGATGGTGGTCTACCTGCAATCTCTGGCGCCCGCGCCCGAGACCACGGTGCGCGCTGCTGCGCTGGCACCGCGCGACAGCGCCGTGCTGGACCGTGGCCGCGCGCTGTATGCCGAGCAATGTGCGGACTGCCATGGCGCCCAGGGCCAGGGTGCACCGGGCGCCTACCCGGCGCTGGCCGGCAACCCCATCGTCACCCTGCCTGACGCCACCAATCTGGTGCAGGCCATCACCAGCGGCGGGTTTGCGCCGGCCACCGCCGGCAACCCGCGGCCCTATGGCATGCCCCCGCACGACCTGCCGCACGACGACCTGGCCGCCCTGGCCACCTGGTTGCGCGCCAGCTGGGGGCACGACGCCCCGCCCGTCACTGCGGTGCAGGTGCTGCTGGCACGCTGAACAGGCGTGCAGCCCTGGGACCAGGGGCGCAGCTGCATGCGGCTGCGGGCTGGCCCGATCACAGCACTTCACGCATCTTCACCCGGCGGCAAACTGCCGGCCGCCTGCGGCCCGCAGCATCAGGCCCTGAGGTCAACGCTGGACAGGCGCGCCCCGTTGAACAGCCACATCTTCCAAGGACCCACCATGTTTCGTTCCACCTCTGCCCTTGCCCTGGCCGCCATGCTGGCCCTGGCGGGCTGCGCCACCAGCAACCCCGATGTCATCAGCCGCCAAGACGCCCAGCGCATGTCCACCGTGGTCGACGCCACAGTTCTGACCGTGCGCCCGGTGGTGGTGGACGGCAGCCAGAACGGCACCGGCGGCGTGGCCGGCGGCGTGGTGGGCGCCGTGGCCGGCTCGTCGATCGGCGGCCGGCGGGACTCCATCGTCTGCTGGTGTGCTGGGCGCGGTGGCCGGTGCAGTGATCGGCAATGCCATCGAGCGCAACACCACGCGCGAGGACGCGCTGGAAATCATGGTGCAGCTGCGCAACGGCGAACGGCGTGCCGTGGTGCAGGCCAAGGGCAATGAATCCTTCGCGCCCGGCGACGCGGTGATCCTGGTCACCAGCGGTGGCAAGGTGCGGGTGTCGCGTGCGCCCGCCTACCAGCCGCAGGACAACGCCCCGCTGCCCCGGCCGCTGCCCGGCACCCGCGGCTGACGCATCAGGTTGCTGAGCGGCCGGGCTGCTGCGCTCAGCGCGGCGCTGGCAACGGCATGCCGCGCAGGGCCAGTGCCAGGTCGGCCGGGCCCCACAGCGTGATGGCATGGCTGCGCGCATAGTCCAGGGCGTTGTCGGTGGCCCCGCCCAGGCAGATGCACACCGCCTGCGGCAAGTCGGCACTGGCGTCGTCGGCCTGGCGTGCTGCCTGCAAGGCACGCAGCGGTTCCACACCCAGGCGGGCAGTCTTCCAACGCCGGGCGCTGACCAGCATGCGCTTGCCCTGGCGCTGCAGCAGCAGATCGACTGCATCACCGGCAGGCTTGGGCAACAGCTCGAAGCCGTTGCGGCGGAAGGATTCGGCCAGCAGGGCCTGAAATCCCGGCCAGGCCAGGGCCGCCACCGCCGCCTGGGTCTGCTGCACCCGTGCGGCACTGGGCAAACGCCATTGCCGCTGGGCTGCCATGGCGCCAATCACCAGAAACGGAAAGCCCGACAGGCTGCCCACCACCCGGTATTGCGCAGGCAACAGGGCCGCTGCCACCAGGCCCAGCACCAGTGCGATCAACACACTCACCCACCAGGGTGAACGCAGCAACACGGCAAACAGCGAGTTGCGGGGCAGGTTGAACTTCAAGCGGTGTCTCCGGATGGGGCCGTCCAGGAGGCCGGCCGCGCGGGAGCGCACAGCCCGGCCGGCCCGGGCCCGCCATTGTGCGGGCTATGCCGGGAGTACACCGCCCAGTGCAGCCACACAGATCTGCGGCGCCTGGCGCACGAAAGCGCGCAAGCGTCGCTTCAGATGGCTGCAGCTGTTGCTCGGCGAGGGCCAGAGTCGCTGCGCGGCGTGCGCAGCGACAGGCGATGGTGCCTGCTTCGGCCGGCGCGGCCCCTTGCGGCGCAGCGCCTCAGGAGGCCAGCCGACCAGGCCACGGTGACCGCAGCGGCTCAACGTCCGACGGGGCCAGGTGCAGCCAGGGCAGCGCACACTCGTAACCCAGCGGTATCAGGTCTTGCGCAGGCAATGGCACGGCCGCCGCTGTGGTGCCGGGCCGGTCAAAGTCGGGATCAGGTGTGTGGTTCTGCATGGCATTCCCCTCGGTGGCCAGGGCCGCAAGCTGCACTGGCCGGCTTGGCAACTGTGGTGCAGCCGATGCGCTGCACCACGCCGGGCTGCAACAGCTGCGTGGCGACAGCCGGGGCGCGCGCTGGCGCACCGGCTGGCCACGTTCAGCCGCGCACGTCCAGCATGTTGTCGACGGCGACGACGCCGCGCACGCCCTGGGCCAGCCGGGTGGCACGTTCACGCGCGTCGGTGCTGGGGGCGGTGCCACGCAGCACCACCTTGCCGGCGCTGGTGTCGACATTGATCTTCAAGGCACTCAGCGCCGGGTCCTTGGCCAGTTCCGCATTCACGCTGGTGGTGATGCCAGCGTCGGTCAGTGCCTGACCAGCCTGGTCGGTGGCCTTGTCGATGGCCGCAGCTGCGCGGTCGGTGGTCTTGTCGATGGCTGCGGCGGCGCGGTCGGTGGTCTTGTCCATCGACGCTGCAGCGCGGTCGGCTGCAGCCTGGGCGTCGGCCTTGGCGGCGTCAACCGCCTGGCCCACGTCGGCCTTGACCTCTTCAGCCTTCTGCTCGGTCTTGGCGATGGCGGCGTCCAGCTGGGCACCGGCGGTGGGCTCGTCAGCGCGGCCGCAGGCGGCCAGGGTCACAGATGCGGCAATGGCCAGCAGGGCGGTGCTGAAAATCGAAGTGTGTTGCATGGTGTTTGATCTCGGTTGGTCAGTGTTTGAACCAGCTGGCTTGGGCTGTTGGCAGCCAAGCGCTGGATGCTTTGTCGGCGGCCTTGCGGGCAAGGCAATCACGCGCTTGCAGCTGGCCGGCGACTTCAAGTAAGGGTGGCGATGGGCAGGGGCTGGCCTTGCAGCTGGCTCAGTTGCGCACGGCCAACTGGTTCTTCACCGCCTTGACGCCATTGGTGGCGCGGGCGATGGATTCGGCTGCGGCGCGCTCGGTCTGTGACTTGGCAAAGCCCGACAGCATCACCGTGCCTTGCAGCGTCTCCACGCTGATGGCCGCAGCGTCGACTTGCGTGCTGTCGACGAAGCGCGCCTTGACGGCGGTGGTGATGGCGCTGTCGTCGATGTAGGCACCGACGGTGGACTGGCCGCGGGTGACGGCGCAACCGGACAAGACGGTGAGGGCGGCAACTGCAGTGACAGCGGCGATGAGGGTGTGGCGTGCAAACATGGTGGGCTCCTGTGGGTGGTGCCGGCCCTGCGGGCCGGCCGGCGCCGCAGCGCCTGATGGACAAATCCAGTGTAGGAACGCCGTCTCAGCACACCCATCGGAAAACCGCGCCAGCGCCTGTAGGACAAGGTGCGGCCACACGCGCAGGTGGGCGGGTGGATCAGGCCCGGCGGCGGCGTGCCAGCGCACCCATGGCCAGCAAGCCGGCCGCCAACATGGCCCAGCTGCCGGGCTCGGGGATCGGCGCGGCCAGGCGGATCTTCAGGAACTCGGTGTTGTCCGACAGCAGATTGCGCCCGCCGCCGCCCGGAAAGTTGTTGTCATTGACCACCAGCAGGGTCTGGTTGTCCAGGACCAGCACGTCCTCGATGGTGACGAAGGGAAAGCTGAACGTGGTGCTGCCGTCACCGTTCAGATCGTCGGGGTCTGCCAGGTTCATCAGGTCGACCAATTCGGTCTTGCTGGCAAACCCATCAGCGTCTTGCTGGCGGCTGTCGACCAGGAAGATCTTCTTGAACGGCGTGCCGCTGGCGCTGGTGGCGGTGACGCCGTTGCGCTCGATCACCAGAAAGCGGCTGTCGTCGATGGCTGTCATGTCGCCGATGGCGGTGCCAGCAGCGTCGAGCCTGTAGCCGAACCAGTTGCCGGTGAAGGCCGCTGCGGCCAGGTCAAACTCTTGCACCAGCAGGCGTTTCTGGTCTGCATCAGTGGTCAGCGGCCGCTCCAGCAGCGTGTAGAGGTGGGTGCCGCTGGCGTTGAGTGCCATGCCTTCAAAGCCGCCTGACCCCGGCAGGTTGTTGTCGCCCGTGGGCATGGGGTTCTGCGGCGCCTGCACCCAGGGGTTGCTGCCCAGGCGCAGCACATTGGGTGTGCGGAAAGTGTCCTGCACTGTGCCGTTGGCATCGGTCTTGACCAGGAAGGGGCCGAACTCCTCGCCAAACCACAGATTGCCGCTGCGGTCGCGTCGCACCGATTCCAGGTCCAGGTCGGCACCGGTCAGCAAGCGGCCGCTGCGGATGTCTGCATCCACGGCGATGGCACTGCCGGGGTAGGTGGCGCTGTCGGCCACGATGGCAAACGGCAGCTTGCGCTGGGCATCGTTCAGGGTGATGCGGCTGGCGGCGCTGTAAGCCGGCAGCACCGCACCTGTCTGGAAGTCTGCCGCCGACACCGACTTGGCCGCCCAGTCCACCTGCACCGCATACATGCGCAGCAATGCATCGGCCGAATTGCCCTTGGCACCAAAACCGTTGTCCACCAGCATCTGGAAGCTGCCGTTGGCGCCCGCCAAAACGCCCGAAAAGCCTTGCACCGGCTGCTGGCGCAAGAAAGGCGGGTTGTTGGCAGGACTGTTGCTGTTGCCAAAGCCAAACTGACCCGACGTGGGGCCGTCGCTGAAGGTGGCAGCCGGCAGTTGGGCCCAGCCCGTCAGGGTATTGGCAGCAACAGGGCCGGCCAGCATGCCAGTGACGGCGGTGGTGACAACCGCCAGGGCCAGCGGTGGCAAGCGGTGGGGCAGGCGCGGGTGGGCCATGGAAAGCTCCTAGCAACGGGGTCGGTGGGTGGGAAACCGGCGAGCCGGTCACAACAGCGCACACCGGGCTGGCGGATGCAGGGCCGTGTGCATGCTGACGGCAGCATCTTGCTGTCGGTGCATGACAGCCACACGGCAGTTGCATGACGCTTCAGCGCAGCGCGCCGCCGGGGTGCGGCCCGCGCGCGAGTCTGCCGGCCCTTTGACTCGCCCCAAGCCCCGCCAGCCGGCCACCCCCACAGCCGCATCCGCGTGCTGCGCGCCAGCGCCACCAGCGGCCTGCTACAGCAAGGCCGGCACCTGGGGCGGCAGCGTCTGGACAGACGCCGTCGGTCTTGCTGTCACGGCTGACAACGCGCGCGGCCCCAGGCCGGCAGGCCGATCGCCTGCTGCATCGACTGCGCCGCGCGCAAAACGCCGCTTACGGCGCCATCTGCAGCTCGGTGACGGTGTACTTGCCGGCGTCCTTGATGGCCTTGAACTTGATCTTGTCGCCGGCCTTCACCTGGTCGAGCATGGCCTTGTCCTTGACGACAAACACCATCGTCATCGGTGGCATGTCGAGGTTCTTGATGTCGCCGTGCTTCAGGGTCAGCTTGCCACCGTCCTTGTCGACCTTGCGCACTTCGGCATCGGTCATGTCGCTTGCCGTGGCCTGCATGGCAGCACCCTGGTGGCTGGCCGCCCAGGCCGGCGGCAGGGCGCTTGCCGAGAGCACCAGGGCCAGGCTGGCAGCGCGGAAAAAGATGCGGGTGGGGTTCATGTGCGTTCCTCTTTCTTGGGGTAGTGGCTGAAAACTTGGGTGCTGCCATCGCGGGCGATGCGCAGCACGTCATAGGGGTCTTGCCGGTTGTTGTACGCAGGACCGTCCATGCCGGGTGCACCGATGGGCATGCCGGGCACCGCCAGGCCGATCACATCGGGGCGCTCCTTCAGCAGCCGCCGGATGTCGGCCGCCGGCACATGCCCCTCGATGGCGTAGCGGCCGACCCAGGCCGTGTGGCAGGAGCCCAGCGCCGCCGGTACCTGCAGCCGGGCACGCGCAGCCGCATTGCCGACGTCGTGCACCTTGACGCGAAAGCCATTCGCTTCCAGGTGGCTGACCCAGTCCTGGCAGCAGCCGCAAGTCGGGCTCTTCCAGACCTCGACCCACACGGCCTGGCCCTGCGCCTGCAGCAGCGCCGGCACGGCCAGCATCCCGCCGCCAAGCAGCGCCAGCAATGCGCGCCGCCGCCTCATGGCTTGCCCGCCGGCGCGACCGTGATCGTGCCCACCATGCCGGCCTGGAAGTGCCCGGCGATGAGGCAGGCGAACTCGAACTGGCCGGCGCGGTTGAAGGTCCAGACGATCTCCCCGGTCTTGCCGGGCGCCACGTGCGCCATGTAGGGCTCGTCGTGTTCCATGTCCGGAAACTTGGCCATCATCGCGGCATGCTCGGCGTTCTCGGCCTTGGTGCCGATGACGAACTCATGCATCACCTTGCCGTCGTTGCGCACGACGAACTTCAGCGTCTCGCCCAGGCGCGCGTCGATGCGCTCGGGCGTGAAGCGCATGTTGTCGCCCATGCCCACGCGGACGGTGCGCGTGGCCTTGCGGGCCTCGCCGGCGATGCCCCAGTCCTTCTGCTCCATGCGCACCGGGCCCGTCTTGGCCGCATGCGGCTTGTCGGCGTGGGCCTGCGCAGGCCCGGCCAACCAGGGCAGCACGACGGCCGCAGTGCCTGTCGCCAGGCCAGTGATCACGCTGCGGCGGCACCGCAGGCCAGGGTTCACGTTCATTCGGATCTCCTTGAAAGAACAGGCTGTCAGCGGTCGTCAATGGCCGGCATGGCCGCCGGCCGGCTTGCGCACGGTCACTTCCACGTCCTGGGCCGGCCTGGCCATGGGCGGCATGGAGCCGCGGCCTGGGCTGGCATCGGCCTTGAAGCGCGCCGGGTCCGGCAAGGCGCCGGTGAATTCATAAGCCACCGTGCCCGGCGGGTGCTGGTACCAGCCGGGGTCGCTGTAGTCCCCACGCGGCTGGTTCTTGCGCACCTTCACCATGCTGAACATGCCGCCCATGCCCACCGCACCAAACGGCCCCTGCCCGGCCATCATGGCTGCCGTGTTGTCGGGCAGCGGCATCTCCATCTCGGTCATGTCCTTCATGCCGCGCTCGCCCATCACCATGTAGTCGGGGATCAGCTGGGTGATCTGGCGCGCCACGCCGCTGTGGTCAACACCGATCATGGTGGGCACACCATGGCCCATCGCGTTCATGGTGTGGTGGCTCTTGTGGCAGTGGAAGGCCCAGTCGCCCTCTTCGTCGGCCAGGAAGTCCATCTGCCGCATCTGCCCCACCGCCACATCGGCCGTCACCTCGTACTGGCGTGTGCTCTTGGGCGTGGGCCCGCCGTCGGTGCCGGTGATCAGGAATTCATGCCCGTGCAGGTGGATGGGGTGGTTGGTCATGGTCAGGTTGCCCACCCGGATGCGCACCTTGTCCATGTGCCGCACCACCAGCGGGTCGATGCCGGGGAAGATGCGGCTGTTCCAGCTCCAGAGGTTGAAGTCCAGCATGGTCATGATCTTGGGCGTGGACGCGCCGGGATCGATGTCGTAGGCATTGAGCAAGAAGCAGAAGTCGCGGTCGACCTCGTCGATCAACGGGTGCTTGCCCTTGGGGTGGGTGATCCAGAACCCCATCATGCCCATCGCCATCTGCACCATCTCGTCGGCATGCGGGTGGTACATGAAGGTGCCCGGGCGGCGCGCCACAAACTCGTAGACATAGGTCTTGCCGGGCGGAATGCCTGGCTGGTTGAGGCCGGTCACCCCGTCCATGCCATTGGGCAGGCGCTGGCCATGCCAGTGGATGCTGGTCAGCTCGCCGAGCTTGTTGGTGACAAACAGGCGCACCCGGTCGCCTTCCACCACCTCGATGGTCGGCCCGGGGCTCTGGCCGTTGTAGCCCCACAGGTGGGCCTTGAATCCGGGGCTCATCTCGCGCACCACCGGTTCAGCCACCAGGTGGAATTCCTTGACGCCGCCGTTCATGCGCCAGGGCAAGGTCCAGCCGTTGAGGGTGACCACCGGGTTGTAAGGCCGCCCGCTGTTGGGCACCAGCGGCGGCATGGTGTCGGGCGTGGTCTGGATGACGGGCTCGGGCAAGGCGGCCATCGCCACCTTGCTGACCGTGGCGGCGCTCAGCGCAGCCGTGGTGGCGCCAGCGGCGCCGATGAAATTGCGTCTGGAAACCATGTGTGTTCCTTGGGGGGGTCAGTGGGCCGCGCCGCCGTCGGCGGCGGCCGGCGCGCTGCTGGCGCCAGCAGCAGCGGCCAGGCTGGGCTTGCCGATCAAGGCCATGTCGAGGTCGGCCTGCGCCAGCCAGAAGTCGCGCAGCGCCTCGATGGCCGCGTTGACGCTGGCGATCTGGCTGCGGGCGTCGGCCAGCAGTTCGAACACGCCGATCAGCATGCCGTTGTAGCGCAGCACGTTTTCTTCGGCGATGCGCTGGCTCAGCGGCACCAGTGCGTCGCGGTGGTGGCGGGCCATGTCGTAGGCCGAGCGGTAGCCGGTGTAGGCCTCGCGGACCTCGGAGCGGGCGTTGATGGCGGTTTCAGCGGCGCGGTGCAGTGCCTGCATGTACACCGCCTCGGCACGGGCCACGCGCGCGCCACCCCAGTCGAACAGCGGCAGCTCGAAACCGATCTCCCAGCCACGCTGGACCGGCGCCTCGTTCGAGCTGTTGCGCACCACGCCCAGTTCCAGCACGTTGATGAAGCGGGTGGTCCGGGTCAGCCCCAGGTTGCTGGCGGTTTGCTCGGCCGCCAGCTTGGCGCCCTGCACGTCCAGCCGCTGGGCCAGGGCTTGTTGCTCGACCTCGGGCAGGTCCAGCGGGGCGGGCGGCAGGTCGGGCAGGCGCGCCGGCAGGCTGAACTGCAGCTGCGGCCCCCAGACACCGAGCAGCCGCACCAGGCGTTCCCGGGTGGCCCGCTGGGCCTGCTCGGCCTGGGCCAGGCGCAGCACCGCATTGGCGTAGAACATCTGCTCACGCGCGCGCTGCAGCTTGTTGAAGTTGCCCACCTGCTCCATGCGCCGCGCCAGCTCGGCGCTGGCATCGGCCGCCTGCTTGACCTGCGCCATGTAGCGCACGGTTTCCTCGGCCGCCAGCGCATGGAAGTAGGCCTTGCGGGTGTCGGCCGCCAGCGACAGCACGCCCAGCGCCAATTTGCCCTTGGTCTGCTCGAAGCGCCGCGCCTCCATGCGCCCGACCAGCGGCATGGCCACCAGGCGGGCCAGGTTGAGGTGGATGCCGCGCTCGATCTCGCGTTCGTCACCGCGCGCAGAGCGCCCGAAGCTGAAGCCGGGGTTGGGCAAGCGGCTGGCCTGCACGCGGTCGGCGTCGCTGATGCCCAGTTCCTGAAAATCAGCCTGCAGCCCGCGGTTGTTGAGCAGCGCCACCTGCACGGCGGCGTCCACCGTCAGCGGCTGGGCCAGCAATTGCGCCACCCGCTTGGCGGATGGTGTCCAGGTCGGCGTCGCTGCGCGCCCATTGCAGGTCTTTGCCGATGCGGTCGCTGGTGATCTGCTGCACCGCGCCAAAGCCGCCATCGGGGCTGAAGCTGGCGCAGCCGGTCAGCACGGCGGCGCCCAGCAGCAGGGCGGGCAGCCGAAGCGGCGGTGCGGCGCGCACCCGGGCGGCTGGCAGGGGCTTGTGGTTCATGGCCTGGTGTCTCATGGTTGTTTGTGCCCCTTGTGCCCCATGTGTCCGCCGTGGCCGGCCGGCATCGGCGCGGCCGGCTTGGGCGCGGTGGTCGCTGCTGGGGCCGGCACCTGGGCGGCGCTTGTCGCCGGGCCCTGGGCCGGTGCGGTGCTCGGCACCACGGGCTCCACGGGTGCCGGCTGCTGCGCTTCACGGAGATAAACCCGCCAGCCACCGATGCGGGCCACCGCGTCGTTGGCCTCACGCCAGCTGACAGGCGGCTCGTCGCCGATGCCGCGGAATTGTGCAAATGCCGACACATAGCGCAGTGCGGGCACAGTGGCCTTCGGGTCCAGCGGATCGGCGCGGGCTGTGGCGGGCGCTGCGGCGGGCGCTGGTGTGGGCGCCGGCGCTGGTGTGGCCAGGTTGGCGGGCGCCGGTGCAGGCGTCTGCGCCAGCGCTGGCAACTGCGCGCACAGCAGCGCGGTGCACAGCAGGCTTGGAAGGGCGCACGGACTGCGCCGGCGCAACAAAGTGGTGACCATGGAATCCTCACGCGGAGATCTGAAACCACCCCGGCTGCATGGCGCAGCAGGGGCATGCCAGCGGCTGCGGGCGCCCACGTGCTTGCGCACGCGGGTCGGGCCCGGCCGATCACACGTGTCAGCTTCGAGGGGGGCGGTCGGGCCCGTCGGCGGCAAATGCGTCGACGGTGAAACCCACGGCGGCAAACACCGTGGCGGCCGGCTCGGGCGCGGCCAGGGCCGGCACCATGGCCGGCAGGGCGCCCAATGTGCAGCAGGAAGCACAGGCACTGCACTTTTGCTGGGCTGTCTTGCCAGCCAGGGACTTGGCAGCCGCCGGGTCATCACCACCATTTGCAGCAAACGCAGCAGCCGACGCATCAACAGGCACATCGGCCTGCAGCGCATGGCTGTTGGCCAGGCTGTCGTTGTGGCCGTGGTGGCTGTGCCCGCCGTGGTCAGCGTGCGCAGCGTGCTGCGCATGCGCCGGTGCAGCCACCTGTGCAGCGGGCTGGTGGGCGCCGCCGCCATGGTGGCCGGGGCCGCAGAAGGCCATGGTCGCAGCAGCCAGGCCTTGCGCGGGAATCGCCAAGACCAGCATCCAGACCCAAAGCATTCTGACAAATGCACCCATGGCCGGACTTTACCGCAGCACGCATTGGCCGCCAGCGCCACGGTGGCGCCGCCCCTGGCGGGCGTACTGGCTTGCGGCGCACTGGCAGCAGATGCGCCGGCGCGCAACCGCCGCTTCGATCGGCGGCCCGCCTATGCGCCCGCTTGCAGGGCCGCAAGCGGGCGGGCCGCCACGCCAAGATCGCGCCAGTGCATCGGGTGGCAGGTGAACAGCAAGATCTGGTGCCGCGTGCCGGCATCAAACAACACCCGCTTCATCAGCGCCAGGCGTTCGTCGTCGCTGTGCACCAGGGCATCGTCCAGGATGATCAGCGTCGGCCGCCCGGCTTCGCGCAGCAGGTCGGCATAGGCCAGGCGGCTGATCACGCCCATCTGCTCGCGGGACCCGAAGCTCAGCGCTTCATACGCGCCGGATTCCGGCCCGGCCGGGCCGTTGCGGGTCAGCTGCCCTGGGGTCAGGTTGGGGTCGATGGCCAGATTGGCCTGCGCAAACACCAGCTGCAGGTAATGGTTCAGATGCTTTTGCAGCGGCGCCTGCAGCTTGCGCGTCAAGGCACCGCGCTGCGCTTTCAGCAGCTGGAGCAAATGGTCCAGCGCAGCGGCGCGCCGGCGCAATTCGTCAGCACGGCGCGCTGCCTGCGCCAGGTCGCGCGCCAGTGCGGCGCGCCGCTCTTCCAGGCCCTGGGCACCCGCGCTTTCCAGTTCCACCTCCAGCCGCAGCAAGGCGGTCTTGCGGTCCTCGAAGCGCTGCTCCAGCTGCTCGGCGCTGCGTTGATAGCGCAGCACGTCCTGCTTCAGGATGTCGGGGCGCGCCTGCGCCACCTCGTCGGCCTGCTGCTGGATGGCCGCCGCAAGCGCACGCGCCGCAGCGCCCGTGTCCACCAGCGCCTGGCTGGCGGCCTGCAGCTGGTCGGCACGGTTGGGCAGCTGCAGCAAGGCCTGTGCGGCCTGGTGCTCGCGCTGCGCGGCGTCCAGCGTGGTGTGGGCGTTGCCCGCCGCCACACGCGCCGGCCCCAGGCTGGCGTTGATCTGCTCCAGCGCGCGGCGCGCGGCGTCTTCGGCGGTTTCAGCTTCAGACACCGACAGCGCTGGCGCGTCGCCCGCCGGGGGCGCGGCCGGCAGCTTGCCCAGCGCGGCTTCAACCTCCTGCGCGCGCGCGGCCTGCGCCAGGGCCTCGGCACGCAAGCTGTCCACGCCCTTGGGCGCCAGCGCCTTCAAGGTGGCGTTGACTGCCTTCAGTTCGGCCGCACGTTGGGCGTGGGCCTGGTGGCGCGCCTCGGCGTCTTGCAGCGACGCCAGGCCCAGGCCCTGCAGCAGCGCGGCATGCGCGTCGCGCACCACGCCTTCCTGGCGGCCCAGGGCCGGCAGATCGGCACCGCCCGGTGCAATCTCCAGCTGGCCCCAGGCGCCAAGCTGCACCGTGGTGGCTTCCAGCAGCAGCCGTTCGCCGCTGCCGGCCAGCGGCTCGTCGCCCAACTGCACACGCTGGCCGCTGTCCGGGCTGTCCAGCAGCTTGAAACGCAGCCGGGTGGCGGCCGCCGCACGCCGGATCTGCAGCTCGCGCAGTTGCAGGCCTTGGTCGCGCAGTTGCTGCAACAGCGCGGCGTCGATCTTCAGCGCCGCCGCCTGCGCCTGCAGGTCCAGCGCGCGGGCATGCTCGGCGTCAGCCTGCTGCAGCCGCGCCTGGCTGGTGTGTGCCTTCTGGTGCAGCGCGTCCAGCTCGCGGGCCAGGCTGGCGCGGGTGTCTTGCTGGCGCACCTGGCGCAGCCGGGTTCTTGCGCTGTCATACGCGGCGGCTGCGCTGCTGGCCTGCGCCGCCCATTGGTCTGCCAGGTGCGTGGCCGCAGCCAGTGCCTCTTGCGCGGCGCCCACGGCCAGGGCGCGGGTTTGCGCTGCGGCATCTTGCTCGGCAAAGGTCTCCAGCCGGCCGCGCAGCAGCTTGACCTGGCCGTCCAGCTGGTCCAGGCGCTGGCGGTCGGCCGCCAGGCTGGTCTGCACCCGCTCAATGGCATCGAGCTTGCTGCGCGCCAGCTGCTCTTGCTGGCGGTAGTCGGCCCAGGGCCGCTGCAGCGCATCATCGGCCTGCTCGCGCCGCAAGCTGCCCAGCATGTCCACTTTGTGGCGGTAGGTCGCCACGTCCTTGTCAGCCGCCTGCAGGTCGGTGTCCAGCTGCGACTGGCGTTTCAGGGCCTCGGCCAAGGCAGCACGCGGGGCGCCGCCAGCCGGGGTCAGCAAGGCATTGCGCTGTGCTTCCACGGTGGCCAGCACGTCGTCGCCGCCGCTGCTGGCCACTTCACCCAGGGACGCATTCAAGGCGGTGCGCAGGTGGTCGGCGGCATGGGTGACCGGGTCGTGGATGTCCTGGCCGGCGCCTTGCTGGATCCACAGCAGCCCCGGAATGCCCCAGTGCTGCGCCGCGCTGGCGCCCTTGCCGGCGTACTGGAAGCCCAGCAACTCGGCCAGGTGGTCTTCGGCCACCGCGCCGTCCAGCCGCAACGGGCCGGCCTGCAATTCACAACGCTTCTTGCCCAGAAAGCGCTTGCTCAGGTGGTGCGGCACGCCTGCCACAGTGAAATCAAGTTCCACCGTGGGTGACGCCGCCGGGTCACCCCAGGGCCGCAAGTCATCCACACTGCTGGAGCGGTGGCGCTCAAAAAAGGCTGCCCGCACGGCCGCCACGATGGTGCTTTTGCCGGCTTCATTGGGGCCGGTGAACAGGTTGATGCCGTCGGTCAGGCCGGTGATTTCGACCGGCTTGCGAAACTGCTTGAACTGCTCCAGCCGGATGCGGGTGATCTTCACGCTGCTGATCCCGCGCCGCTGCGGCGTTCATCCAGGATGCCGGCCAGCAGGGCCAGGGCATCGCGGGCCAGGTCGGCAGCTTCGGCGTCTGCCTGCGTCTGCCCCAGGCGCAGGCTGGCGATCACATCGCCCAGGTAGCCGTCGGCCTGCAGTGCGGCAATGTCATCGGACGTGGGCTCAAAGCGCAGGGCCGACAGGTCGACCACCAGGCTGCGCGCCCGGCCACGTGCCTGGCCAATGGCGTCCAGCAAGCGCCGCCGCCCCGGCAGGTCGATCTGGCCCGCCAGGCCAAGCGCCACCACATCGGCGGCGGTGTAGCCGGCCAGCTGCTGCAGCACGGCGTCAATGTCGCTGGGCACCTGCAGATCCACCAGGTCTTCACGCCAGCGGTACAGGCCGGTGCTGTGTTGCGTGACGCTGGGCAGGCCGCCAGGCGCGGCCAGCTGCACCAGCAGCGCCTGGCCCGACGCATTGGCGCGGAAGCGGTCGGTCTCTGGCGTGCCGCTGTACCAGGTGCGCGCATCCACCTGCTTGCAGCCATGCCAATCACCCAAGGCCAGATAGTCCAGCGCGGCCTGCTCGGCCCGGCCTGCGGCGATCGGATTGCTGGAATCGATGCCATCGGCCAGGATGCCCTGCACGCTGCCATGCGCCAGCCCCACGCGGAACAGGCCAGGCGGCACTTGCGCCGCAGCAAACCACTCGGTCAGGTCGGCATGGGTGTGGCGCTGGGTCAATGGCGCGGGCAACACCGCCAGGCCCAGGGATGTGAACAACAACGGCTCCGGCCGCAGGCACACATGCGCATTGGGTGGCACGGCGTTCAGGCGCATGGCGCGGGTCCAGACCGATTCAGCCAGGCCGGCGTCGTGGTTGCCAGGGATCAGCACCCAGGGCCCGCTGAACGCCGCCATGCTGTTGAAGAGCCGGTGGATGGTCTTGTCGGCGACGCCTTGGGCGTCAAACACGTCGCCCGCCACCAGCACCACATCTACCGCTTGGGCAAGCGCCAGCTGCGCCAGACGTTCGACCACGGCAAAGCGGGCATCAGCCAGCAGCGCAGCCTCATCGGTCTCAAACTGGCCGTACTGCTTGCCGATCTGCCAGTCGGCTGTGTGCAGCAACTTGATCACAGGTCTCCCCCAATGCCTGCGGGGCAGTCTAGCTGCAGGCTTGGGCGCGGCGGTGCAGCGCTGGGGTGCGATGAATAGGCACATACAGCCGCCAAACGGACCCCTGAAACTTCTGGGGCGGTGCATGGTGGCTCGCCTATGACTCAGCAATAGCCTTTTGTTGTGGACCGTGTCTGCTGTCTGATGCAAGCCTTTCGCGCCGCAAGGCGTCCAAGGACACTTTGTTTGTTTGACCAAAGCACATGTAGTCCCCTGCCGCTGCCCAGCGCCAGCATGATCCATGCGGCTCGGCTGTGCGCAGACTGTAGGCCCCGGCCCGCCCCGCAGGCGCTACGGCGCGCCGCTGGGGCTCCCGCTGGAGTAGTCGCGGCCCTGGCCCGCGCGACGGCTGTAGAAACCGCTGGACCCCTGGCCGGGCTGCCGCCGCGCGCCGTCACGGGCACCAAAGCAAACGGCCCGTACGAGGCGGGCCGTTGAGCTGGGTGAGGCGCGGTAGTCAGGCCGCGTGTTCCTCGTGGAGCTGCACTTCCGCCAACCGGGCCGCGCGCCAGCGGTTGAACTGGATGCCGGCGCTGGTGCGATTCAAGTCGTGGGCATCGGCCAGCGCTTGGGCGAAGGATAGGCACAGGGCCTCCACGCCAACCTGATCGAACAGGGCATCAAGCTGCTGGGTGACGTTGGGTTGCTTGGTGGTGTTGGCTTGCGTGGTCATAGTGGGCTCCTTGGTCTGCCGCTGCACCATGCAGCGCGTCAGGCCATTGGGCCTTCCACGATGTGGAACGTCTAGACGATTCGCACCACCGCAGAGGGACTCTCAACTGCCGAAACGCGATCCGCACCGCCAACATGTCATAGCGCCAGAAGTCGCGGACTTGATGCAATCCGCTTTTGTGTATTGCAAGACAGCACGTTTCTGATAAAGTACTGTCTACTTCAACAGGATTCACGCCATGGTGACAGAAGCAGAACGGCGAAAGGGCGGCGGCAAACTGTCACGGTCTGAGACCGTGACAGTGCGCCTGGACCCCAAGCTTCGCTATTTGGCTGAACTTGCCGCCCGCCGGCAGCGCCGCACCGTGTCCAGCTACATCGAGTGGGCGATTGAGGACAGCCTCAAGCATTTCAGCCTGGACCTGAACGGGAACGGCTCCCTGTCCGACGAGGCTGAGGCACTGTGGGACGTGGACGAGGCCGACCGCTTTGTTCGGCTCGCACTACGACATCCAGACCTGCTCACGCATGACGAGCAAGTTCTGTGGAAACTGGTGCGGGAAAACGGCTGGCTCTGGCGTGGCCGCTATGCCGGTCTCGACCGCGAATGGACCTGGGATGCCGAAGAGGGGTCGCTGCTGTATGAGCGACTGCGCGAACACTGGCAGATGTTCTGCGCCGTTGTTGACGGAAGCGCCAGCGCTAAGGACCTGCCAACGTGGATAAAGACAAAGCCAACCGCTGGCCCCCCGGCGGCGGCACCGAAGGCAACAGGATTTGATGACATGGACGACGACATTCCGTTCTAGTTGGCGTCCATGAAGGCGAAGGGCCAGACGTTGCAACCGTCCGGCCCCTCTGTGCACAACAGCCCCTTGACCAGGGAGTTCAGCTAGTGAACTTGATCTAGCAGAAACGCGAGGCCTCGTGTTCGTTCAGAGCAACCAAACAAGAACGTGACCTAGCTACCCGCTTGCGGGTCGTGCAGTCCCGCGTGTGGGTAGTTTAGGCGCTGAGGGCAGACGGTCAATTCGGGTTTGCCGATAACCGCCTGCTCACGACAACTTCTCACGTGAAAGGAGCCATCTTGGCTCAGTACAAGCACGGGCAGCTTCTCGCCCAAAACAACCACGAAGCCTTCGACACGTTGATTTCACCCGGCACCACCGCCGCAAACGCAGGCATCTACCGCTGCGCTGCATGCGGAGATGAGATCGGCATCGCCAAGGGGCACACGTTGCCGCCGCAGAACCACCATCAGCACGCACCCGGCCAAGGGCCGATCAAGTGGCAACTGCTGGTGTTCGCTGTGCAGCGTAAGTGACCACGCGGGGCCTCGTACGCTATGGCGGGCGAGGCCCCCCGCCCTCTTGCATCTAGTGGTAGGCCGTGCTGGGCTCGAACCAGCGACCAAAGGATTCCGGTTTGTGCCCATTTCTGGACTCCCTGGACTATGCCTTCGCCATGAGCCGCAAGGGCCGGTAGGCGGGCGCCGTCTAGTCTCTACACCTTCCCCTCTCGGGGCTTGGCTCGGTGTTGCCTTGTGCCTTGCGGCCGTCAGGTTTCGCCGAATTTGACGCCATTCACGCGGGTGCTTTCGCCTCCCGGTGCACAACTCTCGCTATGAGTCCTCTGCTCTAACCAACTGAGCTAACGGCCCACTGTTCAACCAGCTTCACATTGTGCCTTGCCACCCGTGCCGCCCGCGTTTGCGTGCAGTCTGCGGACAGTGGCCCGGATGCCCAGCCCCGCCACATAGGGCAGCGGCAAAGGATTATGAGTCCTCTGCTCTGACCAACTGAGCTAACGGCCCGCTGTGCACATTGCAGCAGAACGGCAATTGTAGGAGCCGGCTACTTGGGGCCCGACAGCGCGTTGCCCACCAGCCTGGCGGTGATGTCGACCAGCTGGATCATGCGGTCGTAGGCCATGCGGGTGGGGCCGATCACGCCCAGCGTGCCGACGATGCGGCCGTCCACCTCGTAGGGGGCCGAGACGATGCTCAGCTCTTCATAGGGCACCACGCCCGATTCACCGCCGATGTAGATGCGCACGCCATCGGCCAGGCTGCTGTTTTCCAGCAGGCGCATCAGCTCGGTCTTCTGCTCGAACAGGTCGAACAGCTTGCGCAGGCTGCCCAGGTCGTTGCCGAAGTCCTGCACGCCCAGCAGGTTGCGCTCACCCGACACCACCAGTTGCTCGGCGTTGTCGGCCAGCGCGTCGCTGCCGGCCTGCACCGCCGCCTGCATCAGCGCGGCGATCTCGCTGCGCAGGTCGTCCACCTCGCGCTTCAGGCGGCCGCGCACTTCGTCGATGGCCAGGCCGGCGTAGTGGGTGTTCAGGTAATTGGTGGCTTCCACCAGCTCGCTTTGGCTGTGGTCGCGGGTGGTGAAGATCACCCGGTTCTGCACGTCGCCGTCGGGCGACACCAGGATCACCAGCACGCGCCGCTCACCCAGGCGCAAAAACTCGATGTGGTGGAAGACGCTGGGGCGCTTGGGCGCTGTCACCACACCCACAAAATGGCTCAGGTTGGACAGCAGGTGCGCGGCCTGGGCGATCACCCGCTGGGGCTGGTCGGGCTGCAGCTGGGCACGCACGCCCGCCATTTCGGGTGAACTGTGGTGGATGTCGACCGGCCTGGCCGTCAGCATGGTGTCGACGAACAGCCGGTAGCCACGCGCCGTGGGGATGCGGCCGGCACTGGTGTGCGGGCTGGCGATCAGGCCCAGGTCTTCCAGGTCGGCCATCACGTTGCGGATGGTGGCGGGCGACAGCTCCAGCCCGGACGCGCGCGACAAGGTGCGTGAGCCCACCGGTTGCCCGTCGGCGATGTAGCGCTCGACCAGGGTTTTCAGCAGGCTGCGGGCGCGGTCGTCCATGGGGTGGTCATCATGAAGTAGCCTCGATTTTTCATTGTACGGACAAGGACTTGGCCACTCTGGCCGCCAGGGGCGCTGTGGTGTAATTCCGGCCATGGCCCGTCGATTCCAACACGCCGCGCTGGTGGGCAAGTACCAGGCCAATGGCATCCGGCCGTTGCTGCAGGAGATTGCGCATTTCCTGGTCAGCCAGGGCCTGGAAGTCTCGTTTGAGCACCACACCGCAGCCAGCACCGGCGTGACTGATTTTGACGCCCTGACCATCGACCAGATCGGCCAGCAATGCGACCTGGCGGTGGTGGTGGGTGGCGACGGCACCATGCTGGGCATTGCCCGCGAACTGGCCCGCCACAACTTGCCGCTGGTGGGCATCAACCAGGGCCGGCTGGGCTTCATCACCGACGTGCCGATCGGCCAGTACCGCGACGCCCTGGCGCCGATGATCGCCGGCGACTATGAAGAAGACTTCCGCGCCATGCTGGAAGGCGAGGTGTGGCGCGACGGCCACCGCATCTTCGAGGGCTTGTCGCTCAATGACGTGGTGGTCAGCCGCGGCGCCACCGCCAGCATGGTCGAGCTGCGGGTCGACATCGGCGACGAATTTGTCGCCAACCTGCGCGCTGACGGCCTGGTGCTGGCCTCGCCCACGGGCAGCACGGCGTATTCGCTGTCGGCCGGCGGGCCCATCCTGCACCCCGGCATTGCCGGCTGGGTGCTGGTGCCGATTGCCAGCCACACCCTGAGCAACCGGCCGATCGTGCTGCCCGACAGCGGGCCGGTGCGCATCACCGTGGTGGCCGGGCGGGACGCCTCGGCCAACTTCGACATGCAGGGCATCGCCAGCCTGCTGCACGGCGACCAGGTGCGGGTGCAGCGCTCGGCGCACAAGGTGCGCTTTCTGCACCCACGCGGCTGGAGCTACTTCGCCACCTTGCGCCGCAAGCTGCGCTGGTATGAAGGCGTGGTCTGAAGTGGCCCACCCCCGCAGCGCCTTTGGCGCTTCCCCTCAAGGGGGCGGCCCCAGCGGCCGGGCAAAGCCCGGCCACGGCGCCCGTTTGGTGCGCCCGTTTGCTGCGCCCGGTTCATGCCGCCGGGCTGGCGCGTCGGCGCCATGGAGAACTGAAATGACCCAGCCCCGCAGCGGCGGCAGGCTGCGCTTCGGCCACACGGGCCACTGACATGCTGCGCCGGCTTGCCCTGCGGGACTTTGTCATCGTGCCGGCACTCGAGCTGGAATTCCATGCCGGGTTTTCAGTGCTGACGGGCGAGACCGGCGCCGGCAAATCCATCCTGGTCGATGCGCTGCAACTGGCGCTGGGCAGCCGGGGTGACGCCGGCGTGGTGCGTGAAGGCGCCGCCCGCGCCGAAATCAGCGCTGAGTTCGACAGCCCACCGGCATTGGCCGGCTGGCTGGACGCGGCGGGGTTTCCCGCTGACGACGCCGGCAGCCTGCTGCTGCGCCGCACCGTCGACGCCCAGGGCAAGAGCCGCGCCTGGGTCAACGGCAGCCCGGCCACGGTCACCCAGTTGCGCGAGGCGGCCGAGCACCTGCTCGACATCCACGGCCAGCATGCCTGGCAAAGCCTGACCCGGCCGGCGGCCACCCGCGCGCTGCTCGACAACCAGGCCGGCATCGACACCAGCCTGCTGGTGCAGCTGTTTGCCACCCGCAAGGCAGCGGCCGACGCCCTGCAGCAAGCGCGCGAGCGCAGCGACGACCTGCTGCGCGAGCGTGAACGCCTGGCCTGGCAGATCCATGAACTGCAACAGCTGGCCCCTGCCGATGGCGAATGGGCCGCGCTGTCGGCCGAGCACCAGCGCCTGGCCCATGCCCAGGCCTTGATTGACGGCGCCCGCAGCGCACTGCAGTACGTGGCTGAAGCCGACCAGTCCCATGCCGAAGGCCTGACTGGCCGCGCCATCGACGCGCTGGCCGGCGTGGCCGACCACGACGCGCGCATCGGCTCGATTCTGGAATCCCTGCACGGCGCGCAGGCGCAGCTGCAAGACGCGGCCCATGCCCTCAATGCCTATCTGGGGCGGGCCGACCTGGACCCGCGCCGCCTGGCTGAGCTGGACGAGCGCCTGGCCGCCTGGATGGGCATGGCCCGCCGCTACCGCCGCCCGCCGGCAGAATTGCCCGCGCTGCTGGCGCAATGGCGGGCCGAACTGGCCACGCTGGACGCCGCCACCGACACCGCCGCCCTGGAAGCCGCCGTGGCCGACGCCGACCGCCAGTTCGGGGCCGAAGCCAAACGCATCAGCGCTGCGCGCGCCCAGGCCGCCGGGCCGCTGGGCGCGCAGGTCACCCTGGCGATGCAGGGCCTGGGCATGGCCGGTGGCCGCTTTGACGTGGCGCTGCAGCCGCTGGCCACGCCGCAAAGCCAGGGCCTGGAGGCGGTGGAACTGCTGGTGGCCGGCCATGCCGGCAGCACGCCGCGGCCGCTGGCCAAGGTGGCCTCGGGCGGCGAGCTGTCACGCCTGGCGCTGGCAATTGCAGTGACCACCGCCCAGGCTGATGCCGACGGCGCCGGCACGCTGATCTTCGACGAGATCGACGCCGGCATTGGCGGTGCGGTGGGCGACACCGTGGGCGCCTTGATGAAGCAGCTGGGCCGGGCCGCGACGGCCGCCGCCAGGTGCTGGCCGTGACCCACCTGGCCCAGGTGGCCGCCTGTGCCGACCACCACTACTTGGTCAGCAAGGCGCTGGGCGCCGATGGCACCACCACCAGCACCGTGGCACCGGTGACCGGCGAACGCGCGTGGCCGAAGTGGCACGCATGCTGGGTGGCGAGCGCCTGGGCGGCACCAGCCTGGCCCATGCCCAGGCCATGTTGCAGCAGGCGGCGCCGGTCAACCCAAGCCCGCCCACCACCCCAGGCCAGCCACGGCGCCGCAGCAAGGCATGAGCAAGCTTCCAGACACTGAAACCACCGCCGCCGCGCCCGCACCGGCACCCGACCTGCGTGAGCTGGTGCTGATCACCGGCATCTCGGGCTCGGGCAAATCGGTCGCCCTGCATGCCCTGGAAGACGCTGGCTACTTCTGCGTCGACAACCTGCCGCCTGAGTTGCTGCGCGCCTACATGGGCCTGAGCCACCCGCGCTACACCGAGCGTGTGGCGATTGCGGTGGATGTGCGCACCGCCCGGTCGCTTGCCGGTGCTGGTGCCGGTGATCGACGCGCTGCGCGCCGAAGGCGTGGCCATCCGCCCGCTGTTTCTCGACGCCAGCACCGACACCCTGGTGCGGCGCTTCTCTGAAACCCGCCGCCCGCACCCGCTGAGCCAGCCGGAAGCCGGCGCCGGCAGCCAGCATGCGCTGATCGAGGCCATCGAGCTGGAACGCCTGATGCTGGCCGAGCTGCGCGAGGTGTCCACCATCATCGACACCAGCACTTTGCGCCCGGCCGGTCTGCGCAGCCATGTGCGTGACCTGGTCTCGGCAGACACCAACCGGCTGACGCTGGTGTTCGAGAGCTTCGCCTTCAAGTACGGCGTGCCGCTGGACGCCGACTATCGTGTTCGACGTGCGGGTGCTGCCCAACCCCTATTACGTGCGTGCGCTGCGTGCCCTGACCGGGCGTGATGCACCGGTGGCGCAGTTTCTGGACAAGCAACCCGAGGCGGCTGAAATGCTGCAGCAGATCGAGACCTTCTTGCGCCGCTGGCTGCCCGCGCTGGCCACCGACCAGCGCGGTTATGTCACCGTGGCGCATCGGCTGCACCGGCGGCCAGCACCGATCGGTCTACATGGTCGAGCAGCTTGGCCAGCGCTTTGCCGACCGTGGCGCCACCGTGGTGCGCCACCGCGAACTGGTCGACGGCGAATGAGCACCACCAGCCCCACCCCCTCGCCGGCCCCGGCCGGCCCCGGCCCCTGGACCGCGCTGCCGCTGTTTCCGCTGGGCACCGTGCTGTTTCCGGGCTGGCTTGCTGCCGCTTGAAGGTGTTCGAGGCCCGCTACCTCGACCTGATCAGCCACTGCCTGCGCACCAGCACGCCGTTTGCCGTGGTGCGCATCCGCCAGGGCTCTGAAATGCGCGGGCCAGGTGGTGGCAAGACGCTGCTGGACGCAGTGGGCGTGCTGGCCCATCTGCAGGAAGTGGACGCCGAGCAGCCCGGCATCCTGCGGGTGCGCTGCACCGGCGGGCTGCGGGTGCACCTGGGCGCCACCCGCCAGCGCGACGACGGCCTGTGGCTGGCCGAGGCCAGCGCCGGCACGCCAGACGCCGACGTGGCCGTGCCGGTGGAACTGCAGCCCGGCGCGCTGGCCTTGTCCAAAGCCATCGACACCCTGGAGGAACAGGGCCACCACCCCTTCTTGCAGCCTTATCGGCTGGACGATGCCGGCTGGGTGGCCAACCGCTGGTGCGAGATCCTGCCGATTTCCAGCGCCGCCAAGCAGCGCTTGATGGCGCTGGACGAGCCGGTGCTGCGCCTGCAACTGGTGCAGGACTACCTGCAGGGCAAGGGCCTGCTGTAGCCGGGCGGGCCGCCCGCTGGCGGCCTGTCAGTGCACCCGCTGGCGGCTTGTCAGTGCGCCCGCTGGCAGCCCGGTTTCAAGCCGGCGGCCCGGCCTCCAGCCAGCGGCGGATCGGCGCCGGCAGACCCATGGCCAAGGCATCGGCCCGGGCCACCCAGCGGCCGGCGGGCAAGCTCGCTTCGATGGCCTGGCGCGCACCGCCTTGCGGATCGGGCCAGCCAGGCGGCAGCTGCCAGTGGCAGGGCTGCAGCGTCCAGTCCAGGTGGGTCAGCACATGCACCACCGGCGGCAGCAGGCGGCCCGCGCCCGGCCAGGTGGCGGTCAGCGCCCACAGCGCGGCCTCGCTGTCCAGCTCGGGCAGGCTCCACAGGCCGGCCCACACCCCCGTTTGCGGCCGCTGCACCAGCCACACCCGGTCGCCCCAGTCCAGCCACAGCAGCAGATGGGCCCGGGTGCCGCGCTTGAGCTTGCGTGTCTTCACCGGATAAGCCTCGGGCCGGCCCTCGGCGCGGGCCACGCACAGGCCGGCCAGCGGGCAGGCATCACAGGCGGGCTTGCGCAGGCTGCACAGTGATGCACCCAGGTCCATCAGGCCCTGGGTGTAGGCCTCGATGCCGGATTCCGGCAGCAGCGCCTCGGCCAGCTGCCACAGCGCCTTTTCCTGCCGCGTCTCGGCCAGGTCGCCGGCAAAGCCCAGCGCCCGGCCCAGCACCCGCTTGACGTTGCCGTCGAGGATGGCGCAGCGCTCACCAAAGCAGAACGCGGCAATCGCCGCCGCCGTGGAGCGGCCGATGCCCGGCAAGCTGGCCAGCGCAGCGCTGCTGCCGGGGAATTGCCCGCCGTGCTGCGCCACCACCACCTGGGCACAGCGGTGCAGGTTGCGGGCGCGGCTGTAGTAGCCCAGGCCGCTCCACAGCGCCAGCACATCGTCCTGGCTGGCAGCGGCCAAGGCCTGCACGTCCGGAAAGCGCTGCAGAAAGCGCTGGTAGTAGTCCAGCACCACGCTGACCTGGGTCTGCTGCAGCATGATTTCAGACAGCCACACCCGGTAGGGGTCGCGGCTGCCCACCCAGGGCAGGCTGTGGCGGCCATGCTGGCGCTGCCAGTGGATCAAGGTGCTGGCCAGCGGCGGCAGCGGCGCTGGTGTTGCGGCAGGCGGCTTCGGCGCTGGTGTCGCGGCAGGCGACTCCGGCGCTGGTGTCGTCGTAGTTTGCACCGGCACGGGCATCACAAGGGGCAATGGCGTCATGCCGCCATCATCGGTGACACCAGGCGCGTGGGCGCCCGGCGCGGGCCGGGCCCAAGCCAAGACCGCCGTTCAGGCTGCGGCGCTGGCCGCGGTGGGCACCAGTTGCAGGTGCGCAGCCCGCGCTGGCTGGCCCGGGGCCGGTGGCACCACCGCCAGGCGCCGCAGCCGGTCGATGTCGGCTTCCAGCTGGCGCGCCAGGCTCTGGCACTGCACATCCAGTGATTCCAGCCCGGCGATGCTGCGTTCCAGCCCGTCTTCGGCCTGGCGCACGCGGGCCAGGGATTCACGCCGCTGCACCAGGGCCTGGCGCCGGTCGCGCAACTGGGTGTCCACCTGGGTGCTGACCAGCAGGCTCCATTGCTCGATGTCGTGGCAAATGCTGTCCAGGACCACCCGCACCCGCGCATGCAGCAGGCGGCTGAAACGGTCCATGAAATCGGGTTGCGCCAGGCGCCAGCGCTGGGTCACACCGACATAGCGGCTGTAGCCGTCGCGCACCCGCTCCAGCTCGCGGGCATGCACGTCGAGCGCGGGCCGCACCGGGATCTGCAGGTTCAGGCCCAGCTCGGAATTCAAGGGCGTGGCACTGGCGCGCAGCATCTGCTCCAGGTCGTCCAGCGCCACCTCAGCCGCAGCAACGCCGGCCTGCAATTGGTCGCCAAAGCGGGTGAAGGCCTTGGCCGCACCCAGCTTGAGGAACGAGCCCTGGGTGGTCTGGCGCATTTCATGCACCAGCATGCGCAAGCGGTCACCCGACAAGGCCTCCAGCAGCGCCTGCTGCTGGCGCAGCAGCACCGACCGCAGGGCCGACAGCCGCGGCGCGCACTGCTCGAATTCAGCCGCCTCGCCGTCCAGCCGGCGCGACATCAGTTGCAGGCGCGCGCCGCTCTTGCCGCGCAGGCTGCGCAGTTCATGCAGCTGTTCGACATGTTGGCGCTGGCGCTCGAGCAGGCGCGCCTGGCCGTGCTGCTGCAGCGCCAGCAGGCCGTCTTCGACCATGCGGCCGATGACCTGGCTGCGCTGCGGCAACAGCTGGTTGAGCAAGGCGTCTTCCAGCCGGGGCAAGCCGCTGGTGGCCAGCGCCGCCTCGTCGCCATGCATGCGGGCCTGCAGCGCCTGGCGTGCCGACAGGGCAAATACCCGGTCGCTGCTGACGCCCAGCGTGGCGGCGGCGCCGTCACACTGCTGCTGCACCTGCGCGGCCACGGCCGCAGCATCGAGCAGCGGGTCGTCGAGCATGTCGATCTTGTTGAGCACCACAAAGCGCTCACAGCCCCGGTCGCCCAGGTGGTCGCGCCACACCGCCAGGTCAGACCGGGTGACGCCGGTGTCAGCGGCCAGCAGAAACACCGCCGCATGCGCCGTGGGCAGCAGCGACAGGGTCAGCTCGGGCTCAGCCCCGATGGCGTTCAGGCCCGGGGTGTCCAGCACCACCAGGCCGCGCTTGAGCAGTGGGTGCGGGTAGTTGATCAGCGCATGGCGCCAGGCCGGCACTTCCACCAGGTCGTTGGCATCCAGGGGCGGGTTGTCTTCGGGGTGCTCGTCGCTCCAGAAACCCAGCGACCTGGCCTCGGGCAAGCCCACCTTCTGCACCCGGGTGACCGCCTGCAAGGCGTCTGCCAGCGCAGCACCGTCGCCCACCGGCAGGGGCAGCTCATGCCACAGGGCCGGCTGCTCGCGCAGGGCCAGCACGGTCTGGCCGCCGGCGCGGGTGGCGATCGGCAGCAGGGACAGCGCGGGCGGCTGTTGTGGGTCCCAGGCCAGTTCCACCGGGCACATGGTGGTGCGCCCGGGTGTGGCAGGCAGCACCCGCCGGCCGGTGTCGGCAAAAAACAGCGCGTTGATCAGCTCGGACTTGCCGCGTGAGAACTCGGCCACAAACGCCACCACCAGCCGGTCAGACGCCAGGCGCTGGCGCACCGCCGCCGCCAGCGCCCGGGCCGGGGCGTCGAGCAGGCCGTTGGCGTCCATGCCGGACACCAGTTGCTCGACCGCACGGTCAAGCGATCGCCGCCAGTGGGCGAGTGAATCCAGGCGTGTCAGCAGGGAGGTCGACATGCGCAGCGCTGATGAGCAAAAAAATCATCGTAGCGCAGCGGCCAGTGCCACAGCGCACCAGCAACGCAAGCAGCAGTAAAAGCCCTTGCCTGCGTGTGAATGTCTCACCGCCGCTGGCAGCCACCACAAAAGTAGGTGGCCCGCTGGCCCTGCACGATGCGCCGGATGGTGCCGCCGCAGCGCGCGCAGTCCAGGCCGGCACGGCCGTAGACCAGGGCCTCGGTCTGGAAGGCGCCCGCCATGCCGTGGGCGTCTTTGAAATCACGCAGGGTCGACCCCCCCAGGGCAATGGCGCGGGCCAAGGTCAGGCGCAGCGCCGCCAGCAAGCGGTCGCAGCGCGGCCGGCTGAGGCTGCCGCAGCGGGTGCGCGGATCGATGCCGGCCCGGTGCAGGGCCTCGCTGACATAGATGTTGCCGGCACCCACCACGATGTCGCCGGCCAGCAGCGCCGCCTTGATCGGCGTGCGGCGGCCCTGCAGCGCGGCATGCAGCTGCAGCGGCGTGAAGTCGGGGTCGAAGGGCTCGGCACCCAGGCGCGCCAGCAGTCTGGCGGCAGGGTCGGCCTGCAGTGCGGGCGACCACACCACCGCACCAAAGCGCCGCGGGTCGGTGAGCCGCAGCACACCGCGGCTGGTGTGCAGCTCGAAGTGGTCGTGCGCGCCCGGCGGCCCGGGCGCGTCAGCCAGGTTCAGCGAGCCCGACATGCCCAGGTGCAGCAGCAGGCCGCCGGCGGGTGTGGGGTCCTCCGCCGGCACCGGGCCCGCCAGCGGCAGCCACAGGTATTTGCCACGCCGCAGCAGCATGCCGGCGCGGCGGCCTTGCAGTGTTTCAGGCGCCACGCCCAGTGGCCAGCGCAGCGGTTTGCCCAGCCGCACGCCCTGCACATCGGCGCCATGCAGGCGGTCGGCCAGGCTGGCGCGTGTGACTTCCACCTCGGGCAATTCAGGCATGGCCGAATTATGGTGGGCGCCCAGGAAGGCCATCGCGCACCGACACCGCGCCAAGCCGCCGGCCTTTTAAACTACAAGCCACCTTTCAGGAGTTTCCATGCCCGGCTTGACCGATCACCCCTGCGGCCCCCGCCCACCCCGCCAGGGGCCGGCGGCCCCGGTGGTGCGCCTGCTGGCCACCACGCTGGCCACGCTGGCCTGCTGTGCGGCCCTGGCCCAGACCGGCAAGCCGGCAGACCAGGCCGCCAAACCGCCTGCAGCAGCCAAGCCAGCCGCAGCGCCATCGGCGCTGGACGCGCCGCTGTTCTACCAGTTGCTGATCGGCGAGCTGGAGCTCAAGGAAGGCCGGCCCGGCAACGCCTACCAGGTGCTGCTGGACGCGGCCCGCCGCCAGTCCGACGACGACCTGTTCCAGCGTGCGATCGACATCGCCCTGCAGTCGCGCGCTGGCGACCAGGCGCTGGCCGCCGCCAAGGCCTGGCGCGACGCCCGGCCGCAATCGGTGGCGGCGATGCGCTACCAGGTGCAGATCCTGCTGGCGCTGAACCGCGGCGACGATCTTGCCGAACCCATGACCGCCTGGCTGGCCGCCGCCCCGCTGATGGAGCGCCCGGGCCTGATCGCCAGCCTGCCACGGGTGCTGCAGCGCCTGCCCGACCAGCAGAAGGCGCTGGCGCTGGCCAGCCGGCTGTTCACGCCCCTACCTGGACGAGCCCGGCACCCGCACCGCTGCCCGGGTGGCGCTGGGCCGGGCACACCTGGCTGCCGGCCTGCCGGTGCAGGCCTTGGGCCTGGCGCGTGCCGCGCTGGCCGACGACGCCAAGGCCGCCGGGCCCGGTGCTGCTGGCACTGGACATGGTGCCGGCCACCGCCGGCGCTGAAACCCTGGTCACCGACTACCTGGCCCGCGCCGATGCCGAGCCCGCGCTGCGCCTGGCCTATGTGCGCACCCTGGCCCAGGGCCAGCGCTATGCCGAGGCCACCCGCCAGCTGGAACGCCTGACCCAGGAGCGCCCCAGCCTGCCCGAACCCTGGCTGACGCTGGGCGCCTTGCGGCTGGAGCTCAAGCAACCCAAGGAAGCCGAGACCGCCCTGCTGCGCTTTGTCGACCTGGCCGGCGCACCGCCGCCACCGGCGGCGGTGGCCGCAGCCAATGCCGCCGGCACCACCACCGGCAGCACCGCCAGCGACACCGACGACGACGACGACAGCCGCCGCGCCGGCAGCGCCGACGGCACGCGCGACCTGACCCAGGCCTGGCTGCTGCTGGCCCAGGCCGCCGAGCAGCGCGGTGACCTGGTCGCGCGCCGAAGCCTGGCTGGCCAAGGTCGAGAACCCGCAGCGCCTGCTGGAAGTGCAGGCCCGCCGCGCCGGGCTGATGGCGCGCCAGGGCCAGCTGAAGGAGGCCCGTGCGCTGATCCAGGCCGTGCCCGAGCGCACCGGCGACGACGCCCGCGCCAAGCTGGTGGCCGAGGCGCCAGTGCTGCGCGACGTCAAGCGCTGGCAGGACGCCGCCACCGTGCTGGCCGCCGCCAGCCAGCGCTTTGCCGACGACACCGACCTGATCTACGAGCAGGCCATGGTCGAGGAGAAGCTCGACCGGCTGCCCGAGATGGAACGCCTGCTGCGCCGGGTGATCGCGCTCAAGCCCGACCACCCGCATGCCCACAATGCGCTGGGCTATTCGCTGGCCGACCGCGGCTTGCGGCTGCGACGAGGCCCGCAGCCTGATCCAGCGCGCGCTGGAGCTGTCGCCCGGCGACCCCTTCATCACCGACAGCCTGGGCTGGGTGGAATTCCGCCTCGGCAACCGCGAGCGAAGCGCTGCGCCTGCTGCGCCAGGCCTATGCCGCACGGCCCGACACCGAGATTGCCGCCCACCTGGGCGAGGTGCTGTGGGCCGATGGGCCAACGCGACGAAGCGCGCCGCATCTGGCAGGACGCACGCGGCCGCGACGCCAGCAATGAAGTGCTGCGCGAAACCCTGGCGCGGCTGAAGGTCGGGCTTTGAGCCTGGCCGGGCTGGCGGCAGGTGCTGCCGCTGCGCGCGTGGCTGGCCGGCCGCCGGCCTCGCCCTGCTCGGCGCCTGCGCCAGCCTGCCACCGCCCGCGGCCGATGTGCTCAGCGGCCGCTTGTCGGTGCGGGTGGACGGCCAGCCCGGCAGCGCAGTCAGCGCGGGCTTCGAGCTCAGCGGTGACGCGCGACGCGGCAGCCTGGTGCTCAGCGGCCCGCTGGGCACCACTGCCGCCCAGGCCAGCTGGGCCCCCGGCGAGGCGCTGCTGCGCAGCGGCGGCAGCGAAACACGCCATGCCGACCTGGACAGCCTGGGCCAGGCGGCGCTGGGCGAAGCACTGCCGATGGCTGCGCTGTTCGACTGGCTGCGCGGCCGCGCCTGGGCCGGCGCGCCCAGCCAGCCGCGGCCCGACGGCCAGCCTGGCTTCTTGCAACTGGGCTGGCAGATCGACCTGGCGCGCTGGGCCGACGGCGCACTGGAGGCGGTGCGCCTGGCGCCGCCCACCATCACGGTGCGGGCCCGGGTGGAGCGGCCCGAATGAGCCTGGCCGCGCTGTACGACGTGCCGGCGCCGGCCAAGCTCAACCTGTTCCTGCATGTGGTGGGCCGGCGTGCCGACGGCTACCACCTGCTGCAGTCGGTCTTCGTGCTGATCGACTGGTGCGACACCCTGCACTTCGAGCGCCGCAGCGACGGCCGGCTGCAGCGCCATGACCTGGGCCCCGCCCTGCCCGCTGACGACCTGAGCCTGCGCGCCGCGCGCGCGCTGCAGCAGGCCAGCGGCACCACGCTGGGCGCCGATCTGTCGGTCCGCAAACGTGTGCCCTGGGGCGCCGGCCTGGGCGGCGGCAGCTCAGACGCTGCCAGCACGCTGCTGGCACTGAACCGCTTGTGGGGCCTGCACTGGCCGCGTGAACGGCTGCAGGCCATCGCCATCACCCTGGGCGCCGACGTGCCGTTCTTCGTGGGCGGCCGCAACGCCTTTGTCGGCGGCATCGGTGAACAGCTGCATCCCTTGCCGGCGGGCGCCCTGGCAACACAGCCGCTGGCGGTGGTCAAACCTGCGCCCGCCATCGCCACGGCGGCGATTTTTGGCAGCCCGCTGTTGGTACGCGACACGGAAGCTGTTATAGTCATGAGCTTTCTCGCAGACGCTCAACTCGCGGCGAAACTTTCAGACGGATACGGCCGCAATGATTTGCAGCCCCCGGCGGAAGCCAGCTGCACCGACGTGACCCAGGTCGCCCGGTGGTTGGAAGCCCGCTTCGGCAACAGCCGGATGTCGGGCTCCGGCAGTGCAGTGTTTGCAAGGATCGGTACAAGCGGCCAACCCATGGCGACAGACCAGCTGGATGCACTTCCGGCAGGATGGGTTGGGCGGATGTGCCGCAGTCTGGACCAACACCCCCTCGTGGGCTGGGCCAGCTGAAAACAGGTTCAGGGGCACGGCGCAAGCCGGGTCCTGTGTAGGGGAGTCGCCAAGTTGGTCAAGGCATCGGATTTTGATTCCGACATGCGAGGGTTCGAGTCCTTCCTCCCCTGCCAAACATCTTTTTCACCACCCCATCGGTTTCAGGCCTGACGGAGAACGTACCGTGCTGTTCAACACCGTGCTGTTCACCGGCAACGCCAATCCCGCCCTGGCCCAAGAGATGGCCACGAGCCTGGGGGTGGAGCTGGGCAAGGCCACTGTCGGTCGCTTCTCGGATGGCGAGGTGACCGTCGAGCTGCACCAGAACGTGCGTGCCCGCGATGTGTTCGTGGTGCAGAGCACCTGCGCACCGACCAACGAGAACCTGATGGAACTGCTCATCATGGTCGATGCCTTGAAGCGTGCCAGCGCACGCCGCATCACCGCGGTGATTCCGTATTTCGGCTATGCCCGGCAAGACCGCCGGCCACGGTCGATGCGGGTGCCGATCAGCGCCAAGGTGGTGGCCAACCTGCTGGAAACCGTGGGCGTTGAGCGGGTCTTGACGATGGACCTGCACGCCGACCAGATCCAGGGCTTCTTCGACATTCCGGTCGACAACATCTACGCCAGCCCGGTGCTGCTGTCCGACCTGAAGAGCAAGGCCTACCCCGATCTGGTGGTGGTGTCGCCCGACGTCGGTGGTGTGGTGCGCGCCCGTGCGCTGGCCAAGCAGATGGGTTGTGACCTGGCCATCATCGACAAGCGCCGGCCCAAGGCCAATGTGTCCGAAGTGATGCATGTCATCGGCGAGATCGACGGCCGCAACTGCGTGATCATGGACGACATGATCGACACCGCCGGCACGCTGGTCAAAGCCGCCGAGGTGCTGAAGGAGCGTGGCGCCAAGCGGGTGTTTGCCTACTGCACCCACCCGATCCTGTCGGGCCCGGCGGTCGACCGCATCGCCAGCAGCCAGCTCGACGAGGTGGTGATCACCAACACCATTCCCTTGTCTGATGCGGCCCGGGCCTGCACGAAGATCCGCCAGCTGTCGGTGGCCTTCCTGTTTGCCGAGACCATCCGCCGCATTTCTGACGGCGAATCGGTGACCTCGCTGTTCGCCGAGCAGAACGCCAACTTCTGAGCCTGCGGGCGCCCGATTTTTCCCGGCGCGGGCATTCCGCCTGCGCCTTCACCCCGGTGGCCTGGTCGCGGGCCCCACACATGGAGCAACCATGAAATTCACCGCTTACGAGCGCAATCTGCAGGGGACCGGAGCGAGCCGCCGCCTGCGCATGGGCGGCAAAGTGCCCGGCATCGTCTTCGGCGCCGGCACCCCCGCCATGATCGAGCTGGACCACAACGCGCTGTACTTCGCACTCAAGAAGGAAGCCTTCCACAGCTCCATCCTCGAGATGGAACTGAACGGCGCCAGCCAGAAGGTGCTGCTGCGCGACTTCCAGTTCCACCCCTGGAAGCAACAAGTGCTGCACGTCGACTTCCAGCGTGTGGACGAGAGCACCCGCCTGCGCAAGAAGGTGCCGCTGCACTTCTCGGGCGAAGAGCTGTCGGTGGCGGTCAAGACCGACAAGTGCCTGATCAACCGGGTGTCGACCGAAGTCGAGATCGAGTGCCTGGCCACCCAGCTGCCCGAATTCATCGCCGTCGAGCTGAGCGGCCTGGTCAAGGGCCAGTCGCTGCATGCGTCCGACCTGGTGTTGCCCGAAGGCATCAAGGTGGTCAAGCATGGCAAGGTGAACCCGGTGATCGTGTCGGCCACCGCGCCGAAGATCGAAGAAGAAGCCGCACCGGCCCCCGCCGCCGCGCCGGCCAAGAAGGCCGCCGCCAAGAAGGCTGCCCCCAAGAAGTGATGGACCGGTGGCTGGCCTGCACCGGCCGGCTGCCCGCCTCCCCCTTTCAGGCCCCTCCTCGGAGGGGCTTTGTCATTGCAGCGGCCCGTTTACAGTGGGCCCACGATGAACGCCTTCGACCCCGCCGCCCTGGAATGCCTGGCCGCCCTGGCTGACGCCGGCAGCTTCGAGCGTGCAGCGCAACGGCTGGCAATCACCCAGTCTGCGGTGTCGCAGCGGCTGCGGGCACTGGAAACCGGCCTGGGCCGGCTGCTGGTGGTGCGGTCCCGGCCGCTGCGGCTGACCGAGCCCGGCAAGCTGCTGCTGCGCTATGCCCGCCAGATGCAGGCCATGCGCGCCGACATCGCCCGCGAGCTGGGCGCCCAGGCCCAGCAGGACGAACGCCTGCCCATCGCGGTGAATGCCGACAGCCTGGCCACCTGGGTGCTGCCGGCCTTGCAGCCCGTGGTGCAGGCCGGCCTGGTCGAAGGCTTCGGCCTGGAGCTGATCGTCGACGACCAGGACTTCACCCATGAAAGCCTGCGCGAAGGCACGGTGCTGGGCTGTGTCAGCACGGTGGCCGAGGCGCTGCGCGGCTGCAGCGTCACGCCGCTGGGCAGCATGCGCTACGTGGCCGTGGCGAGCCCGGGCTTCATGGCCCAGGCCATGCCGCAAGGCCTGCACCGCGGCAACTTTGCCCGCCTGCCCTGGCTGGTGTTCAACCGCAAGGACGACAACCATGCTGTCTGGGTGGGCCAGGCCTTTGGCGTGGCCGAGCCACGGCTGGTGGAACGCCATGTGCCGTCCACCGAAGCCCAGACACGCGCCGCCGTGATGGGCTGGGGCGTGGCGGTGGTGCCCGAACCCATGGCCGCGCCCGGCCTGGCCAGCGGCGCCCTGGCGGCCTTGCACCCTGAAGTGCATGTGGACGTGCGCCTGCATTGGCACCAATGGAAGCTGGGCAGCGGCAGCGACCGTAGACGCCACCGCAGCGGCGCCCGCCAGCGACATCCCGCTGCGGGTCGGCATGCTCGACCGCATTGGCCGCGCACTGGCCGACGGCGCCCGGGCCGCCCTGCGCCCACCGGGATAATCAGCAGCATGATTCGACTGATCGTCGGCCTGGGCAACCCCGGGCCTGAATACGCAGACACCCGCCACAACGCCGGTTTCTGGTGGGTGGACGCTGCCGCACGCCAACTGGGCGGCCAGCTGGCCTTCGACCGCAACTACAAGGGCCAGGTGGCGCGCGTCAACACGCCCCAGGGCCCGGTGTGGCTGCTGCAGCCCATGACCTACATGAACCTGTCGGGCCAGGCCGTGGCGCCGCTGGCGCGCTTTTTCAAGATCGAGCCGGCGCAGATCCTGGTGGTGCACGATGAACTGGACCTGCTGCCCGGGCAGATGAAGCTCAAGCAGGGTGGTGGCGCAGCCGGTCACAACGGCCTGAAAGACATCCTGGCACAACTGGGTTCGCCTGATTTCTGGCGCCTGCGCATCGGCATCGGCCACCCGGGTGTGCGTGCCGAGGTGGCCAACTGGGTGCTGCGCAAGCCGCCGCTGGACGACCGCATCGCCATCGACCAATGCATCACCGACGCCCTGCGCACACTGCCGCTGCTGCTGGCGGGGGACCTGGCCGGCGCGATGATGAAGATCCACGCCAAGCCGCCGCGCCCCAAACCACCGCGGCCCACCAGCCTGCCGGATGCGGACTTGCCGGCCAAGACCGCTGCGGCCACCGCAGCCGCAGCCACCGTCACGACCGCCGCCACTGCCACCATCACCGCCACCGGGGCCACGTCAGGCACCACCGGGCCCTCGCCTGGCACCTGACCCCCAGCGCGGCCGCGTTCAAACCAGGAGCCTCGCCATGCCGACCCGCCGCCACCGCTTGCGCCTGTGCACTGCCGCCGCCTTGGGCCTGCTGCTGACCGCAGCCGCGCTGGCCCAGGATGCAGCAGGCGTCTACCGCTGCGGCAACAGCTACAGCGCGGCGCCCTGCCCTGGCGGCACCGCCTTGGCCGTGGACGATGCACGCAGCCCAGACCAGCGCCAGCAGGCCCTGGCGGCCAAGCAGCAAGATGTGCGGCTGGCCAGGCAACTGGCGGCCGAACGCCGGGCACGCGAGCAAGCCGCCGTGGGCCAGCAGGCTGCACGCATCGGGCCCAGCGCAGCCGAGCGCGCCAAGGCCGATGCCTTGCAGGCCAAGGCGCAAGCCCGGGCCGCAGCCAAGCGCAAGAAATCAAACCAGCCTAGAAAACCAGGCGTGACCTGACTGGCTGCGGCGCGATTGTTGGCTGGGGCCACGCACGCGATCAAGCCAACGGCCTGGCCTGCGGCCCACCCGGCGCTGCACCGGTGCCGACCGGCCAACGGTTCAAGCCGTGGAACTGGCGATCAGCAGCCTGTACTTGGACCAGAGCTGGTCCTTGGTTTCCACCTGGTCGGGGTTGACCGGGATGCAAGCCACCGGGCAGACCTGCACACACTGTGGCTCGTCAAAGTGGCCGACACATTCGGTGCACTTGTCCGGGGCGATTTGGTAGAACTCCTCGCCCATGCTGATGGCCTGGTTCGGGCATTCGGGCTCGCAGACATCGCAGTTGATGCACTCGTCGGTGATCATCAAGGCCATTGGCTATTCCTCGGCGGCGGGCCGGGCCACACGCTCCTTGAGCCGCGCCAAGACCGACGGTGCCACAAACTTGGAGACATCACCGCCCAGCGTGGCAATCTCGCGCACAAAGGTGCTGCTGACGAACTGGTATTGGTCGCTGGGCGTGAGGAACAGCGTCTCCACCTCGGGCATCAGTTGGCGGTTCATGCCGGCCATCTGAAATTCATAGTCAAAGTCGCTCAGCGCCCGCAGGCCACGCACCACCACATTGCCGTTGTTGGCCACCACAAAATCACGCAGCAACCCCCGAAACGGGATCACCTCGACATTGCCATAGGCCTTGGCGATCTCGCGTGCGCTTTCCATGCGCTCGGCGATGGTGAACATGGTGCGCTTGTGGTGGCCAGCGGCCACCGCCAGGATCAGCCGGTCAAACAGCCGCGACGAGCGCGCCATCAGGTCTTCATGGCCCAGGGTCATGGGGTCGAAGGTGCCGGGATAAACGGCAGTCATGATCTTGGCCTGGGTCACGGGCATCTCCTGTGGCGTTGTGGCGCACTTGGGCGGCGTGCGCTTGCTGCGAATCAGGTGTTGCGGCGCAGCAAATGATAGTGCACCACGCCGGCGCGGCCTTGTCGCAAAAGTGCAAATTCGAGCGGTTGCTGTGCGGCCTGCAGTGCGGCGGGTGATTCAAGGTACAGCAGGCCGCCGGGGCCCAGCAAGGGCGCGGCAGCGGCCAGCGCCGGTGCCTGCAGGCCACCATCAAAGGGCGGATCCAGCAGCACCAGATCAAAGCAGCCCGGTGCACAGGCGGCCATCCAGGCGATGGCGTCGGCGGCCTGCACCCGCAAGGCGGTGGCTTGCAGCCTGGCCTGGCTGGCCTGCAGGCTGCGCGCCAGCGCCGGGTCACGCTCCAGCAGCAGCACCTCAGCGGCGCCGCGGGACGCCGCCTCGAAGCCCAGCGCGCCGCTGCCGGCAAAGGCGTCGAGCACCCGCCAGCCGCGCAGGTCCTGGCCCAGCCAGTTGAACAGGGTTTCGCGCACCCGGTCGGGCGTGGGCCGCAGGCCGGGCCGGTCGGCCACCGGCAGCTTGCTGCGCTTGAGGCTGCCGCCGATCAGGCGCACAGCCTGCGGCTGGGCGCCGGCAGCCGGTGGCTTCACAAGCGCACCGGAATGCCGTGCTGGGCCAGCAGGGCCTTGGCCTGGCCGACGGTGAATTCGCCGTAATGGAAGATGCTGGCGGCCAGCACCGCATCGGCGCCGCCGATCTGGATGCCTTCGGCCAGATGCTGCAGCGCACCCACACCGCCCGACGCGATCACCGGCACCGGCACCGCGTCACACACCGCACGGGTGAGTTCCAGATCGAAGCCGATCTTGGTGCCGTCGCGGTCCATGCTGGTCAGCAGGATTTCACCGGCACCGAAATGCGGCCATCTGCCGCGCCCAGGCCACCGCATCCAGGCCCATGTTCTTGCGGCCGCCGTGGCTGTAGACATCCCAGCCCGGGCCGCGCGCCAGCAGATCGTCGCCATGGCGGCGCTTGGCGTCGATGGCCACCACGATGCACTGGGCGCCGTACTTGGCCGACGCCTCCTGGATCACCGGCGGGTTGGCGATGGCCGCCGAATTGAAGCTGACCTTGTCGGCACCGGCATTGAGCAGGCGCCGCACATCGGCCACGCTGCGCACGCCGCCGCCCACGGTGAGCGGAATGAACACCTGCGACGCCACTGCCTCGATGATGTGCAGGATCAGGTCGCGTCCGTCGCTGGTGGCGGTGATGTCGAGGAAGGTCAGTTCATCGGCCCCCTGCGCGTTGTAGCGGGCCGCGATTTCCACCGGGTCACCGGCATCACGCAGTTCAAGAAAATTGACGCCCTTGACGACACGGCCGCCGGTGACGTCGAGGCAGGGAATGATGCGTTTGGCGAGCATGGGCTGGATTATCCGTGTGTCGGCAAGGCGCCAGCAGCAGGCCGCAGACAAGGCGGCGGTGCTGCGCGCACCGCCAGCGATCGCCTGATTGGTGTGCGACCGCCAATGGCGCGGATAGCGGTGTCTGCCTGCGCTGGGGCACCAACAGCCAGCGCCAGATGCCGGCAGCGGTCTGGCCGCCAGGCGGTCAGCCCCTCAGCCCATCAGCCCCACAGCCCATCAGCCAGCCAGCCCGTCAAGCGATCAGTTCGTCCGCGCGCTGCTGTGCTGCGGTGAAGTCGAGCGCGCCCGAGTAGATGCTGCGGCCGCAGATCACGCCCTGAACGCCCTCGCCATGCACCGCACACAGGCGTTCGATGTCGGCGATGTCGGACAAACCGCCAGACGCGATCACCGGGATGCTGAGTGCCTGGGCCAGCTTGACCGTGGCGTCGATGTTGATGCCGGTGAGCATGCCGTCACGGCCGATGTCGGTGTAGATCACGCCTTCCACACCGTAATCCTCGAACTTCTTGGCCAGATCGACCACCTCATGGCCGGTGAGCTTGCTCCAGCCGTCGGTGGCGACCTTGCCGTCCTTGGCGTCCAGGCCCACGATGATGTGGCCACCAAAGGCCGTGCAGGCGTCTTTCAGGAAGCCCGGGCTCTTGACGGCGGCGGTGCCGATGATGACGTAGCTGATGCCGTCGTCCAGGTAGCGCTCGATGGTGTCGAGGTCGCGGATGCCACCGCCCAGCTGCACCGGGATGCGGCCGCCCACGGCGCGCAAGATGGCCTTGATCGCCGGCTCGTTGACCGGCTTGCCGGCAAACGCGCCGTTCAGGTCGACCAGGTGCAGGCGGCGCGCGCCCGCATCCAGCCAGCGCTGGGCCATGGCACCAGGGTCTTCACCAAAGGTGGTGGAGACATTCATGTCACCCTTTTCAAGGCGCACGCAGTGGCCGTCTTTCAGGTCGATGGCAGGGATCAGCAACATGGCCAGTGGCAGCGTTTTGGGGGTGGGTCGGAAGAAATCAGCGCCCTGGCGTGTGGGTCAGGGCGTCCAGGCGAGGAAGTTGCGGTACAGGGCCAGACCCTGGTCGGCACTTTTCTCGGGGTGGAACTGGGTCGCAAAAATATTATCCCGTGCCACCGCGCAGGTAAAGCGGTCGCCGTACTCGGTCAGCCCGGCGCTGTGCTGCGGATCGGACGGCGCCGCATGGTAGCTGTGCACGAAGTAGAACCAGCTGCCGTCGGGCACGCCAGCCCACACCGGATGCAAGCGGCCGCCATGCGCCTGGGCGAAGACCCGGTTCCAGCCCATCTGCGGCACCTTGTAGCGGCTGCCGTCGGGCTGCAAGCGGCCGTCCAGCCGAAAGCGCAGCACCTGGCCGGGGATCAGGCCCAGGCCCGGCGTGTCCTGCTCTTCGCTGTGGTCCAGCAGCATCTGCATGCCCACGCACACCCCCATCAGCGGCTTGCTGGCGGCGGCTTCCAGCACGGCCTCGCGCAGGCCGCTGTCCTGCAGCTCACGCATGCAGTCACGCATGGCGCCCTGGCCAGGCAGCACCACACGCTCGGCGGCGCGCACGTCTTCAGGGCGCTGGGTGACCAGCACCTGGTGGCCTGAATCGGCCGCCACATGCAGCACCGCCTGCGACACCGAGCGCAGATTGCCCATGCCGTAGTCGACGACGGCAACAGTCTTGGCCATGCTCAGCGCCTGCCCGCCGGCATCACAAGGACCCCTTGGTCGACGGGATCACGCCCGCCGAGCGCGGATCTGGCGTCAGCGCCATGCGCAGGGCCCGGCCGAAGGCCTTGAACACCGTCTCGGCCTGGTGGTGGGCGTTCACGCCCTTCAGGTTGTCGATGTGCAGGCTGCACAGCGCATGGTTGACGAAGCCCTGGAAAAACTCGTAGACCAGCTGGGTGTCGAGCGTGCCGACCATGCCGCTGGTGAACGGGATGTCCTGGTGCAGGCCCGGCCGGCCGGAGAAGTCGACCACCACCCGCGACAGGGCTTCATCCAGCGGCACATAGCTGTGGCCGTAGCGGGTGATGCCGCGCTTGTCGCCCACGGCCTGCGCCACCGCCTGGCCCAGGGTGATGCCCACGTCTTCCACCGTGTGGTGGCCGTCGATGTGCAAGTCGCCATCGCATTCGATGTGCAGGTCGATCAGGCCATGGCGCGCCACCTGGTCGAGCATGTGGTCGAAGAAGCCGATGCCGGTGCGGAATTCACCCACCCCGGTGCCATCGAGGTTCAGGCGCACCCGGATCTGGGTTTCCTTGGTGTTGCGGGTGACGTCGGCGGTGCGGTCCATGGCGGGGTTTCTCAGGGCTGTCTTGGTGTTCAGGAATTCAGAGCACGGCGCGCAGCGCGCTGAGCAGTTGGCGATTTTCGTCGGGCGTGCCCACCGTCAGGCGCAGGCAGTTTGCCAACAGCGGGTGCATGGCCGACACGTTCTTGACCAGCACGCCCTGGGCCTTCAGGCCGGCAAAGGTGGCGCCGGCATCGGGCACACGCAGCAAGATCATGTTGGCTTCGCTGGGCCAGGTCATCACGCCCGGCAAGCTGGCCAGCTGCGCCTGCAGTGCAGCCCGCTCGGTGCGGATCAGCGCGGCCTGCTCGGCATACACCGCTGCATGCTCCAGCGCAAACAGCGCGGCCTCGGCATTGAGCACGCTGATGTTGTAGGGCGGGCGCAGCTTGTCGACCTCGGCCACCAGCGCGCTGGCACCCATCAGGTAACCGATGCGCACCCCGGCCAGGCCAAACTTGCTGAGCGTGCGCATCACCAGCACATGCGGGTGCAGGCGCAGCCGGCCCACCGAGTTGCGTGATGCAAAGGGCTGGTAGGCCTCGTCCATCACCACCAGGCCCTGCACCTGGGCCATGGCTGCGATGAGCCGGTCGACCACCGCGTCGTCCCACAGGTTGGCAGTCGGGTTGTTGGGGTAGGCCAGGTACAGCAGCGCCGGCCGCTCGGTCTCGATGGCGGCCAGCATGGCCGCTTCGTCCAGCGCAAAGTCGGCGGTCAAGGGCACGCCCACAAAGCGCAGCCCCTGCAGCTGGGCCGACATGGCGTACATCACGAAGCCCGGCACCGGCGCCAGGATGGCCGCGCCCGGCAGGTGGCAGGCCATGGCCAGCAGGCTGATGAGTTCGTCCGAGCCGTTGCCCAGCATCAGCGCGCAGCCTTCAGGCAGGCCGGCATGGGCAGCCAATGCGCTGCGCAGGTCATCGACCCGGCCTGCGGGGTAGCGGTTGATCGCAGCGCGGCCCAGCCGCTCGCCCAACGCCTGCTGCAGCGCAGGCGGCAGGCTGAAGGGGTTTTCCATCGCGTCGAGCTTGATGAGGCCAGCGCTGGGCTGCACTGCATAGGCGTGCATGCCCTGCACGTCTTGGCGGATGGTGCGGGCGATGGTGGCGGCGAGTGGGGTGGTCATGGGGTGCTGTCTTGCAGGCGGTGGGCGGCCAGAACGGGCTTGGCGCTGCCGTTGTGCATGGCGCAGCCCGATCCGGCGATCTTGTTGCGCGTCATGCGTTTCAAGGCTTCAGGCGCATCTCTGCCGCCCGGGCATGGGCTTGCAGGCCTTCACCGTAGGCCAGGGTGGCGGCGATCGGGCCCAGCACCTGGGCGCCGGCGGCGCTGACTTCAATCAGGCTGCTGCGCTTCTGGAAGTCATAGACCCCCAGCGGCGACGAAAAACGCGCCGTGCCCGATGTCGGCAGCACATGGTTGGGGCCGGCGCAGTAATCGCCCAGGCTCTCGCTGGTGAAGGCGCCCAGGAAGATGGCCCCGGCATGGCGCAGCAGCGGCTCCCAGCGGTGCGGGTCGGCGCTGCTGACTTCCAGGTGTTCAGGCGCGATGCGGTTGCTGATGGCGCAGGCCTCGTCCATGCTGGCGGTGTGGATCAGCGCGCCGCGGCCTTCCAGGCTGGCGCGGATGACATCCCGCCGCGGCATGCCCGGCAGCAACCGGTCGATGGCCGCCTGCACCTGGGCGATGTAAGCCGCGTCGGGGCACAGCAGGATGCTCTGCGCCAGTTCGTCGTGCTCGGCCTGGCTGAACAAGTCCATCGCCACCCAGTCGGGCGGCGTGCTGCCATCGGCCAGCACCAGGATCTCGCTCGGCCCGGCAATCATGTCGATGCCCACCGTACCGAACACCCGCTTCTTGGCGCTGGCCACATAGGCATTGCCCGGGCCGGTGATCTTGTCGACTTTTGGCACCGTGGCCGTGCCGTAGGCCAGCGCGGCCACTGCCTGGGCGCCGCCCAGCGTGAAGGCGCGGCTGACACCGGCCACATGGGCCGCTGCCAGCACCAGCGCGTTTTTCTCGCCGCGCGGCGTGGGCACCACCATGATGATCTCGCCCACACCAGCCACATGGGCGGGAATGGCGTTCATCAGCACGCTGCTGGGATAGGCCGCCTTGCCGCCGGGCACGTAGATGCCCACGCGGTCGAGTGGTGTGACCTTCTGGCCCAGCAGGCTGCCGTCGTCGTCCCGGTATTGCCAGCTCAGGCCGCAGGCCTGCAACTGGCGCTGGTGGTAGCGGCGCACCCGGTCGGCAGCGGCTTCCAGCGCCTGGCGCTGGGCCGTGGGGATGCTGTCAAACGCTGCTTGCAATTCGGCAGCACTGAGCTCCAGCGCCGCCACACTGTCGGCCTGCAACTGGTCGAAGCGGGCGGTGTAGTCCAGCACTGCAGCATCGCCGCGCTGCCGCACGTCGGCCAGGATGCCGGCCACCCGCTGCTCGATGGCGTCGTCGGTCTCGGCCGACCAATGCAGCACCCGCTGGAATTCAGCCTCGAAATCGGCGCTGGCGGTGTGCAGATGGCGGATGCGGACAGACGACATGGCGGCGTTCAGGGGATGTTGGAGTCAGCCCGCAGCGCGGGCGAAGGCATCGATCAGGCGGCGCAGCGGCGCACGCTTCAACTTCAGCGCGGCCTGGTTGACCACCAGCCGGGCGCTGATGTCGAGGATGCGCTCGACTTCGACCAGGTGGTTGGCCTTGAGCGTGCTGCCGGTCGAGACCAGGTCGACGATGGCATCGGCCAGGCCGGTGAGCGGCGCCAGTTCCATCGAGCCGTACAGCTTGATCAGGTCGACGTGCACACCCTTGTCGGCAAAGTGCTGGCGGGCGATCTGGGTGTACTTGCTGGCCACGCGGATGCGCGAACCTTGGCGCACCGCTGCGGCGTAGTCGAAGTCAGCCCGGGTGGCCACACTGATGCGGCAGCGGGCGATCTTCAGGTCCACCGGCACATAGAGGCCGCAGCTGGCCAGGTCGTCGCTGTGCTCCAGCAAGGTGTCCAGGCCCACCACACCCAGGTCGGCGCCGCCGTGCTCCACATAGGTGGGCACATCGCTGGGGCGCACCAGCACCACCCGCACGCCGGGCTGGCTGGTGCCCAGGATCAGCTTGCGGCTCTTTTCAGGGTCTTCGCTCACCTCGATGCCGGCGGCGGTCAGCAGCGGCAGGCAGTCGTCGAAGATGCGGCCCTTGCTCAGGGCCAGGGTGATGGCAGGCGTCTGGCTGTCGGGCATCACGTCACCCGCTCGATGTCGGCGCCGACACCACGCAGCTTGGCTTCCATGCGGTCGTAGCCCCGGTCCAGGTGGTAGATGCGGTCGACCTGGGTTTCGCCTTGGGCCACCAGGCCGGCGATCACCAGGCTGGCCGAGGCGCGCAGGTCGGTGGCCATCACCATGGCACCCTGCAGCAGCGGCACGCCGGTGACCACCGCCGTATGGCCATCCACCTCGATGCGGGCACCCAGGCGCACCAGTTCGTCCACATGCATGAAGCGGTTTTCGAAGATCGTCTCGCTGATGCGTGCGGTGCCGGTGGCAATGCAATTGACCGCCATGAACTGGGCCTGCATGTCGGTGGGAAAAGCCGGGTACTCGCTGGTGCGAAAGCCCACCGCCCGGGGCCGGCCGTCGCTGCGCACGCGGATCCAGGGCACACCGTCTTGCACACCGTCGCTGATGTTGGTGCCGGCCTCGCGCAGCTTGTCGACCAAGGCGTCCAGGTGGTGGGCGTTGGCGCCGTGCAGGGTCACGTCACCGCCGGTGGCGGCCACTGCGCACAAAAAAGTGCCGGCTTCGATGCGGTCGGGCACGATGCGGTGCGGCGCGCTTGGCGGGTGCAGCCGCTCCACACCCTGGATGCGGATGCGGCTGCTGCCGTGGCCTTCGATCTTGGCGCCCATGCTGATCAGCAACTCGGCCAGGTCAGGAATCTCGGGCTCCTGGGCGGCGTTTTCCAGCAGGGTCTCGCCGTCCGCCAGCACGGCGGCCATCAGCAGGTTCTCGGTGCCGGTGACGGTGACCATGTCGGTGGTGATGCGCGCCCCGCGCAACCTGGCGGCGCGGGCCACGATGTAGCCGTGGTCCACCGTGATGTCGGCGCCCATGGCCTGCAGGCCCTTGATGTGCTGGTCGACCGGGCGCGTGCCGATGGCGCAGCCGCCGGGCAAGGACACGCGCGCCTGGCCAAACCTGGCCAGCAGCGGGCCGAGCGCCAGGATGGACGCGCGCATGGTCTTCACCAGCTCGTAGGGCGCCTCGGGCGCGGTGATGCGGCTGGCGTCTAAGGTCACCACATCCGGCTGCTCGGCAGACCGCTCGGCCACCACGCCCATGTTGCGCAGCAGCTTGAGCATGGTGGCCACGTCTTGCAATTGCGGCACGTTGTGCAGCGTGGTCACGCCATCGACCAGCAAGGCTGCGCACAGCTCGGGCAGGGCTGCGTTCTTGGCGCCGGCAATGGCCACCGTGCCATTGAGCCGGCGGCCGCCGCGGATGAGAAGTTTGTCCATGCGTGCGCCTGTGCAGACGGCAGCGCGCGGATCAGGGGGCCGGGGCGCGGATCAGGGCGCCGGGACGGCCACCCGCTGCGTGCCGCCGCGGGTGTGTCAGTGGGGGTGGTGCGGGCTGGCCGCCGAAACTGCAGCAGACGCCCATTCCGCCGGGGTCAGCGTCTTCATCGACAGCGCGTGAATTTGCGCCCGCATTCTATCGCCCAGGGCGGTGTAGACACGCTGGTGGCGGCGCACGCGGGCCAGGCCCTCGAACTCTGCGGACACGATGGTGGCAAAGAAGTGGCGGCCGTCGCCTTCGACTTCCAGGTGGTGGCAGGGCAGGCCGGCAGCAATGAAGCCGCGCACCTCGTCGGCAGTGGGATCTGACATGGCCGGATTATCGCCCGGCGCTGCGCAGCATGTTCATGGGCGGATCTTGTAGCCGGTCTTGAGCAGGCGCAATGCGATGGCGCTGATGACCACAAACGCGGTGCCCACCACCGCCAGGCTGAGCCAGGGCGACACATCGCTGGTGCCGAAGAAGCCCCGGCGGAAGCCGTCGATCATGTAGAAGAACGGGTTCAGGTGGCTGGCCTGCAGCCAGAACGGTGGCAGCGAGTGCACCGAATAAAACACGCCCGACAGAAACGTCATCGGCATGATGATGAAGTTCTGGAAGGCCGCCATCTGGTCGAACTTGTCGGCCCACAAACCGGCGATCAGCCCCAGCGCGCCCAGCATGCCGGCGCCCAGCGCAGCAAACACCAGGATCCACAGCGGCTGGGCAAAGGATGGCGGCGCAAACCACACGGTGACCAGGAACACCCCCAGCCCCACCGCCAGCCCGCGCACCACGCTGGCACCCACATAGCCGACAAACCAGGCCCAGTGCGACAGCGGCGACACCAGCAGGAACACCAGGTTGCCGGTGACCTTGCTCTGCACCAGGCTGGACGAGCTGTTGGCAAAGGCGTTTTGCAGCACGCTCATCATCACCAGCCCGGGGATCAGGAAGCTGGTGTAGCCCACGCCATCGAACACCTGCACCTTGTCTTGCAGCACATGGCCGAAGATCAGCAGGTACATCACGGCCGTGAGCACCGGCGCGGCCACGGTCTGGAAGCCGACGTTCCAGAAGCGCAGGATCTCTTTCTTGAACAGCGTGCGCGCGCCCGCCAGGCGGATCATGCGGGCACCTGCGTGGTGGACGCGCGCGGCTGGGCGGGTGCCGCCGCAGCCCGGCCACCCGCCATGATCTCGACGAACACGTCTTCCAGGTCGGCGCGGCCGATCTCCAGGTCTTCGACCACCACGCCGGCCTCGCGCAGCCCTGCCAGCAGGCGCTCCACATCGGCGGCGTCCTTGGCCTTGAGCTGGACGATGCGGCCGGTGATGCGGGCCTGCGCGGCCAGCGGCGGTGGCAGCGACTGGTCGGTCTTGAAGCGCAGCATGGTGCTGGCGCTGGCCGACAGCAGATTGGCGGTGCGGTCCAGCGCCACCAGTTCACCCTTGCGCAGCATGCCGATGCGGTGGCACAGCGCCTCGGCTTCTTCCAGGTAATGGGTGGTCAGCAGCACGGTGTGGCCATCGCGGTTGAGGCGGGCGATGAAGGCCCACAGCGTCTGGCGCAACTCCACATCGACGCCGGCGGTGGGCTCGTCCAGCACGATCACCGGCGGCCGGTGCACCAGGGCCTGGGCCACCAGCACCCGGCGCTTCATGCCGCCCGACAGCTGGCGCATGTTGGCGTCGGCCTTGTCGGTCAGGCCCAGTTCGGCCAGCAGCTCGTCGATCCAGGCGTCGTTCTTCTTCACGCCGAAATAGCCGCTCTGGATGCGCAAGGCCTCGCGCACGCTGAAGAACGGGTCGAACACCAGCTCTTGCGGCACGATGCCCAGCGCCTTGCGCGCGGCCGCCGCGTCGGCCTGCACGTCGTGGCCCATCACCGTCACCCGGCCGGCCGTGGGCTGGGTGAGCCCGGCCAGCACCGAAATCAGCGTGGTCTTGCCTGCGCCGTTGGGCCCCAGCAGACCGAAAAATTCACCCCGGGCGATGTCGAATGAGACCCCCGCCAGTGCACGGAAGGTGCCGCGGGCACCGGTGTAGGTCTTCTCGACCTGTTGGAAACTGACGGCGGGCATAGGGGCGCGATTGTAGGGATCGGCGCCGCTGCGGCCTGCGCTCCTAGGGACAGCCACGGCAGCCGGCACGCGCACGAGGTGCTAGATTGCCTGTTGCCTGTGAGCCGCCCATGCCCGATCCCGATCCGACCCGCCCTGCCGGCAAATCCAGCCCCAAAACCACTGCGAAGCGACCCCGCCGCACGGCCGAGCGCATCCTGGAGGTGACGCTGGACTTGTTCAACCGCTTCGGCGAGCCCAACGTCAGCACCACGCTGATTTCAGCCGAACTGGGCATCAGCCCGGGCAACCTGTACTACCACTACCCGGCCAAGGACGAGCTGATCAACACCTTGTTCGACCGCTATGAGCGCGGCCTGAACGACCTGCTGCAGGCAGCAGAGAGTGTGCGCAATGTGGAAGACGCCTGGCTGTTCTTCCACATGCTGTTCGAACTGATCTGGCAGTACCGCTTCCTGTACCGCGACCTGAACGACCTGCTCAGCAAGAACCGCCGGCTGGAGACCCATTTCCAGTTTGTGCTGAAGAACAAGTCACGCGCCGTGGCCCAGGTGCTGGACGGCCTGGCCCGCAGCAGCAGCCTGCGCATCGACCAGCGCGAGAGCGCGCCCGTGGCCAGCGCCATGGTGGTGGTGCTGACCTACTGGCTCAGCTACGAGTACGTGCGCGACCCACGCCGCGCGCTGGAGCCCGAAAGCGCCGCCGCCGCCTTGTCACGCGGCGCCTACCATGTGCTGAGCCTGCTGATGCCCTACCTGGAGCCGCAGTCGCGCGAGCACTTGTTCCAGATCGCCGGCGCTTACCGCAGCAAGGACTGACGGCGCCCGATCACGCGCCATCGCATCCGATTCCATCCAAATCCCCAGGAGACAAAGCATGGCCAAGTGGACCGCCTTCCCCTACGACGACACCAGTTACGCCCAGGACGCCGCCAGCCTGAAAAAGCACTGGGCCCGCCTGCACCTGGGCGACGCCGAGCCCTTGCCCAAAGACGCCGCCGTGCTCGCCGCCTGGGGCCACTTCCATGCGGGCGACTTTCAAAAGGCGCACGACGCCGGGCTGAAGGCCGGCGGCCATGGCATCACGGCGGCCAACAAGGCCCAGTGCATCTACGCCACCTACCTTGAAAAAAGCGAGAAAACCCGGTTGGCGATGTTCCAGGAAGTGGCGGCACGCGCCGAGGCACAGATCGCCGAAGACGCCCAGAACCCCAACGCCCACTACTGGCTGGCCTATGCGCTGGGCCGCTATGGCCAGGGCATCAGCGTGACCAAGGCGCTGGCGCAGGGCCTGGGCAGCAAGGTCAAGAACGCGCTGGAGACCACCATTGCGCTGGCGCCCAAGCATGCCGATGCGCACATCGCGCTGGGCGCTTTCCACGCCGAGGTGATCGACAAGGTGGGCAAGCTGCTGGGCCGCACCCAGGGCGCCGACGCCGCCACCGGTCTGAAGATGTTCCAGCAGGCGCTGAAGCTCAACCCCGGCTCGGCCATCGGCATGGTCGAACATGCCAACGGCTTGGTGATGCTCGAAGGCGACAAACGGATGAAGGAAGCCGAGGCGCTCTACGCCAAGGCCGCCGCCTGCACCGCCGCCGATGCCATGGAACGGCTGGACATCGAGATGGCCAAGGCCGAGCTGGAAGACTGAACCCGGCCTGGCCGACCGGCGCGTCAGCGCAGGACCAGGTTGTCCCGGTGGATCAGTTCGGGCTCGTTGACAAAGCCCAGCAGCCCGGCAATCTGTGACGAAGGCTTGCGGGCAATCAGCCGCGCTTCGGTGCTGGCGTAGTTGGCCAGCCCGCGGGCAATTTCCACACCGGCTGCGGTGCGCACTGCAATCACATCACCACGGCGGAAATTGCCGTCCACTGCGGTCACGCCGATCGGCAGCAGGCTCTTGCCTTCATCGCGCAGCTTCAGCACGGCGCCGTTGTCGACCACCACCGCGCCGCGCAATTGCAGGTGGTCCACCATCCACTGCTTGCGCGCCGCCAGCTTGGGCGTGTTGGCCAGCAAGGCGGTGCCGATGGCCTCGCCCGCAGCCAGGCGCAGCAAGGCGTCGGGCTCGCGGCCCCAGGCAATCACCGTGCTGGCGCCACTGCCGGCGGCACGCTTGGCCGCCAGGATCTTGGTCAGCATGCCGCCGCGGCCAATCGCCGAACCGGCGCCGCCCGCCATCAGTTCCAGCGCCGGGTCGCCGGCCACCGCTTCATCGATGAAGCGCGCATCCGGCAGCTTGCGCGGATCGGCTTCGTACAGACCACGCTGGTCGGTCAGGATCACCAGCGCGTCGGCCTCCACCAGGTTGGCCACCAGGGCACCCAGGGTGTCGTTGTCGCCGAACTTGATTTCGTCGTTGACGACGGTGTCGTTTTCGTTGATCACCGGGATCACCTGCAGCCGCAGCAGGGTCAGCAAGGTGCTGCGGGCGTTGAGGTAGCGCTCACGGTCGGCCAGGTCGGCATGCGTCAGCAGCACCTGGGCGCTGCGCATGCCGTGTGCCTTGAGCTGGGTCTCGTAGGTCTGCGCCAGGCCCATCTGACCCACGGCGGCGGCGGCCTGCAGCTCATGCAATTCAGTCGGGCGGGTCTTCCAGCCCAGGCGCTGCATGCCCTCGGCAATGGCGCCCGAGCTGACCATCACCACCTCGCGCCCCTGCCGCGACAAGCGCCGCCAGCTGCCGGCACCAGGTGCCCACCGCCTCGGCGTCGATGCCCCGGCCCTCGTTGGTGACCAGGCTGGAGCCCACCTTCACCACGATGCGGCGGGCGCTCTTGAGCAGCTCAGTCATCGTCGCGGTCCACGGCGGCCGCCGGCGCAGGCGCGGGTGCATCAAAGCGCGGGTCCACCTCGGGCGGGGCCTGCACCTTGTGCGCCGCCACATGCTCGTAGATGGCCTGCACCATCGGGTCGAGGCCCTCGCGCGCCAGCGCCGAGATGCTGAAGACCGGGCCCTTCCAGCGCATGCGCTTGATGAAATCCTTCACCAAGGCAGGGCGGTCTTCGGCCGGCACCATGTCGAGCTTGTTCAGCACGATCCAGCGCGGCTTCTCGTACAGCGCTTCGTCGTACTTGCGCAGTTCCTTGATGATGCCCTTGGCCAGGGCCACCGGGTCGGCGCCGTCAAACGGCGCCATGTCGACCACATGCAGCAGCAGCCGGGTGCGCTGCAGGTGGCGCAGGAACAGATGGCCCAGGCCGGCGCCGTCGGCCGCACCCTCGATCAGGCCAGGCAGATCGGCCACCACGAAGCTGCGCTCCGGCCCGGCGCGCACCACACCCAGGTTGGGGTGCAGGGTGGTGAACGGGTAATCGGCGATCTTGGGCCGGGCATTGCTGATCGCGGTGATCAGCGTGCTCTTGCCGGCATTGGGCAGGCCCAGCAAGCCGACGTCGGCCAGCACCCGCAATTCCAGCTTCAGTTTCTTCTCGTCGCCCGGCCAGCCCGGCGTCTTCTGGCGCGGGGCGCGGTTGGTGCTGCTCTTGAAGTGCAGGTTGCCAAAGCCGCCGTCGCCGCCCTTGGCCAGCAGCACAGGCACACCAGGCTCCAGCAGTTCGGCCAGCACTTCCTCGGTCTCGGCATCGCGCACGATGGTGCCCACCGGCATGCGCAGCACGATGTCCTCGGCCGCTGCGCCGTACTGGTCCGACCCGCGACCGGCTTCGCCGTTGCGCGCCTCGTGGCGGCGGGCGTAGCGGTAGTCGATCAGCGTGTTCAGGTTGCGGTCGGCCACGGCATACACGCTGCCGCCCCGGCCGCCGTCACCGCCGTTGGGCCCGCCAAAGGGAATGAACTTCTCGCGCCGGAAGCTCATGCAGCCCGCGCCGCCATTGCCTGCGGCGATGTCGATGGTGGCTTCGTCGACGAATTTCATGGTGCTTCATCCCCCGGGGGCAAACGCCCCAAAAAACACAAAAGCCCCGGCAGGCCGGGGCTTGGATCAGGCTGACAGCATGCTGCAGCCTGCGGGCCTGTGCTCAGACCGGGGTGACAAAAACCGTGTGGCGGTTCAGTGCACCCTTGATGGCAAACGAGACCTGACCATCGACCAACGCAAACAGCGTGTGGTCCTTGCCCATGCCGACGTTGTCACCGGCGTGGAAACGGGTGCCACGCTGGCGCACGATGATCGCGCCAGCCGGAATGGTCTGGCCGCCGAAGACCTTCACGCCCAGCATCTTGGGTTGTGAGTCGCGGCCGTTGCGGGTTGAGCCGCCGCCTTTTTTCTGTGCCATGGTTCAAAAGCTCCTGATGACTTGACGGATGGCGATCAAACGCCGATGGCGCCGATTTCCAGCTCGGTGTAGGTCTGGCGGTGGCCGCCATGCCGCTGATAGTGCTTGCGGCGACGCATCTTGAAGATGCGCACCTTGTCGTGCTTGCCGTGTGACACCACGGTGGCTTTCACCGTGGCGCCGGCCACCAAGGGTGTCCCGATCGTCAGGTCGGCGCCGTTTCCGACGGCCAACACCTGGTCGATCACGATCTCTTGGCCCACGTCCGCTGCTATCTGTTCTACCTTGATCTTTTCGCCGGCTGCAACCTTGAATTGCTTGCCACCGGTTTTTATGAGCGCGTACATAAGTGCCTTTGCTGTGTTCACTTGATTCCAAACCTGGCGACCGTGCAGGCCCGCCAGTTCCCCGGCTGTCGCCGAAAGAACCCAAGATGATAGCAGACCACAAGCTCTTTGGCTTTTGCAGTTGACATGGATGCTGCCAGCCGTCGTGGCGCTGGTGTCGCCACCAGGGCTGTCGGCCAGCGTGCCGGGCTGCCGGGCGGGGGCTCCCTATAATTTGAAACCAATCCGTGACCCATGCCCCTGTGAACGATCTCCTCACCCCCGCATCGGCTGACGTCGACCCGATGGCTGCCGACATGCTGCGGGTCGATGAGGTGATCCGCTTGCGCCTGGCCTCGGATGTGGCGCTGATCAACCAGATCTCGCACTACATCATCAGCGCCGGCGGCAAGCGCATCCGGCCACGTCTGGTGCTGCTGTTCGCCCAGGCCCTGGGCTTTGACGGACCCGAGCGCTACGAACTGGCCGCCACGGTGGAGTTCATCCACACCGCCACGCTGTTGCATGACGACGTGGTTGACGAATCCTCGCTGCGCCGCGGCCAGCAGACGGCCAATGCCCTGTTCGGCAATGCCGCCAGCGTGCTGGTTGGTGACTTTCTGTATTCGCGGGCCTTCCAGATGATGGTCAGCGTCAACCGCATGCGGGTGCTGGATGTGCTGGCCGACGCGACCAATGTGATCGCCGAAGGCGAAGTGCTGCAACTGATGAACATGCACGACCCCGATCTGGCGGTCGACGACTACCTGCGTGTCATCCGCTACAAGACCGCCAAGCTGTTCGAGGCCAGCGCCCGCCTGGGCGCGGTGCTGGCCAATGCCCCGCGTGCGGTGGAGGAAGCCTGCGCCGACTGCGGCCGCGCCTTGGGCACGGCGTTTCAGTTGGTTGATGACCTGCTGGACTATGACGGCGACACCCAGTCACTGGGCAAGAACGTCGGCGACGATCTGCGGGAAGGCAAGCCCACCCTGCCGCTGCTGGTGGCCATGGCGCGCAGCAGCGACGACAAGCGGCAGCTGATCCGCCGCGCCATCGAGCATGGCGAGCTCGACCGTCTGCAGGACATCCTGGCGATCGTGCGCGACACCGGCGCCCTGCAAGCCACGCGGCAGGCTGCACGCGACGAAGCCGACGCAGCCGCTCGCGCACTTTCTGTCCTGCCTGATTCACCGGCCCGAAAGGCTCTGCTAGAATTATGTGCTCGGTCGGTGGAGCGATCCTCCTGACCGACTGAAACAGGCAACAGTGCTGGCAACAGCACGCCGCCAACCATCGGGGTGTAGCTTAGCCTGGTAGAGCGCTACGTTCGGGACGTAGAGGCCGGAGGTTCGAATCCTCTCACCCCGACCAGATTTTTTTAGAGTTTGCATGACTGACGAGCCCCTGCCCCAGGGGCTTTTTCACGTCTGGACACCTGCGCCTGTGCCGGCACCGGGGTATCCACAACGGGAACAGGCCCCCAACGGCGGGGGTTCTAGGCGTTACAGTCAGCGGCGCATCGGCCATCATGGTGCGATCAGTTGTCGTCAACCGCCGCGAACCCGCCTTGGAAACTTTGGTCGAACCACCGCAATCGTCGCTGTCTGGCGTCGCCAGGGTGCTGGTACATGCTGGCAAGCTGGGCAGCAAGGCCGCCGAGGACCTGGCCAGGTCGGCCAAAGAGCGCCGCATCAGCTTCATCGGCGCCGTCATTGCCTCTGGCGCTGTGTCGGCGATTGATCTGGCGCACACGCTGTCGACGGCATTGGCACTGCCACTGCTCGATCTGTCGGCGGTGGATTTCGAGCGCCTGCCCAAGAACGTGGTCGACCCCAAGCTGGCGGTGCAATACCAGTTGGTGATGCTGGGCCGGCGTGGCAACCGGCTGTTCATCGGCGGGGCCGACCCCACCGACCAGGAGGCGGTTGAACGCATCAAGTTTGCGACCCAGCTGTCACCCGAGTGGGTGATCGTTGAATACGACAAGCTGGCGCGCCTGATGGAAGCCCAGGGCGCCACGGCCACCGAGACGCTGGAAGCGCTGACGGCAGACGACTTCGAGTTCGACGTCACCGACGACACCAGCGCGCCCGAGGCATCGGAGGTGGTGTCGGAAGTGGAAGACGCACCGGTGGTGCGCTTTCTGCAAAAGATGCTGATCGACGCCATCAACCTGCGTGCGTCCGACCTGCACTTCGAGCCCTATGAATACCACTACCGGGTGCGCTTCCGGGTTGACGGTGAGCTGCGTGAGATCACCCAGCCGCCGCTGGCCATCAAGGAAAAACTGGCCTCGCGCATCAAGGTCATCAGCCGGCTCGACATCGCCGAAAAGCGCGTGCCGCAAGACGGCCGCATGAAGATGAAGTTCGGCAACAAGGCGATCGACTTCCGGGTGTCGACCCTGCCCACGCTGTTCGGCGAAAAGATCGTGATCCGCATCCTCGACCCATCGTCGGCCAAGGTCGGCATTGAGGCCCTGGGCTACGAGAAAATCGAAAAAGACCGCCTGATGACCGCCATCGTGCGGCCCTACGGCATGGTGCTGGTCACTGGCCCCACCGGCTCGGGCAAGACGGTGTCGCTCTACAGCTGCTTGAACATCCTGAACCAGCCGGGCGTGAACATCTCCACCGTGGAAGACCCGGCGGAAATCAACCTGCCCGGCGTGAACCAGGTCAACGTGAACGACCGTGCCGGGCTCACGTTTTCGGCCGCGCTCAAGTCCTTCCTGCGCCAGGACCCCGACATCATCATGGTCGGCGAGATCCGTGACCTGGAAACCGCCGACATCGCCATCAAGGCTGCGCAAACCGGCCACATGGTGATGAGCACCTTGCACACCAACGACGCGCCCACCACGCTGACCCGGCTGCTGAACATGGGCGTGGCGCCGTTCAACATTGCCTCCAGCGTGATCCTGATCACGGCGCAGCGTCTGGCGCGGCGGCTGTGTGAAAACTGCAAGACGCCAGCCGATTACCCTCGCGAAGCCATGCTGCGTGCCGGTTACATCCCCGAAGATCTGGACGGCTCGTGGCGGCCTTTCCGTGCCGTGGGCTGCAACAGCTGCAACAGCGGCTACAAAGGCCGGGTGGGCGTGTACCAGGTGATGCCGATGAGCGAAGCGATCCAGCGCATCATCCTCAGCGAGGGAACGGCTGTGGACATTGCCCAGCAAGCCCAGCGCGATGGTGTGCGCGACCTGCGCCAATCCGGGCTGGTGAAGGTACGCCAAGGCGTGACCACCCTGGAAGAAATCATCGCGGCGACCAACCAGTGATGGGGCCGGCGCCGACCGCTCTTCAGCCATTCCACGGCGCAGCGCCCTGAGCGCGGCGCCACACCAGCCGATCCGGAGCACGCATGGCGACTGCAACAGCCGCGAGAAATATCAAGGAACTGGTCTTCGAATGGGAAGGCCGGGACAAGAACGGCAAAGTGGTGCGTGGCGAAATCCGCGCCGGTGGCGAGGCCCAGGTCAGCGCCAGCCTGCGCCGCCAGGGCATCTTGCTGACCAAGCTGAAAAAGCGCCGCACCAGCGGTGGCAGCTCGGTCAAGCAAAAAGACATCGCCTTGTTCACGCGCCAGCTGGCGACCATGATGAAGGCCGGTGTGCCCTTGCTGCAGGCCTTCGACATCGTCGGCCGCGGCGCCACCAATCCCCGGCTGACCAAGTTGTTGGGCGACATCCGCTCGGACGTGGAGACCGGCACCAGCTTGTCGGCTGCGTTCCGCAAGCATCCGATGCACTTCGACGCGCTGTACTGCAACCTGGTCGAAGCCGGAGAGGCTGGCGGCATCCTGGAGCAACTGCTCGAACGCCTGGCGATCTACCAGGAAAAGACGATCGCCATCAAGAGCAAGATCAAGGCAGCACTGATGTACCCGGTGGCGGTGCTGGTGGTGGCCTTCCTGGTGGTGGTGATCATCATGATCAAGGTGATCCCGGCCTTCAAGGATGTGTTCAGCTCCTTTGGTGCCGACCTGCCCGCGCCCACGCTGATGGTGATCGCGATGTCGGAATTTTTTGTCGCCTACTGGCCCGTGGTCTTCGGCCTGATCGCCGGTGGCGGCTACATGTTCATGCAGACCTGGAAGCGGTCGGTGAAGATGCAGATGGTGATGGACCGGCTGCTGCTGAACATCCCCGTCTTCGGCAACCTGATCAACAAATCGGTCATCGCCCGCTGGACCCGCACCTTGTCCACCATGTTCGCCGCCGGCGTGCCGCTGGTGGAGGCCCTGGATTCCGTGGGCGGCGCATCCGGCAATGCGGTGTATGCCGAGGCGACCACCAAGATCCAGCGCGACGTGTCCACCGGCAGTGCGCTGACCACGTCAATGCAGAGCACCGGCGTGTTCCCGAACATGGTGATCCAGATGGCGTCGATCGGCGAAGAGTCCGGTTCGCTGGACCACATGCTGGGCAAGGCCGCCGAGTTCTATGAAGAAGAGGTCGACGACATGGTCAAGGGCCTGTCCAGCCTGATGGAGCCCATCATCATCGTGGTGCTGGGCACCGTGATTGGCGGCATCGTGGTGGCCATGTACCTGCCGATCTTCAAGATCGGCCAGGTGGTCTGACCGATGGTGCTGCCGCCGCTGGAGGTGTTGCTCTCGCCCTGGGCGCTGGGGGTGTTGGGCCTGGTGATCGGCAGCTTCCTCAACGTGGTGATCCACCGCCTGCCGCAGCTGCTGGAACGTGAATGGCTGGCGGACGCTGCCGGCTACCTGCAAGACGGCAGCGCCATGGCCCGGGTGCTGGGCAGCCAACCTGCCCGCACGGCAGAACTGGCCCGCCAGGGTGAGGCCCTGGCAGCCGACGTCGAAGCGCTGCCAGCCCTGAGCCTGTCGCGGCCGCGTTCACGCTGCCCGCAATGCGGCCACCAGCTGGCCTGGCATGAAAACATCCCGCTGCTGGGCTGGCTGCGGCTGGGCGGCAAGTGCGCGGCCTGCGGCAGCCGTATCTCGGTGCGCTACCCCCTGGTGGAGGCGCTGACCGGCGCGCTGTTTGCCGGCGCTGCGCTGCTGGGCGGGCCCAGCGCCGCCACGGCGGTGTACTGCCTGGCGCTGGCGCTGCTGGTGGCGGCGGCCTTCATCGACCTGGACACCACGCTGCTGCCCGACGACCTGACGCTGCCATTGATCGGCCTGGGCCTGGTGGCGGCCTGGCAAGGCTGGATTCCGGTGTCGCTGCCCGATGCCGCGCTGGGGGCGTTTTTCGGCTACTTTGCGCTGTGGTTCGTGGCATTCGCCTACAAGCTGGTGCGCGGCGTGCAAGGCATGGCCGAGGGTGACTTCAAGCTGCTGGCCGGACTGGGTGCACTGCTGGGCTGGCAGGCGCTGCCCAGCATCATCTTGCTGTCGTCGGCGGTGGGCGCCGTGGTCGGCATCTTCATGATCGTGGCGCGTGGACATGGCCGCAACGTCCCGATCCCGTTCGGGCCTTATCTGACGGGCGGCGGCATCTGTGCGCTGTTTTTCGGCCCGCAGCTCAACCAGCTGTGGCCCGGCTTGTGAGCGCGGACGACAAACCGCTGCAGCAGGCTGTCGACAGGATCTGCCTGACAGGCGGCATCGGCAGCGGCAAGAGCACGGTGTCAGCGCTGCTGGTGGCGCAGGGCGCCACGCTGGTCGACACCGATGCCATTGCCCACGCACTCACCAAGCCCGGCGGCGCGGCCATGCCTGCGCTGCGCCAGCGTTTCGGCGACGAGGTGGCCGATGCCAGCGGTGCACTCGACCGCGCCCGCATGCGCAGCCTGGTGTTCAGCGACCCTGACGCCAAACGCGCCCTGGAGGACATCCTGCACCCGATGATCGGCGCCGAGGCCCAGCGCCAGACCCAGGCCGCTGCCGATGGCGTGGTGGTGTTCGACGTGCCCTTGCTCCACGCCAGCAGCCACTGGCGCGCCAGCTGCCAGCGCATCCTGGTGGTCGATTGCAGCGCCGACACCCAGGTGCAGCGGGTGATGGCGCGCTCGGGCTGGCCCGAGGCACAGGTGCGCAGCGTCATCGCCCAGCAGGCCACGCGCATCCAGCGCCGCGCCCTGGCCGACGCCGTGCTGTTCAATGACGGCCTCAGCCGCGACGCCCTGGCGGCGGAAGTGGCCCAGCTCTGGGCCTGCTGGATCGGGCCGCGCAGGCGCTGACAGCACCAGGGGCTGTGGAACAATCGGCCACGCTGGTGGGTCTGCCAGCCATGGCTGCATCCCGGCCCGTGCCACGAGGAAGCCCCTTGGTCTTGTACGAATACCCCTTCAACGAAAGCATCCGCACCATGCTTCGGCTGGAGCACCTGTTTGACCGCCTGGGCCAGTTGCTGCCACGCGACGCTGCAGTGGACCACCACTTTGCGCTGGTGACGATCTTCGAGATCATGGACGTGGCCGCACGCGCCGACCTCAAGACCGACCTGATGAAAGAGCTGGAGCGCCACAAGGCCCAGCTGGTGGCCTACCGCAGCAACCCGCAGGTCTCGCAGGCGGCATTGGACGACGTCATCTCCCGCATCGAGGCCGCCTTCCAGGCACTCAACCTGCAGCCCGGCAAGGCCGGCCAGGCGCTGGCCGGGCATGAATGGCTGACCAGCGTGCGCAGCCGCATCAACATCCCTGGCGGCACTTGTGAATTCGACCTGCCGGCCTATTACGCCTGGCAGCAGCATGCGCCGGCCAGCCGCCGCGCCGACCTGCTGGGCTGGGTGGCCACGCTGGAGCCGCTGGCGCAGGCCCTGCAGCTGCTGTTGGGCCTGGTGCGCGACACCGGCATGCCGCACAAGGTGATCAGCCAGGCCGGGCAGTTCCAGCAAAGCCTGCCGCAGGGCCGCAGCTACCAGCTGCTGCGCTTGCGCATCGACGACAGCGACGGCCTGGTGCCCGAGATCACCGGCCACCGGCTGATGGTGCAGGTGCGGCTGATGCGGACCGATGCCGACGGCCGCCTGCGCCCGGCACCGGTGGATGTGCCCTTTGAACTGGCGCTGTGCGCATGAGCAGCGACGCCCCCAGGAGCGAGCCGCGCCGCGTGCCCTGCCCCACCTGCAAGCGGCCGGCGGTGTTTGCGCCCAGCAACCCGTCGCGGCCGTTCTGCAGCGAGCGCTGCCGTGGTGCGGACCTGGGCGCCTGGGCCAACGAGCGTTACCGCGTTGAAGTGCCCCCGGGCCGCGACGACGACGACACCCTGCCAGACTGAGACTGCACGGCGCCGGGCCGCTGCTCGCCGGCGCCGCCCCACATCCGGCCCGCAGCCGCCACAAACCGGCCCGCGCGCAGGCGCGCTGAAAAAGCCTTTGGCTGCACAGCAGCCGGCCCGACCACCGCCTGTCGAAAGCGCCCGCGCGCATGGCCACCAGCCACGCGCCGTGCGTCCGGCCTCTTGCAAGCGCACGCAGTGCCCCTATAATCGATTGCTAGCACTCGCCAAGGTTGAGTGCTAACAATCCCGGCAGCGTCCGGTTTGTCATTGCAGCCTGACCGAGGCACTGCCCTGCGCAGGTTGCTGCAGCGTTCCAACCACCCCCCAGGAGATACGATGAAACTTCGTCCTTTGCACGACCGTGTGATCGTCAAGCGCCTTGAGCAAGAAACCAAGACTGCCTCGGGCATCGTCATCCCCGACAACGCCGCCGAAAAGCCCGACCAGGGTGAAGTGCTGGCCGTCGGCCCCGGCAAGCGCAACGACAAGGGCGACTTCATCGTCCTGAACGTGCAAGTCGGTGACCGCGTGCTGTTCGGCAAGTACTCCGGCCAGACCGTCAAGGTCGATGGCGACGAACTGCTGGTGATGCGCGAAGAAGACCTCTTCGCCGTGGTCGCGAAGTAATTCGCCCACCCGCAAACATCCATACCCCCTGAATTAGGAGATTTACACATGGCAGCTAAAGACGTCATTTTTGGTTCCGACGCCCGCGTCCGCATGGTCGAAGGCGTGAACATCCTGGCCAATGCGGTCAAGGTCACCCTGGGCCCCAAGGGCCGCAACGTGGTGCTCGAGCGCTCGTTCGGCGCCCCCACCGTCACCAAGGACGGTGTCTCGGTGGCCAAGGAAATCGAGCTGAAGGACAAGCTCCAGAACATGGGCGCGCAGATGGTCAAGGAAGTCGCTTCCAAGACCAGCGACATCGCCGGTGACGGCACCACCACCGCCACCGTGCTGGCCCAGGCCATCGTGCGCGAAGGCATGAAGTACGTGGCCGCCGGCATGAACCCGATGGACCTGAAGCGCGGCATCGACAAGGCCGTGACGGCCCTGGTCGCCGAGCTGAAGAAGCAGTCCAAGGCCACCACGACCAACAAGGAAATCGCCCAGGTCGGCACCATTTCGGCCAACAGCGACGAAGAAGTCGGCACCATCATCGCCAGCGCGATGGACAAGGTCGGCAAGGAAGGCGTGATCACCGTTGAAGACGGCAAGAGCCTGAACAGCGAACTCGACGTCGTCGAAGGCATGCAGTTCGACCGCGGCTACCTGTCGCCCTACTTCATCAACAGCCCCGAGAAGCAATCGGCCCTGCTGGACAACCCGTTTGTGCTGCTCTTCGACAAGAAGATCAGCAACATCCGTGACCTGCTGCCCACGCTGGAGCAAGTGGCCAAGGCCGGCCGTCCGCTGCTGATCATCGCCGAAGAAGTCGAAGGCGAAGCCCTGGCGACCCTGGTGGTCAACACCATCCGCGGCATCCTGAAGGTCGTGGCTGTCAAGGCACCGGGCTTCGGCGACCGCCGCAAGGCCATGCTGGAAGACATCGCCATCCTGACCGGCGGCAAGGTCATCGCCGAAGAAGTGGGCCTGACGCTGGAGAAGGTCACGCTGGCCGACCTGGGCCAGGCCAAGCGCGTTGAAGTGGGCAAGGAAAACACCACCATCATCGACGGCAACGGTGCAGCAGCCGACATCGAAGCGCGGGTCAAGCAGATCCGCGTGCAGATCGAAGAAGCCACCAGCGACTACGACCGTGAAAAGCTGCAAGAGCGCGTGGCCAAGCTGGCCGGCGGTGTTGCCGTGATCAAGGTTGGCGCTGCCACCGAAGTCGAGATGAAGGAAAAGAAGGCCCGCGTCGAAGACGCCCTGCACGCCACCCGCGCTGCAGTGGAAGAAGGCATCGTCGCCGGCGGCGGCGTGGCCCTGCTGCGTGCCCGCCAGACGGCTGGCACCATCAAGGGTGACAACAACGACCAGGACGCCGGCATCAAGATCGTGCTGCGCGCCGTCGAACAGCCGCTGCGTGAAATCGTGGCCAACGCCGGTGGCGAGCCCAGCGTGGTGATCAACAAGGTGCTGGAAGGCAAGGGCACCTACGGCTTCAACGCTGCCAACGACACCTACGGCGACATGATCGAGATGGGCATTCTCGACCCGACCAAGGTGACGCGCACTGCACTGCAGAACGCCGCCTCGGTCGCCAGCCTGATGCTGACCACCGAGTGCATGGTGGCCGAAGCACCGAAGGAAGAGTCTGGCGCCGGCGGCATGCCTGGTGGCATGGGCGGCATGGGCGGCATGGGCGGTATGGACATGTAAGCCCGACGGGGTGCCTGGGGCGGCCTGGCCGCACTTGCTGCACCCCGCCGCGCCGCCATCGCGGCACAGCACAGGGCCACCTTCGGGTGGCCTTTTTCATTGCTGCAGGCCCTGCGGTCGAACAGCGGAAACACGGTGCATTTCCGGCCAGTGCCGGCGATCGTGGCGGCGGCAGCCACCGATAATCGGGGGATGAGCATCCGTCCCACGCTGCAGGACTTCATCGACGAGGAGTTGCTGCGTGTTCCGATGAGCCTGGACATCGTCATCGATGCGGTGCACCAGCGCTGGCGTGAGCGCATGCCCAGCCCGGGGCGCGGCGGCAGCATCGACCCGGCGCGTGTGCTGCAGCAGCACCGCAGCGAACTCACGGCGCGCGCCATGGCGGTGCTGCGCAAGAGCGCGCAGGACGAGCTGCGCCTGCTGCAGCCAGGCAAGGCCCCGTTGCCACCGCCCACCAGCCGCCCCAAGGCGCAGGGGGTGCACCCGGCGTTGCGAGGCGCCGAGCCAGAACTGGCGCTGATCGACGAAGCCGATGTGGCGGTCGACATCGAGATTGCGCGCTGCACCGAGGCGGTGGGCTTGCAGGCCGAGGTGGTGTTGCGTGAACTGCAGACCTACACCTCCGCGTTGATCGACGACGCCAATGTCTCGCGCGACACCAACCCCTTCCGGCCCGAGCGCATGGTGCGCGCGCTCTGGGAAGGGGTGCAGATGCTGCCGATGGCGCGCCCGCTGATGGCAGCCTTTCTGCAGGACGCCGCCAAACCCTTGGCCACCGTGCTGCAGCGCGCCTACGGCGCCGCCTGCCGCCGGCTGGAAGAACAAGGCGTGGCACCGGCCAGCTACCGCACCATCGTCATGAGCGGCAACACCCTGTGGGGGCAGACCGCGTCGCGCTACCAGGTCCCCGACCAGCTGCGCAATCTGCGCGACATGCGTGGCGGCATGCCGGTGCCGCAGGACGCTGCGGCGCCGCCCACGCACGGCGCGACGGCAACGCTTGATGCAAGGGGTGCGGCTGGTGCGGCTGCTGCCACTGCGCCACACCCAGCCACGCGCATGGCCAGCACCCCGGCCGCTGCCGAGCACGACGCGCAGCTGAGCGCGCTGCTGGCGCGGCTGTTCGAGGCCATCCAGAGTGATCTGCAGCTGGACGTCGACACCGCAGCACTGGTGCAGCGGCTGCAGCCCACCGCCCTGCGCGTGGCCCTGCGCGACCCGTCGCTGCTCGACCGCGGCGACCACGCGGTCTGGCGCTTCATGGACCAGCTGGCCAATGACATCGCGCTGTGCACGCCGGCCCAGCGCATGCGCCTGCTGGGCCTGGGCCGCAACCTGGTCGACCATCTGGCCCATACCGACCAGCGCGACAACCACGGCTTCGCCTGGGCGCTGGAGCGCCTGCTGGCCGCGCAACGCCATGCGCTGAACCAGGCCATTGCCGCAGCCCAGCCCACCATCGGCAAGCTCGAACGCATCGCAGCGGACCGGGCGTCGGCCAGCACCGGCGCGATGCCGCTGGACATCGCCACGCTCGACACCGTGCCGGCGGCCTTGCTGGCCGACACCCCGGACACCGCCACCGACACGCTGGCCCGCATCGGCCTGCCACCAGGCACCACGCTGCGCGCCTATCTGCAGGGTGAACGCCGCACGCTGGTGTCGCTGTGGCAAGACAGCCGGCATGACCTGGCCCTGCTGCGCGAACCAGCGACCGAGCAGCTGTTTGCCGTGCGCCAGCGTGCCATCGCGCAGCTGCAGGCAGAAGGCCTGGCGCGCCACCACAAGGTGCGCTCGCTGGTGTTGCGCTCGGCTGAAAAGGTCTTGCGTGGGCCGTAGATCACGGGCGCTGCCTGGCCTGCCGTGCGCTCTGCGGTTTGCGCTGCTGTCTGGCTTGCTGGTGGTGGCCTGTCTGAGCGGGCTGGCCCGGGCGCAAGCAGCGGCGCCGGCCGCTGGAGCCATGGCCGTGCCGGCCACGCCTGCTGCAGCACCGGCCTTGCCAGCGTCTGCCCCGGCACTGGCAACACCTGCGCTGGGCCGCCCGCGCATCGGCCTGGTGCTGTCGGGCGGCGGGGCCCGCGGGCTGGCCCATGTGGGCGTGCTGAAGGTGCTGGAGCAATTGCAGATCCCGATCGACGTCATCACCGGCACGTCGATGGGTGCCATCGTCGGCGGGCTGTATGCCAGCGGCATGGGCGCTGACGCGCTGGAGCGCGAACTGCGCGATGTGCGCTGGAGCGAAGTGTTCACCAGCCGGGTGGCGCGCCAGCAACTGTCGCAGCGCCGCAAGGAAGAAGACTTCGAGATCTCGCCGCTGCTGGAACTGGGCTGGCGCAACGGTGCATTGCAGGCGCCGCTGAGCGCCGTCTCCAGCCGCGGGCTGGAATCGCTGCTGCGCCGCTACACCTTGCCGGTGCGTGATCTACAGCGCTTCGACCAGTTGCCGATCCCCTTCCGCGCCGTGGCCACCGACATGGAAAGCGGCGCAGCCGTGGTGCTCGACAGCGGCGACCTGGCGCTGGCCCTGCGCTCCAGCATGAGCGTGCCCGGGGTGTTTTCACCCACCGAAGTGGGCGGGCGGGTGCTGGGAGATGGCGGCCTGGTCAACAACCTGCCGATCGACGTGGCGCGTGCGCTGGGTGCCGACGTGGTGATCGCGGTGAACATCGGCACGCCGCCGGGCGGGCGCGAGACGCTGAACTCGGCCGTCGGCCTGACCGCACAGATGCTGAGCCTGCTGACCGAGCAGAACGTGCAGCGCAGCCTGGCCACGCTGCGCGCGGGCGATGTGCTGATCGCACCGCCGCTGGGGTCGTTGACGGCGGGTGATTTCGACCAGGCCGCCGTCCTGTTCGATCTGGGCGAAGCCGGCGCGCGCGGGCGCAGCGACCAGCTGGCACCGCTGGCCCTGCGCGCTGACGCCTATGCGGCCTGGCAGGCCAGCCGGCCGCGCCCGGCCAGCGCCGGCGCCCGGCGTGGCGGCGGTGCGCATCGAAGGCTCGGCCGTGACCAACGCCGAGCGCCTGCTGCCGCTGCTGGAAAGCAAGGTCGGCGACCGCTTCGACCCGGCGCGCGCCGAGCGCGACACCGGCCGCCTGGCCGCCGGCGGCGACTACGCCCGCACCGATTACCTGCTGATGCCGGGCGCCCGGCCGGAAGACGGCGACACCCTGGTGTTCGACCTGGAAGACAAGCCCTGGGGCCCGAACTACCTGACCCTGGGTCTGGACCTGAACACCGACTTCAGCGGCCGCAGCAGCTTCAACCTGAAGATGAGCCACAACAGCCACTGGCTGACCCGCAACGGCACCGAGTGGCGCAACCGGGTGCAGCTCGGCGAGATGCCGCGGGTGTTCACCGAGCTGTACCACCCGCTGACCTGGACCAGCTCCCGCGCCAATGACTGGTTTCTGGCCCCCTATGCCAGCCTGGAGCGCCGCCGGCTGATGCTCTATGCGCAAGACAGCGACAAGGAGCTGGCCACCTTCCGGCGCACCACGGCCACCGTCGGCCTGGACATCGGCCAGCCCTGGGGCGAATTTGGCGAACTGCGGCTGGGCTGGTCGCGGCTGACCCTGGGCAGCCGCCTGCTGCTGCTGTCTGGCGATGCCGGTGTGACGCCCGATCAGCAACCGCGCCAGCTGGAATGAAGACGCCCTGCGTGTGCGCGCCGTGGTTGACCAGCTGGACTTTGCCAACTTCCCGCAATCCGGCTACCGGGCTTCCGCCGAGTTGTGGCTGGGCCAGCGCAGCGGCGACCTGCGCGGCAGCTTCCACCGCATCGAGGCGGAGGCCACCGCAGCCAGGAGCTTCGGCCGCCACACGCTGGAATGGCACGCCCTGGTGCAGACCGCCGAGCAAAGCAGCACCGGCGGCGTGGCGCGCTACAGCCTGGGCGGCTTCCACCGCCTGTCGGGCTACCAGAGCGGCCAGCTGATCGGCAACCATGTGCTGTTGCTGCGCCTGGGCTGGACCCAGCGGCTGAGCCAGTCGCCCACGCTGACACGCGGCTTTTTTGTCGGTGCCACGCTGGAGGCGGGCAATGCCTGGGTTGACCGGCGCGACGTGCGGCTGTCGGGCCTGCGCACCGGCATGAGCCTCTACCTGGGGGCCGATACCGGCGTCGGGCCGTTGTACGTGGGCCTGACCTATGCGCCCAACGGCCAGGCCGGTCTGGCGCTGTCCATCGGCCGGCCCTGAGCCTGCTGCAGCCGGGCTGGCGCCCGGGCCACCGGGTGATCAGCCAGGCAACAGGCGGCGCAGGTGGCCAACCACCCAGTCGGGCTGCTCGTGCACGATCCAGTGGCTGGCGTCGGGGTGGCGGTGGATCTGCACGCCGGGCACCCAGGCGTCCAGGCCGTCGAGCAAGCCCGGGCGCAGCGCATGGTCGGCCATGCCCCACAGCACCGTGGTGGGCACCCGCACGTTGACCACCGAATCGGGCAGCACCAGGGCCGCCAGGGCAGGGTCGTCGGCGCCCTTGGGCGGGCGCAGCGGCGACGCGCGGTACCAGTTCAAGCGCGCCGTCCAGGCCTTGGGACCAGACTGCGCGGTACTGCGCCCGCACCGCCGGCGTCAGCCAGTCGTCGCCCGCCGGGCCGCCGGCGCTGTGCGGCCGTTCCAACTTGGCGAACAAGCCGGCAAAGTCGTCGGCTGCCAGGCGCTGGGCGGCGTCGGGCTGGATCAGCATGTTCATGTAGAGGCTGGCATCGCGCTGTTCGGCGCTGATGCGCAACTCACGCAGCATGGCGCCGGGGTGCGGCGAGTTGATGATCACCAGCTGGCGCACCCGCTGCGGCAGCAGCGCGGCCAGGTTCCAGGCCACGCCGCCGCCCCAGTCGTGGGCCACCAGCATGTCGATGGGTGCACCGGCGCCGGCCACCGCGTCCATCAGCGCCGCGATGTCGGCCACCAGGTGCTTGGCGCGGTAGGCGCTGACATCGGCCGGCGCGCTGCTGCCGGCATAGCCACGCTGGTTGGGGGCCACGCAGCGCAGGCCGGGGTCGGCCGCTGTCAGGGCCAGCAGCACCGCGTCCCAGGCGAAGGCGGCCTCGGGAAAGCCATGCAGGAACACGGCGCGCCGCGGCGCGTCCACCGGGCCGGCAGCCCGGCAGGCCAGCGTTGCGCCGGTGGGCAGGGCGAGGTCGAAAAGGGTGATGGGCATGCGCTGCAGTGTGCAGCGCGGCAGCACCGGCCCGGCGTCAAACCGGCGACAGCGGCGGCGGCTCGGCGCCGGCGGCAGGCGCAGCTGCGGCTGCGGCATCGGTGCCGTCAGCCGGGGCCGCGCTGGTGGCGGCCTCAGCCTCAGCCTCAGCATCAACTTCAGCGCCAGTGCCAATGCCAGTACCAGTGCCAGCATCAGGCTCAGTCGCGTCAGCAGGGCCGGGCTGTGGCTGGGCCTCGGGCGCGGGCTCGGCGGCCCCTGGCGGCAGCGCAGCGGCCTGCCATTGCCGCAGCACCAGCGCCGCGTCACCCAGGCCCTGGCGAGACAGGGCCGAGAACAGCACCATGCTGATGTCGGCATGGTCGGTGGCCAGGTCGCCCAGCACCTTTTGCGCCGACGCCAGCGATTTGGCCGCTTCGTTGCGGCTGAGCTTGTCGGCCTTGGTCAGCAGCACCAGCAGCTTGACCTCGCCCGTGCCCACGCGCTGCGACACAAAATCCAGCAGCTGCTTGTCCAGCGGCGTGAAGCCATGCCGGCTGTCGACCATCATCACGATGCCGGCCAGCGCGTGGCGGTGGGCCAGGTAGTCGGCCATCACCTGCTGCCAGCGCAGCTTGGCACCACGCGCCACCGCCGCGTAGCCGTAGCCGGGCAGGTCGGCCCAGCGTGCGTCGGGCGCATCAGCCGGGCCCAGCTCGAACAGGTTGATGTGCTGGGTGCGGCCGGGCTTCTTGGACGCAAACGCCAGGCGCCGGTGCTGCGCCAGGGTGTTGATGGCCGTGGATTTGCCAGCATTGCTGCGGCCAACAAACGCCACCTCGGGCAAGCCGGGTGGCGGCAGCTGGTTCAGCAGGCTGGCGGTGGTGAAAAAGCGCGCGCTCTGGGTCCAGGACAGGGCCTCGCGCATGGCCGGGTCTGTCACGATGTCGGCGCCGGATTTCCGGGCCTCAGCATTGGGGTTCATGGAGCATTGTAAAATCGACGGGTTTACCCCATTCAAGGTTCCTCGACATGAAGTCGCTGCTCGCTCTGGCCGCCCATGCTGCAACGGCCGCATCTGTTGGTTTGCTCACCGCCGCGTTTGCCCTGCCCGCTGCGGCTGCCGGCGCACCGGCACCGGCCAAGGCCGATCTGGCCAAGGGCCAGGAAAAGGCCGCCACCTGCGTGGCCTGCCACACGGCGGACGGCACCCGCGGCCTGCCGGCCAACCCGATCTTGCAGGCACAGCATGCCGAATACATCGTCAAGCAGCTCACCGAGTTCAAGTCCGGCAAGCGTGCCAACGCCATCATGGCCGGCATGGCCGCGGCGCTGACGCCCGAGGACATGGTCAACATCGCCGCGTTCTACAACAGCAAGCCCGCCGTGATGGGCGCGGCCCGCAACAAGGACAGCGTGGCGCTGGGCGAAAAAATCTACCGCGGTGGCATCGCCGCCAAGCAGGTGCCCGCCTGCGCCGCCTGCCACGCACCGTCCGGCGTGGGCATGCCTGCCCAGTACCCGCGCCTGGGCGGCCAGCACGCCGAATACACCGCGTCCCAGCTGACCACCTTCCGCTCGGGCGCACGTGGCAATTCGGCCCAGATGATGGCGATTTCCGCCCGCTTGAGCGACAAGGAAATCGCTGCCGTCAGCGATTACATCGCCGGCCTGCGCTGAGCCTGGCTGGCAGCGGCCAGCCCAAGCTGCCTGGCCGCCACGGCGGTTGCGCCCCTTTTCGGCCGGTCACTGACCGGCCGTTTGCATGGGCCAGCCGGTGGTGCCCAGCAAGACCCTTGGCCAGCGGCGTGCCAGGACAGCAACGCTGCAGCAACGGCAGACTCCGACACTGCGCAGGGCGCGTCCAAGCGGCAGCGCCCTGCGTAAGCTCGTGAGTTCGTCGGTTCCTCAGCTCGTAAGGTCAGAGGCCGACCACCGACCAAACCGCAGCAACCTGGAGACCCCCGATGCAGTTTCACCAAGACCGCGGCTTCAACCACAGCCATCCGTCCGACATCACACCGCGCGCCGTCTACGAAGACCGGCGTGACTGGTTGCGCCGCCTGTCGGCCGGTGCGCTGGGGGTTGGCCTGGCCGGCTGGGCAGGCCGTGAGGCGCTGGCCCAGGCCGTGGCCAAGGGTGCAGCCTTGCCTGGCGGCAAAAGCGCCGTGGTGGGTGCCAACGTGATGGACGCAGTCACGCCCAAGGGCTTGTCGACCACCTACAACAACTTCTATGAGTTCGGCACCGACAAGGCCGACCCGGCGCGCAACGCCGGCACGCTGAAGACCCGGCCGTGGACGGTGGTGGTCGAGGGTGCCGTGGCCAAGCCCCGCACCTACGGCATCGACGACCTGCTGAAGCTGGCACCGATGGAAGAGCGCATCTACCGCCTGCGCTGCGTCGAAGGCTGGTCGATGGTGGTGCCCTGGGTGGGCTGGTCATTGGCTGAACTGATCAAGCAGGTCGAGCCCACCGGCAACGCCAAGTTCGTCGAGTTCCACACCCTGGCCGACCGCAAGACCATGCCGGGCGTCGGCAGCCAGGTGCTGGACTGGCCGTATGTGGAAGGCCTGCGCCTGGACGAGGCCATGCACCCGCTTGACGATGCTGGTGTTCGGCATGTACGGCGAGGTGCTGCCCAACCAGAACGGCGCCCCATTGCGCCTGGCCGTGCCCTGGAAGTACGGCTTCAAGAGCGGCAAGAGCATCGTCCGCATCCGCTTCACCGAGCAGCAGCCCAAGACCGCCTGGTTCAAGGCCGCGCCGCAGGAGTACGGCTTCTACAGCAATGTGAACCCCAAGGTGGACCACCCGCGCTGGAGCCAGGCCACCGAGCGCCGCCTGGGCGAAGACGGCATCTTCGCCAAGAAGCGGCCCACGCTGATGTTCAACGGCTATGAATCGCAGGTCGGCCAGCTCTACACCGGGCTCGACCTGGTCAAGAACTTCTGATGGCCCGGGCAGCCCGGGCAGTTGCTGCCGCGCTGCCAACCCAGTTGCTGACCCAGCTGCCATGAACAAGTTGTTGCTGCACCCGGCGGCCAAACCGCTGCTGTTTGCCTTGGCGCTGCTGCCGTTTGTGCAGCTGCTGTGGGGCGCCATCGCCAACACCCTGGGTGCCAACCCGGCCGAGGCGCTGATCCGCGGCACTGGCGACTGGGTGCTGCGCTTCCTGTGCCTGACCCTGGCCGTGACACCGCTGCGCGAAGCCTTCGGCCTGACTGGCCTGGCGCGCCTGCGCCGCCTGCTGGGCAACTTTGCGTTTTTCTATGGCCTGCTGCACTTTGCCTGCTACGCCTGGCTCGACATGGGGCTGGATCTGGGCGCCATCGTGGCCGACATTCCCAAGCGCCCGTTCATCCTGGTGGGCACGCTGGCCTTGCTGGGGATGCTGCCGCTGGCCGCCACGTCCTTCAACCGCGCCATCAAGGCGTTGGGCGCTGCACGCTGGAAGCAGTTGCACCGGGCGGTGTATGCCATCGGCCTGCTGGGTCTGCTGCACTTCTTCTGGATGCGCGCAGGCAAGAACGACTTCGGCGAATGGGCGATCTATGCAGCGGTGATGGCGCTGCTGCTGGGCTGGCGCGTGCGCCAGGCCTGGCTGCGGCGCAAGGCCTTGCAAGCGCAGGCGGCGGCCCAACACCTGGCCACCGCGCAGCGCAACGGCCGCCGCGCTAGCGCATGAAACTGGGCAGCCACAGCGCCAGCTGCGGCAGTTCCAGCACCAGGCCCATGGCCACGACCAGCAGCAACACGAAGAGCCAGACACCCCGGAAGATCTGGGGCAGCGTGACGCCGTCGAGCAGCGCATTCAGCACAAACAGGTTCATGCCCACCGGCGGCGAGATCAGGCCGATCTGCACCACGAAGACGATCAGCACGCCAAACCACACCGGGTCGAAGCCCAGCGCGGTGACGATGGGAAAGAACACCGGAATGGTGAGCAGCACCATCGACAGCTCTTCCATGATGGTGCCCAGCAGCACGTAGATCAGCATCATCGCGCCCACCACCATCACCGGCGACAGGCCCAGGTGGGTGATCCAGTCGCGCAGGTCGCCGGGCATGCTGGTGAAGTTGATGAAGTTGGAAAACATCATCGCGGCGATCAGGATGGTGAACAGCATGGCCGTGGTGCGCGCGCTTTCCACCAGCACCTGCAGCAGCACCCGGGGTGTCAAGGCGCCCCGCGCCAGCGCAAAGAAGAAGGCGCCCGCCGCGCCGATGCCGGCGCCTTCGGTGGCGGTGAACACGCCGCCGTAGATGCCGCCCAGCACCACCACCACCAGCAGGCCCACACCCCAGATGCCCCGCACGGCGGCCCAGCGCTGTGGCCAGGTGGTCCGCACACCGGCCGGGCCGGCCGATGGGTCGCGCCAGGTGATCCAGGCCACGCCAGCCATCAGCAGGCCGGCGGTCAGCAGCCCGGGGATGATGCCGGCGGCAAACAGCTTGCCGATGCTGGTTTCGGTGACGATGCCGTAGATCACCAGGATGGTCGACGGCGGAATCATGATGCCCAGCGTGCCGCCGGCGGCGATGACGCCGGTGGACAGGTAGTCGGCATAGCCCAGTTTTTTCATCGACGGATAGGCCACCTTGCTCATGGTGGCGGCCGTGGCGATGGACGAGCCGCAAATGGCGCCAAAGCCGGCGCAGGCCAGCACCGTGGCATGGGCCAGGCCACCGCGCAGGTGGCCGATGAAGGCATAGGCGGCGCGGAACAGCTCATGCGCCAGGCCGGCCTTGGCGACAAAATTGCCCATCAGGATGAACAGCGGCACCACGCTCAGCGTGTAGGCAAAACCGGTGTCGTAGACGGCCTGCGCCGTCGACGCCGCCGTCGCCCCCCAGCCACGCAGCAGCCCCAGGGCGACAAAGCCGACGGCACCCATGGCAAACGCCAGCGGCACCCGCAGCAAGGCCAGCAGGAACACGGCGGCAAAGCCCAGCAGCGCCTCGGTCATCGCTTGCCACCAGCCGCCGTTGCACCTGGCGCATCGTCGACACCGACATGGTGGTGGCGCGCCGGCTGCAGCATCAGCAACAGGTGCACCAGCGCGGTCACGCCGCACAGCAGTGCCATCAGCTGCACAAACGGGCCCAGCGGCAGGCGCAGCTGGGCGGTGGTGTCGCCGTAGCTGGCCAGCTGCGCCGCCTTGTCCCACATCAGCCAGGCCAGCGCCGCCAGCGCGCCGGCGCAGGCCAGGTCGACTGCGCCCTGCTGCAGCCGCTGCAGCCAGGGCGGCATCAGGTGGTCGAGTGAATCAAACACCACATGCTCGCCATGCAGCGACACCATCGGCAAGGCGGCGAAGATCACCACCACCATCAGGATCTCGGTGAGTTCCAGCGAGCCGGGGATGGAATGGCTGAACAGCTTGCGGCCCAGCACGTCGGCCAGCGTCAGCGCCATGATGGCAAACAGCGCCACGGCGGCCAAGGCGCCGCAGCAGGCGTCCAGCAGGCGCTTCACTTCTGCAGCTTGGCGATTTCAGCGCGGTAGTCTGCCAACACCTGCTTGGCGTTTTTCAGGCCCTTGGCCTCGGCGGCCTTGACCCAGGTGTCTTCCAGGTCGGCGGTCTGGGTCTTGACGGCACCGACGAAGCCCGTGTCCGCCTTGGTGAACTGCACCCCGGCGGCCTGCATGAAGGCCAGGCCACGGCGGTCGACCTTGTCCCAGCCCCGGCCCATCATGCGGGCTGCGAACTCGCCCGATTGCGCATCGATCAATTGCTTCAGGTCGGCCGGCAGGCTGTCGTACTTGGCCTGGTTCATCAGCATGACGAAGCTGGTGTTGTACAGACCGCCCGGGAAGGTGGTGGCGTACTTGATGACCTTGTCGATCTTGAAGCTTTCCACCGATTCGGCCGGGAACAGCGTGCCGTCCATCACCCCGGTGGACAGCAGCTCGTAGCTTTCGGGCGCGGGCTTGAGCGTGACATTCATGCCCAGGGTCTTGGCGATGTCATTGACCATGCCGCCACCGACGCGGAACTTCATGCCGCTGAGCTCGTCGGCCTTGGTGATCGGCCGCTTGGTGTTGAGCACGATGCCCGGGCCGTGGGTGAACACCGCCAGCACCTTGACGCCCTTGTGCTCCTCGGCAAATGCCGGGTGCTTGGCATACATGCGCTGGAAGGCCACCGACGTGGCCTCGGCGGAATCGCCCATGAACGGAAACTCGACCATGCGCGGCATCACAAAACGGCCGGGCGTGTAGCCGTGCACGGTGAACGAGATGTCGACCAGGCCGTTGCGCACCGCGTCGAAGGTGCCCGGCGCGGCTGTCACGGCGCGCGGCAGGGCGTTGCACTTGATCTTGCCGGCCGCCTTTTGCGCCAGCATCTCGCACCATTCGTTCTGGGTGGTGGTCAGGGTGTGCGACGGCGGCACCCAGGACGACAGTGTCAGCACGGTCTGGGCAGCAGCGGGTGCCGCGCACAGCGCGCCCAGGGCGGCCAAGGCCGCAGCCTGGACAGTGGCACGGGCCGTGGCAGGCAGGCGGTGGTGGGAAAGTCGGGCCATGGTGGATCTCCAAAGGTGGCGGGGGCGCGCGGTGGTGTGCAGCGCCTCGGGTGTGCATGCTGCCGCAGTCCAGCGTCCACCTGCATTGCAGAAAACACGCCCCGCTGCCCAAGTGTCGCAGCAGCACCACGGCCAGACGGCGGCCACCAAGCGGGCCCGGGCGTGCACCCCGTCACGAACCAGCGCCAGCGCTCCCCCCGCGCCTGCAGGGGCGACGGGCGCCAACCCCGTGGCTCGGGGGGCCGCTGCAGCGCGGGCCCGGCCTAGCATGGCCCGAAACCACCTCGGGTGACCGCCATGAACACCTTGCTGCAGCCCCTTGTTTGCACCCAGCACGCGCTTGGCTTGTCGGCCGACGGGCCCGCCCTGGGCGACGGCGCCGCACGGGACGCGCTGCGCCAGGCCATGCGCCAGCTCAGTGACGCAGAAGCGGTGCAAGGCCCGCAGCGCGCCGCCGCCATGTGCCAGGCGCTGACCGAGGCCGCGCGGGCGCTGGCGGGTCTGCATGGCTATGCCCCGGCCGAAAGTTACCTGGCCCAGGCGCTGTGCTGGGCGCTGCAGATGGGCGGGCACGACCTGCGTGCCGACCTGCACTGTGCCTGGGCCGAGGTGGCCACCAATGCCGCCGACCTGGGCAGCGCGCAAGGCGAAGCCGCCCGCAGCCGTGCCGCGCGCGACCGCGCCCGCGACCACGCCTTCGAAGCCGCCCGCCTGGCAGGGCTGGCCACCGACCCGACCTGGGAGGTCCGCCTGCTGCTGCGCGCCAGCGACGTGCTCAACCGCTGCGGCGACCATGACGACGCCGCGCTGCTGCAGCAGCGTGCCCTGGTGCTGCTGGGCATGGGCCTGGCCGACCTGCCGACCGACGATGCGCCGGGCGGCAGCCCGGTGCCCAGCAGCGCGCCACTGACGGCACCCGGCGCGCTGATGTAGCCGTCGCCGGCGCGGCTGCGGGTGCAGCACCAGCAAGCACCAGCGCCCCGCAAAAACGCTGTCCCACCAGCGCTCCCCCACAATCGCGCTGCGTGCGCGGGTGGTCTGCGGCACAGACACCCGACAAATCCATGCACCGCACCATCTTCACCACGCCCGGCGTCAACACCGTGCTGCGCGCCCTGTCCATCGGCTTCCTGCGGCTGACGGGCTGGCAGCTCAGCGGCCAGGCGCCCGCCGGCCACCCCAAGTGCGTGCGTGATCGCCGCACCCCACACCAGCAACTGGGACCTGCCCTACACGCTGATGGTGGCGTTTGCGCTGCGCCTGAACATCCACTGGCTGGGCAAGCAACAGATCTTCCGCTGGCCGTTTGGCGGCCTGATGCGCTGGTTGGGCGGCATCGCGGTCGACCGCGCGCAGTCCACCAATCTGGTGGCGGCGTCGGCCCAGGCGCTGCGGGCGGCCGAGGGCTCGGTGCATCTGGTGGTGCCGCCCGAGGGCACGCGCAGCCACACGCGGCACTGGAAGACCGGCTTCTACTGGATCGCCCACACCGCCGGCGTGCCGATCGTGATGGCCTACATGGACTACCCGCGCAAGCTCAGCGGCCTGGGGCCGGTGTTCACGCCCACCGGCGACATCGACGCCGACATGCTGCGCATCAAGGCCTACTACGCCCAGTACAAGGGCAAGAACTGGCAGCAGTTTTCGGCTGACTGAGCAGCGCCGCCGGCCCGGCAGCGGGGCTTCACGGCTGGCGCGGTGCCTGGGGCGCCTGGGGCAGCTGCTGCAACAGCTGCAAAAAGGCCTGCACCGCCAGCTCGATGTCGTGGTTGCTGCTGGTCTCCAGCGGGTTGTGGCTGATGCCGCTGTTTTCGCCCCGCACAAACAGCATGGCCTGGGGCATGCATTCATGCAGCTTCATCGCGTCATGCCCGGCGCCGCTGGGCATGCGCAGGATGGGCAGGCCCAAGGCGCTGACTGCCGCCTCCCAGCGCTGCTGCCAGTCGGGGTGGCTGGGCGCAGCAGCGGCACGCAAGGTTTCTTCCAGGCTGAAGGACAGGCCACGGCGCTGGCAGATGGCGGCCAGGGCGGCCTGCACGTCCTGGACCAGGGCGTCGCGCGCAGCATCGGTGGTGGCGCGCATGTCCAGGCTGAACAGCACCCGGCCCGGCACCACGTTGATGGAGCCGGCCGGCACCTGCAACAAGCCGATGGTGCCCACCACATCGGGCACGCTGGCCGCACGCTGCTCCAGGTAGAGCGCCAGTTCGGCCAGGGCCGGCACGGCGTCATGGCGCTGGCCCATCGGCGTGGTGCCGGCATGGCTGGCCATGCCGATGATTTCACCCAGGCAGCGCACGCTGCCGTTGATGGAGGTGACGATGCCCAGCGGCAGCGCGCAGGCGTTCAGCACCGGGCCTTGCTCGATGTGCACCTCGACAAAGCCCAGGTAGCGCGCCGGGTCCCGCTGCAGTGCGGCAATCGCGGCCATGTCGCCCGGCAAGCCAGCGGCCTGCATGGCAGCGCGCATGGTCACGCCGTCGGCATCGGCCTGGTCCAGCCAGGCCGGGTTGAACTGGCCCACCAGCGCGCCCGACCCGAGGAAGGTGGCCTTGTAGCGCTGGCCTTCTTCTTCGGCAAAGCCCACCACCTCGATGCCGAAGGGCAGGCGCTGCCCCTGCTGGTGCAGCGCGCGCACACAGGCCATCGGCACCAGGATGCCCAGGCGGCCGTCGTACTTGCCGCCGTTGCGCACGGTGTCGAAATGGCTGCCGGTCAGCAGGCGCTGCGCCGCCGGATCGCTGCCGTGGTAGACGCCCACCACATTGCCCACCGCGTCGGTGCTGACCGCATCGAAACCGGCCTCCAGCATCCAGGCCTGCAGCTGGCGGGCCACGGCCTGGTGCGCTGCGGTGAGGTAGGTCACCGTCAACTGGCCCTGCTCCAGAAAACCGGGGTCGCTGTGCACCGCCAGGGCCTCGGCCCAGTCCCAGACCAGGTTGCCCAGCGTGGGCTGGATGCCGAAGCGGTCGGCCAGCCGGATCTCGGCGACACGGTGGATGTTGCGCAGCGCCTCGTCGCGCTCGAAATCCAGCGGGTTGCCCAGCCGGCGGGCAAAGGCATCGATGATCTGCCGCTTGCCCAGGCCGGTGCCACGCGGCCCACGCACCGCCAGCATGAAGGGGAAGCCGAAGCGGGCGTTGTAGGCCGCGTTCAGCTGCTGGATGCGGGCCAGTTCATCGGGCGTGCAGTCGGTCAGGCCGGCCTGGCCCTGCTCATGGCTGCTTTCTGCGGTCAGCGTCTGGCTGCGCATGGCCTTGCCGGCCAGTTCGGGGTGGCTGCGGATCAGCGCCAGCTGGGCGTCGGCACCGGCTTCCTGCACCACCTGCACCAGGGCCAGCTTCAACTGCGCCAGGCCGGCAAACGGCCGCGCAGCGGCGGCACGCTCGGCCACCCAGGGGGAATGCTCATAGGTGCCCTCGAGCAGACGGACAAAGTCAGCCGGTGTGGCCGCGTTGAGTTGGTCCAATGTCAGCATGGTGGTGCGGCTTTCAAGGTGTGCAGAAGGGGCGGTGTCAGGGCTGCAGCGGGCCTGTGCAAGCATTGTGCCGGGCGGCTGCAGCGGCTGTGCATGCACCCAGGGGTGGCCACAGGCGCCCTGGCCCAGCGCTTGCATCGCCCGATCAGACCCTTGCCCAGGGCGGCCGCAGAATGGCCGCCTCCAACCTGTGATTGCGTGATGGACACCTACCTGCTCGACTGGGCCAACCTGCTGCTGCGCTGGGCGCATGTGATCACCGCCATCGCCTGGATCGGCTCGTCGTTCTACTTCGTCTTTCTCGACAGCAGCCTCACCGCGCCCACCGCGCCAGATCTGCGGGCCAAGGGCGTGGACGGCGAGCTGTGGGCGGTGCACGGCGGCGGCTTCTACAACCCGCAGAAATACCTGGTGGCGCCCAAGCGCCTGCCCGCCAACCTGCACTGGTTCTACTGGGAGGCCTACAGCACCTGGCTGACCGGCTTTGCACTGTTCACCGTGCTGTACCTGTTCAATGCCGGCAGCTTCCTGGTCGACAAGACGGTGTTCGCCTGGGCACCGGCCACGGCCATTGCTGCGGCGCTGGTGTTTCTGGCGGCCTACTGGGGGGTCTACGACGCCATCTGCCGTGCCTTCGGCCAGAAGAAGAACGGCGACCTGGTCGTCGGCGTGGGCGTGCTGCTGTGCACCGTGCTGGCGTCCTGGGCCGCCTGCCAGCTGTTTGCCGGCCGCGCCGCCTTTTTGCTGGTGGGCGCGATGATCGCCACAGCGATGAGCGCGAATGTGTTTTTCTGGATCATTCCCGGCCAGCGCACCGTCATCGCCCAAATGCAGGCCGGGCAGCCGGTCGACCCGGTGCACGGCCAGCGCGCCAAGCAGCGCAGCGTGCACAACACCTATTTCACCCTGCCGGTGCTGGTGGCGATGCTGAGCAACCACTACGGCTGGCTCTACCAGGGCCCCAACAACTGGCTGGTGCTGGTGCTGCTGATGCTGGCCGGCGCGCTGATCCGCCACAGCTTTGTGGCGCGGCACAAGGCCCACGTCCTGGGCAAGCGCGCACCGTGGCAGTACGCCAGCGTCGGCACCGCCGTGCTGCTGGGCCTGGCGGTGTGGCTGGCACCGGCGCCGCCGTCGGCCGCAGCGCTGGCCGCCGCCCGGGCGGCGGCCCAAGGCCCGGCCGGCTTCACCGAGGTGCGCGCTGTGGTCGAGCAGCGCTGCGTGCTGTGCCACAACGCCCAGGTGCAGCAAAAAAACGTCGCCCTGCACACGCCCGAACTGCTGCGCCAGCATGCCCAGGCGGTGTACCAGCAGACGGCGGTGCTCAAGCAGATGCCCATGAACAACGCCACCCAGATCACCGATGCCGAGCGCCAGCTGATCCAGCGCTGGTTCGAATCGGGCGCGCCCGGGCCTTGAGCGGCCTTGGACAGCGTCGCTGGGGACTGCTTGCTGTTTGTCGGTGTGCCGTGTGCCGTGTGCCGTGTGGATGCGTCGGTGTGCTCTGCTGCTGCTTCGCCGTTTTGTTGCAGCGCACCAGCACCCAGCAAGCGTGGGTGCGATCCCCCACCAGATGCCGCCGCATTTCAGCCCTGCGGTACAGTGGTTTTCCCGGGGTGACCGCCCTGCCCGCCACCGCGCCACCGCGCCGGCAAACGCACCCACCACCGCTGCCACCTGATGATGCTTCCGCTGTCCCGCCCACTTTCGCCCGGCCGCCTGCTGCTCGCCGCACTGGCCGCCGTCTGGCTGGGCACCGCCCCTGCACCGGTTGCAGCCCAGGCCAGCGCGTTGGACAGCACCGTGGTCGACGCCCGGGAAGCCGCCCGCAAGCGTGACCGCACACGCCTGGCCGCTGCCCGCGCCGCGATGGAAGCCGGCAACCACCCGCTGCTGCCCTGGGCGGCCTACTGGGACATCAGCAGCCGGCTGGGCGACGCCACGGTCGACGAGGTCGAGGCGTTCTACACCCGCTGGGCCGGCAGCTATGTGGAAGACCGGCTGCGCAATGACTGGCTGCGTGAACTCGGCAAGCGCCGCGACTGGACCAACCTGGCGCGCGACTACCCCCGCTTCCGCATGAACGACGACCGTGAAGTCTCGTGCTGGTGGCTGTTCACCGAACACCTGGCCGGGCGCGACGTGGCCGACCAGGCGCGCAGCCTGTGGTTTGCCCAGCGCGACACGGACGACGGCTGCAACCTGCTGGCCACCGCACTGGTCGACGCCAAGCGCCTGCCGGCCGATGACGTGTGGCAAAAGGCCAGGCTCAGCATCGAGCTGCAGCGCCCAGGCGCGGCCAAGGCCGCCGTCGGCTTGCTGGGCAACAACCCGGCGCGCGATGTGGTGGAGGCCGTGGACAACCCGGCCCGCCACCTGGCCCGCCCGGCCAGCGGCGGGCGCACGGCGCAAGAGCTGCGCCTGCTGGCGCTGATGCGCCTGGCCCAGACCGATGGCGCAGCGGTCGCCACCCAGCTCGACACCCGCGGCCTGCGCCTGGATGACCAGCAGGCCGCCTGGGCCTGGGCCTACCTGGCGCGGCAATCGGCCTTCCGGCTGTCCACCGATGCCGGCGCGCAGATGTTGCGGGCCCTGAGCCTGTTGCCCGACGACCGTGCACCCGGCTGGAGCGACGACACCCTGGCCTGGGGCGTGCGTGCCCTGCTGCGCGGCACCCCGCCCGCCGAGCGCTGGCCCCAGGTGGCCCGCCTGATCGGCTGGATGAGCGCCGCCGAGCTGCGCGACCCGGCCTGGGCCTACTGGACGGCCCGCGCCACCCTGGCCAGCGCCAAACCCGGGCCGGCCGGTGACGCCCAGCGCGCCGAAGCCCGGCTGCAACTGGAAGCCATGGCCGGCAGCACCAATTTCTACGCCAAGCTGGCCACCGAAGACCTGGGCCGCACGCCCGGCCTGCCACCTGCCCCGGCGCCGCTGACAGAGGCCGAAGTGGCCGCCGCCAACGGCCACCCCGGCCTGCAGCGGGCCCTGCTGCTGATCAACCTGGGCCTGCGCGACGAGGCCCGGCGCGAATGGAACTTCAGCCTGCGCGGCATGGACGACCGCGCGCTGCTGGCCGCCGCCCGCCTGGCCTGCGACCGGCAAGACTGGCAGCTGTGCATCAACACCGCCGAGCGCACCCGCAACGAAGTCGACGTGCGCCTGCGCTACCCCATGCCGTTTGCGGCCGACATCACCAGCGCCGCGCGCGACCAGGGGCTGGAGCCGGCGCTGGTGTTCGGCCTGATCCGGCAGGAAACCCGCTTCATGCCGCAGCTCAAGTCCAGCGTCGGCGCCAGCGGCCTGATGCAGGTGATGCCGGCCACGGCCCGCTACGTGGCCAAGAAGATCAACCTGCCCTGGGACAACCCGGCGCTGATCAGCGACCCGCTCACCAACCTGAAGCTGGGCACCGCCTACCTGCGCATGGTGCTCGACGACCTGAGCGGGTCACAGGCCATGGCCGCCGCCGCCTACAACGCCGGCCCGGGCCGGCCGCGCCGCTGGCGTGAAGGCCCGACGCTGGAGACCGCCATCTGGGCCGAGAACATCCCGTTCAATGAAACCCGCGACTATGTCAAGAAGGTGCTGTCCAACGCCGCCGTCTACAGCGCCCTGCTGGACCCGCGCCAAGCCCCCGTGCTGCGCCCCCGGCTGGGCCCGGGCATCGGCCCGCGTGACAGCGCCGCACCCGCCGCCAACACCCAACTGCCCTGACTGACAGGGCCTGAAGACAGCCATGCAGAAGATCGTGATCACCGGCGGCACCGGCTTTGTCGGCAGCAGCCTGTGTGCCCACCTGGCCGCGCACAGTGCCGGCTGCCGCCTGGTGGTGCCCACCCGCCGCATGGCCACTGGCCGCAACCTGCAGATCCTGCCCACTGTCGACCTGGTGCAGGCCGATGTGCACGACCCCCGGGCCATGACCGCCGTGCTGCAGGGCGCTGACGCACTGGTGCACCTGGTGGCCATCCTGCACGGCGACGACGCCGCCTTCGACCGCGTGCATGTGCAACTGCCGCGCAGCCTGGCCGCGGCCTGCGCCCAGGCCGGCGTGCGGCGGGTGGTGCATGTCAGCGCGCTGGGCGTGGGGCTGCGGGCACCGTCGGCCTACCTGCGCAGCAAGGCCGCCGGCGAGGCCGTGTGGCAGCAGGCGCTGGCTGCCGGCGGCGACCTGACCATCTTGCGGCCATCGGTCATCTTTGGCGCCGACGACCGCTTCACCAACCTGTTCGCCCGGCTGTCGCGGCTGTTTCCGGTGCTGCCGCTGGCAGGTGCGGACGCACGCTTCCAGCCGGTGTGGGTGGGCGATGTGGCCCAGGCCATCGTCCACAGCCTGGTGCAGCGGCCCGGCCCGGGCCCGATCGTCGAATGCGCCGGCCCCGAGGTGCTGACGCTGCAGCAGATCGTGCAGCAGGTGGGCGCCATGGCGGGTTGCCGCCGGCCGGTGTTTGCGCTGCCCGAGGCCGCCGGCATGCTGCAGGCCGCTGCCATGGGCCTGCTGCCGGGCGAGCCGATGATGTCGCGCGACAACGTGCTGAGCATGCGGGTGCCCAATGTGGCCAGCGGCACCCTGCCTGGCCTGCGCGACCTGGGCATCACGCCGCAGGGCCTGGCCTTGCTGGCCGCGCATTTCAACCCGGTGGACCCGCGGGCGCGCTGACGCCGGCCGGAGCGCAACACCATGCAGGCCTGGATCGTGGGCGGTGCGGTGCGCGACCGCTTGCTGGGCCTGCCAGTCAACGACCGCGACTGGGTGGTGGTGGGCAGCAGCCCCGAAGCCATGGCGGCGGCTGGCTACACGCCGGTGGGGCGCGACTTTCCGGTCTTCCTGCATCCGCAGACGCAGGAGGAATACGCGCTGGCGCGCACCGAGCGCAAGAGCGGGCGCGGCTATCTGGGCTTCACCGTGCTGGCCTCGCCCGAGGTGACGCTGGAAGACGACCTGGCGCGGCGCGACCTCACCATCAATGCCATCGCCGAAGACCCGGCCAGCGGCGCGCTGGTCGACCCCTATGGCGGCCAGCAAGACCTGCAGCAGCGCGTGTTGCGCCATGTCGGCCCGGCCTTTGTCGATGACCCGGTGCGCCTGCTGCGCCTGGCCCGGCTGGCGGCGCGGTTTGCCGACTTCCGCGTGGCGCCCGAGACCGAGGCCCTGCTGGCCGACATGGTGGCCGGCGGCGAGCTGGACCACCTGGTGCCCGAGCGGGTCTGGCAGGAACTGTCGCGCGGGCTGATGGAAGACCGGCCCGACCGCATGTTCGACGGTGCTGCGCAGCTGCGGCGCGCTGCGGCGGCTGCTGCCCGAGGTGGACCGGCTCTGGGGCGTGCCGCAGCCCGCCGCCCACCACCCCGAGGTGGACACCGGCGTGCACCTGATGCTGGTGCTGGGCCAGGCCGCACGGCGCAGGCGCCGCTGGCCGGTGCGCTACGCCTGCCTGTGCCACGACCTGGGCAAGGGCACCACACCAACACAGGACTGGCCGCGCCACATCGGCCATGAAGCCCGCAGCGAGCGCCTGGCGGCCCAGGTCAGTGCACGCTGGAAGGTGCCCACCGACTGCAGCGCGCTGGCCGCCGTGGTGGCCCGCGAGCACGGCAACATCCACCGCAGCAACAGCTTTGGTGCCGACGCGGTGCTGCGCCTGCTGGAGCGCTGCGACGCCCTGCGCCGGCCGCAGCGCTTTGCCGACGCCCTGCTGGCCTGTGCCTGCGACGCCCGCGGCCGCACCGGGCTGGAAGACCAGGCCTACCCGCAGCGGGCGCGGCTGGCCGCTGCGCTGGCCGCTGCGCTGGCCGCCCCGGTGCAGGCCGTGGCCGAAGCCGCCGCAGCCGCCGGCCTGCAGGGGCCGGCCATCGGCGCCCAGGTGCGTGCGGCGCGGCTGGCGGCGGTGGCCGCCGCACTGGGCCCCGGCTGAACGCCGCGCCACCGGCCAGACCGGCGGCAGGCGATCAAGACCAGTGGATGGCCCAGGTGGCCAGCAGGCTCAGCACCAGGGCCGATGCCAGCGGCACCCGCACCTCGCGGCCGAACACCTCCAGGCGGATGTCGCCGGGCAGGCGCCCCAGGCCGATCTTGCGCATCCAGTTCGGCAGGCCGCTGGCCAGCAGCAGGGCCACGAAGAAGATCAGCAGCCACCTCATAGCCGGTGCATCCGGTCACCCCGGCAAAAACCCAGCGGCACAAAGCCCGGGTCCAGGCCGCGGCCCAGCGCGATCACCTTGAACAGCTCGCCCATCTCATGCTCGTTGACCAGCATCTGCGCCGCAGCGCGCTGGGCCGGTGTGGCACCGCGCCAGGCGGTCGACCAGGCCGCAGTTGATGAGAAAGTGCGCCTGCGAGGTGTAGCCCAGCACGTCCAGCCCGGCATCTTGCGCCGCCAGCGCGATGCCAGTGAAGTTGACATGGGCGGTGATGTCCTTGGCGCCCACATCGGCCAGCGGGTCGGCATCGGCGCGGTGGGCCTGGTGGCACATCAGCGTGCCGCCATGGCGCTGCGGCAGGTAGTACTCGGCGGCGGGAAAGCCGTAGTCGATGAACAGTGCCAGCCCCTGCTGCAGCAGCCCGGCCAGGGTGGTGATGAAGGCCTCGGCCTGGGGGTGGATCTCGGTGGTGGTGCCGGGCACCCAGGGGCCCTCCAGCGGCAGGTCCAGCGGCGGGTCCAGCGGCGGGCGCAGCGCAGTCGGGCGGTCGGCCCAGGCCGGCGCGCCCGCATGCCAGGCCACGCCACGCTCCAGCCAATGTGCACCGTCGAAGTGCAGCAACTGCACCGGCATCGCGTCCAGCACCTCGTTGCCCAGCACCACGCCGCGAATGGCGGCGGGCAGCGCATCCAGCCAGCGCACCCGGGCACCAAAGCGCGCCAGCCGCGCCTGCTGGCGCTGGCGCAGCACGCCCGACAGGTCGACGATGGCGTAGTCCGTCACCGCATCGCCCAGCGCATCGAGCAGCTGCTCGGCCAGCGCGCCCGAGCCGGCGCCGAATTCCAGCACCTGGCTCCAGCCGCCCGCAGCCAGCGCCTGGCCCACCTGCGCCGCCACCGCCTGGCCGAACAGCGGCGACAGCTCGGGCGCGGTGACGAAGTCGCTGCCCGAGGCCGGCATGTGGCCGAACTTGCGGCTGCCGTTGGCGTAATAGCCCAGGCCGGGCTGGTACAGCGCCAGCGCCATGAAGCGGTCGAACGGCAACCAGCCGCCGGCGGCACCGATGGCCTCGCGCAGCACGGCCAGCAGGGGGCTGGCTACACTGGCGGGTTCTCCCGGATCGCAGCTGGTCTCATCGTGGGATCGGGCCATGCCGGCATTGTAGGAAGCATGTCGTCAGCCACCTCGGCCACCTCGGCCACCCCGGCCCACAAGGGCAGCAGGCGGCCCGTCGCCCTGGTCACCGGCGCCGCGCGCCGCATCGGCCGCGCCATCACGCTGCACCTGGCCGCCCACGGCTGGGACGTGGTGCTGCACCACCGCAGCAGCATGGCCGATGCCGAAACCACCGCCGCCGATGCACGTGCCGCCGGCGCACAAGCCTGGCTGCTGGCCGCCGACCTGGCCGACGAAGCCGCCTGCAATGCCCTGGTGCCCGCTGCCGTGGCCCTGGCTGGCCGGCTGGACGCGGTGGTGAACAACGCCTCGCTGTTCCAGTACGACAGCGTCGACAGTTTCAGCGCCGCCGCTGCCGAGCAGCACTTGCGCGCCAACACCACACCGGCGGTGCTGCTGGCGCGTGCCCTGCATGCCCACCTGGCGGCACGCGCCGCCCAGGGCTGTGTGGTCAACCTGCTCGACCAGAAGCTGGTCAACCCCAACCCTGACTACTTCAGCTACAGCCTGAGCAAGGCCGCGCTGGCCGAAGCCACGGTGATGCTGGCGCAGGCGCTGGCGCCCACGCTGCGGGTCTGCGGTGTCTCGCCCGGCGTCACCCTGGTGTCGGGGCCGATGGACGAGGCTGAATTTGCCGCCGCGCACCGGCTCACGCCGCTGCAGCGCTCGTCCACCCCCGACGACATTGCCGGCGCGGTGCGCTTCCTGCTGGAAGCACCCGCCATCACCGGCCACACCCTGCTGGTCGACGGCGGCCAGCACCTGCTGGGCCAGCCGCGCGACGTGCTGTTCCTGGCCCAGCAACAACTTGCCCAAACGGCAGCCGCCGCGAAAGACTGACATGCAAAGCCTGCTCACCAACCCCAGCCTGATGGATTGCCGCCGCCTGTACCTGCGGGACTACGAGGTCTGGATCAACATCGGCGTGCATGACTTCGAAAAGAAGGGCGAGCAGCGCGTGAAGATCAATGTCGATCTTTACGTGCCGCTCGCCTTGTCGACACCGCAGGCCGACAAACTCGACGAAGTGCTGGACTACGACTTCATCCGCCGCACCATCACCGAGCGTGTCAAGCGCGGCCACATCCACCTGCAGGAAACTCTGGCCGACGACGTGCTCAAGCTGATGCTGGCCCACCCCCATGTGCGCGCCGCCCGGGTGGCCACTGAAAAGCCCGACGTCTACCCCGATTGCGACGCCGTGGGCTGCGAGGTCTTCGGCATGAAGGAAACCGCATGAACGATGTGACCGATCTGCAGCACCTGGCCCCTGGTGCCGACGCTGACAGCGCCCGCGCCCGCAAGCAGGCCTTCGAGCTGAACAAGCTCAGCAAGCGCCTGCACCGCCAGGTGGGCCAGGCCATCGTCGACTTCAACATGATCGAAGAAGGCGACCGGGTGATGGTGTGCCTGTCGGGCGGCAAAGACAGCTACGGCATGCTCGACGTGCTGCAGAGCCTGCAGAAGCGCGCGCCGGTGAACTTCACGCTGTTCGCCGTCAACCTCGACCAGAAGCAACCCGACTTTCCGGCGCACATCCTGCCGGCCTACCTGGAACGGCTGGGCATCGAGTTCCACATCGAGAACCAGGACACCTACAGCATCGTCAAGAAGCTGGTGCCCGAAGGCAAGACCATGTGCAGCCTGTGCAGCCGGCTGCGGCGCGGCATCCTCTACCGGGTGGCCGGAGAACTGGGCGCCACCAAGATCGCCCTGGGCCACCACCGCGACGACATCGTGGTGACGCTGCTGATGAACATGTTCTTCGGCAGCCGCATGAAGGGCATGCCGCCCAAGCTGGTCAGCGACGACGGCCGCCACACCGTGATCCGCCCGCTGGCCTATGTGGCCGAGCGCGACCTGGCCACCTGGGCTGCGCACCGGCAGTTCCCCATCATCCCCTGCACCCTGTGCGGCAGCCAGGACAACCTGCAGCGGGTGCAGGTCAAGAAGCTGCTGCACAGCTGGGAGCGCGAGCACCCCGGCCGCATCGAGAACATGGCCACGGCCATGGGCAACATCTCGCTGTCGCACATGATGGACCGGCAGCTGTTCCCGTTCACCAGCCTGCGGCCCACCGGCACGCCCGACGCCGCAGGCGACAAGGCCTTTGATGCCGACGACAGCGCCTGCGCACCGGTGCCGGGCAGCGCTGCAGCCCAGACCATCGTCTGGCAGCAAGCCGGCACCGCCGCCGGCTGACCCTGGCCGCCGGGGACCAGCGCCAGCACCACCCCATTGACCGCACAGGAGCCCACCATGCACAAACGCACCTGGCTGCAGGCCGCAGCCGCCGGCACGGCCTTGCTGGCGCTGGCGGGCTGCGCCTCCATCCACCAGTTGTCGGCCGAAGTGTCCACCTTCGGCAGCTGGCCGGCCGGCCGCAGCGCCGGCAGCTATGCCTTCGAGCGCCTGCCCTCGCAGCAGGCCCAGGCCGACACCATGCAGCAACTGGAAAGCGCGGCCCTGCCGGCACTGGCCCGCGCCGGCTTCCAGCCAGTGGCCGCTGGCGCCCAGCCCGACGTGTTGGTGCAGGTGGGCGCCCGCATCAGCCGCAGCGACCGCTCACCCTGGGACGACCCGCTGTGGTGGCACGGCGGCTTTGGCTCCTGGCGCCAGGGCCCCTGGCGTGGGCCGGTGTGGGGCGCCAGCTGGCGCCTGGACCCACCGCGCTACGACCGCGAGGTGGCGGTGCTGGTGCGTGACCGCGCCAGTGGCGCGCCGCTGTTCGAGGCCCGCGCCAGCAGCGAAGGCTTCCAGCGCTCCACAGACAGCGCGGCACTGGCACCGCTGTTTCATGCCGCCTTGATGGATTTTCCGGCCACGGGGGTGAACCCGCGCCAGGTGCTGGTGCCCCTCACGCCTTGACGGCGGGGGCTGGCCCCGCGCCGTGAGGGCGCAGACCACACGCGGGTGCTGCGGGCAAGACCAACAACCACCCGCTGCAGCGCTGCAGCAACGTGCTCAGTGCTTGGCCGCTGGCTGGCTGTCGGTGGCGTCTTCGCCATCTTCCGCATCGCCGGCTGGCTTCTTGGGCGGCTTGGGCGGTTTCGGTGGCTCGGGCGGGATCACCGGTGCCACCGTGTCCAGCTTGTACTCGGTCATGTACTCGTTCATCTCGCGCCAGCCGGCGTACATGGCGGCCCGCTCGACCTTCTTGTTGAGCGTGTAGCAATCCTCGATCGCCCGGCCGGCGTGGCGGCAAGCACCGCCCACGGCCTTGCCGTCGGCTTCGACACGGGCCTTGGTGGACGCGGGTGATTCAATGCCCAGCTGGTCACAGCCGGCCAGGGCCAGGGCCAGCGGCAGGGCCATCAGCAGGAGGAGAAATCTGCGCATGCGGCCTTTATCGGCCGCTTGCTGCCCCAGCTTGAGCCATGGCCATCAAGGCCGCCACCCGCTCTTCGGTGGGCGGGTGGGTCGAGAACAGGCCGCGCAGGCCGCCGGCCGACAGCGGGTTCATGATCATCATCTGCGCTGTCTCGGGGTGGCGCTCGGCGGCTTGCAGCGGCAGGCCCTGGGCAAAGCGCTGGATCTTGTCCAGCGCCGACGCCAGCGCCGCCGGGTCGCCCGAGATCTCGGCGCCGCCCCGGTCGGCTTCAAATTCACGCGCGCGGCTGATCGCCATCTGGATCAGGCTGGCAGCCAATGGCGCCAGCAGGGCCACCGCGATGCCGGCGATCGGGTTGCTGCGCTGGCCGTCGCCGCCACGCCCGCCAAACAGCATCGCAAAGTTGGCCAGCATGCCGATGGCACCGGCCATGGTGGCGCTGATGGTCGACAGCAGGATGTCGCGGTGCTTCACATGGGCCAGCTCGTGGGCCATCACACCCCGCAGCTCACGGGCGCTGAGCACCCGGATGATGCCGGTGGTGGCCGCCACCGCCGCATGCGCGGGGTTGCGCCCGGTGGCAAAGGCATTGGGCGCGTCTTCGTCGATCAGGTAGACCTTGGGCATGGGGATGCCGGCCTTGCTGGCCAGTTCACGCACCATGGCCACGAACTGTGGCGCAGTGCTGTCATCCACTTCGCGCGCCTTGTACATCTTCAGCACGATCTGGTCGCTGAACCAGTAGCTGAAGAAGTTCATGCCCAGCGCCACCGCCAGGGCCAGCATCATGCCGGTCTCGCCGCCCAGCGTGCGGCCCAGCAGCATGAACAGCGCGGTGATGGCCGCCATCAGCACGGCCGTCTTCATCAGGTTGAACATCGCAGGGCTTCCTTGGTCTGCGGCAGGCGCCGCCCAGGTCGGTAGATGCGGCCGACTGGCCCGCAGTTCAACCAGCCAGGCTGCGCCCGGCCAGGCCAGGCTTGGCCTGCAGAAAGCTGGCGCTGTCGATGCGCCGCCCGCCCGGGCGTTGCAGCTGCAGCAGGTCCAGCGCACCACTGCCACAGGCCACCCGCAACAGGCCGTCAGCGGCCACCAGCACCTGGCCGGGCGGGCCGCCGGCCACGGGGGCACAGCAAGCCGCACGCCACAGCTTCACCAGCTCGCCATCGAGCTGGAAGCTGGCACCAGGAAATGGGTCGAAGGCGCGCAAGCGGCGCTCGATCACCGCAGCCGGCAAGGCCCAGTCGATCGCGGCCTCGGCCTTGCCGATCTTGTGGGCGTAGCAGATGCCGTCGGCCGGCTGCGGCCGGCGCTGCAGGGCATCGGGCGCGGCCAGGCCCTGCACCACCAACTGCCCGCCCAGCGCGGCCAGGCGGTCGTGCAGGCTGGCGGTGGTGTCGTCGGGGTGGATGGGTTCCTCGGCCACCAGCAGCATGTCGCCGGTGTCCAGTCCGGCATCCATCTGCATCAGCGTGATGCCGGTGCTGGCATCCCCGGCCTCGATGGCACGGTGGATGGGCGCCGCGCCGCGCCAGCGCGGCAGCACCGAGCCGTGGATGTTCAGGCAGCCGCGCGGCGGCAGGTCCAGCACCCACTGCGGCAGGATCAGGCCATAGGCCGCCACCACCATCACGTCGGCGCCGGCAGCCTGCAGCGCAGCGCGGGCCGCAGCGGCGTCATCCGGGTATTTGCCGTCCAGCCGCAGGCTGCGCGGCTGCGCCACCGCAATGCCATGCTGCAGCGCCAGCGCCTTCACGGGCGACGGCAGCAGTTTCAGGCCGCGGCCGGCCGGCCGGTCGGGCTGGGACAGCACCAGCGTGATCTGGTGGCCGGCGTCGATCAGCGCGGCCAGCGCGGTGGCGGCAAATTCCGGCGTGCCGGCAAAGACAGACCCGCATTCAGCGCCTCGGGCCTTGCTCGTCACGTGTCTTCTTGACCATCTTGGTCTTGATGCGTTCACGCTTGAGCGGGCTGAGGTACTCGACAAACACCTTGCCCAGCAGGTGGTCCATCTCATGCTGCACGCAGATCGCCGCCAGGCCGTCCACCGTCATCTCGAAGGGCTCGCCGTCGCGGCCCAGCGCGCGCACGGTCACCTGGGCGTGGCGCTCGACCTCGTCGTAGATGGTGGGCACCGACAGGCAGCCCTCCTCGGCCAGCTTCATCTCGGCGCTGCGGGCGGTGATCTCGGGGTTGATCAGCACCAGCGGCTGGCTGCGGTCGGCCGAGGTGTCCATCACCAGCAGGCGGATGTGGCGGTCGACCTGGGTGGCGGCCAGGCCCACGCCGTCGGCGGCGTACATCGTCGCCAGCATGTCGTCGGCCAGCTGGCGGATGTGCGCATCGACAGCGGCCACGGGCTTGGCCACGGTGTGCAGACGCGGGTCGGGATAACGGAGGATGTTCAGCAAGGCCATGGCAAGCGGGTGCGTGGACAGAAATGGTGCCCGCCCTGCAGATGGGGCGGCCACTGTGGATGTCAAGCAACGCCAGCAGGGTGCAGGCGGCCTCTGGCTGCCGCGTGACACAGTGCATTTCGTTGCGATATCAAGGGTTTACCGGCAAAATCTGCGAGGTAGCATGAACATTGCCCGGCCGTTTGGCCAGCCATGCTGCCAGTGCACCAAGCAGGCCGCCGAACCCCCGGTGGGCCCGATTGTGGCACCGGCCCTTCCGGAGACTGCCCCCATGCCCCAACGCCCCCCGCTCCTTGCCCGCCGGGCCCGCCTGCTGCCGGGTGGCTGGCATGGCCTGGCCCTGGGGCTGGCGGCGGCCAGCCTGGCCACCATCGCGGTGGCCCAGGCCAACCTGCCGATCACTCCGGCACAGCGCGCCACGGCCCAGCAGGTGGCCGGCGCTGGCGTGCCGCTGTCGGCCCTGGCCGACAACGCGCCGGCATCGCACACCGTGCAGCGCGGCGACACCCTGTGGGCCATCGCCAGCCTGTTCCTCAAGACGCCCTGGCGCTGGCCCGAGCTGTGGGGCATGAACCTGCAGGAAATCCGCAACCCGCACCTGATCTACCCCGGCCAGGTGCTGGTGCTGGTGAAAGACGGCGACCGCGCCCGCCTGATGCTGGCCGGCGGCGCCGCCAGCGGCCAGCCGCCCACCAACACGGTGAAGCTGTCGCCCCGGGTGCGCAGCGAGCTGCTCGACAACGGCGCCATCGCCTCCATCCCGCTGCAGCTGATCGGCCCCTTCCTGAATGAGGCCGTGGTGCTCAGCCAGGACGAGCTGGCCGCCGCACCGCGCATCGTCGCCACCCAGGAAGGCCGGGTGATGATCTCGCGCGGCGAAACCGCCTATGTGCGCGGCGACCTGGCCGGCGCCCGCAGCTTCACGCTGTTCCGCCAGAGCAAGCCGCTGCGCGACCCGCTCAGCAACGAGGTGCTGGGCTACGAGGCCGGCTACATCGGCACGGCCGACTTCGTGCGCGCCGACGGCACCGCGCCGGTCAGCGGCCTGCCGGTGCCGTCCACCTTCGTGATGACCAGCGCGCGGCAGGAAGCCGGTGTCGGCGACCGCCTGGCGCCGGTGCCGCCGCGTGATTTTTCGGCCTATGTGCCACACCCGCCCGACAAGCCGGTGGACGGCCGGGTGGTGTCGGTCTACGGCGAAGCCCTGACCGCCGGCCAGAACCAGATCGTCACCATCAACCGCGGCAGCCGCGACGGCATGGAACGTGGCCATGTGCTGGCGCTGTGGCGCGCCGGCGCGGCCGCCACCGACCGCACCGGCGCCAAGCCGCAGCCGATCCAGCTGCCTGACGAGCGCACCGGCCTGCTGTTTGTCTTCCGGGTGTTCGACCGGGTGTCCTATGCGCTGATCGTCTCGGCCTTCGACCCGATCCGCCCGGGCGACCGGATCAGCGAACCCTGAGCGCGCCCGGCGTGCCCATGGTGTGCGCCCCGCTGGACGACGACGAGCTCGGCGCCTGGCTGCATTTGCTGCACAGCCCGGGCGTGGGCCGCACGTCGGCACGCCGGCTGCTGGCGCGCTTCGGGTCGCCGCAGGCGGCGATTGGCGCACCCGTGCTGGCGCTGCGCGACTGTGTCGACGGCCCGACCGCGCTGGCGCTGGCCACCCCGCCCGACGGCCATGCCCAGCGCCTGGCCGCCACCCTGGCCTGGCGCCAGGCGGCACCGGGCCGCAGCCTGTTGGTGCTGGGCGACGCCGCTTACCCGGCGCCGCTGCTGCACAGCGCTGACCCGCCGCTGCTGCTGTACCTGCAGGGCGATGTGGCGCTGCTGCAAAGCCCTTGCCTGGCGGTGGTGGGCAGCCGCAAGCCGTCCGCCCAGGGGCGCGACAACGCCCACCGCTTTGCCCATGTGCTGGCAGCACAGGGCTGGACCATCGTGTCCGGCCTGGCTGCCGGCGTCGATGGGGCGGCCCATGAAGGCGCCCTGGCGGCGGGCGGCCGCACCATCGCCGTGGTGGGCACCGGTGTCGACCGCGTCTACCCGCCCAGCCACCGGGCGCTGGCCCACCGCATTGCCGACACCGGCCTGCTGGTCAGCGAATTCAGCTTGGGCACCGCGCCGCTGTCGGAAAACTTTCCGCAGCGCAACCGCATCATCGCCGGGCTGTCGCGCGGCACCCTGGTGGTGGAAGCCGCGCTGCGCTCGGGCTCGCTGATCACCGCCCGGCTGGCGTCGGAGTCCGGGCGCGAGGTGTTGGCCATCCCGGGGTCGATCCTGGCGCCACAGTCGGCCGGCTGCCATGCGCTGATCCGCCAGGGCGCTGTGCTGGTCGACTCGCCCGAGCAGGTGGCCGACGAACTGGGGCCGCTGCAACCCGTGGCCCTGCCGGTGCGCCAGCCGGCCGCCGCAGACCCGCCGGCAGACGGCGCGCCAGCCCCTGTGGCGGCGGCGCCCACCGAGCACGACCCGGTGCTGGCGGCGCTGGGCCACGACCCGCAATCACTGGACACGCTGATCGACCGCTGTGGCTGGCCGGCCCACACCCTGTCAGCCCACCTGCTGACGCTGGAGCTGGAGGGCCGGGTGGCGCGCCTGCCCGGTGGCCTGTTCCAGCGCCGCCAAGGCGCCTGACGCACCGCGTCGGCGCTGCGCTCGGTGCAGAAACAGCCCGCGGTCAGGCTGCGGCCAGCCCGCCGAACAGCCCCCGGTTCCCGCCACCCGGCCATGGTTTTCAGGGTGAACCCCTGGGGTATAGTGAATTCATGTTTGACGTCTTGGTTTATCTCTACGAGAACTATTGGCGCCCCGACGCCTGTCCTGACCACGACCAGTTGACGCGCAAGCTCTCGGCCGTCGGCTTCGAGACCGACGAAATCCAGGAGGCGCTGGTCTGGCTGGACGGGCTGGCCGAAAACGCCCAGGCCTACGCCGCAGACCAGTCGTCGGACAGTCTGCGGGTGTATTCCAGCGCTGAAATCGACCGCCTGGGCGAAGACTCGATCGGCTTTGTCAGCTTCCTGGAATCCGCCGGCGTGCTGCCCCCGGCCATGCGCGAAATGGTGCTCGACCGTGCCACCGCCGTGGGTGAATGCCCGCTGGCGCTGGAAGACCTGAAGGTCATCGTGCTGATGGTGTTCTGGAGCCTGGGTGAAGAGCCCGACGCCCTGATCCTCGACGAATTGTTCGTCGCGCCCGAAGAGCGTTTGATCCACTGAGGTCAGAGGCTCCCCCCAGGGAGCGCCGGAGGCGGCCCGGCAAAGCCGGTTCCGCAGCGTCCGCTGGATGGCCCCGCCCTCCCACAGGCAGGACCTGCCATCAATTCATCAATTTCGACGGGTCCGCGTCCAGCTTGGCCAGCGCGTTGCGCGTGGCCTTGACCGTCAGTGCTTCGTCTTGCGCCGGCAGCAGCAGGCCGGCTTGCAAAAAGGCGGCCAGGCGTTGCTGCTGGAACAGCACACAGCGCCCGGCCGGCGTGACAAACAGCGACAGCTGGCGCCGCATGCCGTGCCAGGCGAATTGCACCGTCTCATGCCGGCCGCGGTATTCCAGCGTGTACCAGCTGCCCACCAGCAGCTCGCGCGCCCAGGCCACCATCGCGGCGGTGGGCAGGCTGCCGCCGTCGGAGACCACCTCCAGTTCGCTGCTTTCATGGCCGGACAGGTCCAGCACCAGGCTCTCGTCGATCTCGATGTCTTCACTGCCGGGCAGCAGTTCCTCGATCGATTCCAGGCGCTCCATCAAGTCCTGCAGCCGGTCATTCGGGATCACGGCGGCCTTGGCGGTGAAGGCGGCAGCGAGCGCATTGTTCAGCGCATTGATGCGCTCTTCCTGCTTGTCGGGCGCCATGCTGGCCGAGTCCATGCCCTCACGCAGGCGCTTGAGCAGCGGCGGCAGGCGGCGGATGACCTCGGCACGCTCTTCGCGTGTGACCTTGGCGCTGGCCGACCAGATCAGGTCGGCGGCGGCACGCTTCATCGCCTTGGTCTCGGCACTTTGCCCGCCATAGCGCACGGCGCTGGTGGCCAGCACATCGGCCCAGACCTGGAACAGAAACTGGCGCACACCTTCTTGCACCGGCACCTCGTTGAGCATGCGGCGCAGCTCGATGGTGTACTGGATGGCCAGGGTTTCGCGCTGCTCGATCTGCTGGGCCAGCGACACACCACGGCGTGAAGCCTCGTTCTCGTTCTTGAAGTAATGCTCCAGGAACTTCTCGAATTCACCCAGCACGGTCTGGAAGACCCGGCGGCCGGTGTCGGGATAGGCCTCGACCACCTGCACCACCCGCTTGATCTCTTTTTCGAGCGCGTCACCCACCGTGCGGCTTGCGCTGTCCAGCCCCATCACGCAGGCGCCCATGCGGTCGATCAGGCGGCGTGCCGGGTGCTCCAGGTTGGCGAAAAAATCGGGCTCGCTGACCGCCACCCGCAGCACCGGCATCTGCAGGCGCGCAAACCACACCCGCATGGCGGCCGGGATGCGGTCTTCGGTCAGGATGCTCTGGAACATCATCGCCACGATCTCGATGGTGGCGCGCTCGGCCGGCGAGCTGGCCGCCTGTTTCAGTGCCTGCTTGCCACGCTGCAGTTCTTCCAGCAGCAGCGGGCCCGACAGCACCGTGGCGGCATGGGCCTGGCCACCGGCACCGGGCGCCACAGCACCCCCTGGTGGCGGTGGTGTCAAGCGCCGGCGCAGGTTCTGCTGGGCGTTGTTGATGGCCAGCGACAAGGCCTCGGTCACCGGGCGGGCATAGGCGGTGTCGGCAAAACCGGGCAGGTGCCGGCCCACCAGGCGGTTCAGCCGGCCCAGCACGGCTTCGGCATGGTCACTGCCGCGACCCAGCGGCGCGGCGCGGGTCATCATGCGGGTTTCTTCACCGACAGCAGGCGCGGCACGCGCCGCAGCCACGGCCGCCGGGCTGGGCACCATGGTGCGGGTGGGCGTCCGCGGGGGTACCTGCGTGCGCTCAGGCGGTGGGCTGCGCGCTGGCGGCACCCGGCCGGCCGGGGTTTGGCTGGCCAGGGTCTGACGGGTCGGGAACTGGCCCGATGTGGAGTGGCCACCACTGCCTTGCCAGGCGCTGCCACCCGGGTAGGCGCCCGTGGCATGTGGCCCACCTGGGTAGGACGGGCCAGGCTGGTGTGCGCTGGGTGCCAGGCCCGGGGCACCGGTGGCGCCAAATCCCGACGGCCCGGCATCGTCGCGGCCGCCCGGCCCGGCGCCGTAGCGGCGTCCACCGGCTTGCTGGGGTGGCGCCGGGCTGCGCAGCGGCGCCTGGCCGGTGTGGCCGGCCAGACCGGCATGGCTGTCGGCCGTGCGGCGGATCTGGGGCCGCAGGTCGACATCGGCCATCACCCGGTGCTCCACCAGCCAGCGGTTGATCTCGTGGTACGACCTCCTGCACCAGGCCGGCGAACTCTTCGTGCAGCAGCGGCTGGGCTTCACGCCAGTCGCCCGCGCCCAGCCCGGCGCTGCGCCAGGCGTCGAGCACCACCCGCGCCAGGATGTGGGCGCGCAGCATGTCGTGGGTGTCGAGTTCACCGCGGCGCTCCAGCATGGCCATGCGCGAGCGCAGGTCGGTGAACTCCCAGCCCGCGCGGTCCATGACGGCCAGCGCCAGGCGCGAGGTGAGGATCTCGCGCTCGATGACGTCGTTTTCCACCAGCGACAAGCCGGCGCCAGCCCCAGTGGGCGGCAGATCCCCGGCGCGAAGGACGCGGTGCTGCCGTGCTGCAGCAGGTGGCGCAGGCCATGCGACATGGCGCCATGCCAGCTGCCGGACAGCTTGAGCAGGCCCTGCACCAGGTCACGCCGGCGCTGGGCGGTGGCGTATTCGGCGGGCTTGTCCAGCAGCTCGCGGGCGCCGTTGCCCACCCGCGCCACCAGGGCTGGCAGGCCCTTGAGCAGCATGTCGACGTACCGCCGCCGCGCCTGGCTGGCAATCTGGGCGGGGTCTGCGGCGGGCGCCATGGGCAAGCGGGTTGGGCTCTGGACTGCGGTTCGGCTCCGTTTTACACCACGGCGCCGGCGTTCGGATCGTTGGGGTCGTGTTCCTTGCCCGAGGCCTTGACCAGGTCCTCACGCTTGACGCCCAGCCACATGGCGATGGCTGCGGCGACGAACACCGAGGAGTAGATCCCAAAAAGAATGCCGATGGTGAGCGCCACCGCAAAGTAGTGCAGGGTCGGACCGCCAAACAACAGCATCGACAACACCATCAATTGTGTGGATCCGTGGGTGATGACGGTGCGGCTGATCGTGCTAGTGATCGCATGGTCGATCACCTGCGGCGTGCTCAGCTTGCGGTACTTGCGGAAGGACTCGCGGATGCGGTCGAAGATCACCACCGATTCATTGACCGAATAGCCCAGCACCGCCAGCACCGCCGCCAGCACCGCCAGCGAGAACTCCCACTGGAAGAAGGCGAAGAAGCCCAGGATGATGACCACGTCGTGCAGGTTGGCGATGATGCCGGCGACGCCGAACTTCCACTCGAAGCGGAAGGCCAGGTAGACCACGATGCCGATGACCACGAAGGCCAGCGCCTTCAGGCCGTCACTGGCCAGTTCACTGCCCACGGCCGGGCCGACAAATTCGGTGCGCGACAGCTTCACGCGGTTCGACGCCGCCGGCCACGCCACACACCGGCCGGCTGCCCTGCTCGCCCTGGGGCGTGGTGAAGGACTGGGTGCTGACCTGCCCGCCCTCGGCCGCGCAGAGCTTGTCGAACACCTGGCCGGCAACCTCGCTCTGCTTGGTGTTGGCACGCACCGGCAGGCGCACCAGCACGTCGCGCGAGGTGCCGAAGTTCTGCACCTGCACCTCGCCAAAGCCCATGGCCTCGACGGCGGCGCGGGTCTTTTCCAGGTCGGCGGCCTGGGCGTATTCCACCTCCAGCACCGTGCCGCCGGTGAATTCGATCGACAGGTGCAGGCCGCGGCGTGAACAGGAAGAACACCGCCAGCGCGAAGGTGACGAAGGAGACGACGTTGAGCACCAGCGCATGCCGCATGAACGGGATGTCGCGGCGGATGCGGAAAAATTCCATGTCGTTGCTCCTGCGCGCTCAGGCCTTGGCGGCCGGCTCGTCGTCCATGACCACGGGCGCCTTGCTGCCCGTCGGGCCGCCACACCTGGCCGATGGACACAGCTCTTGAGCCGCTTCTTGCCGCCGTACCAGAGGTTGACCAGGCCGCGCGAGAACATCACCGCCGAGAACATGCTGGTCAGGATGCCCAGGCAGTGCACCACCGCGAAGCCCTTGACGAAGCCCGAACCGAAGGTCAGCAGCGCCAGGCCGGCGATCAGCGTGGTGATGTTGCTGTCGAGGATGGTGGCAAAGGCCTTTTCGTAGCCGGTGTTGATCGCCGCCTGCGGACTGGCGCCGCCGCGCAGTTCTTCGCGCACCCGTTCGTTGATCAGCACGTTGGCGTCGATGGCCATGCCCAGCGTCAGCGCGATGGCGGCCATGCCGGGCAGCGTGAGCGTGGCCTGCAGCATCGACAGCACCGCCACCAGCAGCAGCAGGTTGAAGGCCAGCGCCAGGGTGGAAAACACGCCGAACAGCAGGTAGTAGGCGCACATGAACACGGCGATGGCGGCGAAGCCGTAGCCCACGCTGGCAAAGCCCTTGCTGATGTTCTCGGCGCCCAGGGTCGGGCCGATGGTGCGCTCTTCGATGATCTCCATCGGCGCGGCCAGGCTGCCGGCGCGCAGCAGCAGCGCGGTGTCGGCCGCCTCGGTGGTGCTCATGCTGGCCGCTGATCTGCACCCGGCCGCCGCCGATTTCCGAGCGGATCACCGGCGCGGTCACCACCTCGCCCTTGCCCTTCTCGAACAGCATGATGGCCATGCGCTTGTTGATGTTCTCCCGCGTCACGTCGCGGAAGATGCGCGCGCCCTTGGCATCGAGCGTCAGGTGCACCGCAGCCTCGCCCTGGTTGTCGCCCGAGAAACCGGGCTGGGCATCGGTCAGGTTTTCGCCGGTGAGGATGACCTGGCGGAAGACGATGATCGGTGCGCCGTCTTTTTCGAGGTAGCGCTCACTGCCAAAGGGCACCGGCCCACCGCCCGACAGCGCCGCCAGCGCCTCGGTGCTGGTGTTGACCAGGCGCACTTCCAGCGTGGCGGTGCGGCCGATGATGTCCTTGGCCTTGGCGGTGTCCTGCACGCCAGGCAACTGCACCACCACCCGGTCGGCGCCCTGCTGCTGGATCACCGGCTCGGACACCCCGAGTTCGTTCACCCGGTTGTGCAGCGTGGTGATGTTCTGCTTGACGGCGGCGTCCTGCACCGCCCTGGCGGCAGCCGGCTTCAGTGTGCCGGTGAGGCGGAATTCGCCCCGTCAGGCGCCTCGGCCCAATCCAGGTCGGGCAGTTGCTCGCTCAGCAGGTTGCGCGCCTGGGCCAGCACGGTGGTGTCGCGAAAGCGCAGCACCACCAGATTGCCGTCGCGGGTGATGCCGGCATGGCGGATGTTCTTGTCGCGCAGCAGGGTGCGGATGTCGCCGGTGACGGACTCGGCCTTCTTGGTCAGCGCCGCCTTCATGTCGACCTGCATCAGGAAGTGCACGCCGCCGCGCAGGTCCAGGCCCAGGTACATCGGCAGCGCATGCAGGCTGGTCAGCCAATGCGGCGAGCGCGACAGCAGGTTCAGCGCAACGATGTAGGACGGGTTGGCCGCATCCGGGTTCAGCGCCTGGCTGATCGCGTCCTTGGCCTTGATCTGCGTCGTCGGTGCTGTCAAACCTGGCCTTGACCGAGTTGCCCTCGAACTGCACGAAGTCGGGCTTCAGGCCCGCCGCAGCCAGCACCTGCTCGAGCCGCGGCACCATGGCCGCGTCCAGCTTCAGCGTGGCCTTGCCACTGGAGACCTGCACCGCCGGCGCTTCGCCGTACAGGTTGGGCAGGGTGTAGAGCAGGCCGACCAGCAGCGCGATGCCGAGGATCAGGTATTTCCACCAGGGGTAGCGGTTCATTGGGGATTCCTCGGCGCGGTGGCCTGCAGCCAGTTCACTTGCCGAACGTGCCCTTGGGCAGCACTTGCACCACCGAAGCGCGCTGCACCTGCAGTTCCACCCCGTTGGCCACTTCCACGTTGACCATGCTCTCGCCGAGCTTGGACACCCGGCCGATCACGCCGCCGGCCACCACCACTTCGTCGCCCTTGGCCAGGGCGTCGATCATGGCCTTGTGCTCCTTCTGGCGCTTCATCTGCGGCCGGATCATGATGAAGTACAGCACCACGAACATCAGCACCAGCGGCAGCAACTGGCCGAGCGAGCCGAACATCGATTCAGCACCGCCGGCGGCAGCGGCCGGGGCGGTCTGGGCAAAGGCGTTGGAGATGAACACGTCAAAAATCCTTGACACGGTGGGCTCAGCCGACAGGCGGCCAAACCGCTGATTGTAGGTGGGGGGTGGCGCGGCAGCAGGCGCCGCCTGGGACCGGTCAGAACAGCGCCATGCTCAGCTTGCGCCGGTACTGGTCGACCACCGGGTCGCTGGATGCGACTGCGGCATGGCCGGTGAGTTCCAGCGCGCCCTTGGCTTTTTCAGCACCGGCGGCGGCCTTGGGCTGGGGCTTGGTCAGCAGTTCGAGGATGGCGACATAGGTCTTGCGCGCCAGCTCGCTGTTCCAGACCTTGTCGCGCATCACGATTTCCAGCAGCGCGTCCATCGCGTCGGTGAAGCGGCCCGCCGCCATGCAGCAGCTGGGCCAGCTCGTAGCGGGCTTCGAAATCACGCCGGTTGGCGCCGATGGCGGCTTCCAGCACCTGCGGGCTGCGCGCCGCCGGGGCCTTCTCGCAGGCATTGAGCCACAGGCCCAGCGCGGCGATGCGGGCATCGATCATGCGCCTTGCTGGCCACCGGCTCCCAGGCCTGCGCGGGCTTGCGCCAGCTGGCCGGTCTCGATCAGCAGCTTGACGTAGTCGCAGCGCGCGGCGTCGTTGGCCGGGTCGACGGCCACCGCCTGCTGCAGCTTGGCCAGGGCGGCGTCGAGGTCGCCTTCGGCTTCCAGGACCTCGGCCTCGGCGGTGTCTTCCTCGGCTTCCAGCGCCTCGGCGCTGGGCACGTGGCGGTCGAGGAATTCGCGGATCTGGGCCTCGGGTACGGCGCCGACAAAGCCGTCGACCGGCTGGCCGTCCTTGAACAGCACGCAGAACGGGATCGAGCGCACGCCGAAGGCCTGGCTCAGCTGGCCGGCGATCTCGGGCTGGTCGTCGCTGTTGAGCTTGGCCAGCTTGAAGCGGCCGGCGTAGGCCGCCTCGACCTTCTCGAGCAACGGGCCCAGCGTGCGGCAGGGGCCGCACCAGGGGGCCCAGATGTCGAGCAGCACCGGCTGCTGCATCGAGGCCTGGATCAGCTCGGCTTCGAAATTCTGGATCGTGATGTCGCTCATGGCTGCGCCGGGAAGAGGTGAGTGGGGTGCAAGCGCCAGCAGATCAGGGCCGCCGCCTACAATTCAATGTGTTGACCTGCCGGCGCCCAGACGCCTTCTGCCGTGGATTCCAGCCCCGCCATCCGACCGCTCAAGACCCCTGCAGACCTCCCGCCGGCCACGGCTGACGGTGGGCCCGGCGTGCAGGTCGGGGTGCTGATGGGGTCGTCGAGCGACTGGGAAACGATGCGGCAAGCCGCAGCAATTCTCACCGAGTTTGGCGTCACCCATGAATGCCGGGTGGTGTCGGCCCACCGCATGCCCGACGCCATGTTCGCCTACGCCGAAGCTGCGGCCGGGCGCGGCCTGGTGGCCATCATCGCCGGGGCAGGTGGTGCCGCCCACCTGCCGGGCATGCTGGCCGCCAAGACCACCGTGCCGGTGCTGGGCGTGCCGGTGCAGTCCAAGGCGCTGTCGGGCGTGGATTCCCTGCACTCGATCGTGCAGATGCCCAAGGGCATTCCGGTGGCCACCTTCGCCATCGGCGCCGCAGGCGCTGCCAATGCCGCGCTGTTTGCGGTGGCCATGCTGGCCAACAACAACCCGGCACTGCGCCAGAGGCTAGACGCCTTCCGCGCCCGCCAGACCGCCGCTGCCATGGCCATGACGACTGAGCTGACATGAACCCACGTTCCATTCTTCCCGGCGCCACCCTTGGCGTGATGGGCGGCGGCCAGCTCGGCCGCATGTTCGTGCAGGCCGCCCAGTCCATGGGGTACTTCACCGCCGTGCTCGACGCCGACCTCACCTCGCCAGCCGGCCTGGTGGCGCACTACCACATCACTGCCGATTACCTCGACGAGCAGGGCCTGGCGCAGCTGATGCAGCGCAGTGCGGCCATCACCACCGAATTCGAGAACGTGCCAGCCGGCGCGCTGGTCACGCTGGGCGCGCACCGGCCGGTGGCGCCCACCGCCGACGCGGTGGCGGTGTGCCAGGACCGGGCGTCTGAAAAAGCGCAGTTCAAGCGCAGCGGCGTGGCCTGCGCGCCTCATGCCCTGGTCGACACGCTGGAGCGGCTGCACAGCGTGCCCGACAGCCTGCTGCCGGGCATCCTGAAGACCGGGCGGCTGGGCTACGACGGCAAGGGCCAGGCCGTGGTGGCCGACCGCGCCGCCCTGGCCGCCGCCTGGGACCGGCTGGGCCAGGTGCCCTGCGTGCTGGAGCAACAGCTGCCGCTGGCGCTGGAGCTCAGCGTGGTGGTGGCCCGCAGCGCCAGCGGCGACCTGGTGCAGCTGCCGGTGCAGCAGAACCTGCACCGCAACGGCATCCTCGCCGTCACCCAGGTGCCGGCGCCCGACGCCAGCCCGGCACTGCAGCAGCAGGCCGCCGCCGCCGCCGCGCAACTGGCCACCGACCTGGCCTATGTGGGCGTGCTGTGCGTCGAGTTCTTCGTGCTGACCGACGGCAGCCTGGTGGCCAACGAGATGGCGCCGCGCCCGCACAACTCCGGCCACTGGTCGATCGACGGCGCCGACACCAGCCAGTTCGACCTGCAGGTGCGCACCCTGTGCGGCCTGCCGCTGGTGGCACCGCGCCAGCATTCGGCCGCCGTGATGCTGAACCTGCTGGGCGACCTGTGGTTTGCCGACGGCACGCCCGATGCCGCAGAACGCCAACCACCCTGGGCGGCCGTGCTGGCCCTGCCCGGCACCCACTTGCACCTGTATGGCAAGACCAGTGCCCGCCCCGGCCGCAAGATGGGCCACCTGACCGTGACCGCCGCCACGCCGGCGCAGGCCCGCGCCACCGCCTTGCAGGCCGCGGCGCTGCTGGGCCTGCCGGCGTTTTGAGCGTCCACCGGCCACCGCCCCATGCCTGTCCTGGCCGGTGATGATCCGGCGGCGCTGGCCGCTGCCGCACACTGCCTGGCCGCTGGCGGCCTGGTCGGCCTGCCCACCGAGACGGTGTATGGCCTGGGCGCACGCGCCGATGACGACGCGGCCGTGGCCGCCATCTTCGCCGCCAAGGGCCGGCCGGCCGACCACCCGCTGATCGTGCATGTGGCCGGCCTGGCCCAGGCAGCCATCTTCAGCGACACCCTGCCGCCGGCTGCGCAGCGCCTGGCGGCAGCCTTCTGGCCGGGGCCGGTGACGGTGATCGTGGCACGCCGCGCCGGGGTGGCCACCGCCGCCGCGGGTGGCCAGCCGGGCATCGGCCTGCGCTGCCCGTCCCACCCGGTGGCGCAGGCACTGCTGCAGCAGGCCGCCGCGCTGGGTGTGCCTGGCGTGGCGGCACCCAGCGCCAACCGCTTCGGCCGCATCAGCCCCACCTCGGCGGCCCATGTGGCCGGTGAATTTGGCCCCGACCTGCTGGTGCTGGATGGCGGCCGCTGCCCGGTGGGCATTGAATCGACCATCGTCGATTGCAGCCGGGGCCGCCCGGTGCTGTTGCGCCCGGGGGTGCTGACCCGCGCCGCGCTGGAGGCCGCGCTCGGCGAGCCGCTGCATGCCGCCGACGCCGACGCGCCGCGCGCGCCAGGCACCCTGGCGGCGCACTACGCGCCACGGGCCCGGCTGCGGCTGTGGCCGGCGGCCGACCTGGCCGCTGCGCTTGACAAACCGGCAACGTGGCCCGTGGGGCTGGCGGTATATTCGCGGCGGCCAGTGGGCGCAGCAGCAGGTTGCTCCTGGCGGTTGATGCCCAGCGCAGCTGCTGCTGCGGCGCAAGATTTGTTTGCCGCCTTGCGCCAACTCGACGATGCCGGTGCGGCCGAGATCTGGGTGGAGCAGCCACCCGACACACCCGCCTGGGAAGGTGTGCGCGACCGGCTGCGCCGCGCCGCCAGCGCCTGACCTGCTGCTTTGCAGTTGCCGAACCTGAGCCCGTCGACCTTGAATCTGCCGAACCTGCATGCGCCGCCCCATGCCAAGCGCCGGCCCTGCGTGCGCCGACCCCTTTTGCCTTGCTGATGGACTCCCGATGACTCTTTTTTGTACCCTGCGCCGCCGTGGCGCCCAAGTGCTGGCGCCGCTGGTGGCCGTGGCAGCCCTGTTGACGGCCTGCGGTGGTGGCACCGAGCAGGTGGAGTCCTTCGTGCCGGCCCGCCTGCTGGTGCTGGGCGATGACACCAGCGTGATCGTCGACAACGGCGCGGCCGACGGCTTCAAGTACAGCATCAACGACCGCCGCGGCAGCAGCGCCGGCAAGTGCCTGCTGCAGCCCACCTTCACCCAAAGCGTGGCCGCGTACTACGGCATGGTGTTTGCCGAATGCAACCCGACCGCGGCCACGCCCAAGGCCTTCATCCATGCGCAAGTGGGTGCGCTGGCGGGCAGCGCCACCAACGGGCTGCAGGCCCAGGTCGCGGCCATCACCGGGCTCGGCAACACCGACATGGTGACGGTGATGATCGGCACCAACGACATGATCAGCGCCTACGAGCAAGTGCGCGACGGCGGCCTGAGCGAAGCGCAGGCGCTGGCGGCGGTGGAAGCTGCCGGACGCAATGCGGCCAGTGCGATCAGCGGCATCCTGGCCACAGGCGCCCGGGCACTGGTGTTCACCGCACCGGACCTGTCGCTCTCGCCCTATGCCAAGGCGCAAGAGCTGGTCCGCCCTGGCGCCAAGGCCTTGCTGCAGCGGCTGGCCTCGGGCAGCGACGGCATCGGCGGCTTCAATGGGGCGCTGCGCATCAACATCACCCCGGTGGACGGCCGCCTGTGGGGCCTGATCCTGATCGACGACACCGTGTCGGTGATGGCGGAGTTTCCGCAGTCCTACCTCAGCTCGCCGGCCAATGCGGTCGACGCCGCCTGCAGCAGCGCCTCGGCGGCCGAGTTGCCAGCTGACCGACGACACCACCACCAGCACCCTGGTCAGCGGCGCATCCATCAACACCCATCTGTGGGCCAGCGACCGCAACCTGGGCCCGGCAGCCCATGCGCAGATCGGTTCGCAGGCGGTGTCACGCGCGATCAACAACCCGTTCTGAGCGGTCAGCACCAGGGCACACCTGCGTCCGGCGGGCCGGCCCGATGGCGCGACGGGCCCATGGCCACCAGGGTCGGACAGCCCCACTACACTGGTTTTTCGCATGTCGCCGCCCATCCTGCTCGCCCTCGACACTGCCACCGACCGGCTGGCCGCCGGCCTGCTGGCGCCCGGCGTCCGGCTGGCGGTCAATGAGGCCGGCGGTGCACTGGCCTCGGCCCGGCTGATCCCGCTGCTGATGGGCTTGCTGCGGGATGCCGGGCTGGCCATGCCCCAGGTGCAGGCGGTGGCCTTCGGCCAGGGGCCGGGCGCCTTCACCGGGCTGCGCACCGCCTGCGCGGTGGCCCAGGGGCTGGCGTTTGCCCATGCCACCCCGGTGCTGCCGCTCGACAGCCTGCTGATCGTGGCCGACGACGCCCGCCAGCAAGCCGCCGATGCCGGCGCCGGCGCCGATGCCTGCGACGGGCCCTGGTGGGTGGCGATGGATGCCCGCATGGACGAGGTGTACGCCGCTGCCTACACCCACGGCCCTGGCGGCTGGGCGCCGGTTTGCGCACCGCAGCTGTACACGCTGGGTGCACTGGCAGAGGTCTGGCAGGCCGCCGCGCCACACCGCGTGGCCGGCAGCGCCATCCAGGCCTTTGGCGACCGGCTGCCCTGGGGCACGGCGCAACGGTGGCCGCACACCCAGGACCGCGCTGCAGCGCTGCTGCGCCTGGCCGAAGCCGCCTGGGCTGCCGGCGCCAGCGTGGCCGCCGATGCGGCCTTGCCGCTGTACCTGCGCGACAAGGTGGCCCAGACCACCGCCGAGCGCCAGGCCATCCGCGACCAGGCCATTCGCGACCAAGTCATCCGCGACCAGGCGGCGGGAACGCTGGCATGAGCGCGCCGGGCCGCCCCGAGGGCGACTTTGGCAGTGCGCTGCATGCAGCGTCCCCTGTGGGCGCGCTGCCCAGCCACCACGGCACGCCGTCGGCCAGGCACCGGGCCATGGCCGCGAGCGACCTGCCCGAGGTGCTGGCACTGGAACTGGCGGCCTACAGCTACCCCTGGTCGCAGGGCAACTTTGTCGATTCTCTGGCGGCCGGCTACCTGGCCTGGGTGCGGCACGACAGCACGCAGCAGCTGGCAGCCTATTGCGTGGCCCAGCCCGGTTACCAGGAGACGCACCTGCTGAACCTGACCGTGGCACCCGCGCTGCAGCGCCGCGGCCACGGCCGCAGCCTGCTGCTGGCGCTGGCCGGCTGGGCCCGCGCGCGCGGCGACGCAGCGCTGTGGCTGGAAGTGCGGCAAAGCAATCTGGCCGGCCGCGCGCTGTATGCCGGCGCCGGCTTCAACGAGGTGGGCCTGCGCCGCGGCTACTACCCCGACAGCCAGCAGCGGCGCGAAGACGCGGTGGTGATGCGGCTGGCGCTGCGGGGTGACAACGCCGGGGCCGGCCATGCGCTGGACTGAGCACCAGCAGACCCTGCTGCAGGCCATGGGCCTGCGCTTGTGGGCGCCGCCGGCAGCGCTGCCGGCGGCCGCTGCGGTCGACCAGCGGCTGGTACAGCCCGCAGACGCGGCCCAGGCCACCGCGGGCGCTGCAGCGGCTGCACCAACACCAACGCCAACGCCAGCAGCGCCGCCTGCCATGGCGGTGGCGCGGCCTGCCACGGTGCAGATCGCCAGTCCGGCACCACGCACGCCGGACCCGGACAGCAGCGACACCGCCACCGCCACCGACAGCCTGGACTGGCCCGCGCTGCGCGACGCGGTGGCCGGCTGCCGCGCCTGCAGCCTGTGCGACAGCCGGCAGCAGACCGTGTTCGGCACCGGCCACCTGCGGGCGCACTGCCTGGTGGTGGGCGAGGCCCCCGGCGAGCAGGAAGACGCCCAGGGCGAACCCTTTGTCGGCGCCGCCGGTCAGTTGCTGGACCGCATGCTGGCGGCAGTGGGCCTGGGCCGTGACGCGGGCACGCCGGCGCAGCAGGTGTTCATCACCAACACCTTGAAGTGCCGGCCGCCGCGCAACCGCAACCCGACACCGGCCGAACTGGCCGCCTGCCGGCCGTTTCTGCAGCGCCAGGCCGCGCTGGTGCAGCCCCGGGTGATCCTGGCGATGGGCCGCTTTGCGGTGCAGTCGCTGCTCGACAGCGACGCCCCCATCGGCAAGCTGCGCGGCACGGTGCACCGCTGGCACGGTGTGCCGCTGGTGGTCACCTACCACCCGGCCTATCTGCTGCGCCAGCCGGCCGACAAGGCCAAGGCCTGGGACGACCTGTGCCTGGCCGCCGGGCTGCTGGCGCAAGCCGACCGCCAGTGAGCGGGCAGCGGCCGATCAGCCGCCGACGTTGGGCTTGACCGGGCGCGACCAGCCGGGGATCGACACCTGCTTGCCACGCGCCACCGTCAGCTGGCCGGCCGGTGTGCTCTTGCTGATGGTGCTGCCGCCGCCCACCGTGCCGCCCTCGCCGATGGTCAGCGGCGCGATCAGCACGCAGTTGCTGCCGATGTGCACGTCGTCGCCGATCACGGTGCGGTGCTTGAAGGCGCCGTCGTAGTTGGCGGTGATGCTGCCGGCGCCGTAGTTGACACGCTCGCCCACGGTGGCGTCGCCCAGGTAGGCCAGGTGGTTGGCCTTGGCGCCGCGGGCCAGGGTGCTGTTCTTGACCTCGACGAAGTTGCCGATGTGCACCTCGTCGGCCAGCGTCGGCGCCCGGGCGCAGGCGGGCATAGGGGCCGATCAGCGCGCCCGCGCCCACGCTTGGCGCCGTCGATGTGGGTGAAGGGGTGGATCACCGTGCCGTTGCCGATCACCGCGTCGCGGATGACGCAGTGCGCGCCGATGCGCACATCGTCGCCCAGCGTGACCGTGCCCTCGAAGACGCAGCCCACGTCGATGTCGACGTCGCTGCCGGTGGCCAGCGTGCCGCGCAGGTCGAAGCGCGCCGGGTCGGCCAGGCGCACGCCGGCGTCCAGCAGGGCGTCGGCCTGGCGGCGCTGGTAGCGGCGCTCCAGGTCGGCCAGTTGCAGCGGGCTGTTGACGCCCAGCACCTCGGTCTCGTCGGCTGGCCTGGCTGGCCACCACCGGCACGCCCTCGGCCACCGCCATGGCGACGATGTCGGTCAGGTAGAACTCGCGCTGCGCGTTGTCGTCGGTCAGCGCCATCACCCAGCGGCGCAGCAGCGCGGTGGGCGCGGCCATCATGCCGGTGTAGACCTCGCGGATCTGGCGCTGCGCGGGGCTGGCGTCCTTGTGCTCGACGATGCCCAGCACCGCACCAGCGGGGCTGGCGGACGCGGCGCCGTCGGCTGGGCCTGCCTGTGCGCACGATGCGGCCATAGCCGGTGGCGTCGGGCAGCACGATGGTCAGCAGGGCCAGCCGGGTGCCGCCACAGGCGTCGGCCAGGGCGCGGGCGGTGTCGGCGGCGATCAGGGCACGTCACCGTTCAGGATCAGCGTGGTGCCACCGGCCTGGTCGCCGGCGTCCAGGTGCGGCACCACCTGCTGCACCGCGTGGCCGGTGCCACGCTGTGGCATCTGCCGCACGGCCTGCGCGCCACTGCCGGCAATGGCAGACTCCACCGCCTCGGCGCCATGCCCGGTGATGACCCAGCAACGGTGCGCGGGCAAGGCCGCGGTGGTGGCCAGCACATGGCCGATCAAGGGGCGCCCCGCCAGCCGGTGCAGCACTTTCGGGTGGCGGCTCTTCATGCGGGTGCCTTTGCCCGCAGCCATGATGACGATGTCCAATGCCATGAAGGTGCCCGTGTCGAACCGTTGGAAGAGCTGGATTATCGTGATGCTGCTGCCCCTGCTGGGGGCCTGCAGCGCACTGCGCGTGAGTTATGGCCAGGGCCCGACGCTGGCCTACTGGTGGCTGGACAGCCAGGTGGGGTTCAACAACGAGCAGGCACCCCGGGTGCGCACGGCCCTGGCCGACTGGTTTGCCTGGCACCGCAGCAGCCAGCTGCCCGATTACGCCCAGGCCCTGGGCGACCTGGCCAGCACCCTGGCCGGCCCGGTCAGCGCCAGCCAGGTGTGCAGCCAATACGACGCCTGGCAGCGCCGCGCCGAGCGCGCCTTCGAGCGCGCCCTGCCGGCCGTGGCCGAGCAGGTGCGCAGCCTCACGCCCGAGCAGATCACCCGGCTGGAGCGCCGCCAGGCCGAGCGCCACCAGGACATGGTGGGCGAGCACCTGCAGCCGGACCTGGCTGAGCGCCAGCAGGCCGCACTGGCGCGCCGGCTCGACCGCGCCGAGAGCCTGTACGGCAGCGTCGACGATGCCCAGCGCCAGCTGTTGGCCGCCGGCCAGGCGGCGTCGCCCTTCGACGCTGCGCTGTGGCTGGCCGAGCGGCGCGCCCGCAACACCGAGCTGCTGCGCCTGCTGCGCCAGTGGCAGGCCGAGGCCGCCGACACCGCCACAGTGCAGGCCGGGCTGCGCCGCCTGGCGGCCGAAACCTCCCGCTCGCCCCGCGCCGATTACCGCGCTTACAGTCAACGCCTGATGACCGCCAATTGCGAGCAAGCCGCGCAGCTGCACAACAGCACCAGCGCCAGCCAGCGCCAACGCGCCGCCGCCAAGCTGCAGGGCTGGCAAGCCGACCTGCGGGCCCTGGCGGACCAGCGCTGAGCATGCCGCCACCCAGCGCCCACGCCAACCCAGTACAAGCGGCAGACCATCGCCCGGGCTGGCGCACCGACTGGGCGCCGCATGCACCGTTGCTGCTGACCGTGATCCTGCTGCTGGTGCTGCTGGCGGCGGTGTCGATCTGGCAGGAACGGGTGCGCCAGCGGGAGCGGGCAGTGGCCAGCACCCAGAACCTGACCCGCCTGCTGGAGGCCCAGGTGGCCAGCGTGCTGACCAAGGCCGACGTGCTGCTGCAGGCCACCGCCCTGCAATGGCAGGAACTGCCCCCGGGTGACCGCGCCGCCACCCTGGCCGGCCCGCTGCGCAGCCTGGCGGCCACCGTGCCTGGCTTGCTGAACCTGCAGGTGGCCGACGGTGACGGCCAGTGGCGGCTGCGGGTCGCCACATCCGGGCCACCGGTCGCGGCGGCTGAGGTGCTGGCACCGACGCCGCTGCAAGGCAGCGATGCCGAGGCCTTTGGCCGTGCACGCGCAGAAGCCGGCAGCGCCGGCCAGGCCAACGGCAGCCCGGCTGGTTTGCTGCAGCCCAGCGGCCTGCAGATCAGCGGCCCGTTGCAGCGCGGGCCCGGCCAGCCCTGGGTGCTGGGCCTGGGCCGGGCGATCCTGACCGACAACGGCCGCCCGGCCGGCTGGGTCAGCGTGGACCTGCCGGTCCACCGCTTTGACGCGCTGTTTTCGGCCATCGACCTGGGCGAGCACGGCGCGGCCACCATCCGCACCGATGCCCTGGCCCTGGTGTACCGCCGGCCCTGGCCGCCCGAAGGCATGGCGGCGGCGGTGGGCAGCATCGAGGTGTCGACGGCGCTGCGCGAGGCCCTGGCCGCCGACCCGCAGGCGGGTGAATTCGACGCCCCCAACCCGCTGGACGGCCGCCGCCGCATCAACACCTACCGCCAGGTGCAAGGCCACCCGCTGCTGCTGCTGGTGGGGCTGCCGGAGGACGACTTTCCGCGCGGCTGGAACGCGGTGGACACGGCCGTCGTGACCCTGGCACTGGCCACGCTGTTGCTGGCCAGCATGGCCAGCGCGGCCATGCTGCGGGTGCAGCGCCGGGCACTCGACGATGTGCAGCGCCAGCTGGCGGCCATCGTCGCCTCGTCGCAGGACGCGATCGTCAGCGACACCAACGAAGGCGTGGTCACCAGCTGGAACCACGGCGCCACCCGGATCTTCGGCTACACCGCCGCCGAGATGCTGGGCCAGAACCTGGCGCGCCTGCTGCCCGACGACCGCCGCGCCGAGACCGAAGCGCTGCTGGCCCAGGTGGCGCGCGGCGAGCCGGTGGCCCACTTCGAGACCGAGCGCCTGCACCGCGACGGCCACCGCATCAGCATCTCGATGTCGATCTCCCGCGTGTTCAACCCGCAGGGCGAGGTGGTGGGCCGGGCCCGCATCGGCCGCGACATCTCGGCCCAGCGGGCACTGGCCGAAGAGGTGCGGCAGCTGGCCTTCATCGACCCGCTGACCCGCCTGCCCAACCGCCGGCTGCTGATGGACCGGCTGCTGCATGCCCAGCAGACCAGCCGGCGCCAGACCAGCCACGGTGCCCTGCTGTTTCTCGACCTGGACGGCTTCAAGCAATTGAACGACCAGCGCGGCCACGAGGCGGGCGACCAGTGGCTGGTGCTGGTGGCCCAGCGCCTGCGCGAGGCGGTGCGCGAGGCCGACACCGTGGCGCGCCTGGGCGGCGACGAATTTGTGGTGGTGTGCGAGAACCTGGGCCCCGATGCCGCCCTGGCCGAGGCCCACCTGGTGCAGCTGGAAAGCAAGATCGACGCGGTGCTGGCCCAGCCCGCCATGCTGGTCGGCCAGCTGTGGCAAGGCCGCGCCAGTGTCGGCCACCGCCTGTTCCTGGGCACCGACGACCCACCCGAGCGCCTGCTGGCCAGCGCCGACCAGGCCATGTACCGCCAGAAGCAGCAGCGCCGGGCGGCAGCAGCGCAGCAGCAGCCGGCGCCCGCCGACGACGACAGCGACTACGGCGACCTGTGACCGGCGCCATGGCAGCGGGCGCGGCCTGACTGCGCCGGCAATGCGCAGATGCGCAGGCGCAGCGCGCAGCCGCAGCGGCGCACAGCCGGCTTGCAGCGGCGCCGGCCGGTGCCAACGACAATCTGCCCGATGCAAGACTGGCGCGACCACGCGCGCACCGTGGTGCGCCACCCTGAATTTGCCCGCGGCGCCCGCGAGATGGTGGGCGTGGCCCTGGGCATCGGCGCCTGGGGCCTGGTCACCGGCATGGCCATGGTCAAGGGCGGGCTGGCGCCCTGGGCCGCCGTGCTGATGTCGGTGACGGTGTTTGCCGGCACTGCCCAGCTGGCGGTGGCGCCGCTGATGGCCAGCGGTGCGCCGATCTGGGTGGTCTGGGCCACGGCGCTGTGCCTGAACCTGCGCTTCGTGGTCTTCAGCAGCCAGTGGCGGCCCTATCTGCGTGCGCTGCCGTTCAAGCGCCGGGCGCTGATGAGCTACTTCACCGCCGACCTGAACTATGTGCTGTTCATGCGCCGCTTTCCCGACCCCACAGCCGGCGCCCGAGCAGATCCCGTACTTCTGGGGCGGCGTGCTGGTCAATGCCGGCAGCTGGCATGTGCTGTCGCTGGTCGGCATCACCCTGGGCCACCACATTCCGCACCGAATGGGGTCTGGGCTTTGCCGGCACGGTGGCGCTGCTGGCCATGACCTATTCGATGCTGGCCGACCGCGCCACCTGGCTGCCGGCCCTGCTGGCCGGGGCCGCCGCCGTGGCCGCCTATGCACTGCCGCTGAAGCTGAACATGCTGGTGGCGATCGCCGCCGCCGTGGCGGTGGGCAGCATCATCGACCACAGCCGGCCGGCGCAGCGGGTGCGGCCGTGAGCGCCTTCGAGACCGTGCTGACCATCGCCGGGCTGGTGCTGATCACCATCCTCACCCGCGGCTTTTTCATCCTGCCCGAGCGCGAGCTGCCGATGCCCACCTGGCTGCGCGAAGGCCTGCGCTATGCCCCCATCGGCGCGCTGGTGGCGGTGATCGCGCCCGATCTGGTGATGCACCAGGGCCGGCTGATCAGCACCTGGATGGATGCGCGGCTGTTCGGTGCCGCCGCCGCCACCGCCTGGTTCGTCTGGCGGCGCGACATGCTGGGCACCATCGTGGTGGGCACCGCCGTGATGCTGATCTTTCGCCTGGGCCTGGGCTGGTGATCTGCCAAACTGGCGGGCGCTGCCTGACTCCCCCTTCCAACCCACCGCTCACTGACCATGCACATCCTCCGACTCGACCAGCTCGTGGCCCAGGGCAAGCTTGCCGGCCAGCGTGTCTTCATCCGTGCCGACCTGAACGTGCCGCAGGACGACGCCGGCCACATCACCGAGGACACCCGCATCCGCGCCAGCGTGCCGGCCATCCAGATGGCGATGCAGGCCGGTGCCGCCGTGATGGTGACCAGCCACCTGGGCCGGCCCACCGAAGGCGCGTTCAAGCCCGACGATTCGCTGGCGCCGGTGGCCAAGCGCCTGGGTGAACTGCTGGGCTTCGAGGTACCGCTGGTGGCCAACTGGGTCGATGGCGTCAGCGTCGCCCCCGGCCACCTGGTGATGCTGGAGAACTGCCGGCTGAACAAGGGCGAGAAGAAGAACGACGAAGCGCTGGCGCGCAAGATGGCCGCGCTGTGCGACATCTATGTGAACGACGCCTTCGGCACCGCCCACCGCGCCGAAGGCACCACCTACGGCATCGCCCAGTTCGCCAAGATCGCCTGCGCCGGCCCGCTGCTGTCGGCCGAGATCGACGCCATCACCAAGGCCCTGGCCCAGCCGAAGCGCCCGCTGGTGGCCATCGTCGCCGGCAGCAAGGTCAGCACCAAGCTGACCATCCTGCAAAGCCTGTCGGCCAAGGTCGACGGCCTGATCGTGGGTGGCGGCATCGCCAACACCTTCATGCTGGCGGCGGGCCTGAAGATCGGCAAGAGCCTGGCCGAGCCCGACCTGCTGGCCGACGCCAAGGCCGTGATCGCCGCGATGCAGGCCCGCGGCGCGGCGGTGCCGATCCCGGTCGACGTGGTCTGCGCCAAGAGCTTCGCGGCCGACGCCACGGCGACGGTGAAGGCCGCCACCGACGTGGCCGACGACGACCTGATCCTCGACATCGGCCCGCAGACCGCCGCCATCCTGGCCAAGCAGCTGATGGCTGCCGGCACCATCGTCTGGAACGGCCCGGTGGGTGTGTTCGAGTTCGACGCCTTCAGCCACGGCACCGAGGCCATCGCCCGCGCGATTGCCGCCAGCGACGCCTTCAGCATCGCCGGTGGCGGCGACACCCTGGCGGCGATTGCCAAGTACGGCATCGAGCAAGACGTGGGCTACATCTCCACCGGCGGCGGCGCCTTCCTGGAAGTGCTGGAAGGCAAGACGCTGCCGGCCTTCGAGATCCTGCAGACAGCGGGCGGCGGGCTGAGCCGGGCGGACCGCCCTGTCACGGCAGACCTGCGTGCGCCGCCCATGAGCACCCCCACCCCAGCGGCCGCCACCCCGGACGCCCCACCATCGTGCGCTCGGCCCGGGCCTTCGAGTTCTACGCCCAGCGGGTGTGGCCCTGGCACCGCTTGTTGGTGCGCGCCAAGCTGGCGCCGCGCTGCAGCCGTTGTGCGCTGTCCTCCCACCGCGAGCCGCTGGATGCCAGCGGCCAGTGCGGCCCCTGCCGCGCCGCGCCGGCCGCAGCGGCGGCACCGGCGCGCACCGACCACGCGCCGGCACTGCATGCCTTGCTGGCAGCGCACCAGGGCAAGGGCCTGGGCGCGCACGACGCACTGCTGCTGTTTTCCGGCGGCAAGGACAGCGTCTACATGCTGCGCCGCATCCGCGACGAACACCCCGGCCTGCGGGTGCTGGCGCTGTCGATCGACAACACCTTCATGAGCCCGATCGCCCGCGAGAACATCGAACGCATGGTGGCGCGCCTGGATGTGGACCACCTGATGCTGCGCCACAGCCGGGCCTTCATGGCGCGGCTGTTCGGCCACTGCCTGACGCACCTGAATGCCGATGGCGGCTACGGCACGGTCGACTTCAGCGACGGCGAGCTGCTGCTGGACACCGCGCGCCGGGTGGCCGCCGAGCAGGGCATTCCGCTGATCTTGTGCGGCTATTCGCGCTACCAGGTCGAAAACGGCTTGCAGCTGCAGGACATCGAGTCGCCGCGCGCGCGTGAGCTGCAGGACCGCACCGAGACCGCGGGCATCCCGCTGACCGACATCGCCAGCGGCGACGCCCTGCGCCACTGGTGGCGGGCGTCTGACTTCCCGCCGGAGCGCGTGGCACGCTTGTTGTTTCCGATGGCGGCCTGGGACCTGGAAGAAGACGCCGTGCGGGCGGCGGTGCGCAGCTGGGGCCTGGTGCGCCAGGGCTATGACAGCCCCATCGTCACCAACCACGCGCTGATCCCGCTGATCGGCGTGGTCGATGTGCACCAGCTGGGCTACGCCAGCTTCGAGGTCGAGTTCTGCCGCATGATCCGCGAAGGCAAGGCCGACCGCCGGCACTGGCAACACGTGTTCGAGCTGCTGGAGTACACCGCACGCACCGGCATGTTTGTGCGCCCGCCGGTCGAGCAAGGCCTGGCCATGCTGGGCCTGACGCACGCCGACGTGGGCATCCGCTTCCAGCGCTGAAGCCGCTCAGCCGATCAGCCGATGGCCGGCACCCGGTGGAACCACGGCCGGGCCTGTTCCAGTTGCCCGGCCAGGCGGATCAGCGTGGCGTCGTCACCCAGGCGGCCGGCCAGCTGCACGCCGATCGGCAGGCCGGCGGCGTTCCAGTACAGCGGCACCGACATCGCCGGCTGGCCGGTGATGTTGAACAGCGCGGTGAACGGGATGGTGTCGAAGGTCTTGTCCAGCAGCGGCTGCAGCACCGGCGCCAGCTGCAGCAACCAGCCCGCGCCCAGGGCATGGACCAGGCGCATCAGCCGCTGCTCGGCCAGGCTGGGCTGCTGGGCGCCGGTGCGCGCCGGCGGGCCGCCCAGGGTGGGTGTCAACAACAGGTCGTAGCGCGCAAAAAATGGCGCCATGGCCCGCGCCGCCATTTGCAGCGTGCGGCCCGCCGCAGCGTTGTCGGCGGCGCTGAACCGCCGGCCCAGCAGGCCCAGCGCGGCGGTGGCCGGCTCCACATCGCCCGCACGCAGGCGCCGGCCGCAGACCCGCTGCAATTCAGCCAGGTCAGCCGCCGTTTCGGCGGCGATCACGGTGACAAAGGCCCGCTCGATGGCCGCGCGGTCGACCGGCGGCGCGGCCTCTTCCACATGGTGGCCCAGGGACTGCAGCAGCGCCGCCGCATCCCGCGTGGCGGCGACGCAGTCGGGGTGCACCGTGCGGCCCAGCAGCGGCTGGTGGCTGAAGGCGATGCGCAGCCGGCCGGGGTCGGCGCGCACCTCGTCCAGCAAGGGGCGCTGGCGCGCCGGCCCGGCATGCGGCGCACCGATGTCGGGCTGGCCGGTGGCGTCCAGCGCGGCTGCGCTGTCACGCACGCTGCGGCTGAGCACATGCTCGATCGCCAGCCCCTGCCACAGCAGGCCGTGGTCGGGCCCGGTGGGCGTGCTGCCACGGCTGGGCTTGAGTCCGAACAGGCCGCAGCAACTGGCCGGGATGCGGATCGAGCCGCCGCCGTCACCGCCACTGGCCAGCGGCACCATGCGCGCAGCCACCGCCGCCGCTGATCCACCGCTGCTGCCACCAGGCGTGTGGCCCAGTGCCCAGGGGTTGTGGGTGGCGCCGGTGGCCACCGGCTCGGTGTAGGGCGTCAGGCCGAATTCGGGCGTGTTGGTGCGGCCCAGGATCAACAGGCCGGCAGCCCGCCAGCGCTGCACCAGGACGCTGTCGTGCGGCATGGGCAGCTGGCCCAGCAGGCGGTTGCCCTGGCCGGTGGGCTCGCCCGCCAAGGTGGAGATCAGGTCCTTCACCAGAAACGGCACGCCGCAGAACGGCGCTGCCAGGTCGGTGTGGCGGGCCTCTTGCCGGGCCGCATCCAAGCGGGTGCGGACCACTGCATGCAGCACCGGGTTCACGGCGCTGATGCGGGCTGCGGCCGCGTCCAGCAGTTCGGCCGCACTGACCTGGCCGCTGCGCACCAGCGCAGCCAGGCCCAGGCCGTCATGGGCAGCGTAGTCGTCAAAGGAAATCAAGCGGGCGCTCCTGGCGGGATGACCCGCGCATTCTGCTGCCGGGGCTGGCCGCTGCGGCGGGCCGGTTCGGCTGGGCCAGGCAGCTGCGGCATGGCCCAGCCATGCGCAGGGCCTTGGCCACCATAGCGCTTGCCCACATGGCCGGCCGGGGAGAACCGGCGTAATCTCAGCAGCCCAGTTCGCAATAACCCAGTCACTCCGCGCCAAGGCCCCGCCATGCCCCACACCCCAGAGTCCCAGACCCCGACGTCCCAGCCCGACCAGCCAGCACTGTCTGCGGCCGAGCAAGCCCTGCGTGATGCGGCCCGGGACTACCACCGCAGCCCCACCCGCGGCAAGGTGTCGGTCACGCCCACCAAACCGCTGAGCAACCAGCGCGACCTGAGCCTGGCCTATTCACCGGGCGTGGCCTACCCCTGCCTGGACATCGCCGCCGACCCCAGCCTGGCGGCCGACTACACCAGCCGCGGCAACCTGGTGGGTGTGATCACCAACGGCACCGCCGTGCTGGGCCTGGGCGACATCGGCCCGCTGGCGGCCAAGCCGGTGATGGAGGGCAAGGGTTGCCTGTTCAAGAAGTTTGCCGGCATCGATGTCTTCGACATCGAACTGGCCGAGCGCGACCCGGACAAGCTGGTGGAGATCATCGCCGCGCTGGAGCCCACGCTGGGCGGCATCAACCTCGAAGACATCAAGGCGCCCGAGTGCTTTCTGATCGAGCGCAAGCTGCGTGCGCGGCTGAAGATCCCGGTCTTCCACGACGACCAGCATGGCACGGCCATCATCTCGTCGGCCGCGCTGATCAACGCGCTGGAATTGGTGGACAAGCAGATCGACGCGGTGAAACTGGTGGTCTCGGGCGCCGGCGCTGCAGCGATTGCCTGCCTGGACCTGATGGTGGGCCTGGGCGTGGCGCGCCAGAACATCTTCGTGGTCGACAGCAAGGGCGTGATCCGCGAAGGCCGCCAGGACTTCCAGGCCGGCAAGCTCGACGAGAGCAAGCTGCGCTACTGCCAGCGCACCGACCTGACGACGCTGGCCGAGGTGATTGCCGGTGCGGACGTGTTCCTGGGCTGCAGCGCCGCCGGCGTGCTGACGGGCGCCATGGTGGCCAGCATGGGCAGGCAGCCCATCATCCTGGCGCTGGCCAACCCCGAGCCCGAGATCCGGCCCGAATTGGCCAAGGCCGCGCGGCCGGACTGCATCATGGCCACCGGCCGCAGCGACTACCCGAACCAGGTCAACAACGTCCTGTGCTTCCCGTACATCTTCCGGGGTGCGCTGGATTGCGGCGCCACCACCATCAACGAGGCGATGAAGCTGGCCTGCGTGCGCGAGATCGCGGCGCTGGCCAAGGCCGAAACCAGCGACGAAGTGGCCGCCGCCTATGCCGGCCAGGACCTGCGCTTCGGGCCCGACTACATCATCCCCAAGCCCTTCGACGTGCGGCTGATCCTGCGCATCGCCCCTGCCGTGGCCCAGGCCGCGGCCGACAGCGGCGTGGCCACCCGGCCGATTGCCGACCTGGACGCCTACCGCCAGCAGCTCACCCGCTTCGTCTACCAGACCGGCATGGTGATGCGCCCGGTGTTTGCCGCGGCCAAGTCGGCCCACGCCAGCCGCGCCGCCCGGGTGGTGTATGCCGAGGGCGAAGACGAGCGCGTGCTGCGCGCGCTGCAGGTGGTGCTGGACGAAGGCCTGGCCCAGCCCATCCTGGTGGGCCGGCCGGCGGTGATCGACATGCGCATCGAGCGCGCCGGCCTGCGCCTGCAGCGTGGCGTGCACTTCACTGTCTGCGACCCCGAGAACGACCCGCGTTTTCGGGCCTACTGGGAGGCCTACCACGCGCTGATGGGCCGCGAGGGCGTGTCGCCCGAGGCGGCCAAGGCAGCGGTGCGGCGCAGCAACACCTTGATCTCCTGCCTGATGCTCAAGCGCGGCGAGGCCGACGCCATGCTGTGCGGCCTGGTCGGCCGCTACGACCAGCACCTGGACCATGTGCGCACGGTGATCGGCCAGCGCACGGGCGCGCGCTCGATGGCGGCGATGAATGCGGTGATGCTGCCCGAGCACACCCTGTTCATCACCGACACCTTCGTCAACGACCAGCCCAGTGCCGAAGAGCTGGCCGACATCGCGCTGATGGCCGCGCATGAGGTGCAGCGCTTCGGCATGCCGGCCAAGGTGGCCTTCCTGTCGCATTCGATGTATGGCAGCTCGCAGCGGCCATCGGCACAGCGCATGCGCGCGGCGCGCGACTTGTTCGTGCAGCGCGCGCCCGAGATCATGTGCGACGGTGAACTGCAGGGCGATGCCGCCCTGTCCGAGACCATCCGCGCCGGCGCGCTGGCCGACAGCACCCTGCAAGGCGCGGCCAACCTGCTGGTGTGCCCCAACCTGGATGCGGCCAACATCCTGTTCAATGTGCTCAAGCTCACCGCCAGCCAGGGCGTGACCATCGGCCCCATCCTGCTGGGGGCGGCCGCACCGGTGCACATCCTCACACCGTCGGCCACGGTGCGCCGCCTGGTCAACATGACAGCCCTGGCAGTGGCCGACGCCGCCGCGCTGCAAGACGCCGGGCCGAGCATCGGCGCGACGAAAGAAACCGCGCGGTAACCGGTCAAGCCCTGCAGGCCGTGCATCGGCACCGATAATCCTTGTACTTTTGTTACGAAACGAGCTGCCCATGCACCGCGCCACCAAGATCGTCGCCACCCTCGGACCCGCCAGCAGCGACCCCGAGGTGCTGGAACGCCTGCTGCGGGCCGGCGTCGACGTGGTGCGGCTGAACTTCAGCCACGGCAAGGCGCAAGACCACATCGACCGGGCCAACCTGGTGCGCAGCATTGCCCAGAAGGTGGGCAAGCCGGTGGCGCTGATGGCCGACCTGCAGGGCCCCAAGATCCGGGTCGGCAAGTTTGCCGAGGGCAAGGTGCAGCTGGTCAATGGCGAGCGCTTTGTGCTGGATGCCGCGCGCGAGGCGCCCGGCGCCATCGACGGTGTGGGGCTGGACTACAAAGAGCTGCCGCGTGACGTGAAGCCCGGCGACACCCTGCTGCTGAACGACGGCCTGATCGTGCTGACGGTGGACGCGGTGCGCGGCGAGCAGGTGCACACCATCGTCAAGGTGGGCGGCGAGCTGAGCAACAACAAGGGCATCAACAAGCAGGGCGGCGGCCTGACCGCGCCGGCCCTGACCGCCAAGGACATGGAGGACATCAAGACCGCGATGGCCTTCCAGGCCGACTATGTGGCGGTCAGTTTTCCGAAGAACGCCACCGACATGGAAATGGCGCGCCAGCTGGCCAACGTGGCCGGCGAGCCCTGGCGCCACAAGCCGGCCATGATCGCCAAGATCGAGCGCAGCGAGGCGATCCCGCAGCTCGAGCACATCCTGCGCGCCTCCGACGGCATCATGGTGGCGCGTGGCGACCTGGCGGTGGAAGTGGGCAATGCCACCGTGCCGGCGCTGCAGAAAAAGATGATCCGCATGGCCCGCGCGATGGACAAGCTCACCATCACCGCCACGCAGATGATGGAAAGCATGATCGTCCACCCGGTGCCCACCCGCGCCGAAGTGAGCGACGTGGCCAACGCGGTGCTGGACGGCACCGACGCCGTGATGCTGAGCGCCGAGACCGCCGCCGGCAAGTACCCGGTGGAAACCGTGGAACAGATGGCCGCCGATCGCCCTGGAAGCCGAGCGCGCCGAGGACGTGCGGCTGGACGCCAACTTCACCGACCGGGCGCTCGGCCGCATCGACCAGTCCATCGCCATGGGCGCGCTGTTCACCGCCTACCACCTGGGCTGCAAGGCCATCGTGGCGCTGACCGAATCGGGCAGCACCGCGCTGTGGATGAGCCGGCACAACATCCATGTGCCGATCTTCGGCATCACCAGCAAGGTCGGCTCGCAGGCCCGCATGGCGCTCTACCGCAATGTGCGGCCGCTGCTGATGACCGCCCATGCCGACCGCGACACCGCCCTGGCCGAAGCCGAGCGGGCGCTGGTGGAGCGTGGTGTGCTGCGGCCGGGCGACACCTACGCCATCACCTGTGGCGAGCCCATGGGCTACCCCGGCGGCACCAACATGCTGAAGGTCTGCCGCGTGCCTTGACCGGGTGGCTGGCTGGCGCTGGCCTGGCCTGGCCCGGTCAGACCAGTGCGGGCGCTTGCACGCTGCGCACCAGCGCCGCCACCTGGGGCGACATGTTCACCGGCACCAGGTCGACCTCGGGATGCTGGTGTTGAAACACCCGCAGCAGTTCGTCGGCAAAACCATGGCCCACCTCGGCCAGGCCGGCAAAGTCCAGCTCCACCCGCCGAAACCGCTGCAGGTGCAGGGCCACGCGGCGGGCCTGCGCCCGTGACGCCAACGCCAGCTGCGGGCCGCTGAGCAGTTGCAGCGGCACGACGGTGCGGTCAAAGCCATAGCCCTGCCCGTCCAGGCTGTAGCGGCGCAGCACCGCGTCGAGCCGGCGCTCGGTGTCCATGCAGATCGCCACATACACCGCACTGCCCTGGCGGCAGGCCGGCCGGGTGCGGTGCCATTGCTCACGCTGCCAGTCGCGCTGCTGGAAGGCCTGGTCATTGGCATGCAGGTCGATGACGTCGGCCAGGCGCGCGGTGAAGAACAGGCCACGGCCGTTGTGGCTGTCGGGCTGGGTGCTGAGCTTGCCCTTGGCCAGCGCCAGCATGGCCTGGGCCGGGTCGGTGATCTGGTGGCTGGCGCCGATGGCATCGAAGATGCCCCGGCCGTCGTCGCTGACCAGCAGCTGCAATTGCTGCGGCGTCTGGCGCATCGACACCGTGACCTGGCTGCCGCCGCTGTGCACGATGGCGTTGTTCAGCAGTTCGGTGAAGGCATGCTGGGCCATCTGGGCCACCGCGTCGGGCAGCACAAAAAAGGGCAGAAAGTCCTGCGCCCAGGGGGTGTCTTCCTGCAGGCCTGCCAGCGCATAGCGCCGCACCACCTGGCGCATGGCGCCGGGTGTGTAGACCGGCCGCCGCAAGCTGCCGCTGCGCTGCAGCCACTGCAGGTCGACCAGGCGTTGCAGCAGGCGGCCGGCGCCGGCCGGGCTGATGCCCAGGCGCTGCGCCACCTGCAGGCGCAGCGGCGCTGGCCAGCGCAGCGCGGCTTCCGTGATCCAGGCAGTGGCGTCGCTCAGGTGTTGGGGGCTGGGCATCGGGCAATCCTTCCATGCGGCACACCGGCCGCCACGCCAGTATTCAGGGGGCCCGGCCTGTGCAAGCCACCGATGAGCAGGCCGATGGGCGGCCAATTCCAGCTGGCCCCGGCCTGATGCTGGGCCAAAGCTGGGCAAAACAGCATGGGCCGGCCTGGCCCGCGACGGGCACCAGACTCCGGAGTGGTCCACGGTTCCCCGGCGTGACATCGGTCGCCCGGCAAGCGCGGCGTGGCAACCACCCCCCCCGGTCTGCACGCCGCGCAGCCTGCTGCGGCCAGGGGTGGGTCGATACAATCGGCGCAGTTACAGCGCGGTTTCAGGCCCTGCGGCCAGGCCTCCTCCACACTTCACCAGGATCGACCATGCCTCTCGTTTCCATGCGCCAGCTGCTCGACCATGCCGCCGAAAACGGCTACGGTCTGCCCGCCTTCAATGTCAACAACCTGGAGCAGGTGCAGGCCGTGATGATGGCCGCCGCCGAGGTCGACGCGCCCGTGATCCTGCAGGCCAGCGCCGGCGCCCGCAAATACGCCGGCGAGGCCTTCATCAAGCACCTGATCCAGGCGGCGGTCGAGGCCTACCCGCACATCCCGCTGGTGATGCACCAGGACCACGGCCAGAGCCCCGCCATCTGCCAGGGCGCGATCGACCTGGGCTTCGGGTCGGTGATGATGGACGGCAGCCTGCGCGAAGACGGCAAGACCCCGGCCAGCTTCGACTACAACGTCGAGGTGACCCGCAAGGTGGTGGACATGGCGCACAAGGTGGGCGTCACCGTGGAAGGCGAACTGGGCTGCCTGGGCAACCTGGAGACCGGTGAGGCCGGCGAGGAAGACGGCATCGGCGCCGACGGCAAGCTGGACCACAGCCAGATGCTGACCGACCCGGAAGAAGCCGCCGTGTTTGTCCAGGCCACCCAGCTGGACGCACTGGCGATTGCCATCGGCACCAGCCACGGCGCCTACAAGTTCAGCCGCAAGCCGACCGGCGACATCCTGGCCATCAGCCGGGTCAAGGAGATCCACAAGCGCATCCCCAACACCCACCTGGTGATGCACGGGTCGTCGTCGGTCCCGGCGGACCTGCTGGCCATCATCAACCAGTACGGCGGCAACATGAAACAGACCTACGGCGTGCCGGTCGAGGAGATCCAGGAAGCCATCAAGCACGGCGTGCGCAAGATCAACATCGACACCGACATCCGCCTGGCGATGACCGGGGCGGTGCGCAAGTTCATGGCCGAGAACCCCGACAAGTTCGACGCCCGCGAATGGTTGAAGCCGGCCCGCGAGGCGGCCAAGAAGATCTGCCAGCAGCGCTATGTGGAATTTGGCTGCAGCGGCCAGGGCAGCAAGATCAAGGCGATGCCGTTGGTCCAGGTGGCCCAGCGCTACGCCAACGGCGAGTTGTCGCAACTGGTGACCTGAGCACCTGGCGACAGCCTGCGGCCTGCCCGGCCGACAAGCAGCAGAACACGGCCCGGTTGCCCAGCGCACCGGGCCGTTTTGTCGTCGGCATGCAGGCGCTTGCACTGGGCTGCGGCAGACCCTGGTGGGCACAATAGCTGCATCGTCCATCCAAGCCTGGAAGCCCCATGAGCAGCCACCCGACCGTCTTCGAATCCCGTCTGCATTCGCTGCCCTTGCTGGCGCGCGGCAAGGTGCGCGACAACTATGCGGTGGGCGACGACCGCATCCTGATGGTGGCATCAGACCGCATCTCGGCCTTTGACGTGGTGATGGGGCAGCCGATCCCTGGCAAAGGGGTGCTGCTGACCCAGATGGCGCTGTTCTGGTTCGACAGGCTTAAGCATGTGGTGCCCAACCACCTGACCGGTGACGCGCCTGAGAGCGTGGTGGCAGCCGATGAGGTGGCCCAGGTGACCGGCCGATCGATGCTGGTCAAACGCCTGCAGCCCCTGCCGGTGGAAGCCGTGGTGCGTGGATACCTGGCGGGCTCAGGCTGGAAGGAGTACCAACAGACCGGCGCCGTGTGCGGCGTGCCACTGCCTGCCGGCCTGCAGAATGCCAGCCGCCTGCCCGAGCCCATCTTCACCCCGGCCACCAAGGCCGAGATGGGGGCGCACGACGAGAACATCAGTTTCGCCCGCATGGTCGAGATCATTGGTGAGGATCTGGCTGCGCGCGTGCGCAGCACCGCCATCCAGCTCTACCGTGAAGCCGCCGACCATGCGCTGACCCGCGGCATCATCATTGCCGACACCAAGTTCGAGTTCGGGCTCGATGCCGATGGCACGCTGGTGCTGATGGATGAAATCCTGACCCCGGATTCATCCCGGTTCTGGCCGCTGCAAACCTACCGCGAAGGCAGCAATCCCCCGAGCTACGACAAGCAGTACCTAAGGGACTGGCTGGAGACGGCGCTGGTGGATGGAGCACCTTGGGACAAGACTGCGCCGGCGCCGGAGGTTCCGTCGGCCGTTATCACGCAGACAGCAAACCGATATTTAGCTGCGATGAAGACGCTAGAGGGTGAAGCCTAATGGACTCAAGACTAATTAGCACACTAAATCTTCAAGCTGGGAATACCCAAGATCCCGTTGTTTGGGCAAGAGCTGTTTGTCGGGCCGCTTCGCACTTCGCAGCAAGTGGCAAGACAGAAGAAGCGCTTATTGCCATAAAAAATGTTCGTGAACCAGTTTGGCAGAAGATCTACACATCAATATCGCTTCTTGGCTAATGCTTGCCGAAGGAGTGGTGCACTATTTCAATGCTCGGTTTCCAGAGGCCTATGATCGAATTCGGCGCGCATATGGCCTCGCTATCGCCTTAAGAAATGACTCAGCCTTTCCGAGCTGTGCGGCGTGGATGGCACATCTTGAATTTGAATCTTGCAAATACGATGAAATGGCGCGGCACCTAGAAGAAACAATAATTACGGCAACCACGTTAGATTATCAAGCCATAGCGCGATCGTCTTTAATTCTAGCGGTTTCATATCACATTGCCGGCGACTTTGAAAAATCTAGACCCTGGTACGAAAAAGCGCGACTAGTGCTGCCGCCGAAGGTGATGATGCGACTATAAGTGCCGCCTTGCACAACATGGCGTCGATTCGCGCGTCCAATATTCGCCTTGATGAAACCTTTGGCCTCCCCGCTAGGCATGAGACTGACAGGGTCGCCTTGGAAGCATCGTCGTCGCTAACATATGATCAGGTTATTGGCAATAAGGGACTAGATTTCTTAGCGTCCATGCTTCATGGGCTCGTTGCTACCATCAAGGGAAATTATCGCGAAGCGCTCACGATATTTAGCTCCATTGATATTGAGACAGTACCGTAGACGAGTTCGACCTCAAGGTCAAGGGTGGATAGTCCAAAACTTCGCGCCAAGTAGCCTGGTGCAAGGCGAACGTCGGCGACTTCGCTGGAGCAACAATGGACATTGAAATGGCTCTTCGTGAGCGGGCGATTGCAATGATCCAGATGATTCAGCAGTACTTCATTTCAGGGCCGCAGGGGTTTCTCGGTCATTACTGGAGAATTACAAAAAGCCCGCGATCAAGAAATGCTTGGTGAGGCAATACCGCGTGGCCAATTGCAGCGAGCAAAATCTGATCAAGTCGTTGTTTGCATGGCCTGGCATCAAAAATAAGTCTACAAAAAAAAACCCGGCCTAGGCCGGGCTTTAAGACAAGACCTAGATCTCTTATGGCTTATTGCCAGTTGGAAATGGCCAAGCGGCCGCTGGGCTGAGCGCCGTCTTCGCAGCTGGCGTCGCAGTTGCAGGATGCAGAGCTGAGGCCGCTGGCTTCTTTGCAGCTGCCTTCTTGTAGGCGCAGCCTTTTTGCGCAGCTGCCTTCTTCGCCGGCGCTGCCTTCTTTGCAGGTGCGCTTTCTTCGCAGGTGCTGCCTTCTTCGCCGGTGCACTCGCAGTACAGCCTTCTTCGCTGGTGCAGCCTTCTTCGCCGGTGCTGCCTTCTTCGCAGGTGCTGCCTTCTTCGCAGGTGCTGCCTTCTTCGCAGGTGCCGCCTTCTTCGCAGGTGCTGCCTTCTTCGCCGGTGCCGCCTTCTTCGCTGGTGCCGCCTTCTTCGCAGGTGCCGCCTTCTTCGCAGGTGCCGCAGCCTTCTTGCATCGGCTTCGCGGCCGGAGCCGCCTTTTTCGCAGTTGCCATGAATATCTCCTTGTTCAATTGACAAAACACGCCCGCCGGTTCGCCGGCTGGGCGATTCATCAAAAGGGCTTGACGGTCTTTTCAGGCCGTTGCAGCCCCTCTGGTGAACGGGGGGGCGCGGCATGCAGTTGCTTCTGGTTGGCAACCGTCATGTTCGCCGGGATCTTGACTGCCAGGGCACGCACAGCAGGCACCTGCGTGCCGGGCTGGTCAGTCCCAGCTCAGTGCGCCACCGGTCTGGTATTCGATGACGCGGGTTTCAAAGAAATTGCGTTCCTTCTTCAGGTCGATCATTTCGCTCATCCACGGGAAGGGGTTCTCCTCGTTCGGAAACAGCGCTTCCAAGCCGATCTGCGTGGCGCGCCGGTTGGCGATGTAGCGCAGGTAGCCCTTGAACATGGATGCGTTCAGACCCAGCACGCCGCGCGGCATGGTGTCTTCGGCATAGCGGTACTCCAGCTCCACCGCCTTCAGGAACAAGGCCTTGATCTCGGCCTTGAAGTCCGCCGTCCACAGCTGCGGGTTCTCCAGCTTGATCTGGTTGATCAGGTCGATGCCGAAGTTGCAGTGCATCGACTCGTCACGCAGGATGTACTGGTACTGCTCGGCAGCCCCGGTCATCTTGTTCTGCCGGCCCATGGCCAGGATCTGGGTGAAGCCGACGTAGAAGAACATGCCTTCCATCAGACAGGCAAACACGATCAGGCTGCGCAGCAGGGTCTGGTCGGCCTCTGGCGTGCCGGTCTTGAACATCGGGTCCATGATCACGTTGATGAACGGGATCAGGAACTGGTCCTTGTCGCGGATCGACTCCACCTCGTTGTAGGCGTTGAAGATCTCGCTTTCGTCCAGCCCCAGGCTTTCAACGATGTACTGGTAGGCGTGGGTGTGGATCGCCTCTTCAAAGGCCTGGCGCAACAGGAACTGCCGGCACTCAGGCGCCGTGATGTGCCGGTAGGTGCCCAGCACGATGTTGTTGGCCGCCAGCGAATCTGCCGTGACGAAGAAGCCAAGGTTGCGCTTGACGATGCGCCGCTCGTCTTCGGTCAGGCCGTTGGGGTCTTTCCAGGTGGCGATGTCGCGCGACATGTTCACCTCTTGCGGCATCCAGTGGTTGGCACAGGTGGCCAGGTACTTTTCCCAGGCCCACTTGTACTTGAACGGCACCAGCTGGTTGACGTCGGTCCGGCCGTTGATGATGCGTTTTTCGTCGGCGCTGATGCGGCGTGCCACGGGCGAGGGCGCCACCGGCTCAGCCAGCAGCTTGGACGCTGCTGCGGCCACCACGGCCGGGGCGACAGCGGTGGCAGAGACAGCCTGCTGCAATTGCGTGAGAGGTGATGCGGAAGCGGGCCGCGCGGGGGTTCCGGCTTGCGGCGCTGAAGGCTTCGATGGTGTCGTCGAAAGGAGCTTGACGTCGTCTTCCCAGACCAGCATTTTTGTGCTTCCTATGGTATGAATTATCAGAGTGTTGTGATCAAACACCAAGCACTTCTTGACAGCAAAACGGGCCGGCTGTGGTGGCTGTGCATCGTGTCTGCAAGGGCTTGGTTGGGACCGGGCCCATCAGGTCCGGTCAGCGTCCGTCAGGCGCGCCATGCGCCCCAGATCGGCCGCTTCACTGGCAGGCTTCGCAATCGGGATCGTCGATCGAACAGAACTTGATGTCGGTGGCCGGAGTCGCGTCGATTGCCTGTTGGGCCTGCAGGGCCGCAGCGTCCATGGCCGACAGGCCGCCAGCGCTGGCTGCGCCGCTGGACACCGCATTCATGGCACCGGCTGCCACAGTGGATTTTTCGGCTGCCGTGGCACCCATGGTGCGCAGGTAGTAGGTGGTCTTCAGGCCACGCAACCAGGCCAGCTTGTAGATGTCGTCGAGCTTCTTGCCCGATGCGCCGGCCAGGTAGATGTTCAGGCTCTGGGCCTGGTCGATCCACTTCTGGCGGCGGGCGGCGGCCTCCACCAACCACTGCGCGTCGACCTCGAAGGCGGTGGCATACAGGGCCTTGATGTCCTCGGGCACGCGGTCGATGCGGCGCAGGCTGCCGTCGAAGTGCTTCAAGTCCATCACCATCACGTCGTCCCACAGGCCCAGGCGCTTCAGGTCGCGCACCAGGTACTCGTTGACCACGGTGAATTCACCCGACAGATTGCTCTTGACCGACAGGTTGCCAAAGCAGGGCTCGATGGAGGCATCGACGCCGATGATGTTGCTGATGGTGGCGGTGGGCGCGATGGCCACGCAGTTGCTGTTGCGCATGCCGTGCTGGGCGATGCGGGCGCGCAGGGCGTCCCACTCCAGCGTGGTGCTGCGGTCCACTTCCACATAGCCGCCGCGGGCTGCACTGAGCAGGTCCAGGCTGTCGATCGGCAGGATGCCGCGGTCCCACAGGCTGCCGCGGTAGCTGCTGTAGCGGCCACGCTCCTCGGCCAGTTCGGTGCTGGCCCAATAGGCGTGGTAGCACACCGCCTCCATGCTGCGGTCGGCAAACTCCACGGCGGCCTGGCTGGCGTAGGGCACCCGCAACTGGTAGAGCGCGTCCTGGAAGCCCATGATGCCCATGCCCACCGGGCGGTGCCGCAGGTTGCTGTCACGCGCCTTCTTCACCGCGTAGTAGTTGATGTCGATGACGTTGTCGAGCATGCGCATGGCCGTGGCCACGGTGCGCTTGAGCTTGACCTGGTCGATCTGGCCGTCCAGCAGGTGCTGGGCCAGGTTGATCGACCCCAGGTTGCACACCGCGATCTCGCTGTCGCTGGTGTTGAGCGTGATCTCGGTGCACAGGTTGCTGGAATGCACCACGCCCACATGTTGCTGCGGCGACCGCACATTGCAGGCGTCCTTGAAGGTCACCCAGGGGTGGCCGGTCTCGAACAGCATGGTCAGCATCTTGCGCCACAGGTCCTTGGCCGGCAGGCGCCGGTGCAGCTTGATCAGGCCCTGGTCGGCCTGGGCCTCATACGCCACATAGGCCTGCTCGAAATCGGCACCAAACTTGTCATGCAGGTCGGGGCAGGTGCTGGGCGAAAACAGCGTCCACTGGCCACCTTCGATCACCCGGCGCATGAACAGGTCGGGGATCCAGTTGGCGGTGTTCATGTCGTGGGTGCGCCGGCGGTCGTCGCCGGTGTTCTTGCGCAGCTCCAGGAACTCTTCGATGTCCAGGTGCCAGGTCTCCAGGTAGGCGCACACCGCGCCCTTGCGCTTGCCGCCCTGGTTGACCGCCACCGCCGTGTCGTTGACCACCTTCAGGAAGGGCACCACGCCCTGGCTCTTGCCATTGGTGCCCTTGATGTAGCTGCCCAGTGCACGCACGCGGGTCCAGTCGTTGCCCAGGCCGCCGGCAAACTTGCTGAGCAGGGCGTTTTCCTTCAGCGCCTCGTAGATGCCGTCCAGGTCGTCGGCCACCGTCGTCAGGTAGCAGCTGGAGAGCTGGCTGCGCAGCGAGCCGGCGTTGAACAGCGTGGGCGTGCTGCTCATGAAGTCGAAGGTCGACAGCACGTTGTAGAACTCGATGGCCCGCGCTTCGCGGTCGATCTCGTTCAGTGACAGGCCCATGGCCACCCGCATGAAGAAGGCTTGCGGCATCTCGATGCGCTGCTCTTCGATGTGCAGGAAGTAGCGGTCGAACAGGGTCTGCAGGCCCAGGTAGTCGAACTGGAAGTCGCGCTCGGCCTGCAGCGCCGCGCCCAGGCGGGCCAGGTCGAACTGCTGCAGCCGCGGGTCCAGCAGCTCGGCGGCCACGCCCTTCTTGATGAACTGGGGGAAGTAGTCGGCGTAGCGCGCGGCCATCTGCGCCTGGGTGACCTCTTCGCCCAGGATCTCCTTGCGGATGGTGTGCAGCAGCAGGCGGGCCGTGGCCCGGGTGTAGGCCGGGTCTTTTTCGATCAGCGTGCGGGCAGCCAGGATGCTGGCCTTGTGCACCTCGTCGATGGGCACACCGTCGTAGAGGTTGCGGCGGGTCTCGTTGAGGATGGGCTCGGGCCGCACATCGGCGCCCAGGCCGTCGCAGGCCGATTCAATCAGGGCGGCCAGGGCGGCCAGGTCCAGCGGCACCCGCTGGCCCGGTCCAGCACATGCAGCACCGGCTCTTGCGGCGCGGCGACCTGGCCCTGGCGCGCCCGCTCCTGGGTGCGGCGCTCGCGGTACAGCACATAGGCGCGTGCCACTTCATGGTGGCTGCCGCGCATCAGGCCCAGTTCGACCTGGTCTTGCACGTCCTCGATGTGGAAGGTGCCGCCGCCCGGGCGGCTGCGCAGCAGGGCCCGCACCACGCTCTCGGTCAGCGCGTCCACCGTCTCGCGCACGCTGGCCGAGGCCGCGCCCTGGGTGCCATGCACCGCCAGAAAGGCCTTCATCAGCGCGACCGCGATCTTGTTCGGCTCGAACGACACCACCGAGCCGTTGCGCCGGATGATCTGGTAGCCGGCGATAGGCCGAGCTGGCGGCGCCGGCCTGCTGCGGCAGGCGGGGCGCAATCAAGGCGGCGGTGGAGGTGGCGACGGTGGTCTGCATGGAGTTCCCTTTGTGTGGCTGGCGGCCGTGCGGCCGCCTGGTGATCGGTTCAAGGAGCGGCGCCCCCGGGCGGCATACGACCCCCGGCGGCCGTGCCGGGCGCCGCAAGGGGCCTGGCAGGGTCGCGTGACAACAGGGGGTGTGGGGGCCTGGGGCGGGCAGGCTGCACAGCATGGCAGCGCGCCGGGTCAAGGCCTGAAGAGTAGCACGATCAGCCACTAGATCTAGCGCTTCAGCCCGCCATCAAGCACTACCGGTAGCGTGCCAAGCCGCAAACCTGTGGATCGGCTGTGGACAGGCTGTGGACCCGCCCAGGCCCGGCTCAATGCCCCAGCAGCAGGCCGGGCGGGTAGCCCGGCAGGGCCAGCAGGGCCGACCAGTCAAAGCCTGGCCCGGGGTCGTGCTTGCGGCCAGGCGCCACATGTTCATGCCCGGTGATGGCCTGCAGCGGGTAGCGCCTGGCCAAGGCCCGCAGCAGTGGCAGCAAGGCAGCGTATTGCGCTGGCTCGAAGTGGCCGCCCTCCAGCCCTTCCAGCTCGATGCCGATGCTGTAGTCGTTGCAATTCGGCCGGCCCTGCCAGGCCGACGCGCCGGCATGCCAGGCACGCCGGTCTGCCGAGACGAACTGCAGCGTGCGCCCGTCGCGCCGCACCAGGAAATGCGCCGACACCTGCAGGCCGCGCAAGGCCTCGAAGTACGGATGGGCCGCGCAATCCAGCCGGTTGGTGAAGAGCTGGGCGATCTGATCGCCGCCAAAGCTGCCCGGCGGCAGGCTGATGGAATGCAGCAGCACCAGGTCGACCGCCGTGCCCGGTGGGCGCGGGCCATGGTTGGGCGAGCGCAAGGCCTGCGCACCCGTCCACCAACCGCGCTGCCAGCGGCTCATTCAGGCCCGTGCTCGGCCACCTGGATGCCCAGGCGGGCCATGCGGTAGCGCATCTGGCGCAGCGACAGGCCCAGGCTGACGCCGGCCGCCGTGCGGTTGAAGCGGTGCCGCTCCAGGGCGCGCACGATGATGTCGCGCTCCACCGCGTCCAGGTGGGCCACCAGGTCTGCCGGCAGCGCTGCGGCACCCGTTGCTGCTGGCGTCAAGGCGGATGTCGACGCTTGCAAGGCGTCCGGCGCAGGCTCGGCTCCAAGGGCGTCCAGACCTTGCCACGCGCTGTCGCCGCCGGTGTCGCCGCCCAAGCCCAGGTCGGCCGGGGCGATCAATTCATCGGCCGACATCGTGACAGCGCGGTGCAACAGGTTTTCCAGCTCACGCACATTGCCCGGAAAGCCATGCTGGACCAGCAGCGCCATGGCCTCGGGCGCCAGGCGCGGTGGTGGCGACACACCGGCATCGCGGGCAATGCGCGCCAGCACCACGCTGCAGAGGATGGGCAGGTCGCCGCTGCGCTCGCGCAGTGGCGGCATGCGCACCTGGATCACGTTCAGCCGGTAGTACAGGTCTTGCCGGAAACGGCCTTCCTGCACCTCGGCCGCCAGGTCCTTGTGGGTGGCGCTGACGATGCGCACGTTCACCGGCAGCTCGGCCGTGGCGCCCACCTGGCGCACCGACCGTTCCTGGATGGCGCGCAGCAGCTTGCTCTGCATGGCCAGCGGCAGGTCACCGATCTCGTCCAGGAACAGGGTGCCGCCCTGGGCCGCCTGGAAGAAGCCCGGGCCGGTCTTCGACCGCGCCGGTGAACGCGCCCTTGCGGTAGCCGAAGAACTCGGCCTCCAGCAACTGCTCGGGGATGGCGCCGCAATTCACCGCGATGAAGGGCTGCGCCGCCCGCGGGCTGACATCGTGCAGGGCACGGGCCACCAACTCCTTGCCGGTGCCCGATTCACCCTGCACGATCACCGGGGCCATGCCGCGGGCCACACGCTCGATCAACGCCCGCACCTGCTGCATGGCGGCGGATGTGCCGGCCAGGCGCTGCAGCGCCGGGTGCTGGTCGGCCTGCGGCGGCGCTGGCGGGCTGCGGCGACGGGCCCGGCGCCCGTGGCTGCCTGCAGCGGCGGCTCTGCCGCCGCCTGCCGAACCCCTGCCGGACTACCGCGCCCCGCTGCGGCCCGTGCCGCACTGGCCGCACTGGCCGCACTGGTCGATGGCCGCGCCAGCGCAGCGTCCGGCAAGGCCAGCACGGGGCGGCCCAAGGCCGACGCCACCACGCTGCGGAACTGCCGCAGGTCCACCGGCTTGGTCAGGTAGTCGAAGGCGCCGGCCTTCAAGGCTTCCACCGCGTTCTCGGCCGACCCGTAGGCGGTGATGACGATGGTCTTCTCGGGCCGGCCGGCAGCGTCCAGCCGCCGCAGCAGGTCGATGCCGTTGCCGTCGGGCAGGCGCATGTCGGTGATGACGGCGCTGTAGCTGCGCTCGCCCAGCCGGGCCCAGGCCTCTGCCACCGTGCCGGCGCTGTCCACGTCGTAGCCCTCGCGCAGCAGGCTCAGCTCGTAGAGCGTGCGCAGGTCGGGCTCGTCATCGACCACCAGCAGGCTGTAGTTGGAAGCCATCAAGCAGCGGGTGCCATGGAGGGGCCGTGGCCGGTGTCGGGTTCGCGCATGACCACCTTGAACACATTGCGGTGCTGGACACTGGGCGGCGCCAGGTTGAAGTCGATGCTGGCGCCATGGCGCTCGCACAGCTCTCGACAAATATACAGGCCGAGCCCGGTGCCGCGGCTGCGGGTCGAGAAGAAGGGCTCGAACAAGTGGCGCTCCACATCCGGCGGGATTGGCACGCCGTCGCTGGCCACCGACAGGGTCACCAGGCCACTGGCCGGGCCGGCGTGCAGGCCCAGGCGGATGGCGCCGGCCTCGTCGCTGGCGTGCCGGCTGGCGTTGTCCAGCAGATTGACCAGCACGCGGCGCAGGTGCTCCGGGTCAAAGCGCAGCAGCAGCGCTTGCGCGGGCAGGTCCAGCACCAGGCGCACATCGGGCTGGGCCTCGGGCAGTGCATTGCGGCGCCACTCTTCACAGACCAGCGCCACCTCGGTGGTGGCGTCGATCACGGCAGCCGACGTGACCGCGCCGGGCGCCAGCGCCAGCACATCGTCGACGATGCGCTTGAGCCGGTCGACGTTGTCGGCCACGATGCGCGACAGCCGCTGCTGCTGCAGCGGCAATTCGTCTTCCAGCAACAGCGCGTTGGCCTGGGCAATGGCGGCCAGCGGGTTGCGGATCTCGTGCGCAATGTCGGCCGACACCCGGCCCATGGCGGCCAGCTTGTCGTTGCGGGCCCGGCCCTGCACCGTGCGCATGTCTTCGAGGAACAGCACGCAGATGTCTTCTGGCGGCGTGCCGTCGGCACCAATGCCGCTGCGCCGGGTGAAGCGCGCCCGCACCTGCAGCACCCGGTGCTCGCCATCGGCCAGGGTCAGGGTGATTTCGCGGGCGCTGGCCGGCCAGCTGCCCTCGGCATAGGCCCGGTCCAGCGCCTGGTGCAAGGGCCGCAGACAGGGCTCGTCGACCAGCGGGCTGGGCACGGCCATCAAGGCACCGGTGCTGCCCAGCAACTGGCGTGCGGCGGGGTTGATGGCGCGCACCCGGCCAAGCCGGTCGACCACCAGCACACCATCGGCCATTTCCTCGATCACCAGCCGGTTCAGCAGTGTCTGCTGGCGCGCCATCTCCAGGCTGCTGCGGGCCGAGCGCTCTTCACGCGCCAGGCGTTGCGACAGCTCGCTGGCCAGCAAGGCGATCAGGAACAGGCCGGCACCGGCGAGGCCGGCCTGGGACAGCAGCAAGACCACATCGCCGCCGGCCAGCGCCTGCGGCCACACCGACAACAGCAGCAGCAGCGGTGAGCGCTGCCGCCGTGGCCAGCGCCACCAGGCGGCGCGTCAGCACGCCGGCCATCAGCACCGGCAGCACCAGCAGGGCGGTGTAGTTCAGCAGCGCCTGCGGCTCCAGGATGCGCAGCACCGAAAACGCCACCAGGTCGACACCGATGGTCCAGACCCACTGGCGCGGCAGCAGGTGGTCTGCGGGCGCGGGGTCGTCGCGGCTGCCCTGCAGCAGCCACAGCGAGATGGCCTGGCTGGCATAGGCCAGGCACAGCAGGATCACCAGCACCGGCGGCTTGCCGCTGCCCAGGGCGGCCAGAAACGGCGCCAGCACCAGGGCCAGCGACAGCGCGGCCCGCGCGGCGACATAAGTGCGCAAGATGCGCGGCAAGGCAGCCCCCTCGGCCGACACCAGGCGCCTGGCCTCGCGGGCGATGAAGTGGCTGTCGCCGTGGGCGTCGGGGTCGGTCTCCAGCAGCGCCGGGTCGGCCCCGCGTGGGCCCTGCGCGCTGCGGCCAGGCTCGCCCCAGGCGCTGAGCCAGCCGTCCTCGGCGGTGGACAGCGGCGGCCGGCGCCGGTCGGCCTGGCGCCGGTCGGCCCGCCGGCGGTTGCCCGGCACGCTCATTCCGGCGGTGCTTGGGCCGGCCCGAGGCGGCGGTGGGCGTCGCTGCAGTACTGGTGGCTGCCTTCCGGCACGGCATCGGCGGCCGGCAGGTGCAGGCCGCAGTGGGCGCAGGCCACCACCACCACGGCCCCCTGGCCGTTTGGCTTGCGCCGTTCAGCCGCACTGTCCTGGTCGCGGCGCGGGCCGCGCAGGCGCGACACCAGGCTCCACAGCCCGATGCCCACCACCAGCAAGACCAGCAAATATTTCAGCATCCAGGCCTCCGCCGCTTCAGCCCGCGATGCGGCTGCCCAGCACCTCGAACACAAAGCGCGAGCCCACATAGGCCAGCAGCAACAGCACCGCACCGGCATACAGCCAGCCGGTGGCGCGCCGGCCACGCCAGCCACGCCATTGCCGGCCCAGCAGCAGCGCGGCAAAGACCGTCCAGCCCAGCAAGGAGAACACGGTCTTGTGGTCCCAGCGCCACTGGGTGGACGTGGCCACGCCCAGCAGCAGCGCCAGGGTCAGCACCACGAAGCCGGCCTCGACAAAACGGAAGGTCAGGCGCTCCAGCCGCAGCAAGGGCATGCCCATCGGCCCGGACACGGCGCCCGCCGGCGTCCGGCCGAAGCTGCTGCTGCCGGTGCCGCGCAAGCGCAGCCGGCGCTCGGTCGAGTCCAGCATCCAGGCGTGCAGCACTGCGGCGCCGAACAGGGCATACGAGGCCACGCCCAGCAGCCAGTGCACCGGCGCCCAGACGTTCATCGCGGCGCGCACCTCGCCCGGGAAGGCCCAGGCCACCAGCACCACGGCGGCGCCATTGATGGCCAGCACCCGGCGCACGCCGGGCAGCGGCACAAAGCGGCTTTCCACTTCATGGACGGCCAGCACCAGCCAGACAGTGAGCGAGAGCACCGGGCCGAAACCCCAGGCGCGCACCAGGTTCGCCGCGGCCCCAGCCGCCGATGTCGAGCACCAGCAACACCGCATGCAGCAGCCAGCCGGCGACCAGCGCGGGCGCCGGCAGCCGCGACGGGCGGCGCGACGGCCAGGCCGCCACGCCATAGGCCAGCACCGCCATCAGTGCCAGCACCAGGGGCGCCAGGCCCAGGGTCGTGCCAAAGGCGGTCGGTAGAATCATTGCGGACAGTGTACTTTCGCGGCCACCCCCTCATGGCGTGCCCGCCATGCCCATGGCCTCCACCCTCTCCGACCGCCTGTCGCGCCTCGTCAAGACGATGCGCGGCCAAGCCCGCATCACCGACACCAACGTGGCAGACATGCTGCGCGAGGTGCGCATGGCCTTGCTGGAGGCCGATGTGGCGCTGCCGGTGGTGCGCGATTTCATCGCCCGGGTGAAGGACAAGGCGCTGGGCACCGAGGTGGTGGGCTCGCTCAACCCCGGCCAGGCCCTGGTGGGCGTGGTGCACAAGGAACTGGCCGCCACCATGGGCGCAGGGGTGAGCGACCTCAACCTCGCCACCCAGCCACCGGCGGTCATCCTGATGGCCGGCTTGCAGGGCGCCGGCAAGACCACCACCACCGCCAAGCTGGCCAAGCACCTGATCGAGAAGCGCAAGAAAAAGGTGCTGACCGTCAGCGCCGACGTCTACCGCCCGGCCGCCATCGAGCAATTGAAGATGGTGACGCGCCAGGCCGGCGCCGAATGGTTCCCGTCGGCGCCCGACCAGAAGCCGCACGACATCGCGCTGGCCGCCATCGACCATGCCCGGCGCCACTACTTCGACGTGCTGCTGGTCGACACCGCCGGCCGGCTGGCGATCGACGAAGCGCTGATGGCCGAGATCCGCGACCTGCACGCCACGCTCAAGCCGATCGAGACCCTGTTTGTCGTCGACGCGATGCAGGGCCAGGACGCGATCAACACCGCACGGGCCTTCAAGGAGGCGCTGCCCTTGACCGGCATCGTGCTGACCAAGCTCGACGGTGACAGCCGCGGCGGCGCCGCGCTGAGCGTGCGCCAGATCACCGGCGCACCGATCAAGTTTGCCGGCGTGTCCGAGAAGATCGACGGCCTGGAGGTGTTTGACGCCGAGCGCCATGCCGGCCGGGTGCTGGGCATGGGCGACATCGTCGCCCTGGTCGAACAGGTGCAGCAGAACGTCGACCTGGGCGCGGCGCAGAAGCTGGCCGACAGGATGAAGTCGGGCGACAACTTCGACCTCAACGACTTCCTGTCGCAGCTCAGTCAGATGAAGAAGATGGGCGGGCTGTCGGGCCTGATGGACAAGCTGCCCAGCCAGTTGACCGCCAAGGCCGGCAACGTCGACATGGACAAGGCCGAGCGCGATGTCAAGCGCATGGAGGGCATCATCCTGTCGATGACGCCGCTGGAGCGGCGCAAGCCCGAACTGCTGAAGGCCAGCCGCAAGCGCCGCGTGGCCGCCGGCGCCGGGGTGCATGTCCAGGAAGTCAACCGCCTGCTCAACCAGTTTGAGCAGATGCAGGGCATGATGAAGAAGATGAAGGGCGGCGGCCTGATGAAGATGATGAAGCGCATGGGCGGCATGAAGGGCCTGGGCTGAGGCGGCCAAGCTCTGCGAGGCCGTGGATGCGCCGCTGCAGGCCCAGGGCCAGCAGCGCCACCAGCACGCAGACCAGGCTGCCGGGTTCAGGCACCGCACGGGCGGCCTGCGCACGCTGGTCGGGCGTCACCGTCTGGCCGCCGCCGGTACCGGCGCCGCCGGGTGCCAGGCCCAGGGCATAGCGCACAGCACCCAGCCAGCCGCCATGGTCTGCATCGGCCACCAGGCCGACCCAGGGCACGGGCCCGCCCTGCTCGGCCATGGCCGATGCCAGTTGCTGCTTGCCCTGGCGCTCGCCGCGTGCACCCAGCACCGACACATTGCCGCAGACGTCGGGCACCATCACCGAATACAGGCGGCCGCGTGCATCGCGGGCTTCGAACAGATCACCACGCTCCACATGGCCGGCCACAAAGTTGACCCGCGCATCGACACACAGCGTGTGGCCATAGGTCATCATGAAAGAGCGTGGGTTGAAGGCCCGGCCGTCGGCGACGGCACGGATGGCGCCGGTGCGGATCTCCACCCGGTCGCTGACCTGTTGCGCCCGGCGCATGCGGCTGATCTCGCGCACCACCTCGGGCGGCAGGCGCGCGGCCAGCAAGGCCTGCTCGGTGCTGCCCAGGTACGGCTTGCGGCCGGGCTGGCCCCAGGCACAGCCCGTCCGCAATGACAGCGGCGGCAGTGCGGTTGCTGGCGGGTGAACGGGCGGGTGAACGGGCGGGTGAACGGGCGGGTGAACGGGCGGATTGACGGGCAGGGTTGCGTGCAGGATGGCGGGCAGGGTTGCAGGCAAACCTCCAGCCGCTGCTGCATCCGGAACGGCGGTCGCCGTGGCGTCCGGCATGGCAGCTGTTGCCGCCGCCGTTTCGACGGGCAATGCAGCCGGCAAGGCAGCGGGCAGCGTCTGCGACCAGTTCAACAGCGCATGGCCCGCTGGCAGTGGCCGGCCGTCATGGCTGGTGCCCAGCGGCAGCGCCTGCTGCGCCTGGCGCTCGGTCCAGTGGCCCGCCGCCATCAGCAGCACCATCACCGCCGGCACGGCCAGCGCCGCAGCCGCACCCGCCGCCAGCAGCAGGCCCGTCGCCAGGCGCCGCTGCACTGGCGTGGCGGGCGCCGTGGTTGAAGTCGCCGCCACAGCCATAGCCACAGCCCCAGCGGCTGTGTCTGCCGAACGCTGCCGCCTGCGCGGCGGTGACAGCAGTCCTTCCCAGCCGCAACCGGAATGGCCACCGCCGCCGTTGTCAGCGCCCCCACAGCGGTAACGGCGTTGGCCGCGCAGGCCAGGGCTGGCACGGTCCGCCGGCTGGCGCGCGCTGCGGTGCAGGCCCTGACCGCATTGCGGGCAGACGAGAGGCGGGGAGACTGGAGACGTCACCTCTGCTTATCGGCCGCAATGCCGAACTTTGCAGGAACTGCTGCACGCTCGACGCTGCAGCCGCTGCCGCTTGTTGCCGACAAGCTGGGGATGCGCCTGCCGATCCCCCTTGCCCGCCACTGGTGGCGCCGCTGCGTTGCTCGGCACTGGCGCCTGTGCTTGGGCCTCGATCCGGATCTTGTTCTGGGTCTGTGTCTGGGCCTGTGTCTGCGTTTGCGCCTGGGCCTGGGCCTGGGCGTGCCACGCGCTCAACGCCTGCGTCCGTCACCGCGCCTGCAGCGCCTGGCCTGGCTGCTGGCGGCCGCCTGTGCTGCCAGTACAGCGGGCGCCGACCCGCTGGGCGACCAGGTGCTGGCCGAGGTCAACCGCTACCGCGCCAACCTGGGTCTGCCGTCGCTGCAAGCCGATGCACGGCTGCAGGCCATTGCTGGTGCGCACAGCGACCGCATGGCGCGCCAGGGCCGGCTCAGCCATGCCGGCTTTGCGCAGCGCTTTGAGCACAGCGGGGCGCAGCTGTGCGTGGAGAACCTGGCTGCCGGCTCCGTGGATGCGGCCGCCGTGGTGGCCGCCTGGCATGCGTCACCGGAGCACCGCCGCAACTTGCAGCAGCCCGATGTGCGCGCTGTCGGACTGGGCCGGACCGGCCCGGTGATCAGCCTGCTGGCCTGCCGCTTCGACGGGCCCTGACGCGCGGGCCTTGACGCGCAGCCACGCAGCGCCGGGCAGGGCTGCGCGCGGCCGCCCTGGGCCGCGTCAGCTCAGCAGCGCCTGGGCGAACTCACGGGCGTTGAAGGTTTGCAGGTCTTCGAGCTTCTCGCCCACGCCGATGAAGTACACCGGCACCGGCCGCTCGCGGGCGATGGCCGCCAGCACACCACCCTTGGCGGTGCCGTCGAGCTTGGTGACGATCAGGCCGGTGAGTCCCAGGGCGTCGTCGAAGGCCTTGACCTGCGTCAGCGCGTTCTGGCCCGTGTTGCCGTCGACCACCAGCAGCACCTGGTGCGGCGCGCCGGCATCGGCCTTGCTGATCACGCGCTTGATCTTCTTCAGCTCTTCCATCAGGTGCAGCTGGGTGGGCAGGCGGCCGGCGGTGTCGGCGATCACCACATCGCGCTTGCGCGCCTTGCCGGCGCTCACCGCGTCAAAGGCCACCGCCGCCGGGTCGGCGCTTTCCTGGCTGACGATCTCCACCCGGTTGCGGTCGGCCCAGACGGCCAGTTGCTCACGCGCTGCAGCGCGGAAGGTGTCGGCCGCAGCCAGCAGCACCGTCTGCTCGGCGTCGGCCAGATGGCGGGTGAGCTTGCCGATGCTGGTGGTCTTGCCGGCGCCGTTCACGCCCACCACCATCATCACCGTGGGTTGGAATTCACCCACCACCAAGGCTTTTTCCAGCGGCACCAGCAGATCGGTCAGGGCGTCGGCCAGCAAGGCCTTGACCCGCGCCGGGTCGGTGGCCTTGGCGTCCTTGACCCGGCGCTTCAGGTCGGTCAGCAAAAACTCCGTGGCCTTCACGCCGGTGTCGGCCATCAGCAGCGCCGACTCCAGCTCCTCGTACAGCGCATCGTCGATCTGGGTGCCAGTGAACACCTGGGCAAAGCTGCCGCCGGTCTTGCGCAGGCCGTTGCGCAACTTCTCCAGCCAGGTCTGGCGGGTGGGGGCCGGCGCGGGCGCTGCTGGCAGCGGCGCAGGCGGCGGCGGCACCGCCGGGCTGGGTCGCGCTTGCAGGGGCACTGGCACTGGCACTGGCACCGGGGCCGGCAAGACCACTGACGCGGGCGGCGCGGCTGGGGGCAATCCGATAGGCGCAGGCGCTGCTGGCAAGGCGGCTGGCAGACCGGGCGCCAGCGCAGGCCGCGCTTCGGCCGGCACGGCCGGCACCGCGGGCACCGCGGGCGCTGCGGGCGCTGCGGGCGCACCTGTGAGCTTGCTGACCGCCGTCTTCCACCAGGAACTGCCGGCCTGCGGGGCTTTGGCCGGGGTGTCGACCGGGGGCGTCACAAGCGGCGCTGCAACTGGTGCCGCTGTTGGTGCAACAGCTGGCGCAGTCACTGGTGCCATCACTGGTGCAATCACTGGCGCAACAACTGGCGCAACAACTGGCGCAGCAACAGCCGCCACCACGGGCTCCGGGGCTGGCGCGCTCAGCGGCGTTGCAACAGGCGCGGCGACTGACACATCGACCGGGGCGCCGATCGCGGCGTCCACTGGCGCCCCAACCGCAGCATCAACCGGAGCGTCAACCGGGACAGGCGGGCCAGCAGGAACAGGGGGCGCCAGCGGCGGCTGGGCCGGCGTGGCTTCGGGTGCCACGGGCGGCTTTTTCTTGAAGAAGCTGAACATTTTTCACAGGGTTGGAAGCGGCAATGGAGGCCCGCAAAATCAGCCGCTATACTTGCGGGCTCTTGGCGCTTTAGCTCAGTCGGTTAGAGCGACGGAATCATAATCCGCAGGTCCGGGGTTCGAATCCCTGAAGCGCCACCAGTTTTTCCCCGGCCCGAGCTTGTCTCGGGCCGTTTTGTTTGCTCCGGCAATGGCTTGCGCGCCCGCTCGCGCAACCGCGCCGGCGTTGGTCCCGGCGCTGCGGTGCCGGCACTGTCACCACAGCCCCTGGATCCACACCATGCTCCGCTGTGTCTTCACCGCCGGTCTGGCCACCGCCCTGCCGCTGCTGCTGGCTGCTGCTGCCGCCGCGCAGACCTCGCGGCCGTTTCCGGCCTCCGCCCTGCGCGGCGCCCTGACCGTCACCCAGCCGCCCGAGGTGGTGCTCAACGGCACGCCTGACCGGCTGTCGCCAGGTGGGCGCATCCGCGGCGCCAACAACATGCTGCAGATGTCGGGCGCGCTGGTCGGCCAGAAGTTGCTGGTGCACTACACCCGCGAGCCCTCAGGCCTGGTGCACGACGTGTGGATCCTCACCCCCGACGAGGCCGCGCGCAAGCCCTGGCCCACCACCCCTGAAGAAGCGCAGCGCTGGGAATTCAACCCCGCCGCGCAGACCTGGACCAAGCGCTGAGGAGCAGGCGATGACAAAGAAGGTCTACATCCGCAGCTTCGGCTGCCAGATGAACGAATACGACGCCGGCAAGATGGCCGACGTGATGCGGGCGGCCGAAGGCTACGAGCCCACTGCCGACCCCGAGCAGGCCGACCTGATCCTGTTCAACACCTGCTCGGTGCGCGAAAAGGCCCAGGAGAAAGTGTTCTCCGACCTGGGCCGGGTCAAGCACCTGAAGGCCACGCGGCGTGCTGATCGGCGTTGGCGGCTGTGTCGCCAGCCAGGAGGGCGCGGCCATCATCGACCGCGCGCCCTATGTCGACGTGGTGTTCGGCCCGCAGACCCTGCACCGCCTGCCGCAATTGCTGGCGCAGCGCCAGGCCCAGGGCCGCGCCCAGGTCGACATCAGCTTTCCCGAGATCGAGAAGTTCGACCACCTGCCACCGGCGCGCACCGACGGCGCCTCGGCGTTTGTGTCGATCATGGAAGGCTGCAGCAAGTACTGCAGCTATTGCGTGGTGCCCTACACCCGCGGCGAAGAGGTGCACCGCCCCTTCGACGACGTGCTGGTCGAAGTGGCCGGCCTCGCCGACCAGGGCGTGAAGGAAGTGACGCTGCTGGGCCAGAACGTCAACGCCTACCGCGGCCGCATGGGCCGAGATGCCAAGGGAACACCGAGATCGCCGATTTCGCCCTGCTGCTGGAATATGTGCACGACATCCCCGGCATCGAGCGCATCCGCTACACCACCAGCCATCCGAACGAATTCACCCAGCGCCTGGTGGATGTCTACGCCCGCCTGCCCAAGCTGGTGGACCACCTGCACCTGCCGGTGCAGCATGGCAGCGACCGCATCCTGATGGCGATGAAGCGCGGCTACACCGCGATCGAATACAAGAGCACCATCCGCAAGCTGCGGGCGCTGCGGCCCGACATCAGCCTGTCCACCGACTTCATCGTCGGCTTCCCCGGCGAGACCGAAGACGACCACCAGAAATCGCTGCGGCTGATCGAGGAGATCGGCTACGACGCGTCCTTCAGCTTCGTGTTCAGCCCACGCCCGGGCACGCCCGCCGCTGCGCTGGCCGACGATACGCCGCAGGAATTGAAGCTCAAGCGGCTGCAGCAGCTGCAGGCGCTGATCGAACAGAACGTGCAGCGCATCAGCGCCAGCCGCGTGGGCACGGTGCAGCGCATCCTGGTCGAAGGCCCCAGCCGCCGGCCCGGCCCTGATGGCGCGGCTGAGCTGATGGGCCGCACCGCCTGCAACCGCATCGTCAACTTCGCCGGTGGCCCGCTGTCAGCGCGGCTGGTGGGGCAGATGATCGATGTGCACATCACCCAGGCGCTGCCGCATTCGCTGCGCGGCGCGGTGGTGACCCAGGCCATGGCGGCTTAAGGCCGCGTCAGCGCCGGCCGGGGCCGAAACCCACCCACCACAAGGCGCTGGCGCTGGCCAGCACCATGGCGGCATAGGTGGCCATGCGGCCATCACGGCCACTGAGCAGCAGCCCGGCCAGCAAGGCCAGCCCTGCGGCCGTGCTGGCCCACCCCGCCAGCCGGCGCCATGGCACAGCGCGCAGGGCCGACCGCCACAACAGCTTGCTCAGGCCGGCCGCCAGCAGCCCCAGGCCGACGGCGGGCAACAGCAAGTTCAACAAGTGCCACAGCAGGTCGAGCGGGCCCATCGGCATGCATTCCGGGAAAGTGTCAACTTGACTTGACGGTCAAGCGCTGTTCTCATTGACCTGGGTCACAGATCTACGGGGGTTTTGCAGCGCACAAGGCTGCAGGGTCCAACGCCAAAATTCTATAATTTCGCCATGAGTGTGTTCACCCTGGGTTTGAACCACACGACCGCGCCGATCGACATGCGTGGTCGTTTTGCGTTTTCGCCCGAACAACTCTCGCCGGCACTGCGCGGTTTCCGCGAGCGGCTGCTGCGTGCCGTGCCTGAAGCTGCGCTGCTGTCGACCTGCAACCGCACCGAGCTGTATGTGGCGGCCGACCCGGCCCAGGTCACCCAGCTGGTGGCGCCCGCCATCGACTGGCTGGCTGCCCAGGGTGGCGTGCCGGGCGACCAGCTGCGCCACCACACCTATGTGCTGGAACACCATGAATCGGCCCGCCACGCCTTCCGGGTGGCGTCGGGGCTGGATTCCATGGTGCTGGGCGAGCCGCAGATCCTGGGCCAGATGAAGCAGGCGGTGCGCGAGGCCGATGCCGCCGGCACGCTGGGCACCACCCTGCACCAGCTGTTCCAGCGCAGCTTCTCGGTGGCCAAGGACGTGCGCACCAGCACCGAGATCGGCGCCCACAGCATCAGCATGGCCGCAGCCTCGGTGCGGCTGGCTGCACAGCTGTTCGAAGACCTGCGCGACATCAGCATCCTGTTTGTCGGCGCCGGCGAGATGGTCGAGCTGGTGGCCACCCACTTTGCCGCCCGGTCGCCCAAGACCATGGCCATTGCCAACCGCACGCTCGAGCGTGGCGAGAAGCTGGCCGGCCGCTTCGGTGCCGAATCCCTGCGCCTGGCCGACCTGCCGGCGCGGCTGCATGAGTTCGACGCCATCATCTCCTGCACCGCCAGCACCTTGCCGATCATCGGCCTGGGCGCGGTGCGCAGCGCCTTGAAGGCCCGCCGCCACCGGCCGATGTTCATGGTCGACCTGGCCGTGCCGCGCGACATCGAGCCCGAAGTGGCAGCGCTGTCCGATGTCTACCTGTACACCGTCGATGACCTGTCGGCGGTGGTGCAGTCGGCGGGCGAAAAGCGCCAGGCGGCCGTGGCCCAGGCCGAGGCCATCATCAACGCCGGCGTGCTGAGCTTCGCCCACTGGCTGGACCAGCGCGCCACCGTGCCGCTGATCCAGGCCTTGCGCGCCCAGGCCGACGACTGGCGCGCTGCCGAGCTGGCCCGGGCCCGCAAGCAGCTGGCCAAGGGCGCCGACATCGAAGCCGTGCTCGACGCCCTGAGCAAAGGCCTGACCCAGAAGATGCTGCATGGCGCGCTGGCCGAACTGCATGCCAGTGACGGCGAAGCCCGCCAGCAGATGGCGCAGACGGTGTCGCGCCTGTTCCTGCGCCAGGCAACCCGCACGCCGGCGGCCGACGACCACAGTTAGCTGACCCGCCACAGGCCCGTGTGCTGGCGCACTGCGCCGGCCACGGGCCTGTTGCCATGGCAGCCCCAAGCGATGAAACCCGCCCTCCGCCAGCAACTGCAGCGCCTGGCCATGCGCCTGACCGAACTGGACGCCCACCTGGCCGACCCAGCGCTGAGCCAGGACATCAACCGCTACCGCACGCGTGGCGCGTGAACAGGCGGAAGCTGCCGCCCTGGTGCAGCGCCTGAACGCCTATGAGCAGCGCGAAACCGACCTGGAAGGCGCCCGCGGCCTGCTGGCCCAGCCCGGGCAAGACGCCGACATGGCCGAGATGGCGCGCGACGAAATCAGCGCCGCCGAGGCGGACCTGGCGCGCCTGCTGGCCGAGCTGCAGGCCGCCTTGCTGCCCAAGGACCCGGACGACGCGCGCAATGCCTTTGTCGAGATCCGTGCGGGCACCGGCGGCGACGAATCGGCCCTGTTTGCCGGTGACCTGGCCCGCATGTACCTGCGCTTTTGCGAACAGCAGGGCTGGCGCACCGAGATCCTCAGCGAAAACGCCAGCGACCTGGGCGGCTACAAAGAACTGGTGCTGCGGGTGGCCGGCCCCCAGGTGTACGGCCAGCTCAAGTTCGAGAGCGGCGGCCACCGGGTGCAGCGGGTGCCGGCCACCGAATCCCAGGGCCGCATCCACACCAGCGCCTGCACCGTGGCGGTGCTGCCCGAACCCGACGAGGCCACCGAGATCACGCTGAACCCGGCCGACCTGCGCATCGACACCTTCCGCGCCAGCGGTGCCGGCGGCCAGCACGTCAACAAGACCGACTCGGCCATCCGCGTCACCCACCTGCCCACCGGCCTGGTGGCCGAATGCCAGGACGACCGCAGCCAGCACCGCAACAAGGCCAAGGCCCTGGCGGTGCTGCAGGCCCGGCTGCGCGACCGCGAGCGCGCCGAGCGCGAGGCCAAGGAAGCCGCCCAGCGCAAGAGCCTGGTGGGCACCGGCGACCGCAGCGACCGCATCCGCACCTACAACTTTCCGCAGGGCCGGCTGACCGACCACCGCATCAACCTGACGCTGTACAAGCTGGGCGCGGTGATGGACGGCGACCTGGGCGACGTGGTGGGCGCCCTGCAGGCGGCCCAGGCGCAAGACCAGCTGGCCGCGCTGGAAGGCGCAGCGTGAAAGCCCGGACGTGACGCCCGCCGCCAGTGCGCCCAGCATCGCCCAGGCACTGGCCAGCGCACGCGCCCAGGGCCTGGACCGGCTCGACGCCCAGTGGCTGCTGGGCCATGTGCTGCAGCGCGACAGCACCTGGCTGATCGCCCACGACGACCAGCCACTGGCCGACGCCGCCGCCCAGGCCTATGCCAGCCTGTGCCAGCGCCGCGCCAGCGGTGAGCCGCTGGCCTACCTGCTGGGCCAGGTCGGCTTCCACGGCCTGACGCTGCACGTGACACCCGCTGTGCTGGTGCCGCGGCCCGACACCGAAACCCTGGTCGACTGGGCGCTGGCCCTGCTGCCCACCTTGGCCGCACCCCAGCCGCAGGTGCTGGACCTGGGCACCGGCAGCGGCGCCATCGCGCTGGCGGTGGCGCACCGGCACGCGGCGGCCGTGCTCACCGCCACCGACCTGAGCCCGGCCGCGCTGCAGGTGGCCCAGGCCAATGCCCAGCGCCTGGGCCTGGCCGTGCACTGGGCCCAGGGCGCCTGGTGGCAGGCTGTGCCGGCCGGTGCCCGCTTTGATCTGGTGCTGAGCAACCCGCCCTACATCGCCGGTGGCGACCCGCACCTGCAGGCCTTGCGCCACGAGCCGACGCTGGCACTGACCCCAGGCGGCGACGGCCTGGAGGCGCTGCGCCAAATTGCTGCCGGTGCGCCGGACCATCTGCAGGCAGGCGGCTGGCTGTTGGTCGAGCATGGCTGGGACCAGGCCGCGGCAGTGGCGGCGCTGCTGGCGGCGGCCGGCCTCACGGCCATTGCCCACCGCTGCGATCTGGCCGGCCACACCCGGTGCACGGGCGGCCGCTGGGATGGCCCGAATAAAGGGTGATGCACACCACAGTAAATGCAACCGGGTCAGCCGGGTCGGGCTTAGGATGAATTTGTGGCTGCCCCATGGGTCGGGCGGCCTGGCCCAACCGGGGACTGACCATGCGCCAAATCGCCTTGCCTGTGCTGCTTGTTGCCGCCGCCGCTGCGGCCATGCTGGCACCCTGGGCCCAGGCCCAGACCCGCGGCCTGACCACCGCCGCCGACGCCCTGGGCGGCCCGGCCTGGCAGGCGCGATTTGAACGGGACACCAGCGCCCTGCCACCGGTGCGCAGCCTGGCCACCTGGCTGGCACCCACCGTGCCAGTGCAAAGCCTGCGCCTGTTGGGCGACTACCAATTCGGTGCGCTGCGCCTGGGCGACACCGGCGGCTTGCGCCTGACCGGTGGACTGCTGATCAACCTGCGCCCCACGGCCACGGGGCTGCTGACCGGCGCGGGTCTGTCCGCCCACCCCTATGCCGGCGTGGGCTATGCCAGCGGCAGCCTGGACGGCAGCTGGGGCTTCAGCGCCGACCTGGGCCTGGGCGCGACCAGCCAGCCCCGGCTGCAGCCGATGATGCGGCTGGGCATGACGCTGTCGTTCTGACCGGGCGCCCCAGCCTGGGGCGTCTGCAAGCGCGGCGCCCGACACGGTGGCGCGTTGCCGGATACAGTACAGCCGACACAACTTTTCCCAGCCTGGAAGACGAAACATGAGCGACGTTCAGCAACGCATTGACAGCATCGTGAAGGGCGGCCACGTGGTGCTGTTCATGAAGGGCACGGCCCAGTTCCCGCAGTGCGGTTTTTCCGGCCGCGCCATCCAGCTGCTGAAGGCCAGCGGCGTGAAGGAACTCAAAACCGTCAACGTGCTGGAAGACGATGAAATCCGCCAGGGCATCAAGGATTACGCCGACTGGCCGACCATCCCCCAGCTCTACATCGACGGCGAATTTGTCGGCGGCTCGGACATCATGATGGAGATGTATGAGTCGGGCGAACTGCAGCAGCTGATCAACAAGTGAGCCCCGCCGCCCCGCGGCGGCTGGTGGTCGGCATCACCGGCGCCAGCGGCGCGGTCTACGGTGTGCGCCTGCTGCAGCGCGCCCGCCAGCTGGGCGCCGAAACCCACCTGGTTGTCACACCCGCCGGCGTGCTGAACGCCCACCATGAACTGGGCCTGGACCGCCGCGCCGTCGATGCGCTGGCCGACCGGTCGTATGCACCCGCCGACATCGGCGCCTGCGTGGCCAGCGGCAGTTTCGACACCGCCGCCATGGTGGTGGCACCCTGCTCGATGAAGACACTGGCCGCCATCGCCCATGGCTTTGGCGACAACCTGCTGACCCGCGCCGCCGATGTCACGCTGAAAGAGCGCCGTCGGCTGATCCTGCTGGTGCGCGAGACCCCGTTCAACCTGGCCCATCTGCGCAACATGACCGCCGTCACCGAGATGGGCGGCATCGTGTTCCCGCCGTTGCCGGCGTTCTACAACAAGCCTGCCAGCATCGACGCACTGGTCGACGACACGGTGGAGCGGGTGCTGGCACTGGCCGGCATCGACCAGGCCGCACCCACGGCCTGGGCCGGTTTGCGCTGATCCCTCAGGCCAGCCAGCGCTGGCGGTTGGCCAGCACGGCATCCGGATACACCGCCTTGCCGCGGCTGCCGTTGTAGCGGCCCAGCGCCAGGAACAGGTTGCCGCGGTCGGTGTCCAGGTAGTGGCGCAGGATCACGCAGCCAAAGCGCAGGTTGGTCTGCAGGTGGAACAGCCGTGCCGCGTCGCCGTCGCCGATCAAGCGGGCCCAGAACGGCATCACCTGCATGTAGCCACGCGCACCGGCGCTGCTGATGGCGAATTTGCGGAATCCGCTCTCCACCTGGATCAGCCCCAGCACCAGGGCCGGCTCCAGCCCGGCGCGGGTGCTTTCGTACCAGACCGTCTCCAGAAACTCCAGCCGGGTGTGGGCTTCGGTCTTGTAGCGCTGCAGGCGCCCGGCCATGGCTGCCTGCCAGCGCAGAAAGGCCAGGCGCTGCGCGGTGTCGGCAAACGCCAGCCGGGGCGGCGCGGCGCGGGCGATGGCGGCCGACAGCGCGGTGCGCACCGCATCGGCCAGCGGCACTTCGGCCTGCGTGCCGGCCTGTACCGGGGGCACGCCCAGCCCGCTGAAGGTGGCGGCGCCCAGCGCCAGCCAGGCGCGCCGGCTGCTGCTGGTCATGCCGCGAGACGGCCCTTCACCAGGGCAGCCACCTCGGCCAGCGGCACCACGCTGGCCTGCGCCTCGCGCCGGCCCTGCAGCTCGACCGTGCCAGCCTTCAGGCCGCGGTCGGAGAGCACCACCCGCTGCGGCACGCCGATCAGCTCCCAGTCGGCAAACATGGCGCCGGGGCGCTCGCCGCGGTCGTCGAGCAGCACGTCGATGCCCGCAGCCAGCAAGTCGGCATGCAGCGCATCGGCAGCGGCCTTGACCTCGGGCGAGCGGTCGTAGCCGATGGGGCACAGCACCGCCGCAAACGGCGCGATGGCCGCCGGCCAGACGATGCCGCGCGCATCGTGGTTCTGCTCGATCGCTGCACCCAGGATGCGGGTGACGCCGATGCCATAGCAGCCCATCTCCATCAGCTGCGGCTTGCCGTGCTCGTTGAGGTAGGTGGCGTTCATCGCCTGGCTGTACTTGGTGCCCAGGTAGAACACATGGCCGACCTCGATGCCACGCTGGATCGCCAGCACGCCCTGCCCGTCGGGCGACGGGTCGCCGGCCAGCACATTGCGCAGGTCGGCCACCAGATCGGGCTCGGGCAGATCACGGCCCCAGTTGACGCCGGTGAAGTGGAAGTCGGCCTCGTTGGCACCGCAGACGAAGTCGCTCATCGCGAGCCACGCTGCGGTCGGCAATCACCTGCAGCGGCTGCTTCAGGTGCATCGGGCCGAGGTAGCCCGGCTTGCAGCCGAAGTGCTGCTCGATCTCGGCCACGGTGGCAAAGCGCCAGCCCGCCTGCAGGCCCGGCAGCTTGCCGACCTTGATCTCGTTCATGTCGTGGTCGCCGCGCAGCAGCAGCAGCCACACCGTGCTCTTGACGATCTCGCCCTGCTCGTTGGTCTGGTCGGTGGCCAGCACCAGGCTCTTGACCGTCTGCGCCAGCGGCAGGCCCAGCAGCGCGGCCACGTCGGCACAGGTGGCCTTGCCGGGCGTGGGGGTCTTGGTCAGGGCCTGGGCAGGCGCCGCACGCGGCGTGGCCGGCGCCACGGCTTCGGCCAGCTCGATGTTGGCGGCGTAATCGCTGGTGGGGCAGTAGACGATGGCGTCTTCGCCGGTGTCGGCAATGACCTGGAACTCATGGCTCAGGTCGCCGCCGATGGCCCCGGTGTCGGCGGCCACGGCCCGGTACTGCAGGCCGAAGCGGTCGAAGATGCGCTTGTAGGCATCGAACATGCCCTGGTAGCTGATGGCCGCGCTGGCGGCGTCGCGGTCGAAGGAGTACGCGTCCTTCATCGTGAATTCGCGCCCGCGCATGATGCCAAAGCGCGGCCGGCGCTCGTCACGGAACTTGGTCTGGATGTGGTAGAAATTTTTCGGCAGCTGGCGGTAGCTGCGCAGCTCTTGCCGGGCGATGTCGGTCACCACTTCTTCACTGGTGGGCTGGACGATGAAGTCGCGGCCATGCCGGTCTTTCACCCGCAACAACTCCGGGCCCATCTTGTCGAAGCGCCCGGTCTCCTGCCACAGCTCGGCCGGCTGCACCACCGGCATCAGCAGCTCGACGGCGCCGGCACGGTTCATCTCGTCGCGGATGATGGCCTCGACCTTGCGGATCACCCGCAGGCCCATGGGCATGTAGTTGTAGATGCCGGCGCCCAGCCGCTTGATCATGCCGGCGCGCATCATCAGCTGGTGGCTCACCACCTCGGCGTCAGCGGGGGCTTCCTTCAGGGTGGAAATGAAGAACTGGGAGGCTTTCATCAGGGGCTCGGCTGGGCTTCACCATGCCGGCTTGCGGCGCGCTGCGGGTGTGCGCTGGCGCCTGCGCCGTTGTCCAATCCCATGCGGGTTAGCGAGGGTTCGCGAGCCGCACAACGCCGGTGCAATAATGAAACCAATCTAGAAATTGGGGTTTGATTATGCTCGACAGGGAAGGCTTCAGGCCCAACGTCGGCATCATCCTGCTCAACGGGCGCAACCAGGTTTTTTGGGGCAAACGGCTGCGGACACACTCCTGGCAGTTCCCGCAGGGCGGCATCAAGTACGGTGAATCGCCCGAGCAGGCGATGTTTCGTGAATTGCATGAAGAAGTGGGGCTGCGCCCTGACCATGTGCGCATCCTGGCGCGCACCCGTGACTGGTTGCGCTATGAAGTGCCCGACCACTTCATCCGCAAGGATGCACGCGGCCACTACCGCGGCCAAAAGCAGATCTGGTTTTTGTTGCGCCTGATGGGGCGCGACAGCGACCTGGACCTGCGCGCCACCGACCACCCCGAGTTCGACGCCTGGCGTTGGAACGAGTACTGGGTGCCGCTGGAACTGGTGATCGAGTTCAAGCGCGATGTCTACCAGATGGCGCTCAACGAGCTGGCGCGCTTCCTGCCGCGGGTGACCCACCACAACCGCTTCCTGCGCGCCGGCATGCGCCCGCGCCGGTATGACGATCCGCATGGCGACCCGCAGGACGACGGCCACGATGCCGAGCCGCCAGAGTCAGCGCTGGGCGACCTGCTGCACCCGGCCCACCCGGCGGATGGCGAGACCAAGCCGATGCCGCTGCCAGCGCGCCACGAGCCACCGGCCACCGGGCACTGAGCCCGGCCACCTGTGGCTCAGGCCACTGCAGCGGCGCTGGTGGTCTGGTGCTGGCTTCGGTTTCGCCCCAGGGCAGCATCAGCGACAGCACCAGCAGCTGCTGAAACTCGGGCTCGAAGCGGTCGATGATGGCCTGCGGGTCGGCGCACAGCGCAGCGTCGGTGATCAGGCCGAACTGCACGCCACCGCCGTAGCTGAGGATGGACACACCCACGCCCACATTGCCCGAAGCCGGCACCCAGAACATGGTCTGGCGCACCGTGCTGCCGCAAAACTTCAGCGGCTGCGCGGGGCCGGGCACATTGGTCATCACGGCCGTGGTCTTCTTGGCAAACAGGCCCAGCACCAGGTCCTGCACCGGCTTGATGAACAGGCCGCTGACGGCCAGCACACCAAAGGCCAGCAGCGGCTGGTAGCTGCCCTTGAGCTGGTTCATGCGCTGGCGCACGGCATAGACCCGTTCGACCGGGTTGTTGATGCCGATGGGCAGCACCAGCGGTGCCAGGCCAAAGCGGTTGCCCAGCTGCCAGGCTTTTTCAAGCGGCCGCAGGTTGACCGGCACCATGGCCCGGATTTCGGCGCCGCTGGGGTCGTCACCCTGGGCCCGCAGCCAGCCGCCGATCGCGCCTGACACGCAGGACAGCAAGACATCGTTGATCGAGCAGTTCAGCGCCTTGCCGACCACCTTGACCACATCCAGCGGCATCGGCTCGGTCCAGGCCACCACCTTGCGGCCCACCGGCTGGCCCTTCAGGCGGGTGGGCGAGTCGTCCGACATCAGCGCCAGCGCGGCCAGATCACCGGCCACCTGCAGGCCGGCCTTGGCCAGATCAAGCGAGCCCTGCAGCGGCTGCTGCGGGTTGGACAAGGCCTCGATCGAGCGCGCCACGCCGCTGCCATACATGTCCAGCGCCTTCACCGCCAGGCCGGTCAGGGGCTTGAGCACGGCGTCGGACAGCCAGTCGGTTTCGCCCTCGCTGTCCTGGTCGGCCTGCTTGCGGCGGCGCTTGGGCGGGTCGTTGCCTCCATCGGTGATGGCGTTCATCACCGAGGTCAGCGCGATGCCGTCGCCGATGCAGTGGTGGATGCGCACGATGATGGCGCTGCCGCCTTCGTAGCGCTCGACCAGATGGAACTGCCACAGCGGCCGCTCGGGGTTCAGCGCGGTCACGGCCAGCTCACCGCAGCGCAGCTGCAGGGCCTGTCGCTCAGTCTGGCCACGCTTGCGGGGGATTTTTTCCAGCACCACCTGGCGCTCGATGTCGAAGTCGGTGTCTTCAACCCAGTTGGCACCCAGGGCGTCGGCCACGGCCTTGTAGCGGAAGCGCTCGTACTTCAGCAAGCGGGTGGCGATGCGCTCGCGCAGTGCGTCCAGGGTGATCGCCGGTGTCAGCAGCCAGACGCCGAGGATCATCATCAGGTTGACGTCGTTGTCCATGCGCAGCCAGGCGGTGTCCACCCGCGACATGCGGCGCTCGACAGGAACGGTCATCTGGGGCTCTCCTCGGGGCAATTGTTCTGGTGGCGGCGGTGGCCGCCTGGGGTGCGTTGCACGATGCTGGGTAACATCCGGCGCGTCAACACAGAGTTTCACGCACAGGAGACAAGCCATGTCTGATTTGAAAGCCCGCTTCGAGCAATCTGTCGCCGAGAGCAAGCAGTTGCCCGACAAGCCCGACAACATGACCCTGCTGAAGATCTACGCGCTCTACAAGCAGGCCAGCGCGGGCGATGTGGACGGCAAGCGCCCGGGTTTCACCGACATGGTGGGCCGCGCCAAGTGGGACGCCTGGAACGGCCTGAAGGGCACGTCGGCCGACAGCGCCATGCAGGACTACATCGACCTGATCGAATCCCTGAAGTAGGCCGCCGCCTACTTTTTGCGGGCGGCTTTCTTGGCCGCTGGCTTGCCGGCAGCTTTGGCCGCTGCGGCCTCGTCGGCAGCGGCCCCCAGCAAGGCGTCGAGGTTCTTCTGGATCTCGCCTTCGATGGTCTTGGCAAAGGCGCCGAGCAGGAAGCCGAGCTTGGCGTTCAGGTCGAAATGGTCGGCCGCCACCACCAGCGTGCCGTTGACCCCGCTGCGGCTGAATTCCACCGTGTCGCTGGTCTCGCCTTCCAGCACGGTGCATGCCATGTCGAACTTGCTCTCGGCCTGCTCGGCCCAGTCCCAGGCCACCTTGCGGGCCTTGCTCAGGCCCAGGCTGTGGTCGCGGTGGATGTGGATGTCGGGCATGGGGGCGTCTCCCTCAAGGTTGGATGTTGTGCAATGCGGCGCGGCGCTGCTCGGCCGGCAAGGCGGCCAGGCGCCGCGCTTCGGCGTGGAAACGGGCGAAATCACCGCCCTGCTGCTGGAACAGTGCCTCGAACTGTGGCACCAGGCCGTCGTAGGCGGCCTGCAATGCCAGGCTGGCATTGTTGGCCCGTGCAAACCAATTGTCGTAGCCTTTGAAACCGGCCCAGGGCCCGCTGGCCTGGGCCTGCAAGGCGGCGTGTTCGGCGCGCATGGCCGCCAGCAAGGCCTGCTTGCGTTCGGCCTTGGTGGCGTCGTCCAGCGGGCTGGCATACAGCGCCGCCAGCGCCGCCCGGGTGCGCAGGGCCATGGCTCGAAACGTGGCAGTGCGCTGCTCTGCCGCCGCATCGCCGGCGCTGCGGCCGGTGGCGGCCTGCCAACGCGCCAGGCCCAGGCGTTCCACTGCCGTGGCGTAGCTTTCATTGAACATGGTGTCGTCGGCCGCATAGACCTGCTGGTGCGCCAGCTCATGGAAGATCAGCCGCACCATGGACGCCTCACTGCCACCCACCAGGGTGTTGAGCAGCGGGTCGCCACCGACCCAATTGCTCCAGCCCAGGGTGCTGTAGGCGGGCACACCGTAGACGCTGACATCCAGGCCCTGCGCCCGCAGCGCCGCGCCTTCGGCCTCGGCAGCGGCCTGGTCGAAGTAACCCCGGTAGCCGACGCAGCCCATCACCGGGTAGCACCAGGTCTTCAGCGTCAAGGACAGCGCAGGTGCGGCCACCACGTTCCAGACCACCGCGCTGCGGCCCAGGTCGGCATGGCGGGTGTAACTGGGGTTGTCGGGCAGGGCCAGGTCGGTGACGGCAAAGCTTCCGCGCCTGCTGCGCCACCCGCAGGCGATCGGCCAGCGCCGCAGGTGTGGCGGGGTCGGCCAGCCAATGGTCGATGGGCCGGGCGCGGCGCAACAGGTCGACATGCCCACCCACCGACTGGGCGTAATAGCCCAGCGCACCCAGGCTGCTGCAGCCGCTGCCCAGGCACAGGGCAGCCAGCGCAGCGGCCGCCGTGCCCAGGCCGCCCAGGGCCGCCCATCTCATGGCCGCTGCGCCACCCACGGCTGTCGCAAGCCCGCTGGCATCAAGCCGGCGCCACCTCGACCAGGCAGTCGTAGAACGTCGGCGCACGGCCGATGTCGGTGAGGCGCTGGCTGGTCAGCTCATTCACATTGCTGCCGTCCAGGCCCAGCTTGCGCCACCACACGCCCAGACCGTTGACCACGCCCGGCCGCGCCCGGTCGCCCACGGCGGCCTTGCAGCGGTAGCTGCCGCGGTCGTTGAACACCCGCACCAGCTGGCCGTCGGCGATGCCCCGGGCAGCAGCGTCGTCGGGATGCATTTCCACCAGCGGCTCACCTTCGATGCTGCGCAGGCTGGTGACGTTGACAAAGGTGCTGTTGAGGAAATGCCGCGCCGGCGGCGAGATCATCGCCAGCGGGAAGCGCCGCGCCAGCTCGGGCGACGAAGCGCGGCTTTCATAGGGCGGCACATAGTCGGGCACACCCAGGCCGGGGGCATCGACCAGCGCCCGGCCGCTGGGCGTGTGGAAGCCGCCGTCGGCAAACGGCAGCGCCGGCAGCGGCAGCTTGACCCAGCCCTGGCTGCTGAGCAGGTCGAAGTCCAGCGTGGGCACGGCCTGGCGGGCCAGTGTTGCATCGCTGTCGTGCAGGCAAGGATCGGTCCAGGCCCATCTTTGCCGCCAGGCGGCGGAAGATCTCGGTGTTGGGCAGGGCCTGGCCCACCGGCGCCACCGCCGGGTGGTTGATGAGCACATAGGTGTGGCCATAGCTGGTGTGCACGTCCAGGTGCTCCAGCTGGGTGGTGGCCGGCAGCACATAGTCGGCATGGTCGGCGGTGTCGGTGAGGAAGTGCTCCAGCACCACGGTGAACAGGTCGTCGCGCTGGAAGCCGGCCACCACCTTGGGCGACTCCGGCGCCACTGCCACCGGGTTGCTGTTGTAGACCACCACGGCCTCGATCTTCGGGCCGAAGCCGGGCGACGCTGCACGCAGCAGGTCGTCGCCGATGGTCGTCATGTTGATGGTGCGCGGGCGCCTGCCGGCCAGCAGGTCGGGGCGCTGCAGCGTGGCCGTATCCACCGTGCCGCGGAACCAGTGCGACGCCGACAGCAGCATGCCGCCACCACGCTGGCGCCAGGCGCCGGTCAGGCAAGGCAGCAGCGCAATCAAGCGCACCGCGTTGCCGCCGCCACGGCAGCGCTGCATGCCGTAGTTCAGCCGGATGGCGGCCGGCCGGGTGCTGGCATAGGCCCGCGCCAGGTCGCGTACCGCGTCGGCCGTGATGCCGCACACCTGCGCCACCCGCTCGGGCGGCCATTGCAGCGCGGCGGGGCGCAGCTTGTCGAAGCCATCGACATGGCGGGCGATGTAGTCCTCGTCCAGCCAGCCGTGCTGGATCAGCTCATGCATCAGGCCCAGGGCCAGGGCACCGTCGGTGCCGGGCTGGATGGCCAGATGCTGGTGGCACTTCTCGGCGGTTTCAGTGCGGCGCGGGTCGATGCAGATCAGCTTGGCGCCGTTGCGCTTGGCCTGCTGCGCAAAGGTCCAGAAGTGCAGGTTGCTGGCGATCGAATTGCTGCCCCAGATGATGATCAGCTGCGCTTGGGCGTAATCCTCCAGGTGCATGCCGATCTTGCCGCCGTAGGTGGCGGTCAGCGCCTCGCCGCCGGCGCTGCTGCAGATGGTGCGGTCGAGCAGGCTGGCGCCCAGCGTGTGGAAGAAGCGCGCCGCAATGCTCTCGCCCTGCAGCAGGCCCATGGTGCCGGCATAGCTGTAGGGCAGGATGGCTTGCGGGTCCCGCGCGGCAATGGCGCCCAGGCGGGCGGCGATGTCGGTGAGTGCGTCGTCCCAGCTGACCGGCTGGAACTGGCCACTGCCCTTGGGGCCGATGCGCTTGAGCGGCGTCTGCACCCGCTCGGGGTGGTAGGTGCGCTCGGCATAGCGTGACACCTTGGTGCACAGCGCGCCGTGGGTGGGCGGGTGGTCGGGGTCGCCCGCCACCTTGATGACCCGGCCGGCCTGCACGCTGATCTTCAGCGCGCAGGTGTCGGGGCAGTCATGCGGGCAGGCGCCACGCACGGTGGTGACCGCTGCGTTGGCAGGGGCGCCGCTGGTGGATGCAGCGGGGTCGGCAGGGGCGGTGGCAGTGCGCATGCGGCCACTATTGCACAAGGTGCAGCGCGCGGCAGCAAGCCGGCCTGCGCCGCTGCATCGGGTTTGTCCCAGGGTTTGCCCTGCCAGCTTTGCAGGGCATGGCACGGCCACTAAACTGACTCGCAATTCCATCACTGCCCCAAGGATCCGCCATGCGCCTGATCGAATCCATCCTGGCCGACGCGGCCGCCATCACCACGCTGCGACGCGACATCCACGCCCACCCCGAGCTGTGCTTCCAGGAGCAGCGCACCTCCGACGTGATCGCCAAGGCACTGACCGACTGGGGCATCCCGGTGCACCGCGGCCTGGGCACCACCGGGGTGGTGGGCATCATCAAGAACGGCACGTCCAGCCGCGCCGTGGGCCTGCGTGCCGACATCGACGCCCTGCCCATGCAAGAGGGCAACACCTTCGCCCATGCCAGCAAGCATCCCGGCAAGATGCACGCCTGCGGCCACGACGGCCACACCGCCATGCTGCTGGCCGCGGCCAAGCACCTGTCGCGGCATCGCAATTTCGACGGCACGGTGTACCTGGTGTTCCAGCCGGCAGAAGAAGGCGGCGGCGGCGCGCGCGAGATGATCAAGGACGGCCTGTTCAGCCTGTTCCCGATGGAGGCGATGTTCGGTGCCCACAACTGGCCCGGCATGGCGGTGGGGCAGTTCGCGCTCAAGAGCGGGCCTTGTTATGCCAGCAGCAACGAGTTCAAGATCACCATCAAGGGCAAGGGCGCACACGGTGCCATGCCGCACCTGGGCGTGGACCCGGTGCCTGCGGCTGCCGCCATGGTGCAGGGTTTCCAGACCATCATCTCGCGCAACATGAAGCCGGTGGAGACGGGCGTGATCTCGGTGACCATGCTGCACACCGGCGAGGCCACGAATGTGATCCCGGAACTCTGCGAGATGCAGGGCACGGTGCGCACCTTCACCACCGAGCTGCTCGACATGATCGAGACCCGCATGCAGGCCATGGCCGAAGCGACCGCAGCGGCCTACGACTGCAGTTGCAGCTTCGAGTTCAAGCGCAACTACCCGCCCACCATCAACCACCCGGCCGAGACCGCATTTGCCGAGAAGGTGCTGGGCGAGGTGGTGGGGCCGGAAAACGTGCTGCCCTTCGAGCCCACCATGGGCGCTGAAGACTTCAGCTACTACCTGCAGGCGCTGCCGGGCTGCTACTTCATGATCGGCAACGGCGACGGCGCCCACCGCGAAGGTGGCCATGGCCTGGGGCCCTGCATGCTGCACAACCCGGCCTACGACTTCAACGACGACCTGATCCCGCTGGGCGCCACCGCCTGGGTGCGCATCGCCGAGCAGTGGCTGGCAACACCACGTTGATGGCGGCAGCGCCGTCGCCCGCCTGGCCTGTGACGGCGTTCTCGCAGTCTTACGCCGAGGCGCGTGGCAAGTTTTTGGCCGCCGCCGAAGCCGCCGGGCTGGACGTGCAGGCCCATGCCCACCCACTGCTGGGCCGCGACGGCGAAGCCCTGGCGCTGGATGTGGTGCGTGACGGCCCCGCCGACGCCCAGGCGCTGCTGCTGATCAGCTCGGCCTGCCATGGTGTGGAAGGCTTCTGCGGCTCGGGCGTGCAGGTCACGCTGCTGGCGGATGCCGGGTTGCGCCGCGCTGCCCATGCCCAGGGCGTGGCCCTGCTCTACCTGCATGGCCTGAACCCCTACGGTTTTTCATGGTGGCGGCGCAGCACCCAGGAGAACGTGGACCTGAACCGCAACTTCCAGGATTTCAGCCAGCCGCTGCCACGCAACACCGCTTACGACGCCATCGCCCATCTGCTGGTGCCTGCGGACTGGCCGCCCACGCCGGCGGTGCAGCAGGCCACGCACGACTGGATCGCCACGCATGGCCTGCCGGCCTGGCAGGCGGCGGTGTCGGGTGGCCAGTACCACCACCCCGAAGGCCTGTTCTACGGCGGCAGCAACCCGACCTGGAGCCAGCAAGCGCTGCGCCAGGTGCTGCGCGACCACGGCCGCCGCTGTGCCCGCCTGGGCTGGATCGACCTGCACACCGGCCTGGGCCCCAGCGGTGTGGGCGAGCGCATCTATGCCGGCCACGACGAGCCGGCAGCACAGGCCCGCGCCCGCGCCTGGTGGGGCGGGCCTGACGGACAGGCCATCACCTCGATCTACGACGGCACGTCGGCGTCGGCCCCGCTCACCGGCCTGATGTGGGAGGCCGCCCCGCAAGAATGCCCCCAGGCCGCGTACACCGGCCTGGCGCTGGAGTACGGCACCGTGCCGATCACCGAGGTGCTGGACGCCCTGCGGGCCGACCAATGGGCCGAGAACCATCCGGAACTGCCTGCCGACCAGCGCGCCCGCATCAAGCAGCAGGTGCGCGACGCCTTCTACACCGACACCGACGCCTGGAAGCAGCAGGTGCTGGCGCAGGGCGTGGAAGCAGCGCACCAGGCCGTGGCCGGGCTGGCGGCCTGACGCCAGCGGGAACAGCACCAGGCCAGACCCCAACGGCCAAGCGCAGCGGCTTGGCTGCGGCCACCAGGCCAGGCTGGAATGCGCCACATTGGCGCACCCACCCATGCGTAATCACCTATCTGAATTGAACCGTGCCCCGTTGCGGGCTGTTTCCCGCGTGGCTAGACTCAGCAGGGGTTTGCATGCACTCGATAACCAGACGGCAAACCCACCAAGCGCCATGGGCAAACCCTGCTCCAGTTACCCATGTCGCAGCCATCGGCTCGGTCTCCACACGACTGCTTGACCCTGAAAAACCCGGGCACTCTTGTTGCCCGCTATGCCAGTCGTGCCACACCGGACAGATTCATTTGCCACCGCTCACCCAAAAGGCAAGACATGACGCAACGTCGTTTGTTATCCATCATCGCGGCCATTCCGCTGCTGTGCGCCGGCACGGCTGTTTTGGCGCAAGACGCCGAACCGGGCTGGGCCAAGGGCCGGCCCAAGACCGAAACCGCCATGAAAATGGCGCCGGTGCCGGCATTCCCGATCCCGACTGCGGCTGAAGATCTGCCGACCAAGAAGTTCAAGCTGCCGCCGGGCTTCAAGGTCGAGACCTGGGCCTCGGGCGTGCTTGACGCCCGTGCACTGCGGCAAGGCGCCAAGGGCAATGTGTTTGTCAGCACGCTGTTTGTCGGCAACAAGGTGTATGTGTTGCCCGAAAAGGCGGTGGACGGCAAGCGCCCGGCCAAAGTCATCATCGACAAAACCGAGCAGGCAACCGGCATCGAATTCGACAAGGGTTCGCTGTACTTTGCCACCCACAAAAAGATTGTCCGTTACGACAATGTGGAGGACAAGCTCGATAACCTCGGCGAACCGTCGGCCGTGTTGACCGACAAACTGCCAGGCGGCAGCGACCACAGCTGGAAATTCCTGCGCATCCACAATGGCAAGCTGTATTACAGCATCGGGGCGCCTTGCAATATTTGCGACCCGGGCGAATACGCCAAGATCTACCGCATGAACCTGGATGGCTCAGGCAATCGAGACCAGTGGCTTCGGGCGTGCGCAACACCGTCGGCTTTGACATCGACCCGAAGACTGGCGACCTCTGGTTCACCAACAACGGCCGCGACTGGTTCAGCGAAGAATTGCCCAACGACACCTTGAACCATGTCAAGCAAGTCGGAAAGCAGCACTTCGGCTTCCCGTATTGCCACCAGGGCGACATTCCTGACCCGGAATTCGGCTGGGGCAAGTCGTGTGACGACTATGCCAAGCCCGCTGCCCTGCTCGGCCCGCACGCTGGCGTGCTGGGCATGAAGTTCTACACCGGCAAGATGTTCCCGGCCAAGTACCAGGGCGCGATGTTCATCGCCCGCCACGGCCCGTGGAACCGCACCAAGAAGTACGCCGACGTGATGGTTGCCGTCCAGACGGCAAGGGCGGCGCCAAGCTCGAGCCCTTCATGACCGGCTTCGTCGAGAACAACGGCTACCTCGGCCGCCCGGTCGACTTTCTGGTGATGAAGGACGGCTCGCTTGCTGGTCAGCGACGACCATGCCGGCGCGATCTACCGCATCAGCTACAGTGGCAAGTGATGTGCGCTGGTGGAGGCACCTGGCAGCCTGCGCTGCCCTGGTGTCTTCATGCGCGCTGGCTGCCACACCGGCACTGGCGCAGGCGCCAGCGCAACCCAAGCGGGCGGCCACGTCTTCCAGCGCAACGCCCGCCACCGCCAGCGCCACCACCAGCGCCGCCGCAGCCAACGGTTACGCCGAACGCTACGCGGCCGCCTGCGCCGCCTGCCACGGCGCCAACGGCCGCAGTGACATGCCCGGCACGCCGGTGCTGGCGGGGCAGCATGCGCTGTACGCCATCACGCAGCTGTTCTTGTTCCGCGAGGGGCGCCGCGACAATGCGGCGATGGTGGCGGTGGGCAAGCAGATGAGCGACGCCGACATGCGTGGCTATTCCAACTTCATCGGCACGCTGGCACCGGTGCCTGCACCAGCGCCGGCCACACCGCCCGATGCCGCACGCCTGGCCAAGGGCCTGGCCCTGGCGCAGGAGCACAAGTGCTTGCTGTGCCATGGCGCCAGCCTGGAAGGCGGCCAAGGTGTGCCACGCATTGGCGGGCAGAAAGAGGACTATCTGCGCGCCACGCTGCACGGCTTCAAGGCCGGTACCCGCCCTGGGTACACGCGGGCCATGGGCGAAGCCCTGAGCCAGGTGCCGGTGGAAGATCTGGACAGCCTGGCCTACTACGCTGCGCATCTGGGCAGCAAGTAGCGGCCCAACCGGCGGCGGACCGGGCCGGACCAGCGGCCCGCCGCCGGCCACCGTCACCAGACGCGGATGCGGTCAGCAAGCGGCCGGAACATGCCGTCGCCCGGGCGGGTCTGGAAGGCCGCATGGAAGCCGTCGTGGTTGACCGCTGCACCATTGGCGCGCAGGTGCGCCGGCGCATGGGGGTCACGCATCCACAGCTGCAGGCTGTGCGCGTCGCGCACCAGATCACGCCACACCCGCGCCCAGCCGATGAAGAATTGCTGCGCGCCAGCTGCGCTGGCATCCGGCGCAGCAGCAGCCTCCGGCAGTGCGCGCAGGTAGGCCTTGTAGGCCACCTGCAAGCCCGCCACGTCGGCCATGTTTTCGCCCAGGGTGAGCCGGCCATTGAGCGGGTGCCCGGGCAAGGCTTCATAGGCCGCATATTGCGCGACAAGCCGGCTGCCGATGGCCTCAAAGGCTTGTCTGTCGGCGCTGGTCCACCAATCCCGCAGCATGCCGGCGCCGTCGAACCGGCTGCCCTGGTCGTCAAAACCATGGCTGATCTCGTGGCCGATGACGGCACCGATCGCACCGTAATTGAGCGCGTCGTCGGCCTCGGCATCGAACAAGGGCGGCTGCAAGATCGCCGCCGGAAAGACGATCTCGTTCTTGGACGGGTTGTAGTGCGCATTGACGGTCTGCGGCGCCATGGTCCATTCAGTGCGGTCCACCGGGCCGCCGGCCCGCGCCGCCTGGCGCTGCCATTCAAACGCTGCAGCGCGCTGCGCATTGCCCAGGGCGTCGCCGGGCAGCACAACCAGGCCGCCCATGTCGCGCCACTGCTCGGGGCAGCCGATCTTGGTGGTGATGCAGGCCAGCTTGCGCTGCGCTTCGGCCTTGGTGGCCGCGCCCAACCAGGGCAGCGCCTCGATCGATGCGCTGTAGGCCGCCATCAGGTTGGCAACCAGATCCTGCAGCCGCTGCCGGTGCCGGGCGCTGAAATGGCGCGCGCTGTACAGCTGGCCGACGGCGTCGCCCAGGGCCTGGTTCAAGGCGGCGATGCCGGCTTGCCAGCGCGGCTTTGCACAGGTGGCCCCTGACAACACCGCGCCCCGGAATGCAAATTGCGCGTCTCGAAACGGCTTGGGCAACACATCCGCCGCCTGGTCGAGCGTGTGCAGACTGGCGTACAGCTTCCAGTCGGCCAGCGGCACGGTGCCCAGCAGCCGGGCGATGCCGATGACGGCGCTGGGCTGCGACACCATCAGGCGGTCGATGTGGCCAAGGCCGGCGGCGCCCAGAAACGCGGGCCAGTCCAGGCCCGGGGCCAGCGCGGCCAGGTCGGCGGGCGTCATCGGGTTGTAGAGCTTGTGCGGGTCGCGGTTGGCCACCGCATCCCAGTGCAGCGCCGCGATCTGCTGCTCCAGCGCCAGCACACGCTGCGCGGCATCTGCGGCGTCGGTGGCATCTGCGGCGTCAGCCAGGCCAGCGAGCGTGGCCAATCGGGTCAGGTAGGCCAGATAGGCACTGCGCGCCTGCAGCAGCGGTGGGTCGGACGTGTCGCCGTAGTAATCCCGGTGCGGCAGGCCGAGACCGCCCTGCCAGGTCAGCGCACGGTAGACGTCCGGGGCCTTGAAATCAGGCAGCACCAGCAGCGTGATCGGCGTGTCGAGCTGGCCTTGGCGGCTGCCGAACCAGAGCGCCAGGTCGTGCGCGCTGGCAATGGCGTCGATGTCCGCCAGCAGGCCATGCACGGGCACCAGGCCCAGCGCGTCGATCCGGTCGGTGTCGAGAAAGGCCTGGTAAAACGCGCTGACCTGGCCGGCAACACCGGGCGCCACACCAGCCAGCGGTGCGGCATCCAGCGACTCGACAATCTCGCGGATCTGCTGCTGCGTCAGGTCGACCAGCTGGATGAAGGTGCCAAACCGCGATTTGTCGGCCGGGATCTGGTGGGTCGACAACCAGTCGGCATTGACCGCGCGGAACAAGTCGTCCTGCGCCCGCGGTGGGGCGGCGCCGTCTTGCAGCCCGGTGAACTGCCCGCTGCCGCCGGCGCCGAAGCAGGCGCAGAACAGCCCGGCAGCATGGCGGGGATGGTGTGGATTCAGCATGGGCACTCCGGTAGGCAGGACACAAACGATGCGCCATTCAGAACCAGCACGCCGGGTGGCAGGGCCACCACGGCAGCGCTGGCGCGGGCCCGACTGCAGCGGGCAGACAGGCGGTCTGCAGGCTCACGCCTGGATCAACCCCCAGCGCAGCGCCACCAGGGTCAGCTCCGACTGGTTGCCGGCGCCCAGCTTCTGCTTGACGTGGTACAGATGCGTGCCAACCGTGCTGGGCGACAGCTTCAGGTTGTCGGCAATCTGCGCAACGCTCAGGCCGCGGGCCAATTGGATGAAGACCGAGAACTCGCGCTGGCTCAGGGTGTCGGCGGGGCTGGCCGAGCCGTCGATCTGCGCCAGCGCCAGCAATTGCGCGGTGTGCGCGTCGACATAGCGTTCACCGCGCGCCACCGCATGCACGGCCACGATCAGCGCATCGGGTGCGCTGCGCTTGGTGAGGTAGCCCAGCGCACCGGCTTGCAGCACGCGGCGCGGGTGGGCTGCGTCTTCATGCGCCGACAGCGCCAGGATGCGCGCCTTGGGGTCCTGCGCGAGCAGGCGGCGCACCGCTTCCAGCCCGCCCATGCCGGGCATCGACAGGTCCATCACCACGACGTCGGGGCGCGCCTGGCCATAGTCGGCGCAGGCTTGCTCGCCGCTGCCGGCTTCGGCGACCACCTCGATCGGCGCGCTGCCCTGCGCACTGCTCAGCAGCATGCGAAAACCCATGCGCACCAGCGCATGGTCGTCGACCAGCATCACGCGGACCATGGCGCCCCCGGCAGCGGAGCCCGCTGCGTTGCCACGGCCGCACCGGCGGAGCCTTGGGCATCGGCCGGCGGTTCAGGCGGCGCGTCGTGCGGCATGGGCTGCAGGTCGGCCGTGCCCTGGGCAATGGGCACGGCAATGCGCAGCCGCACGCCCTGCGCTGGCGCTGGCGCCGGCGCGATCTCGAAGCGGCCCCGCAGTGCATGCACACGCTCGGCCATCCAGCGCAGGCCGTGGTGGCCTGGGCGCTCTGACCAGCCGGCCGCCAGGCCGCTGCCGTTGTCCTCGACCAGCAAGACCAGTTCAGCGGCGTCTCGCCGCAGCGCCAGCCGCACCCGGTTGGCCGCGCCATGGCGCAGCGCATTGGTGATGCCCTCTTGCGCTGCGCGGTACAGCGCCAGCGCAGCGTCGCTGGCCAGTGCTGCGCCGTCGCTGTCGCTGTCCAGGTCCAGATCGACCTGCACTTGCGGCTGGCTGCGGCGCGTGCGCTCCGCCAGGTCGGTGAGCGCTTCGGCCAGGCCGAAACGGTCGAGCACCAGCGGCGTCAGCCGGGGGATCAGGCCGTGCATCGCGTCGTACAGGTGCGAGGCCTCGTCGGCAATCAGCTGCGCCGCCTGCGCGGACGCAGCGTCGCTGGCCTGGGTGCGCTGCGCGATCGACAGCGCCATGCTGCGCATGGCGGTCACCGACTGGCCCAGCTCGTCATGCAATTCGCGCGCAATCAGGCGGCGCTCCTGTTCCACATGGTGGTCGATCCAATGCGCCAGCTCCCGGCTTTCCGCCAGCTGGGCCTCGGCGTAGACGGCGCGCTTCTCGGTGGCGATGTGCTCGCGCAGCACACCCAGCATGCGGTTGAAGGCGTTGCCGATGGTCGCCGCCTCGCGGCCGGGCAGCGCCGGCAGCACCGTGTCGAAGCGCCCGGCCTCGACCTGGCCCAGCGCCGCGACGATGCGCCCGAACGGCCGCACCGTGCGGTCCAGCACCCAGGCCACCAGCAGGTTCAACACCACCAGCAAAACAGCCGCGCCAGCCAGCAGGGGCACAAAGGCCTCCCAGGCGTCCAGCGCCGCCCGTGAGGCGTCGGCACGGATCTGCAGCACACCGGCAGACGATGCAATCGACTGCCGTGCCGGTGCCGGCGCAATCAGCGCCTCGAACCAGGCTGGCGCACTGTGCCCGGCCTTGTAGGGCGACGGCGGTGAGCGGTAGAGGGTTTGCAGACCGGCGTCGACCAGGGTGATCTCGGTCGCGCGCACCCGGCCCAGCCCCTGCAGAAACGACAACATGCCGGCATTGTCTTGCCCGGCGTAGAGGATTGCTGTGCGCTGCAGCAACTGGGTGGCCACCCGGTTGGCGGCAACCACTTCTTCCTGCACCGACTGGCGCATCGCCGCGAACTCCAGCGTCAGCACCGCCAGCACAAACAGCAGCGACAGGCCACCGATGATCAGGTGCAACTTGAGGCGCAGGCTCATGGCACGGCTTGTGTTGGCCAGGCGGCGTGCTCGGCATAACGGCTGAGCGCCTGCACCATGGCGGCGGCCATGGCCGGGTGCGACGGGTCGTGGCCCACACCCGGCACCAGGCCCAGCAGCGCGTGCGGCAGCCGGGCCTGCAGCGCCTGCGCTGCCTCGGGCGGGCAGACCCGGTCGCAGGCGCCGTGCAGCAGCAGGGTGGGCACACGTGGCAGCGCACTGGCGCGGGCCAGCAGCGGCGGGTTGTCCAGCCAGCAGGCGTGCTGCAGGTAATGGCTTTGCACCCGGTAGCGGTCGATCAGCGCGGCCAGCGCATCGCCTTGCGGCGGCATCGATGCCGGCGCACCTGCCAGCACCTGCTCGCGCTGCCACCAGGCGCGCGCCAGCACAGCCTGCGCCGGGGCATCGGCTGCGGCCAAGCCCCGCCAGTCCAGCGCAGGCAGGCCTGGCTGCGCAGCAAAAAATGCGTCGATGTCGGTGGCGCGGGCCAGGAACACGGCGCGCAACAGCAAGGCCGCCACGGCGTCCGGTGCGTCGAGCGCATGCGCGATCGCCAGCGTCGCGCCCCAGGAGCCGCCGACGACCACCCACTGCGCGATGCCCAGTTGCGTGCGCACGGCCCGCAGGTCGGCCAGCAGGTCGGCGGTGGTGTTGTGCGCCGTGCTGCCGCGCGGCAGGCTGCGGCCGGCGCCGCGCTGGTCGACACAGACGATGCGCCAGCGCTGCGGGTCGAAAAACCGCCGCAGCAGCGGCGAGCAACCCGAGCCCGGGCCGCCATGCAGCACCAGGGCCACCTGGCCGCTGGGCTGCCCACTTTCCTGGACGTCGATCCGATGGCCATGGCCGACATCCAGCAGGTGGCGGCGAAAGGGCGGTGGGTCAGCGAACACCGGCCGATGGTAGCCATGCCAGGCGGGCCGCCGGTTCATGAAAATCATGAGATCCGATTCATGACTGGGCGGGTTGGTGGGGCGGCGCGCTGCGCGCAACATCCGTTCTGGAATTTGTGTTCCCGCGGTTGCCCTTCGGCACTGCGCCATGACCCCCAGGAGACGACCATGCAATGGACCACCCCGACCGCCACTGACTTCCGCTTCGGCTTTGAAATCACGCTGTACATCACCGCACGCTGATCCCAGCGTTTGGCGCAAACGCCCTGGCTGATGCCAGGGCGTTTGTCTTGATGGACTCTTGATGGACCTCTGACCCACCCTGGCCGATGCGCATCACAATTCTTGGTTCAGCCGCTGGTGGCGGCTTCCCGCAGTGGAACTGCAATTGCGCCAACTGCGCCGGCGTGCGCAGCGGCAGCCTGCGGGCCAAGGCACGCACCCAGTCGTCGATCTTCGTGCGGCCCGATGCCAGCACCGACGGCGTGCTGTTCAACGCCTCGCCCGACATCCTGGAGCAGATCCGCGCCAGCCCGGTGCTGCAGCCGGCGCGCAGCCTGCGCGACACCGCGATCGCCGGCGTCGTGCTGATGGACGGCCAGATCGACCATGCCACCGGTCTGTTCATGCTGCGCGAGCGCGGCACACCGCTGCCGCTGTGGTGCACCGACCCGGTCCATGAAGACCTGAGCACCGGCAACCCGGTGCTGAAGGTGCTGTCGCACTACTGCGGCGTGGCGCGCCAGCGCATCAGCCTGGACGGCACGCCCTTTGCGGTGCCCGGTGCCGACGGCCTGCGCTTTCTGCCCCTGCCGCTGTCGAGCAAGGCAGCGCCCTATTCGCCGCACCGCGACGCGCCGGTGGCGGGCGACAACATCGGCATCACGGTCACCGACACCGCCAGCGGCAAGCGCCTGTTCTATGCCCCCGGCCTGGGCGAGATCACGCCGGCGGTGTTCGACGCCATGGCCAGTGCCGACTGCGTGCTGGTCGACGGCACCTTCTGGACCGACGATGAAATGCTGGCCCTGGGCATCAGCGGCAAGCGGGCGCGCGACATCGGCCATCTGCCGCAGTCGGGGCCCGGCGGCATGCTCAGCTGGCTGGCACAACTGCCGGCTGGCACCCGCAAGATGCTGATCCACATCAACAACACCAACCCCATCCTCGACGAGGACTCCCCCCAGCGCGCCGAACTGCAGCGCGCCGGGGTCGACGTCTGCGAGGACGGCATCACCTTGGCACTCTGATGAACGCCGCCTGGACCCGTGAAGAATTCGAAGCCCAGCTGCGCGCGCGTGGCCGGGCGTACCACATCCACCACCCGTACAACCTGATGCTCAATGGCGGCAAGGCCACGCCCGAGCAGGTGCGCGGCTGGGTCGCCAACCGCTATCTACTACCAGATCGCGATTCCGGTGAAGGACGCGGCGGTGCTGACCAACTGCCCCGACCAGGCGGTGCGGCGCGGCTGGGTGCAGCGCATCCTCGACCATGACGGCTTCGAGATCGGCGGCGTGCGCGACGAAGGCGGCATCGAGGCCTGGCTGCGCCTGTCCGAGGCCGTGGGCCTGACGCGCGCCGAGGTGCAAGACCTGCGGCATGTGGTGCCGGCCGTGCGCTTCGCAGTCGACGCCTATGTCAATTTCGCCCGGCGCGCGCCTTGGCAAGAGGCCGTCTGCTCGTCGCTGACCGAACTGTTTGCGCCCGAGATCCACAAGCAGCGCCTGGCCACCTGGCCCGGGCACTACGCCTGGATCGACGCCGACGGCCTGGCCTACTTCCGCAACCGCGTCAGCCAGGCCCGGCGTGACGTGGAGCAGGGCCTGGCGGTCACGCTCGACCACTTTGTCACCCGCGCCCAGCAGGAGCGTGCGCTCGAGGTGCTGCAGTTCAAGCTCGACATCCTGTGGTCGCTGTCCGATGCGCTGGTCACCCGCTATGGGGTGACGGCATGACCGCCGATGCGCGACCTTCGACGCCACCGACCCGGCCGCGCATCGCGCCGGGCTTTCGCCTGCAGTGGGAGCCGGCGCAGAACTGCCATGTGCTGCTGTACCCGGAAGGCATGGTCAAGCTCAATCCCAGCGCCGGCGAGATCCTCAAGCGCTGTGATGGCGTGCGCGACATCGCCGCCATCGTCACCGACCTGGAGACCAGCTTTGCAGCCACCGGGCTGACATCCGATGTGCACGGCTTTGTCGCGCTGGCTGCCCAGCAGCGCTGGCTCACATGGAACTGACCGCGCCTGTCGGCCAGCGCCCGGGGCCGCCGCTGTGGCTGCTGGCCGAGCTGACCTACCGTTGTCCGCTGCACTGCGTGTTTTGCTACAACCCGGTCGATTTCGCCACCCAGGAGCAAGAGCTGTCCACCGACGACTGGCTGCGTGTGCTGCGCCAGGGGCGTGAGCTGGGCGCGGTGCAACTGGGCTTGTCAGGCGGTGAACCCTTGCTGCGCGACGACCTGGAAGTCATCGTTGCCGAGGCCCGGCGCCTGGGCTTTTATTCCAACCTGCTGACCTCGGGCGTGGGCCTGACCGCGCAACGCGCTGCCGCGCTGAAGGCGGCGGGCCTGGACCATGTGCAGCTGTCCTTCCAGGACTCGACGCGCGAGATGAACGACTTTCTCTCGCACACCAAGACCTTCACGCTGAAGAACAAGGTCGCCAAGATCATCAAGGATGCAGGCTGGCCGATGGTGATGAATGTGGTGATCCACCGCATGAACATCGACCACATCGACCGCATCATCGCCATGGCGCACGAGATGGGCGCCGAGTACCTGGAGCTGGCGAACACCCAGTACTACTCCTGGGCCTTCCTGAACCGCGTCGCAGCTGCTGCCCACGCATGCGCAGCTGCAGCAGGCCGAAGCCGTGACCGACGCCTGGCGCGCCAAGCTCGGCGACGCGCATGCGCATCTTCTTCGTCGCCCCCGACTACCACGAAGGCAAGGCCAAGAAGTGCGTCAACGGCTGGGGCAGCATGTTCATGACCATCGCCCCCGATGGCGCAGCCCTGCCCTGCCACACCGCACGCATGCTGCCCGGCCTGAGCCTTCCCGAACGTGCGCGACGCCAGCCTGCGCGACATCTGGTTCGATTCCGAAGGCTTCAACCGCTACCGCGGCACCGGCTGGATGAAGGAGCCTTGCAGCTACTTGCGAATTCAAGGAGCAGGACCTGGGCGGCTGCCGCTGCCAGGCCTACATGCTGGCGCAAGACGCCGCCGCCGCTGATCCGGTGTGCCGCCTGAGCCCGCAGCACCACCTGGTGCAGGCCGCCGTGGCCGAGGCCGCCGCGCCCAAGCTGACCGAGCATCCGCTGCTGTTCCGCGACCCGGTCAATTCCCGCCGGCTCAGCCTGCCGGCGGCCAAGGCCACCGAGCCCTGACCCGGCCCGGCTGCGGACCTTGCTGCCAGGGCAGCTGTCTTGCCGCTGGTGCAAGACACCCCAGCGCTGTGCCCAGCCAGGCCCTGATGCACCGCCGCCGTGCGCGCCGCTGGTGGCCCGCGGCAATGGAGCGGGTTTGTACGGGGTCGCCCCCTGGCATGGGGGTTGCGTAAGATTTGCCGGAATCCTGACCAAACGGTCAGATTCATGGTGAATCCAGGCCACCCGCCCGCCTGGTGCTGCAGGAGATGCGCGTGTCCACTCCCACCACCGCTGCCGACACCGGCGCCGGGCCCGACATCCGGCCGGGCCGGCTGGCCGCCGAACAGTACGCCCAGCACTTTGCCGACGCCGCGCCGCGCCTGAGCCGCACCCAGGCCCTGGTGGAGGCCGAGCGCTGCCTCTACTGCTACGACGCGCCCTGCACCACCGCCTGCCCCACCGGCATCGACGTGCCCAGCTTCATCAAGCGCATTGCCGACGACAACCTGCGCGGTGCCGCCAAGGCCATCCTGGACGCCAACCCGCTGGGCGGCACCTGCGCCCGCGTCTGCCCCACCGAGGTGCTGTGCGAGCAGGTCTGCGTGCGCACCACCCAGCAGGGCAAGCCGGTCGAGATCGGCAAGCTGCAGCGCTATGCGGTCGACGCGGTGATGGACCAGCCGATCAGCGCGCTGTTTGCACGTGCCGCGCCCAGCGGCCAGACGTGTGGCCGTGGTCGGTGCCGGGCCGGCCGGCATCGCCTGCGCCGTGGGCCTGGCCCGGCTGGGCCACCGCGTGGTGCTGCACGACGCCAAGCCCAAGGGCGGCGGCCTCAATGAATACGGGCTGGCCAGCTACAAGGTGGCCGACCAGTTCGCCCAGCGCGAACTGGACTGGCTGCTGGGCATCGGCGACATCCAATTGAAGACCGGCTGGACCTTGCAGACCGCCGCACAGCTGCAGGCCCTGCGCGATGCCCATGCGGCGGTCTACCTGGCGGTGGGCCTGGCCGACACCCAGGCGCTGCGGCTGCCGGGCGAGCAGCTGGCCGGTGTGCGCGACGCGGTGGACTTCATCGCCGACCTGCGCCAGGCCGCCAACCCGGCCACGCTGCCCATCGGCCGCCGGGTGGTGGTGATCGGCGGCGGCATGACGGCGGTGGACGCCGCGGTGCAGAGCAAGCTGCTGGGTGCCGAGCAGGTGCACATGGTCTACCGCCGCGGGCCGGCGTCCATGGGCGCCAGCCAGGCCGAGCAGGACTGGGCGCTGACCCATGGCGTGCACATCCACCACTGGCTGGCAGCCCGAGGCTCTGCTGCCCGGCCACGGCGCGGCACGCGGCCATGTGGCGGCGGTGCGCTTCGAACGCCAGGTGCCGGTGCACGGCCACCTGCAGGCCACCGGCCAGCACGAGACCCTGGCTGCCGACATGGTGCTCAAGGCCATCGGCCAGAAGCTCGACAGCGCCCTGCTCGACGACTGCGGCCTGCACGCTGCGTGAAGGCCGGGTGGTGGCCGACGACGACGGCCGCACCGGCGTGCCTGGCCTGTACGCCGGCGGCGACTGCCGGCTGGGCGGGCGCGACCTGACCGTGGAGGCGGTGGAGGACGGCAAGCGTGCCGCACTGGCCATCCATGCCGCCATCACGGCGGCGGCCCCCACCCCATCCCTGGCTTGAACGGAGCACACCCACCATGGCCGATCTGCGCACCAACTTTGCCGGCATCTCCAGCCCCAACCCGTTCTGGCTGGCCAGCGCGCCGCCCACCGACAAGGCCTACAACGTGCACCGGGCCTTCGAGGCCGGCTGGGGCGGCGTGGTCTGGAAGACGCTGGGCGAGGCCGGCCCGCCGATCGTCAATGTCAACGGCCCGCGCTACGGCGCCCTGCTCACGCCCGACCGCAAGCTGCTGGGCTTCAACAACATCGAGCTGATCACCGACCGGCCGCTGCAGCTGAACCTGGACGAGATCCGCGCCGTCAAGCGCAGCTGGCCCGACCGGGCGATGGTGGTCAGCCTGATGGTGCCCTGCACCGAAAGCGCCTGGAAGGCCATCCTGCCGATGGTCGAAGACACCGGCTGCGACGGCGTGGAGCTGAACTTCGGCTGCCCGCACGGCATGAGCGAGCGCGGCATGGGCGCGGCCGTGGGCCAGGTGCCCGAGTACATCGAGATGGTCACCCGCTGGTGCAAGCAGTACAGCCGGCTGCCGGTGATCGTCAAGCTGACGCCCAACATCACCGACATCCGCCTGCCGGCCGCCGCCGCCAAGCGCGGCGGCGCCGACGCGGTGAGCCTGATCAACACCATCAACTCGATCATCGGCGTCGACCCGGACACGCTGACCATGAGCCCGTCGACCGCCGGCATGGGCAGCCACGGCGGCTACTGCGGCCCGGCGGTCAAGCCGATCGCGCTGAACATGGTGGCCGAGATCGGCCGCTCGGCCGAGACCGCCGGCCTGCCGATTTCCGGCATCGGCGGCGTGGGCAACTGGCGCGACGCGCTGGACTACATCGCCCTGGGCGCCGGCAATGTGCAGGTGTGCACCGCGGCCATGGTCTACGGCTTCAAGATCGTGCAGGACATGGCCGACGGCCTGTCCCACTGGATGGACAGCAAGGGCTTCCAGACCATCGACGACTTCCGCGGCCGCGCCCTGCCCACCGTGACCGACTGGCAGTACCTGAACCTGCGCGCGGTCAGCAAGGCGGTGATCGACCAGGACAGCTGCATCGCCTGCGGGCGCTGCCACATCGCCTGCGAGGACACCTCGCACCAGGCCATCACCGCGATGAAGGACGGCAAGCGCCACTTCGAGGTGAAGGACGCCGACTGCGTGGGCTGCAACCTGTGCGTGACCGTCTGCCCGGTGCCCGACTGCATCACGCTGCGCAGCCTGGCCCCTGGCGAGGTGGACGCCCGCACCGGCGAGGTGGTGAGCGCCACCGCCGCCAACTGGACCACCCACGCCAACAACCCGATGCGCAAGCCGGTGCCGGCCTGAGCACAGCCCTGCAGCACAGCCTGTGAGACGCCTTGACGATCTTGCACCGGCGCGCAACCATCCCCCGATTCCCCAGTGTTGGAGCCCCGCATGAAACCCCTGCTGATCCGAGGCGGCACCGTCGTCAACGCCGACCGTGAATTCCGCGCCGATGTGCTGTGCGAGGGCGGCCGCATCAGCGCCGTCGGCAGCGACCTGCCCACGCCCGCCGGTTGCGACACCCTGGACGCCAGCGGCCGCTATGTGCTGCCGGGCGGCATCGACCCGCACACCCACATGCAGCTGCCCTTCATGGGCACGGTGACGCAGGACGACTTCTACAGCGGCACCGCCGCCGCCATGGCCGGCGGCACCACCACCATCATCGACTTCGTCATCCCCGACCCGCAGCAGCCGCTGATGGACGCCTACCGCCAATGGCGCGGCTGGGCCGAAAAGTCGGCCGGCGACTACAGCTTCCACGTCGCCGTCACCTGGTGGGACCAGAGCGTGCACCGCGACATGGGCACCCTGGTGACCGACGAAGGCGTCAACAGCTTCAAGCACTTCATGGCCTACAAGAACGCCATCATGTGCGACGACGAGACCCTGGTGAACAGCTTCCGCCGGGCGCTGGAACTGGGCGCCATGCCCACGGTGCATGCCGAAAACGGTGAACTGGTCTACCTGCTGCAGGCCGAGATGAAGGCCAAGGGCATCTTCGGGCCCGAGGGCCACCCGCTGAGCCGCCCGCCCGCGGTCGAGGCCGAGGCGGCCCAGCGCGCCATCGCCATTGCCGACGTGCTGAACGTGCCGATCTACGTGGTGCATGTCAGCTGCGCCGAAAGCGCCGCCGCCATTGCCACCGCCCGCGCCCGTGGCCAGCGGGTCTACGGCGAGGTGCTGGCCGGCCATCTGGTGCTCGACGACAGCGTCTACCGCGACCCCAGCTTTGCCTACGCCGCCGGCCATGTGATGAGCCCGCCCTTCCGCGCCCAAGGGCCACAGCGACATGCTGTGGCGCGGCCTGCAATCGGGCAGCCTGCACACCACGGCCACCGACCATTGCACCTTCTGCGCCGAGCAAAAGGCCGCCGGCAAGGCCGACTTCAGCCTGATCCCCAACGGCTGCGGCGGGGTCGAAGAGCGCATGGCCGTGCTGTGGCATGAAGGCGTGAACGGCGGCCGGCTCACACCCAGCGAATTTGTCGCCGTCACCTCGGCCAATGCCGCCAAGCTGTTCAACATCTACCCGCAGAAAGGGCTGCATCGCCCCGGGCGCCGACGCCGACATCGTGCTGTGGGATGCGCAAGCCACGCAAGACCCTGTCGGTCAAGACCCAGAAGAGCCTGGGCGACTTCAACATCTTCGAAGGCCGCACCGTGCAGGGCCAGCCCACCCACACCCTGCGCCAGGGCGTGCTGGTGTATGCCGACGGCGACCTGCGCGCCGTGCGTGGTGCAGGCCAGTACATCAAGCGGCCGCCGTTTGCGCCGCAATTCGCCCCGCTGGCGCGCAAGGCCGCGCTGGAAGCCCCCACTGCGGTCGCCCGCTGATCACCTGGAGCCCACCCCATGGACATGAAGACCACCCCCCTGGCCGAAAAAATTGCCGGCCTGCGCATCAACGGCCCGCGCCTGTGGGACAGCCTGATGGAGCTGGCCCAGATCGGCGCCACACCCAAGGGCGGCGTCTGCCGCCTGACACTGACCGACCTGGACAAGCAGGGCCGCGACCTGGTCAGCCGCTGGGCCAAGGAAGCCGGCATGACGCTGACGGTCGACAAGATCGGCAACGGCTTCATGCGCCGGCCCGGCCGCAACAACAGCCTGCCGCCGGTGATGACCGGCAGCCACATCGACACCCAGCCCACCGGCGGCAAGTTCGACGGCAACTACGGCGTGCTGGCCGGCATCGAGGTGGTACGCACCCTCAACGACGCCGGCATCGAGACCGAAGCACCGATCGAGGTGGCCTGGTGGACGAATGAAGAAGGCTCGCGCTTTGTGCCGGTGATGATGGGCAGCGGCGTGTTCGCCAAGGCCTTCACGCTGGAACATGCCTACGCCGCCACCGACACCGACGGCAAGACGGTGCAGGGCGAGCTGGAACGCATCGGCTACATCGGCGATGAAGAGCCCGGCGACCACCCCATCGGCAGCTATTTCGAGACCCACATCGAGCAGGGCCCGGTGCTGGAAGACAACGCCACGACCATCGGCGTGGTGACCGGCGTGCTGGGCATCCGCTGGTATGACTGCGTCGTCACCGGCATGGAAGCCCACGCCGGCCCCACCCCCATGGCGCTGCGCAAGGATGCGCTGCAGGTGGCCGCCGCGCTGATGCAGGAGGTGGTGGCCTGCGCCCACCGCCACCCGCAGGCCGACGGCAGCAACCACGGCCGCGGCACGGTGGGCATGGTGCAGGTGCACCCCAACAGCCGCAACGTCATCCCCGGGCGGGTGAAGTTCAGCATCGACCTGCGCAACGCCAGCGACGCGCTGTGCGAGGCCATGGACGCCGACATCCGCGCCGTGGCCGCCAAGCTCAGCCAAGACAGCGGCCTGGCGATCGACATCACCCCCGTCAGCGCCTACCCGGCCCAGCCCTTCCATGCCGACTGTGTGGACGCCGTGGGCCGCGCCGCCGCCAAGCTGGGCTACAGCCACATGCCGGTGGTCAGCGGCGCCGGGCACGATGCGGTCTACATGGCCCGGCTGGCGCCGGCGGGCATGATCTTCATCCCCTGCAAGGACGGCATCAGCCACAACGAGATCGAAGACGCCCAACCCGAGCACATCGCCGCCGGCTGCAATGTGCTGCTGCATGCGATGCTGGAGCGGGCAGGCGTGGCCAGTGACTGAGCCAGCCTGAAAATCTTCTCAAAATGCCAATCAAAGAACCCGCTTCGGCGGGTTTTTTCATTGGTGGATAGGCATGCAAATCCACGCCGTTGAACTTCTCAGAGATCTTCTCATAATGACGCCATGCGCACCCCTGACGCCAACATCCGCGCGCGCCTGCCCGGTGTGATGCGGCGCTTGGGGCCGGCCTGGGTGTGCTGGCACGGCGCGCCAAGCCGCCTGATTTGACCGGGCGACCGGGCGACCGGGCGACCGGGCGCTACCGCGACCCCACCGGCGCTGCCGGCAGCACCATCACCCGCATCTCGCCACCCGGGCAGCCGGGTGCTGCACTGGCAGCGCCGGGCGGGCAATCAACGGCGCGCTGGGCGTCGGCGCGCGCCGCCTTGGCGCCCATCAGCTGCTGGTGCGGCCGCAGCATCAGCGCGGCAATCGCCGACACGGTGGCCACCGCCAGCAAGGCCAGCAGCAGGCGCCGGCGCAGCTTGGCGGGGCGGTAGGGGTCGGGCGTGCGCCCGCCCTGCAGCTTGGTGGGCTTGTTCGCCCAGTGCGAGAACACCGGCTGCCAGCCCGGCAATCAGACCGGGAACAGCCGCACGCCGGAATCGATCGGCAGCACCTCGCCGCTGGTCTTCACCGCGTCCACGCCCAGGTACCAGGCGGCGCGGGCGATGTCCTCGGGCTGGATGATCTCGGCCAGTGCGGCACGGTCCTTGAAGGTCTGGGCGGCGGCGGCATAGCGCTCGGCGCCCATGCCGTTCTGCAGCCAGGTGGTTTCGACAAAGCCGGGGGCAATCGCATTGACCCGCACCTCGGGGCCCAGCGCGCGGGCCAGCGACATGGTCAGCGTGTTCAGTGCGCCCTTGCTGGCGGCATAGGCCAGTGACGAGCCGGCGCCGGTGCTGGCTGCCACCGACGACATGTTGACCACCGCCGTGGTGGGGTGCTTCTTCAGCAGCGGGGTGAAGGCCCGCACCGCCTGGAAGGCGCCCACCACGTTGACGGCGTAGATGCGCTGGAAGTCTTCCATCTCCAGCGCGTCGAAGTTGCGCACATGCACAAACTTGGTGGTGCCGGCGTTGTTGACCAGCACGTCGCAGCGGCCCCATCGGGCGTCGACCGCCGCCGCCAAGGCGCGGCAGTCGGCGTCTTCGGCCACGTTGGCCTTCACCACCAGGGTTTCGACCCCGTGCGCGGCGCCCAGCGCCCGGCATTGCGCCGCCACGGCTTCGGCCGGCGCCGGGTCACGCGAATAGTTGACCACCACGTTCCAGCCACGTTCGGCATACAGCCGCACGATGGCCGCACCGATGCCGGCCGATGAGCCGGTGACCACACACACCTTGCGTTCCATGTTCGTCTCCTGAATTGATTCGTTGTGGCCGGCTGCCGGCGCTCACCACCAGGGGTAGAAGCTGCCCAGCCCGTCAGAGGCGCGGCCGCTGTAGGCCGGCGCGCGTTTTTGATTGAAGCTGGCCACGCCTTCCTTGCCGTCGTTGCGGCTGGTGTGCAGCATGGCCAGGGATTCGATGGCGTGGGCCTCGCGCGGGTGCGGCAGCGCCGGGTTGCGCAGCAGCATCTGGCGCATCAGCGCGATCGACACCGCGCTGCGGCCGTCGATCCAGTGGTGGGCCAGCTTGTGCGCCTCGGCCAGCAACTGCTCGGCCGGCAGCACCGCCTTGACCAGCCGGCCGGCCAGGGCCTGCTCGGGCGTCAGGATGTCGGCGCCGTAGATCCAGTCCATGGCCTGCTGCTGGCCGACGATGCGCGGCAGAAACCAGGTGCTGCAGGCCTCGGGCACGATGCCGATGCGGCCGAACACAAAGCCGATGCGGGCCTTGTCGCTGGCCAGGCGCACGTCCATCGGCAGGGTCATGGTGGCGCCGATGCCCACCGCCGCGCCGTTGATGGCAGCGATCACCGGCTTCTTGCAGTCGTACACCGCCAGCGACACGCGCCCGCCGGTGTCGCGCACGCCCTGCACCATGCTGGGGTCGTCCCACAGGGTGTCGAGCTGGTCCAGGCTGGGGTCCAGCGCTTCGTCCAGGCCGAACACATTGCCGTCGACCGACAAGTCCATGCCGGCGCAAAAGGCCTTGCCGGCGCCAGTGACCACCACCGCACCCACCGCGTCGTCGGCGCTGGCGCGGTGTGTAGGCGTCGATCAGCTCGTCGGCCATGGTGGTGGTGAAGGCGTTGAGCTGCGCCGGGCGGTTGAGCGTGAGCGTCAACACGCGGTCGTCGATCTGCCAGTCGAGGGTGCTGTAGGCCATGGCGTGGGTGCGGTGCAGGCAGTGGTCAAGGGGACCAGGAGCATAGGCGCGGCGCGGCGGCGCCGGCCGTCACCTCAGAGACCGGGCACCGGCTGGGTCTGGCCTGGGCCCGGGCCTACCCAGTGCGCCGCGCACCAAGCGCAGCACCGCGTCGGCAAACAGCGCCGGCACTTCCTGCGGCATGTTGTGGCCCACGCCCGGCACCACGCTGTGCTGCCGCGGGCCGCTGAAACGCTGGCCATGCTGGGCCGCGCTGGCGGGCGGGCGCACACCGTCGTCGGCGCCGTCGAAGGTGAGGCTGGGCACGCGGATGACGGGCTGCGGCCGCCAGGCGCGCCTCGATGTCGGCCAGTGCCGGGTCACCTGCCACCAGGCCGAACCGGTGGCGGTAGCTGTGGATGACCACGTCGACAAAATCCGGGTTGTCGAAGGCCGCCGCGCTGCGGGCGTAGGTGGCGTCGTCAAAAGACCAGGTGGGCGACCAGGTGCGCCACAGCAGCCGGCACAGCGCGCGCCGGTCGCGGGCCAGGCCGGCGCGGCCGCGTTCGCTGTGGAAGTAGTACTGGTACCAGAGCCGCTGCTCGTTCTCGGGTGTGTCGGGCAGCATGGCCCGGTCGATGTGCTGGATGTTGTAGCTGTTGAAGCTGAGCAGGCCGGCGCAGCGCTCGGGCCACAGCGCCGCCACCACGCAGGCCGCGCGGCCGCCCCAGTCATAGCCCGCCAGCACGGCCTGCGGCAGGGCCAGGGCGTCCATCAGGGCCAGCAGATCAGCCCCCAGCGCCGCCTGCTCACCCGAGCGCGGGGTGTCGGCCCGCAGGAAGCGGGTGGGGCCGAAGCCACGCAGGTAAGGCACCAGCACCCGGCAGCCTTGGGCCACCAGGCGCGGCAGCACCTCGGCATAGGCGTGGATGTCGTAGGGGAAGCCATGCATCAGCAGCACGGGCGGGCCCGCCGCCTGGCCCTGGACCGGGCCGCTGTCGTGGAAGGCGATCTCCAGGCTGCCGGCCTGGACCCGCTGCAGCGGCAGCAACACCGGCGTGTCCATGCCTCAGGCCGCCGGCGCCAGCACCTGCAGCAGCCAGGCGTTGAGGTCGGCAATCTCTTCGGCACAGACCGAATGTTCCATCGGGTAGGTGTGCCACTGCAGCGGCTGGCCCAGGGCCTGCAAGGCGTCGCGCGTGGCTTCGCCGCGCTGCAGCGTCACCATCGGGTCGAAACGGCCATGCGCCAGAAACACCGGCGTGTCGCGGTTGGCGGCGCTGCGCTCGGCCGCCGTGCTGGCGGCCAGCGGCAGGTAACCCGACAAGCCCACCAGCCCGGCCAGGCGCTGCGGCGCGCGCAGGCCCGCCAGCAAGGCCATGGCGCAGCCCTGTGAAAAGCCCATCAGCACGGTGCGTGCGGGCGCCACGCCGCGGGCGGCCTCGCGGTCCAGCAGGGCCTGCACCTGGCTGGCCGACTGGCGCAGGCCGGCTTCGTCCTCGCGCCGGGCCAGGTCGCTGCCCAGGATGTCGTACCAGGCCCGCATCGCCATGCCGCCGTTCAGCGTGACCGGCCGCACCGGCGCATGCGGAAACACAAAGCGCACCGGGCCCACGGCGGCCAGGTCCAGCTCTTGGGCGATGGGCACAAAGTCGTTGCCGTCGGCGCCCAGGCCGTGCAGCACCACGATGCTGGCGGTCGGCTGGTCGCCGGTTTGGAGTTCCAGGGTGTCGAGTGTCATGCGCCCAGCATAGCGGCCCCGCAGACAGCAGGCCAGGCAGCGGGCCGGCCGCGCTGGCTCAGCCCGGCAGCAGGCAGGCGGCTTCGCTGTCCAGCAAGGCCAGGGCGCTGCTGAAGTTCAGCTGGTCCAGCGCCTCGCGCACTTCCGCCAGCAACGACGGCTGGAACTGCTGGCGCAAGCGTGGCAGCAAGGTATCAAAGCGCTCCATGGCCGCCATGTCCTGGCGGCGCAGCAGTTGCAGGAAGGCCATGCGCTCGGCCTCGGTCAGCGGTGGCAGATCGGCCGCGGGGCCGCCGGGCGGCTTGGCCGGCGCCGCCGCCCGCCGCGGGGGCACCAGTGCCGGCACGGCGGCATCGAACAGCGCACGCAGGCACTTGCCCAGATCGGCCAGCGCCGCCGCAGCGTCGGCACTGCCCTGGACCAGCGCCTTTTCAGCCGTGGTGGCCAGGCGGTGGGCACGGCGGGCACCCAGGGTGCCCAGGATGCCGCGCAGCTTGTGGATCCTGGCGGCCAGCTGGGCCCGCGCGGCATCGTCGGCCGGCAGCAACAAGGCCGAGCGGGCAAAGCCGCCAAATTCCCGCAGCAGGCTCTCCAGCAGGGACACGAACAGCGCTGCATCGCCGGCGGTGCGCAGGGCCGCCTCCTTGGCATCGATGCCTTCGACCGTGGGCCAGTGGGCTGCGTCGTCCGGCTTGCCGGCCAGGCGGTGCACCAGCAGGCCGACACCGCGCTGCTCTTCGACCACCCGGCGCAGGGTCTGCACCAGCGTCTGGGGGTCCAGCGGCTTGCTCAAAAAGTCGGTCATGCCGGCGGCCAGCGCGCGGCGCCGCTCTTCGACCAGGGCCCCCGCTGTCAGGGCCACCACCGGCACGGCCAGCGCCAGTTCACTGCGGATGCGGCGGGTCGCCTCCAGGCCGTCCATCACCGGCATCTGCACATCCATCAGCACCGCATCGAAGGCCCCGGGCCGGGCGCGCAGGCAGTCCAGCGCTTCCAGGCCGTTGCTGCAGGACTCGACCTCGGCACCTTCGCGGGCCAGCAGCCGGCCGGCCACGTCGCGGTTGATGTCGCTGTCGTCGACCACCAGCACCCGCACACCCACCAGCCAGCGCGCCTGCAAGGCGTCCACCCGGGTCGATTGCAGCACCTTGCTGGTGCTGCCGGTGCGCCGTGCCACGCTGTCGTTGATGCCGTTGAACAGCGCCGACGCACAGACCGGCTTGTGCAGGATGTGCTCGGCCAGGCGGTCGGGGTCCATGTCGGCGCTGTAGGGGTGGTCGCGCGAGGTCACCAGCAGCGTGGCCGGCAGGTTGTCGCGTCCGATCAGCGCCGGCAGCTGGGCCAGCGCCTGCAAGCCGCTGGCGCCAGGCATGTGCTGGTCGATGACGATGCCGTCAGGCTGCGGCAGGCCCTGCGCCGCACGCTGGGCGATCAGCGTGATCAAGGCCGCACCCGAATCCAGCTCCACCGCGCGCCAGCCCAGGGCGCGCGACAGCACGGCCAGGGCCTGCCGGTCGGCCAGCAGGTCGTCGACGATGACCACTTCCAGCGTGTCGCCGTCGCTGCCGATCGGCCCCAGCTGGGCGGCGGTCGGCACCGAGACCGTCATCGTGGCCCAGAACTCGCTGCCCTGCCCCGGCGCGCTGACCACACCGGCATCACCACCCATGGCCTGGGCCAGCTCACGCACGATCGACAAGCCCAGCCCAGTGCCGCCGTAGCGCCGGGTGATCGAGGTGTCGGCCTGCGCGAAGGCCTTGAACAGCTGGGCCTGTGCCTCGGCGCTGATGCCGATGCCGGTGTCGATGACGCTGCAACGCAGCCGCACCTGCGACACCCCTTCGTCCATCACCTGCAGCTGCACACGCACACCGCCCTGCTCGGTGAACTTCAGCGCATTGCCCAGCAGGTTGACGAGGATCTGGCGCAGGCGCAGCGCGTCGCCGACCAGGCAGGGCGGCACATCGTCGTTGCGCGCCACTTCGAAGGCCAGGCCCTTGCCTTCGGCCTGCGACCGGAACATGGCCTCGATGTCGCGCAGCAATTCGTCGGGGTGGAAGGGTGCCGCGTCCAGGACCAGCTCGCCGGCCTCGATCTTGGCCAGGTCCAGCACGTCGTTGACGATGCCCAGCAGCGAGCGCCCCGCCACCTGCGACTTGGCCAGCAACTGGCGCTGGTCGTCATCGAGCGCGGTGCCGGCCAGCAGATGGCCGACGCCGAGCAGGGCGTTGAGCGGCGTGCGGATCTCGTGGCTCATGTTGGCCAGGAACTGGCTCTTGGCCAGGTTGGCCAGCTCGGCGGCCTCGGCCGCGTCCTGCAGCGACTGCTCATAGGCCTTCTGGCGTGAGATGTCGTGCGCCACGCCCAGGTAGCCGAAGCACTGGCCGGCCGCGTCCTGCATCGCGGTGACCGCCAGCGACACGCAGATGGTGCTGCCGTCCTTGCGCAGGTAGGTCCATTCACGCGGCTGGCCCAGCACCGCCGGGTCGACCAGCACATTGCCGGCGCGCACCGGCCGGCCCAGCTCGTCGCTGAGCAGCTGCGCCCGGCTCTGCATCTCCTGCCGCAGGTGGAAGTCGAGCGACCGCTTGCAGCCCACAACCTCGGTGCGCGTGTAGCCCAGCAGGCGCTCGGCACCGCTGTTGAACAGGCTGACCGTGCCGTCCAGCTGCACGGCGATGATCGACACCTCGGTGGCGGCATCGACCACTGCCTGCAACAAGGCCGAGGTACGGTTCATCGCATCTTCGGCCCGCATGCGGTCGGTGATGTCGAAGTTCACGCCGATCATGCGCAGCGCCCGGCCGCTGCTGTCGCGGTGCACCTTGGCAACCGCCTTGAGGTGGTGGACGCTGCCGTCGGGGCAGCAGACACGGAAGTCGATGTCGAAGGGCTTGTCACCGGCCAGGGCCCGCTGCATGGCCTGTTCCACCCGGGCACAGTCGTCCGGGTGCAGGTTCTCGGACCAGTAGGTGTAGGGCACGCCGCCGGCAATGCGGCTGCGCCCGAACAGCCGGAACATGCGCTCGTCCCAGATCAGGTTGCCGGCCTGCAGGTCGTATTCCCAGATGCCGATGCCCGCTGCGTCGGACGCCAGCGCAAAGCGCTCGCTGCTGGCATGCATCGCCGCCTCGGCACGCTTGCGATCGCTGATGTCCTGCACCGACCCGAGCAGGCGCACCACCACGCCGTCGGCCAGCTCGGCTTCGCCCACGGCGCGCACCCATTTGTGCACCCCCGTGGCGGACACGAAGGGCAGCTCCAGGTCGTAGCGGGTGCCCTGGGCCAGGGCCTTGGCAAAGGCCTGCTCCAGTTGCGGCCGGACATGCGGTGGATAGAACTGCAGGGCCTCTTCCAGCGGCGGTGAGCAGCTGGGGTCGACATCATGGATGCGGTAGGTCTCGGGCGACCAACGGATCTGCTGGGTGCGGGCGTCGAATTCCCAGCCACCGATGCCCGCCAGCCGGCCGGTGCGCTCCAGGAAGGCCTCGCTGTCGCGCAGGGCGCGCTCGGTCAGCTTGGCGGCCGTGATGTCGTAGCGCACCGCGATGTAGCTCTCCACCTGCCCGGCATCGTCGAGCAGGGGTGTGATCATGGTGTCGACCCAGTACAGCGCCCCGTTCTTGGCACGGTCACAGACCTCACCGCGCCAGGACTGGCCGGCAGCGATGGTGCGCCAGACATTGCCCCAGAAACCGGGCGGATGGACCCCGGAATTGACGAGGCGGTGCGAGCGGCCGAGCAGTTCGTCGCGTTCGTAGCCGGCGATCTGCGAGAAGGCTTCGTTGGCCTCGATGATGCGGCCCGTGCAGTCGGTGACCGAGACGATGGCGTGCTGCAGCACCATGGCCATCAGCGCGTCGCACTTGCGCTGTGCGGCATGGCTCTGGCGCCGCACTTCCTTGAGCTCGCTGACATCGTGCACCAGCACATAGAACCCACGCACCGCGCCATCGATGGTGTCGGGCAGGTAGTGCACCAGGGAATGGCGGTGGCCCTCACCGTCCAGGCGTGGGAAGGCGTATTCAAAGCTCTGGGCCTCGCCGCGCAGGGCAGCCTGCACATAGGGCTGGTTGCGCGCAAACAGCGCGTCGCCCAGCAGGTCGGGCATGCTGCAGCCGGGCAGCGCGGCCGGGTCGACGTCGAACCAGCGCTCATAGGCGCGGTTGGCAAAGCGGTTGATCAGGGTCTGGTCCCAATAACCGACCATCGACGGCAGCGCGTCCAGCAGGGTCTGCAGGTCGCGCCTGGCGGTTTCCAGGCCACGGGTGCGCTCGTCGACCAGTTGCTCCAGCTGCGCATGCGACTGGCTCAGCGCACGGGCGGCGGCATTGCGGGCGCTGACATCACGGTAGGTCTGGGCCACCCCGACAACGCGGGCCGCCGCCAGCAGCGGCACGGCCGACACCGACACCTCCACCAGGCGGCCATCTGGCCGCCGCAAGCTGGTGTCGAAGGGCGCCACCACCTCGCCGGCCGCCGCCCGCGCCAGCAGGTCGGCCTGCAGGTCCGCCAGCAGATTGCACAGCATGTCGCCCTGCGGGTGTGCGTCCTGTGCAGCGTCTCGCCAGGGTTGCAGCAAGTGCGCCAGTGCGGAGTCGACAGCAGCCTCTGCCGGCAGGCCGAACAGACGCTCGGCGCCGGGGTTCCAGCTGGTGATGCGGCCGTCCAGCGAGACGCTGACGATGGCATCGTCCGAGGCCATCACCATCGCCGCCTGGTGCGCCTGGGCCAGCCGGGCCATCGCCTCCCGCTGCCGGCCACGCACCAGCAAGGCGGCCAGCGCAGCCAGCGCCAGGCTCAGCATGGCGCCGAACAGCGCCGTCAGACCGGGCTCGACCAGACCCAGCCCAGCGTAAAACAGGGGCGTGGCCTGCACCGACACCTGCCAGCGGCGCCCGTAGACACTGAGCGCTTCCTGGCGCAGCAGCCCGCCCGTGCCCGCCGCAGCAAAGCCGGGGGTGGCAAAGAAGGTCTCGCCTGCGTCGGCATCGGTGACATCGCGCAGCGACAAGACGATCTGCCCTTCCCGCAGGTCGAACCCGTGCATCACCTCGCCGAAGACCAGGGGGGTGAACGACCAGCCGAAGGTTGCCGCTTCGCGCGCTGCTGCGGTGCTGGTGTCCAGGCCGGGCCGGTAGATCGGCAGCAACAGCATCATCGACTGCTGCTGCTTGTCAGCGGCCTGCACCAGGGTGATGGGCCGCGTCAATGTGGCCTGGCCACTGTGCATGGCCTGCAGCGCGGCGGCCTTGCGGTGGGGTTCGGACGCAATGTCCAGCCCGGGCGCGCGGCGGTTGCTGTCCAGCGGCTCGACGAAGTCGATGATGTAGCGCTCACTGTCCGTGGGCGCCAGTTGGTGGACCTGGAAGTCGGGGCGGCCGGCGCGCCGGTTGGCCGCCACAAAGTGGGGCTGGTCGGCCACCGGCACACGGCGGATGACGCCGAAGCCACGCGCACCCGGAAATTCCACCGCCAGGTTGCGGGTGTCGGCATAGCGCCGGAAGATGTCGGCATCGATGCGGTCGGTGCCGGCCGCCACCACGGCACCGCGGGCGCCGCGCAAGCCGAATTCGAACACCTGCATGCGCTGGCTGACCTCGCTGGCGACCTTGGCCGACAGGGTCTCGAAGTGGTCCTGCGTCAGCTGGTGGTTGGCCCGGCCATGCCAGACCACCGCCGCAACGGTCAGCGCCAGGCCAGCGACCAAAGCCGCCAGCGCTGCTTTCAAAGAAGCCTGGATCATGGGCAGTCGCCGTGGTCTGGAAGGTCGGCCCGGCGGGCTCACTGAGGTCGCTTCGTGCTGCGCACTGCGCGATGTGCCCTTGGGGCGGCCCGGCGGGCGCACTGGGGTCGCTTCGTGTCGCGCACTGCGCGATGTGCCCTTGGGGCGGCCCGGCGGGCTCATGCACTGACCGTCTGATCGGCCTGGACCAGCGGCTGCACCAGGCGGGCCAGGGCGGGGGCATCGACATCGGCCGCGTCCAGCATCCAGGCCTGGGCCCGGCCGGCGCGCTTGGCGGCATACAGCGCCTTGTCGGCAGCCTGCAGCAGATGCACCGGCTTGACCAATGCCGCCGGGTCGTCGAGAAAGCGCGAATCATCGGGCGAGGCCACCCAGCCGGCGCTGTGCACGTCAAAGCAAGCCATGCCCACGCTCACGCTCACATGGCTGGCGGTGGGCGAGGCGGCGTGTTCAATGTCCAGCCCCTGCACTGCGGCCAGGATGCGCGTGGCCACATGCGCTGCGCCGCCGCGCGGCGTCTGCGGCAGCAGCATGACGAACTCTTCGCCACCGTAGCGGGCCACAAAGTCGGCGGGCCGCAGGCTGGCGGCAATCAGCGCCTGGGCCATGCCCTGCAGGCAGCGGTCGCCGGCGCCGTGGCCGTAGCGGTCGTTGAACAGCTTGAAATGGTCGACGTCGATCATCAGCACGCTCATCGGCTGGCTGCTGCGCCGCGCGCGTGACCACTCCCGGCGGAAGGCGTCGTCGAAGGCGCGGCGGTTGGCCACCTGGGTCAGGCCGTCGGTCAGCGAGGTGCGGCGCAGTTCGTCGTTCAGCTGCTTGATGCGCAGCTGCGTCTTGACCCGGGCCAGCAGCAGCGGCGGGCTCACCGGCTTGGCGATGAAGTCGACCGCACCGATCTCGAAGCCAGCCACCTCGAAGGCGGTTTCGCTGTGGCTGGTGACGAAGATCACCGGCACATGGGCCAGGGTGTAATCGGCCTTCAGCAAGGCACAGAGCTCGAAGCCGCTCATGCCGGGCATTTCGGCGTCCATCAGGATCAGCGAGGGCGGGGCCTCGCGCACCAGCCGCAAAGCGTCCAGGCCCGAGCATGCAAACTGGATCTGACCGACGCCCGCCAGCATGCGCGACATGGTCTTGATCGCGGCCAGGTCGTCGTCGACCAACAGGATCCGGTCTTGCATGGAGGCTCCGCAGCAAGGGTGTGGCTGCCCCGGCGGCGCCGGGGCATCCCTGCATATCGGTCGATCGCCCGGCGCCTTGAGCGCGGCAGGGCCAGGCGGCGCCCGGTCAGCCCAGGCCGCAGCCCCGCAGCAGCAGTGCCACCACATGCGCGGTGGCACGCGCATGGTCGTCGGCTGTCAGCGTGCCCGGCCCGCGCCCCAGCACCGCACACACCTGCACCTCGAAGTCGGCATAGGTCTGGGTGGCAGCCCAGATGGTGAAGAACAGGTGGGTGGCGTCCACCGGTGCCATGCGGCCGGCGGCCACCCAGCCGTCGACGACGGCGGCCTTTTGCTGCACCTTGGCGCGCAGTTCGCTGCGCATCAGCGCACCCACCACCGCCGCACCGTGCAGCAACTCGTTGGCAAACACGCGGCTGGCATCGGGCCGCTGCGCGCTCAACAGCCATCTTGGCGCGGATGTAGGTGGCCAGGGCCTGGGCCGGGTCGGCCTCGGGCACCAGCGCGTCCAGCGGCAGCAGCCAGTCGTGCAGGGTGCGCGCCAGCACTGCCTTGTACAGGTCGGCCTTGCTGCCGAAGTAGTAGTGCAGGTTGGCCTTGGGCAGGCCGGCTTCGTCGGCGATGGCGGCCATGGTGGCGCCGTGGAAGCCGGTGCGGGCGAACACCCGCTCCCCCGCGCCCAGGATGCGGGCCTCGTTGGCCTGCCGGATCAGGCCTTTGTTGGTGTCCACAAGCATGCAGGTTCGGATCGTCACCCAGCGGCCGCCGCGGAACCGGCTCCGCCGGGCCGCTGGCGGCGCCCCCCTGGGGGGCTGAGGCCGGACACAAACGGCTGGCCGTTTGTGCCTGCCGAAGGGCTGGGCCTCTGGCCCAGTGCGGCCTGCAGGGCGCGCCGCAGGCGCTTCGGGGGAGCTACTTACTCGCCGCCTCGAACACCGCGTGGGTGTAGGCGGCCTTGCCCGGGTCCTTCTTGATCACCGGCGACGAGCCACCGGCCAGCAGCACCTTGACCGTGCGCTCGTAGGCGGCCGGCTCCAGGTAGCCGATCTTGGCGGTGCCGGCGTTGCTGATCAGCTTGGCCACGTTCTCCATCTGGCGCTGCTGCACCTTCAGCGTGGCGCTGCCCGACGGATCGGCCGCCACCACGATCTTGGCGGCGCCGGCCGGGTCTTTCACCGCGTCGTTCCAGCCCTTGAGCGTGGCCTTGACGAACTTGCGCCATGCGCGCCACGAAGGCCGGGTCCTTGAGCTTGCCTTCCAGCACGTAGAGGCCGTCTTCCAGCGAGGCCACGCCTTCTTTCTCGTAGAAGAAGGTGACCAGGTCGCTCTCCTTGACGCCGGCGTCGACCACCTGCCAGTACTCGTTGTAGATCATGGTGCTGATGCAGGCGGCCTGGTTCTGCAGCAGCGGGTCGACGTTGAAGCCCTGCTTGAGCACCTTGACGTCGGTGTCGGGCTTGAGGCCCAGCTTGGCCATCCAGTTCAGGAACGGGTATTCATTGCCGCCGAACCAGACGCCCAGGGTCTTGCCCTTGAAGTCCTTGGGGCTGGCCACGCCGCTGGCCTTCTTGCAGGTGAGCATCAGCCCGCTCTTGTCGAAGATCTGCGCGATGTTGACCAGCGGCACACCGGCCTCGCGCGCGGCCAGGGCATCGGGCATCCAGTTGACGATGGCGTCGGCCTGGTTGCCGGCCAGCACCTGCACCGGGCTGACGTCGGGGCCACCCGGCTTGATGGTGACGTCCAGGCCCGCGTCCTTGTAGTAGCCCTTGGCGGCGGCCACGTAGTAGCCGGCGAACTGGGCCTGCGGCACCCACTTCATCTGCACCACCACCTTGTCGGCAGCCTGTGCGGCCAGACCGGTCATGGCCAGCAGGCGGCCAGCACGGCACCCTTGATCGTGAAAGACTTCATCGCGCGCTCCTGTGTGAATCTGGGTTGGTTGGGGTTGGGACGGGTTGAAACAAGTCACTTCGAACGGACCGAGGGGTGCCAGAACGCCACCCGCCGCTCCAGTTGTACCAGCAGCGCATAGGCCAGCGAGCCGGTGACCGCGGCCACCACGATGGCGCCCCAGACCAGGCCCATGTTCATGCGCGCGGCCTCGGTGCTGATGCGAAAGCCCAGGCCCACCGTGGGCGAGCCGAAGAACTCGGCCACGATGGCGCCGATCAGCGCCAGCGTGGCATTGACCTTCAGCGCACTGAAGATGAAGGGCATGGCCATGGGCAGGCGCAGGTCGAGCAGCGTGCGGGCGTAGCCGGCGGCATAGGTCTGCATCAGCTCCAGCTCCAGCTTGCCGGCCGCCTGCAGGCCGGCCAGCGTGGCCACCAGCATCGGGAAGAAGGTCATCAGCACCACCACCGCGGCCTTGCTGGGCCACTCGAAGCCGAACCACATCACCATGATGGGCGCCACCGCCACCAGCGGCACGGTGGCTGGTCAGGCTGGCCAGCGGCAGCAGGCCGCGCTGCAGAAAGGGCGCGCGGTCGATCGCCACGCCCACGGCAAAGCCCAGGCCCGAGCCCAGCGCCCAGCCCACCAGCACGGCCTTGCCCACGGTCTGCACGAAGTCGCGCCGCCAGCGTGTCCCAGCGGTCGACCAGCATCTGGCCGATCCAGGACGGCGCCGGCAGCAGCACCCGCGGCACGTCGAACAGCGTGACGCCGACCTGCCAGAAGTACAGCACCCAGAGGCCGAACAGCGCGGCGGTGGCCGTGGCATGCCAGGGCTTGCCGTCCAGTGCGGCCACCCGGCGCACACCCAGACCCGCCAGCAGCAGCAGCGCCACCAGGGGCACGGCCAGTGCCATGGCTGGAAGTCCGGCTGCGCCCGGGCCTGGGCCACCAGCCACCACAGGGCCACCGCAAAGGCCGCGCCGGAGAACACGGCCCAGCCGGCCTTGGCGCCCGGGGTGGACGCTGCGCTGGCGACGCTCATGCCGCCCTGCCCCGCCGCAGCACCAGCCGCTCCAGCGCCCGCCACGGCCAGCGTCAGCACCAGGCCCAGCAGGGCCGACAGCACCAGCGCCGACCAGATGCCCACGGTGTTGCCGTAGTAGCTGCCGGTGAGCAGGCGCGCGCCCAGCCCGGCCTGGGCGCCGGTGGGCAGCTCGGCCACCATCGCGCCCACCAGGCCGGCGGCGATCGCCACCCGCAGGCTGGGGAACAGGTAGGGCAGCGCCGACGGCAGGCGCAGCAGCCAGAAGGCCTGCAGCTGGCTGGCGGCATAGGTGTGCATCAGCTCGGTCTCGATGCGCTGCGGCGCACGCAGGCCCTGCACCATGGCCACCGTCACCGGGAAGAAGCACAGGTACATCGCGATCGTGGCCTTGGGCGCCACGCCGCTGAAGCCCAGGCTGCCCAGGATCACCAGCACGATGGGCGCGATGGCCAGCACCGGCACCGTCTGGCTGGCCACGATCCAGGGCAGCAGCGCCCGGTCCGAGCGTGCGGCTGTGCACGATGGCCGCCGCCAGCAGCACGCCCAGCAGCGTGCCCAGCACAAAGCCCACCAGGGTGCTCTGCGCGGTGACGGCAGCGTGGTACAGCAGGTTGCGGGGGGAATCGAGCGGCCAGTCGACGATGCTGCTGTAGAGATCGGCCGCCACCTGGTGCGGCGCGGGCAGCACCGGGCGCTCCATGTTCAGCGTGACGGCCACCAGGTCGGCCAGCGCCCAGTCGCCCTGGGGGTGGCTGTTGGGCAGCACCCGCTCGACCGCGCCGGCGCGGTTCAGGCCCACGGCGCCGGCGTACCACAGCGCCAGCACGCACAGCAGCACGGTGGCCACTGGCAGCCAGCGCGTCATCGCAGCCCCTCGTCCGCCGGGTACGGCGGCCGATCCCCCACGGGGATGGCGGGCCGGCTTGGGAGCGGCCCGGCGCTCGGCCCGCCCTCCGTCGTCGGATGTCACCGGCTGCATCGGTCAGTGCCTGCCATGCCCGTCGGCCAGGCCTTCGCGCACGGCATGGGCCAGGGCCATGAATTCGGGCGCATCGCGCAAGTCCAGCGTGCGCGCATCGGGCAGGGTGCTGTCGATGATCTTCAGGATGCGCCCCGGCCGCGGGCTCATCACCACGATGCGGGTGCTGAGGTACACCGCCTCGGCGATGCTGTGGGTGACGAACACCACGGTGCGCCGCTCGCGCTGCCACAGCTGCTGCAGCTGGTCGTTCAGGCCGTCGCGGGTGATCTCGTCGAGCGCGCCGAAGGGCTCGTCCATCATCAGGATCTTGGGCTCGAAGCCCAGCGCCCGGGCAATCGACACCCGCTGCTGCATGCCGCCCGACAGCTGCCAGGGGTATTTGCGCTCGAAGCCGTTCAGCCCCACCCGGCCCAGTTGCTCGCGGGCGATGGCCTCGGCTTCGGCCTGGCCGCGGCCCTGGATCTGCAGCGGCAGCATCACATTGGCCAGCACCGTGCGCCAGGGGAACAGCGCCGGCGCCTGGAACACATAGCCGTAGGCACGCGCCAGCCGGGCGTCGTGCGGTGTCAGGCCGTTGACCAGCACCGTGCCGCTGCTGATGGGCTCCAGGTCGGCGATCACCCGCAGCAGCGTGGTCTTGCCGCAGCCCGAGGGGCCGATCAGCGAGACAAATTCGCCCGGCTGGATGTCCAGGTCGATGTCGGACAAGCGCATGCACCGGTGCATCTGCCGACGGGTAGATGACGCTGGCGCGGCGCACGCTGACCGCAGGCTCAGCGGCCGGGGCGGCGGCAGTGCTGCGGGCAGCGGTGTTGCCCGCTGGCGCGGGGGTGGCCGGCGTCGGGGCGGGCCGTTCGGGTGCATGCATGGGCGAGAGCGGTGCGAAGCTTGAAAACTTAACCAAATGGTCAGCTTATTGTCACCGCGCAAGCCAGATCCGTGCCACCACCCGGCAGGGATTCGGCCCTGGGATCTACCCCGAGCCGGACGCCCGGGCTACAGCAGCGCCTCGATCAGCAGGGGGCCGCGGCTGGCAAAGCCGTCCCGCAGGGCCTTGGCCAGGGCATCGGTGGTGGCGACCTGCACACCCGGCACCCCATGGCCACGCGCCAGCGCCACCCAGTCCAGCGCCGGATTGCCCAGCGACAGCATGGCCTCGGCCTTCTGCCCGCTGATCTGCGCCCCCACCCCTTGCAGTTCGCCCTGCAGGATGCGGTAGGCGCGGTTGGCAAACACCAGCACCACCACCGGCAGGCTTTCACGCGCCATGGTCCACAGCGCCTGCACGGTGTACATGGCGCTGCCGTCACCTTCGAGCACCAGCACCGGCCGGCCGGGCGCGCCGAGTGCCGCACCCACCCCACCCGGCAGGCCGAAGCCGATGGCGCCGCCCATGGTCTGCAGCCAGTCGTGCGGGGCGGCGTTCACCATGGCCGCGCCAAAGCCGCGGCCGTTGCTCACCGCCTCGTCCACCACCACCGCCTGCTCGGGCAGCACGGCGGCCACCACCGCCGCGACGCTGTCTGCCGTGAGCGGCCCGCTGGGCCAGCCAGCGGGCTCGCTGCCCCGGCGCGCGGCCACCGGTGCTGCGCCCAGCTCGGCCGCCAGCGCCGCCAGCGCGGCCGGCACATCGTGCTGTGGCTCAGCCAGCTGCAGCAGCATGGCGCCAGCCGGCTTCAACTGCGACGGCTTGCCCGGGTAGCCAAAAAAGCCGATGGGCTCGGTGCTGCCGGCCAGCACCAGGGCCTGGGCACCGGCCAGCTGGGCGGCCGCCGCATCGACGGAATACGGCAGGCGGGCAATGCCCGGCGTGCCGCGGCCGCCCGGCATGCGGGCGTTGTAGAACTCGGCCACCACTTTGCAGCCGGTGTGGGCGGCAATGGCAGCGGCATGCTGCTGCGCTGCCAGGCTGCGGCTGCCGCCGGTGCCCAACAGCAACACGGCCTTGGGGCCCAGCTGGCGCAGCAGTTGGGCGGCGGCAGGCACGGCGCCCAGCACCACCGCCGGGGCCTGCGGCGCGCGCGCCACCGCAGGCCGGCCACCGGCACCCCAGGCGGTGTCGGCCGGCAGCAGCAAGGTGGCGATGCGGCCTTCGGCGCCGTCCCGGGTGGCTTGCACGGCGGCAGCGCCGTCGGCGCCCACGTCGGCGGCGCTGGCACTGCTGCGCACCCAGTGCGACATGCTGCGGGCCACCGCTTCCGCGTCGCTTTTCAGCGGCGATTCATGGCGGCCGTGGTCGGTGGCATGGTCGCCGACGATGTTGACGATGCCCGAGCGCGCCTTGCCCGCGTTGTGCAGGTTGGCCAGGCCGTTGCCCAGGCCGGGGCCCAGGTGCAGCAAGGTGGCGGCCGGCTGGCCGGCCATGCGGTAGTAGCCGTCGGCCGCACCGGTGACCACGCCTTCAAACAGCCCCAGCACGCAGCGCACGCCGGGGATGCGGTCGAGTGCGGCCACAAAGTGCATCTCGGAGGTGCCGGGATTGGCAAAACACAGCGGCACACCGCTGGCGGCCAAGGTGGTGACGAGGCTTTCGGCGCCGTTCATCGGCGGGTGGTGGTCGGACATGTCGGGTCTCCAGCGCGGGGAAATTCAGGGGCTCAGGGCAAAGCCCGCAGCCTGCAGCACGGCGCGGGCCGCAGCGGCATCGGTGAAGTGGGCAGCTTGCCAACCCGCAGCCCGGGCCGCCGCCACATTGGCGACCACATCGTCGAAGAACAGCAGCTGGGCGGGTGGCACGCCAAAGCGCTGCGCCGCCAGTTGGTAGATGCCAGGCTCGGGCTTGACCTGGCGCACCCGGGCCGAATAGACACCGCCGCTGAACAGGCGCAAGAAGCTGTGTTGCCGGTCCAGGTGGTCGGCATACGGCGCCGGCATGTTCGACAGGAAGTACAGCGGCTGCCCGGCCGCATGCAGCTGCTGCAGCAGGGCCACGGTGTCGGCTTGCGGCTGCAGCGCCAGCGGCACGGCGTCGACCACCGCCTGCACGGCGGCCGGTGCCAGGCCGGTGCGGCGGGCGATGCGCTGCACCAGATCTGCCGGCGCCACCGTGCCGCGGTCGAAGTCGGCCCAATCGCCGCCATAGCCCTGGAAGATCTGCGCCGCCCAGTGGCGGGCACTGGCGTCGTCGCTGGCGTGCTGCGGGATCAGTTGCTGCAGCAGCTGCAGCGGTTGCCAGTGGAACAGCACACCGGCGAAGTCGAACACCAGCGTGGGCAGGGCAGTTGCCGACGGGCGCGCCGCACTCACTTCAACCGCGCCAGCAAGCCGGCGGTGGACCCATCGAGCCCGCTGCCGTCGGCCGGGCCGGGGCTGGTCAGGCGCGGCAGCAACTGGCTGGCCAGGGCCTTGCCCAGTTCCACACCCCACTGGTCGAAGCTGTTGATGCCCCACAGCGCACCGCTGGTGAACACCCGGTGCTCATACAGCGCGATCAGCGCGCCCAGGGCATGGGGTGTCAGCGTGTCCAGCAGCAGGGTGGTGCTGGGCCGGTTGCCAGGAAACGTGCGGTGGCGCGCCACCGTCTGCGGGTCCAGGCTGGCCGATGCCGTGGGCGCAGCTTCGCCCGCCGCTGCTGCGGTGGTCTTGCCCTGCATCAGCGCCTGGCTCTGCGCCAGGCAGTTGGCCAGCGCCATGGCGTGCAGGCCGGCATGGGCATGGGTGGGGTGCTTGACGGCGATGAATTCCACCGGGATCACGTCAGTGCCCTGGTGCAGCATCTGGAAATAGGCATGCTGGCCATTGGTGCCGGGCTCGCCCCAGACCACCGGGCTGGTGGCAAACGGCAGTGGCTGGCCGTCGAAGTCGACGCACTTGCCGTTGCTTTCCATCTCCAGCTGCTGCAGGTAGGCCGGCAGGCGCTTGAGCCCCTGGTGGTAGGGCGCCACGCTGCGGCTGCTGCAGCCGTGGAAGTTGCGGTACCACAGGTCCAGCAGGCCCAGCTGCACCGGCAGGTTGTCGGCCAGCGGGGCGCTGGCAAAGTGCTGGTCCATGGCATGGGCGCCAGCCAGCAGCGCACGGAAGTGCTCGCTGCCCACGGCAATGGCAATCGGCAGACCGATGGCGCTCCACAGCGAATAGCGCCCGCCCACCCAGTCCCAGAAACCGAAGGTGGTGTGGATGCCGAAGGCGGCGGCCGCGTCCAGGTTGGTGGTGGCGGCCACGAAGTGCCGGCCGATGTCAGTGCCGCCCTGGTCCAGGAACCACTGCCGCGCCACCGCCGCATTGGCCATGGTCTCCTGGGTGCTGAAGGTCTTGCTGGCGATGATGAACAGCGTGTTGGCGGGCTGCAGGCGGCGCAGCACCGGCGTGATGTCGTGCCCGTCGACATTGCTGACAAAGTGCAGCGTGATGCCGGGGTGGGCATAGGCGTCGAGCGCCGGCACCACCATCTGCGGGCCCAGGTCGCTGCCGCCGATGCCGATGTTGACCACATGGCGGATGCCCGAGCTGCCGGTGTCGCGCACCTGCTCGGCAAAATCCAGCAGGCGGTCGAGCACGCCGTGCACGTCGGCCGAAAACGGCGCCGGGCCGGTGTGCGCATTCCAGGGGCCCTGGCCACGCGGCGCACGCAGCGCGGTGTGCAGCACGGCGCGGCCTTCGGTGGTGTTGATCGGCGCGCCGGCCAGCATGGCGTCGCGCCGGGCCTCCAGGCCACATTCCTGCGCCAGCTCGGTCAGCAGCTTGCGGGTCTTCAGGTCCCACAGGTTCTTCGACAGGTCGGCGAACACCCCGGGCGCCTGCAGGCTGAAACTGTCGAAGCGTCCGGGGTCGCGGGCAAAGGCCTCGCGCAGGTCCAGGCCACGGCCATGGGCCTCGAAGTGGCCCTGCAGCGCGGCCCAGGCCACGGTGGTGTCGCAACGTGGTGTTTGCAATGCATGCGCCATGGTCACAGCCCCTGGATGATGGTGTCGAGTTTGCCGGCGTCGGCCGCAAAGGCCCGGATGCCCTCGGCCAGCTTCTCGGTGGCCATGGCGTCCTCGTTCAAGGCGAAGCGGAAGCCCGCTTCGTCGAAGTGCACGCGCGGGCAGGTCGGCCTGCCGGGCGGCGGCGGCGTCCAGCCGGCGCGGCAGCGGTGCATCGGTGGCCTGCAGCTGGGCCAGCAGCTCGGGGCTGATGGTCAGCAGGTCGCAGCCGGCCAGCGCGGTGATCTGGCCCAGGTTGCGGAAGCTGGCGCCCATCACCTCGGTGCGGATGCCAAAGCGCTTGTAGTGGGTGTAGATGCGCTCGACCGACTGCACGCCGGGGTCGTTGGCGCCCGCGCGGGCGGCTTCGTCCCAACCGCCTGGCGAGGCGCTGGCCTGCTGCTTGTGCCAGTCGTAGATGCGGCCGACAAAGGGGCTGATCAGCTGCACACCAGCGTCGCCACAGGCCACCGCCTGGCAGAAGGCGAACAGCAAGGTGAGGTTGCAGTGGATGCCCTCGGCTTCCAGCACTTGCGCGGCCTGGATGCCCTCCCAGGTGGCGGCGATCTTGATCAGCACCCGGTCGCGGCCGATGCCGGCTGCCGCATACAGGCCGATCAGCCGGCGCGCGCGCGCCAGCGTGGCGGCAGTGTCGAAGCTGAGCCGCGCGTCCACTTCGGTGGACACCCGTCCGGGCACCACCTTCAGGATTTCCAGCCCGAAGGCCACCAGCACCTGGTCGACCACGGCATCCAGCGGCTGGCCGCGCATCGTCGCCACGGTGGCCGCCAGCAGCGGCGCGTAGTCAGCTTGTTGCACCGCCTTGAGGATCAGCGACGGGTTGGTGGTGGCGTCACGCGGCGTGAACTGCGCCAGTTGCTTGAAGTTGCCGGTGTCGGCCACCACGGTGGTGTATTGCTTGAGTTGGGCGAGCTGGTGCATGGGCATGGGCGTTTTCCGGGAGGACCCCGAATTAAACCGCGATCGGCAGGCCGCAGGATTTCAGCTGCCGCCGCAGACACAGCGCCTGCACCACGCGGCGGCAGTCGCCCGCCTACCCGCAGCCCGCAGACCCCGCAGACCCCGTCGACACCTGCCGCGCATGTTCCAGCCAGTGGGCCAACGTGCGGCACAGGGCGAACAGCTGCACTGGCTTGGCGATGTGGTCGTCCATGCCGGCGTCCAGGCATTGCTGGCGCGCATCGACAAAGGCATTGGCGGTGACCGCAATGATGGGCAAGGCCAGCGGCGGCGGGCCCCGGCGCAACTGGCGCGTGGCCTCCAGCCCGTCCATCACCGGCATCTGCATGTCCATCAGCACCAGGTCATGGCGGTCCCGGCGCGCCAGCACCAAGGCCTCGGCGCCATCGTCGGCCACGTCCACCACCAGGCCGGCGTGCTGCAGCATGGCCACCATCACCTGCTGGTTGACCGGATCGTCTTCGACCAGCAACACCCGCGCACCGCGGAAGCGGGCCAGCAGCGCAACCGGGTCGGACGCCGCCGCGGCATCGGCGCCAGCGGGCGTTCCGGGGCTGGTGCTGGTGCTGGTGCTGGTGCCGGTGCCAGCGTCCGTGCCGGGCATGGTGGGCGGCCCACCGGCCGGCAGCAGTTGCACCGGCACCTGCAGCCAAAAGGTGCTGCCCTGGCCTGGCTGGCTGCGCAGGCCGATGCTGCCGCCCATCAGGTCGACCAGGCGCCGGCTGATGGCCAGGCCCAGGCCGCTGCCGCCATAGCGCCGGGTGATGGAGCCATCGGCCTGTTCAAAGTCCCGGAACAAGCGGCCTTGCGCCTCGGCATCGATGCCGATGCCACTGTCCTGCACCTCGATGCGCAGGCTGGCGTGGCCACCCGCAGCGCCGTGCAGGCTGGCCTGCAGCCGCACATGGCCCTGGTCGGTGAACTTCAACGCATTGCCCGCCAGGTTGAGCAGCGCCTCGCGGATGCGCCGCCGGTCGGCCAGCAGGCGCTGGCCGGCCAGTCCGGGCGCCAGTGCAAGCTGCAGCACCAGTTGCTTGGCCTGGGCCTCGGCCACCAGCAGCGCCTGCAGTTCGGCCAGCAGCGCGTCGGCCGTGAAGGGCTCGGGCACCAGGGCCAGCTTGCCGGCTTCAATGCGCGCCAGGTCCAGCACATGGTTGATCGTGGCCAGCAAATGATCGGCCGCCTTGGCCACCGTTGCCAGCTGCTGCTGCCGTGGTGGGTCGGCGGGTTGCTGCTGCATCAGCGCCGTCATGCCGATGATGGCGTTCAGCGGCGTGCGCATTTCATGGCTCATGTTGCGCAGGAACACGGTCTTGCTGCGGTCGGCCACCTGCGCTGCGTCGGTGGCCTCGGCCAGCGCCTGGGTGCGGGCCGACACCAGGGCCTCGAGGTGGTGGCGGTGGGCAGCGAGCTCGGCCGCATCCTGGCGCTGGCGCGAGATGTCACTCTGGATGCCGTGCCAGGTGGCTGCGCCGCCGTCCTGGCGCCGCACCACGGCATGCACCAGGAACCAGCACGGACCAGCCGTTGCCGCGGCCCCGGCGGGGTTGATGCGGAACTCTGCGCGCCAGGGCTGGCCGTCCTGCGCCGAGGCCATCAAGCTGGCGCGCAGCGGCTGGCGGTCCTCCGGATGCACCACGTCCCACCAGGCCTGCACATCGCCCAGCAAGGCCTGCGGCGGCAAGCCGAAACAGCTCCGGGCGGCTTCGCTGATGTAGTCGAACTGCAGCGTGCCCTGGGCATCGGCATGCAGCTGGAACAGCACGCCCGGCACGGCCTCTGCCACGCCGCGCAAGCGGTCGAGCAGCGCCTGCTGGGCCACGAACTGCGCCGCCAGCGCTTCGCGCATCTGTGCCAGATGGCCGGCCAGCACGCGGATCTCGTCGCTGCCGGTGGGTGCCAGCGGCGCCTGGAAGTCGCCACGCGCCAAGTCGTCGGCAAAGCGGCTGAGCGCCTGCAAGGGCCGGTTGACCCGCCGGTGCAGCAGCAACAGCACCAGCAGCAGCGAAATCAGCAGCTGCGCTGCCACGGTGGCCTGGTAGGCCAGGCGCTGGCGGCGCAGGTCGGCGACGATGCGCTGGCCGGTCATGCCGACCTCCACCCAGCCGATGGCGACACCATGGCGCAGCACCGCACGCCGGCCGTTGAGCCGGGGGCCGTCCTCTGCCAGCGGGCGCTGCAGATGGATGAAATCCCGCTGTTGGGCGGTGTCGTGCACCTGCACCCGCACCACCTCGGGCGTGCGCATCACCGCGCCCACGATCTGCGCGGCCGGCCCTTGCTCCAGGTTCCACAGCACATCCGGCAGGCTGCTGGCCAGCAGATCGAGCTTCTGCTCGAGCTCGGCTTGCTGCGCCTGCTGGGCCTGGCGTGGCTCGTACCAGCCGATCCAGAGGCCACCAATCAGCAAGGCGGGCAGCACCAGGCCCAGGCCGGTGGCCACCAGCATGGCGAAAAACAAGCTGCGCGGTGCTTGCACGGCGGGCAGGCGCATGCTCAGCGGCTCGGCGCCACTGGCAGCCGGTAGGCCGCCTCGATGCGCGCCAGCAGGCCCTGTGCGCTGATCTTGGCCAGGCCGGCATTGAAGCTGTCCCGCAGCGCCGGGTCGCGGAAGGCCACCCGGTAGGGGATGGGCGCGAACAGCGCCACGCTGTCCACCGGCACCGGCTGCTCGCTGAACCGGCTCTGCCGCAGCTGTGCCAGCTGCCAGGCAAAGATGCGTTCCTCGATCACCAGGGCGTCGGCCTGGCCGCCAAACAGCATGCGCACCTGCGCCAGCTGGCTGGCCTGCTCGGTGTAGCGCGGGTTGCCGCGGGCAAAGCTGGCAAAGTCCGGCCCCAGATAGCGTGCCGCATTCTGGAAGCCCACCACGCGCAAGCCCGTCAGGCTGGCCAGGGTGACGGGCGCGGGCAGCCGGCCCTTGGTGCTGACCACCACGTCGTGGTAGTGGATGTAGACCGCAGAGTAAGCCGCCTGGACCCCAGAGTCCGGCGTCAGGGTGGCGGCGCCGTCGAAGCTGCGGTCGGCCAGTGCCAGCGGCACACGCGACTGCGGCAAGAAGCCCACCACCAGGCTGTGGCCCGCCGCCTGCAAGGCCGCACGCAGGATGTCGATTTCAATGCCCTGCCCGGTTTGCTCATCGGCATAGGGCGCCAGCGACTGGCCAAACGCCAGGCGCACTTCAGCCGCCTGCGCGGACAGCGCAGACCACAGCCCAAGCCACACCAGCCACTTGGCACACCCCATCACATGAACCCCCCGCGCCTTGCAGCGCTTCACCGATCATTTTTTTCAGTTTGTTAACGATAGCAGCCGGCGCGGCCTGCGGCCCTGTCGAGAACACCCGCGACATCAACGGGCCAGCGATCAAAATCGGGGCATGGCGCCGCATTTTTCACGCAGACGATGGCTGACCGGCGGCCTGGCAGCCAGCCTGGCCGCATGGCGCCCGGCTGCCGCAAGCACGGGCAGCACCTGGCGGGTGGGGCCCACGCAGGCCCTGACCCGCATCGCCGATGCGCTGCAGCGCGCAGCAGACGGCGACACCATTGCCGTGCTGCCCGGCGTCTACAGCGGCGACGTGGCGGTGATCACGCAACGCCGGCTGCACATCGTCGGCCTGGGCGGGCCGGTGCTGCTGCAGGCCGATGGCCAGCATGCCGAAGGCAAGGCCATCTGGGTGGTGCGTGATGGCGACATCACGGTCGAGAACATCAGCTTCCGCGGCGCGCGGGTGCCGTCGGGCAATGGTGCCGGCATCCGCTTCGAGCGCGGCCACCTGCGGTTGCGGCGCTGCAGCTTCCAGGACAACCAGATGGGGCTGTTGACCAGCAACCACGGCGACGCCGTGCTCGACATCGCCGACTGCCAGTTTGCCGACGCGCCCGACAACCCGGGCAGCCTGCCCCACCTGCTGTACGTGGGCCGCATTGCCACGCTGCGGCTGACGGACAGCCTGTTCCGGCAGGGCCGGGTCGGCCACTTGCTGAAATGCCGGGCACGCGAGGCGCTGATCCGCGGCAACCGCTTCGACGACGGCCACACAGGCCGGGCCTCTTACGAGATCGACCTGCCCAACGGCGGCCTGGCGCTGGTGGAAGACAACACCCTGGTGCAGAGCCCGCTGACAGAAAACCCGGTGATGCTGTCCTATGGCGCCGAAGGCCAGCCCTGGCCGGACTGCCAGCTGCTGCTGCGCCACAACACCTTCATCAACCACCGGCTGCAGGGCGGCAGTTTTGTGCGGGTCTGGCCAGACCGCCTGCCGGCCGACACCACGGTGCGCAGCGCGCACAACCAGTGGCTGGGTGCCGGCGATCTGGCGCTTGGCCCGGCGGGGCAGTCGCTGGACGACCGGCACGGAGCGCTGCCCGGCTGAATGCCGCGCTGGCAGCTTGGCCGCTGGGCGAACCGGTTGTTTTGGGAAGTTGGCCGGTTGAGCAGTTCGGCCACGGCGTAGGGCTTGTTGGGCTTGTTGGACTGCTGGGCGTGGGCAGTTAGGCAGTTGCGCGGCCGGGCAGACGCCCGCCGCCAGGATTTGACCCACCCAAGAAACTCGTGCATCATTCTTTCTGTAACTTAGTTACACATCGACCACTGCACACGGGTTTCTCGCATGTCCTTCGACCTTGTATTTTTTGGTGGCACCGGCGACCTCACCTGGCGCAAGCTGATGCCCGCGCTGTTCCAGGCCTTTCGCCACGGCAAGCTGCCGCCCGGCGGCCGCATCCTGGCGGTGGCGCGTGACGCACGCACCGACGCCGAGTACCGCGACTTCATCCGCGAGCGCTTTGTCGAGGTCGAGCGCGCCAAGCGCCCGACCGACGACGAATTCGCCGCCTTCGCCGAGCTGCTGCACTACCGGCGCATGGACCTGTCCCAGCCGGCCGACTATGCCGGCCTGAAGCAATGGATCGACGCCCGCGGCGCCGACACGGCGGTGCTGTACCTGGCGACCAGCCCGCACCTGTTTCCGGTGGTCTGCGCACAGCTGGGTGCTGCCGGACTGAACGGCCCGCAGGTGCGCGTGGTGCTGGAAAAACCGCTGGGGCATGACCTGGCCAGCGCGCAAGAGATCAACCGGGTGGTCAAGGCCGCCTTCTCTGAAACCCAGGCCTACCGCATCGACCACTACCTGGGCAAGCCGGCAGTGCAGAACCTGATGGCGCTGCGCTTTGGCAATGCGCTGTTTGAACCGCTGTGGCGGCGTGAAAGCATCGCCAACATCCAGATCACGCTGGCCGAAGGCCTGGGCGTGGGCACCCGGGGCGATTACTACAACACCACCGGCGCGCTGCGCGACATGGTGCAGAACCACGCCCTGCAGCTGCTGACGATGATCGCGATGGAGCCGCCGTCCACCAACGACGCCGACGCCATCCGCGACGAGAAGTTGAAGGTGCTGCGCTCGCTCAAGCCCTTCACCGCCGAGAGCGTGGCGCGGGACGTGGTGCGCGGCCAGTACAAGGCCGGCACCGTGGACGGCCAGCCGGTGCTGGGCTACCAGGACGAGCTGAAGGTGCCTGCCGGCAGCCACTGCGAGACCTTTGTGGCCTTGCGCACCGAAGTGCAGAACTGGCGCTGGGCGGGCGTGCCCTTCTACCTGCGCACCGGCAAGCGGCTGGCAGAGCGGCATGCGCAGATCGTCGTCAATTTCCGCGAGGTGCCGCACCCGATTTTTCCGGGCTCGGCGCGCGCCAACAAGCTGGTGATCAAGCTGCAGCCCGAGGACGGGCTGGAACTGCACCTGCTGGCGTCCAAGGGCAGCGCCCAGGGCGAGATGCTGGCGCCGGTCAGCCTGGACCTGGACTTCGACAAGGCCTTTGCCAGCGAACGGGTGGGCGCCTACGAACGCCTGCTGATGGACGCGATCGGCGGCCGGCTGAACCTGTTTGTGCGCAGCGACGAACAAGAGCAGGCCTGGCGCTGGGTTGAACCCATCCTGAAGGCCTGGGACGCCGACCCGAACCCGCCGCGCGCCTATGCAGCAGGCACCTGGGGCCCACCGGCCAGCAGTGCCATGGTGGCGCGTGACGGCTGCACCTGGGACGAAGAGCAGTGACTGCCCCGTCGTCGCCGCCGGCTGCGCCAAGCAGCCGCCGCGGAACCGGCTGCGCCGGGCCGCTCGGGCGGCGCCCCCCTGGGGGAGGCGCCGCAGGCGCATCGGGGGGGGGCCATGCTTGATCGCATCAAGGCCTCCATCCCGGCGCTGCCGCCGGCCGAGCAGCGGGTGGCCAAGCTGTTGCTGGACGACCCGCGCAGCTTTGCAGCGCTGCCGGTCAGCGATGCTGGCAGACCGCGCGCATGTCAGCAAGCCCACCGTGGTGCGCTTCTGCCGCAGCGTGGGCTACGACGGCCTGACCGACTTCAAGCTGAAGCTGGCCGGCACGGTCAATGAAGGCGTGCCCTTTGTGCACCGCGCGGTCGACGAGGACGACAAGCCTGCCGATCTGATCGTCAAGGTGATCGACAACGCCGTGGCGGCGATGCTGAAGTACCGCAACAGCGCCGCCAGCCACGCCTTCGAGCAGGCGATGGCCGCACTCACCAGCGCCGGCCAGAACGGCAAGCGCATCGAGTTCTACGGCGTCGGCAATTCAGGCATCGTGGCGCAGGATGCGCAGCACAAATTCTTCCGCCTGGGCGTGTTTGCCACGGCGGTGAGCGACGGCCATGTGCAGGTGATGGCAGCCACCATGCTGGGCCCGGGCGACTGCGCGGTGGTGATCAGCAATTCCGGCCGCAGCCGCGACCTGATCGACGCCGCCGACATCGCCCGCCGCAAAGGTGCCACCGTGATCGTCATCACCGCCAGTGGCTCACCGCTGGCCCAGCTGGCACAGGGCCAAGGCCAGGTGCTGCTGGCCGCCGACCACCCGGAAGACTACGACCGCTACAGCCCGATGGTGTCGCGCCTGCTGCACCTGACCATCATCGACATCCTGACCACCGGCGTGGCACTGCGCCTGGGCCCGGCGCTGCGGCCGCAGATGCAGGAGATCAAGCGCAACCTGCGCGCCAAGCGCTACACGGCGGCGGGCTGAAGCCCCAGCAGATCGGCCACGCCATACAGCTGGGCCAGCTGGGCCAGCTGGGCTGGCGCACCCACCAACTGCAGTGCCTGGCCACGCGCCTGGGCCTGGCGCCGGCAATCCAGCAACAGCGCCAGCGCCGCGGTGTCCAGGTCGACCAGGCCAGAGGCGTCGATCACCGGCGCCGTGCTGGCTTGCAGCAGTGGCTGCAGCTGCGCCCGCGCGGCGCGGGCCGTGCCCATGGTGATGCGTGCCGGCAAGGCGATGTCGGCCATGGGCAGGCTCAGTTCTTGGCCGCAGCCAGGCTCTTGTTCTTGTCGGCCAGGCGGGTGATCAGCGCGTCCAGGCCACCACTGCTCAGGTCTTTGGCGAACTGGCCGCGGTAGGCGTCGACCAGCCAGAAACCGCCGACGTTGACGTCGAAGATCTTCCAGCCGTCACCGGCCTTTTCCAGCCGGTAGTCCAGCTGGATCGGGTCGCCCTTGCCGCGCACTTCGGTGCGCACCACCAGTTCGGCCTGTTCGGCACCGGCGCGCAGTGGCCGCACCACCACCGCCTGGTCCTTGACCTGGGTCAGCGCGCCCGAATAGGTGTTGACCATCAGGGTCTGGAATTCCACCAGCATGCGTTTCTGCTGGTCGGGCGTGGCGCTGCGCCACTTCGGGCCGACTGCGCTGGCAGTCATGCGCTGGAAGTCGACATGCGGCATCACCTTGGCGTCGACCAGGGCGCGGATGCGCGCCACATCACCCGCCTGGATCGCCTGGTCCGCCTTGACGGCGTCGATCACATCGCCCGAGACCTGCTTGACAAAGGCATCCGCTGCCAGCGGCTGCGCCTGCAGCAGCGGGCTGGCCGCCAGCACCACTGCACCGCACAGGGCGGCCATCCAGAAACGTCGTTGCATCAGTTCATCCTCATTCAAATCGGCCCAACTGGCCACCTTGTCTTCAACGCAGGCGGCAGGCCGATGGTTGGCAAGCACCCGGATCAACGGGGCAGCAATTGCTTCTGGTACGCCGCCGGGCTGCTACCGGACCCCTCGGGCGGGTCACCGTCGTAGATCTGGCTGCGGCGGCGCGACAGGTAGACATCGCGCAGCAGCACGTATTTGTCCAGCGCGATCTCGTCGAGCATCCGGCCCGCGGCCAGCAGGCTGACCCGGGTGTTGAGCAGCTGCAGGGCCAAGGCCGGGTTGTAGTCGCGCGGCTCGTCCCAGACCCGGCCGATCGACGAGTCATTGACTTCCAGGAACATGGCGGCGGTGTCGCGCAGGGTCGACGGGCCCAGCAAGGGCAGGATCAGGTAGGGCCCGCTCTGGATGCCCCAAAAGCCCATGGTCTGGCCGAAGTCTTCGCTGGTGAAGCGCTCCAGACCGGCTTCCTCGGCCACGTCGAACAGGCCGGCCACACCCAGCACGCTGTTGGTGGCGGTGCGCATGCCCATGCGCAGCCCGTCCGCCGGCTTGGCCTGCAGGAACAGGTTGAGCGTGGTCCAGGCGTCACCGATGTTGCCAAACACATTGCCCACACCCTGGCGCACCAGGGTCGGCACCAGCGCCTGGTAGACCTGGGCGGCCGGTTTGACGACCGCCTGGTCAACCGCCTCATTGAACGCAAAGGTCTGCCGGTTCAGCTTTTCCCAGGGATCACCCCGGGCAATGTCGCCGGGGGGCATGCTGGCGCAGCCGGTCAGCAGGGCAGCCAGCAGGGCGATGGGGAGGGCGAAGCGGCGGCTCATGGCTTGGCCTCCGGCGCGGCGGCACTGCCGGCATCGGCCGCCTTGTTGAACAGGAACTGGCCGATCAGGCTTTCCAGCACCACGGCAGACTGGGTGCGGCCGATGGTGGCGCCTGGGGCCAGGTTGTCGATCTCGCCGCCAGCCTGCAAGCCCACGTACTGGTCGCCCAGCAGGCCGGCCGTCAGGATGTTGGCCGAGCTGTCTTTCGGAAACTGGTAGCTCCGGTCGATCTCCATCGTCACCACGCCCTGGAAGCTCTTGGGGTCGAGCGTGATGCCGGTGATGCGGCCCACCACCACGCCGGCGGCACGCACCGGTGCCCGGGTCTTGAGCCCGCCGATGTTGTCGAAGCGCGCGCTGACGGTGTAGCTGTCGGCCTGGCCGAAACTGGTGAGGTTGGCCGCCTTCAGCGCCACGAACAGCAGTGCAGCCAGCCCCAGCAGGACAAACAGCCCGACGCCGATTTCAATGCTTCTTTTACCCATGGGAGATCCCTGTCCTGCCGTGGCAGCTTGCCAGATTCACGGCGTGGAAAACATCAGCGCGGTGAGGATGAAGTCCATCCCCAGCACCGCCAGCGAAGAAATCACCACCGTGCGGGTGGTGGCATAGGCCACACCTTCGGGCGTGGCCTGGGTCACATAGCCTTGGTAGAGCGCCACAAACGTGCAGATGACACCGAACACCGCGCTCTTGACAACGCCGTTGCCGACATCGCGCCAGATGTCGACCTTGTTCTGCTGGATCGACCAGAAGTTGCCGGCGTCGATGCCGATCAAGCCCACCGCCACCACATAGGCGCCCAGGATGCCGACCGCCGAGAACAGGATGGCCAGCAGCGGCATGCTGATGGCCCCGGCGATGAAGCGCGGCGCCAGCACGCGGGCGCGCGGGTCGATGGCCATCAGTTCCATCGCCGCCAGTTGCTCGCCGGCCTTCATCAGGCCGATCTCGGCGGTGAGCGAGGTGCCGGCACGGCCGGCAAACAACAGCGCGGTGACCACCGGGCCCAGCTCACGCACCAAGCTCAGGTTGACCACCAGGCCCAGGGATTCAGCCGCGCCATAGGTGACCAGGGCGTAGTACATCTGCAGCGCCAGCACAAAGCCCACTGCCAGGCCCGAGGCCAGGATGATCACCAGCGAGCGGTTGCCGATGGCAAAGATCTGCGTGACCACCAGGCTGAAACGGCGCAGGGCCTGCGGCAGCACGCCCAGCAGCCCGGCAAAAAAGATGGCGGCATGGCCCAGGCCGCGCAGCGATGCCAGCACGCTGGCGCCAATGCCCTGCACAAAATTCATGCCGCACCACCCAGGCCGAAGTCCTCGGCCATGGTCCGGGCCGGGTAGTGGAACTTGACCGGACCGTCGGGCTCGCCGCGCACAAACTGGCGCACTTCGGGCTCGGTGCTGGCCATCAGCTCGGCCGGTGTGCCCTGGGCGACGATGCGACCGCCGGTGGCCATCAGCACCACCCAGTCTGAAATCGCCATGCATTGCGGCACATCGTGGCTGATCAGCAGCGACGTGGCGCCGGTCACGTCGTTGAGGGTGCGGATCAGCTTGGCCGCCACGCCCATGCTGATCAAGTCCAGGCCGGCAAAGGGCTCGTCGTACATGATCAGCTCGGGGTCCAGCGCAATCGCCCGCGCCAGCGCGATGCGCCGCGCCATGCCGCCCGACACCTCCGAGATCTTGAGATGGGCTGCGCCGCGCAGCCCGACCGCATTGAGCTTCATCAGCACGATGTCGTGGATCAAGGCCTCGGGCAGGTCGGTCATTTCACGCAGCGGAAACGCCACGTTGTCATAGACCGACAAATCCGTGAACAGCGCGCCGAACTGGAACAGCATGCCCAGGCGCCGGCGCAAGCGGTACAACAGGGCTTGGTCATGGGTGTTGACCACCTCACCGTCGAACACCACGCGGCCGCTGTTGGCCGCATGCACACCACCGATCAGCCGCAGCAGGGTGGTTTTGCCGCAGCCCGAGCCGCCCAGCACGGCCGTGATCTGGCCCCGCGCAAAACGCAGGTTGACGTCATTCAGAATGGTGCGACTGCTGTCGTAGCCAAACGTGACGTGGTCGATCTCGATCAGGGGGTCAGGGCGCAATGGGGGTGGGGGCCTGGCGCATGCCTGGTGCGTGCACGCACACCGCAACAGCGCTCAAGCCCAGTCAAAAACAATGCAAATTGTCGCACGCAGTGCCAAACCCTCAGGGTTGGCACTGATTCTGCGCGGCCACAGGGCATGGCCGCGCTGCGGCTGCAGCGCCCGGCTTCAGCGCGGCAGCGTGCTGCTGCCCATCAAAAACTGGTCGACCTCGCGTGCGGCCTGGCGGCCCTCGCGGATGGCCCAGACCACCAGGCTCTGGCCGCGGCGCATGTCGCCGGCGGCAAACACCTTGTCGACATTGGTGCGGTAGCCGCCTTCATCGGTGTGGGCCTTGGCATTGCCACGGGCGTCCTTGCTGATGCCAAAGGCGTCCAGCACGCTGGCCACCGGGTTGGTGAAGCCCATCGCCAGCAACACCAGGTCGGCCTTGTAGTCCTTCTCGGTGCCAGGAATCTCGACCAACTTGCCGTCCTTGAGTTCCACATGCACCGTGGTCAGGCTGGCAACCTTGCCCTTGTCCTTGCCGGTGCCGGCGTTGAAGCGCTTGGTGGACACCGCAAATTCACGCACGCAGCCTTCTTCATGGCTGCTGCTGGTGCGCAGCTTGATCGGCCAGTAGGGCCAGACCAGAGGCTTGTTCTCCTGCTCGGGCGGCTGCGGCATCACCTCGAACTGGGTCACGCTGGCCGCACCATGGCGGTTGCTGGTGCCCACGCAGTCGCTGCCGGTGTCGCCGCCACCGATGACGATGACATGCTTGCCGGTGGCCACGGTCTGGCCCTTGAGCTTGTCGCCGGCCACCACCTTGTTTTGCGGCGGCAAAAACTCCATCGCGAAGTGCACGCCGTCCAGGTCGCGGCCGGGCACCGGCAGATCGCGGCTCTGCTCGGCGCCACCGGTCAGGACCACCGCATCAAACTGCGCCAGCAGCGCATCGGCGCTGAGCCTGGTCGTGGCGTCGTTGGTCACCTTGGCGGCCGCGCCCTCGCTGGGCCAGTCGCCGATCAGCACCCCGGTCTGGAAGACCACGCCCTCGGCTTCCATCTGCGCCACACGGCGGTCGATGTGGCTTTTTTCCATCTTGAAATCGGGAATGCCATAGCGCAGCAGGCCACCGACGCGGCTGTTTTTCTCGAACACCGTCACGCTGTGGCCGACCCGCGCCAGCTGCTGCGCGGCGGCCAGGCCGGCCGGGCCGCTGCCGACCACGGCCACGGTCTTGCCGGTCTTGACCGCCGGCGGCAGCGGCAGCACCCAGCCTTCGGCCCAGGCGCGGTCGATGATGGCGTGCTCGATGCTCTTGATGCCGACGGCGTCGTCATTGACATTGAGCGTGCAGGCCGCCTCGCAGGGCGCGGGGCAGATGCGGCCGGTGAACTCGGGGAAGTTGTTGGTGCTGTGCAGCACGGTGATGGCGTTGGCCCAGTCGCCACGGAACACCAGGTCGTTGAAGTCCGGAATGATGTTGTTGACCGGGCAGCCGCTGTTGCAGAACGGCGTGCCGCAGTCCATGCAGCGTGCGCTCTGCACCTTGGCCTGGTCGGTGTTCAGGCCGATGACAAATTCCTTGTAGTTCTTGACGCGCTGGGGCACGGGCGCATAGCCCTCTTCCAGACGCTCGAACTCCATGAAGCCGGTGACTTTTCCCATGATGTTTCCTGATTCAGTGCGTTTGGCGGATCACTTGGCGGCCAGGGCCTTGGCCGAGGTCTCAGCCCTGGCCTTGGCAATCGTCGCGTCCTTCGCCTTGGCGGCATGGATCTCGCCGAGGGCGCGCTTGTACTCGTTGGGGAAGACCTTGACGAACTTGGCGCGCGCGCTGGCCCAGTTGTCGAGGATGTCGCTGGCGCGCAGGCTGCCGGTCCAGCTGTGGTGCTGCTCGATCAGCGCCTTCAGCAAGTCTTCATCGGCCTGGCCCAAGTGCCAGACGGCACGGTCGACACTGGCGGCTTGCTCGTCGGCAGGCAGCACCTTGTCCAGCGACACCATGGCCGGGTTGCAGCGCTTGGCGAACTGGCCGTCCTCGTCATACACATAGGCGATGCCGCCGCTCATGCCAGCGGCAAAGTTGCGGCCGGTCAAGCCCAGCACCACCGCCGTGCCGCCGGTCATGTATTCACAGCCGTGGTCGCCGGTGCCTTCCACCACCGCCGTGGCGCCCGACAGGCGCACTGCAAAGCGCTCACCGGCCACGCCGCGGAAAAACGCCTCGCCGCTGGTGGCGCCGTACAGCGCGGTGTTGCCGATGATGATGTTCTTGGTGGCGTCGCCGCGGAAGTCGATGCTGGGCCGCACCACCACCCGGCCACCGCTCAGGCCCTTGCCGGCGTAGTCATTGGCGTCGCCGATCAGGTACTGGGTGATGCCCTTGGCGAGGAAGGCCGCAAAGCTCTGGCCGCCGGTGCCTTCCATCTGCATGAAGATGGTGTGGTCGGGCAGGCCTTCGGGCCGGTGGCGGATCAGCTCCCCCGACAGCATGGCGCCCACGCTGCGGTTGCGGTTGCGCACGTCCTGCATGAACTGCACCTTCTCGCCACGCAGGATGGCGGGCTGGCACTTGTCGATCAGCTGCACGTCCAGCGCGTTCTCCAGGCCGTGGTCCTGGCCCTCGACGTGGTAGCGCGGCACCTCGGCGGGCGCCGTGGGCTGGTGGAACACGCTGCTGAAGTCCAGGCCCTTGGCCTTCCAGTGGGCAATGCCCTTGCGGGTGTCGAGCAGGTCGCTGCGGCCGATCAGCTCGTCGAACTTGCGGATGCCCAGCTGCGCCATGATCTGGCGCGCTTCTTCGGCGACAAAGAAGAAGTAGTTGACGACATGCTCGGGCTTGCCGGCAAACTTCTTGCGCAGCACCGGGTCTTGCGTGGCCACACCCACCGGGCAGGTGTTGAGGTGGCACTTGCGCATCATGATGCAGCCCTCCACCACCAGCGGGGCGGTGGCAAAGCCGAATTCATCGGCGCCCAGCAGCGCGCCGACCACCACATCGCGCCCGGTCTTCATCTGGCCGTCGGCCTGCACCCGCACCCGGCTGCGCAAGCGGTTCAGCACCAGGGTCTGCTGGGTCTCGGCCAGGCCCAGCTCCCAGGGTGTGCCACAGTGCTTGATGCTGCTCCAGGGGCTGGCGCCGGTGCCGCCGTCGTGACCGGCAATCACCAGGTGGTCGGCCTTGCACTTGGTCACGCCGGCAGCAATGGTGCCCACGCCCACTTCACTGACCAGCTTGACGCTGATGCTGGCACGCGGGTTGGCGTTTTTCAGGTCATGGATCAGCTGGGCCAGGTCTTCGATGGAATAGATGTCGTGGTGCGGCGGCGGGCTGATCAGGCCCACGCCCGGCACGCTGTAGCGCAGCATGCCGATGTAGTCGCTGACCTTGCCGCCGGGCAGCTGGCCGCCCTCGCCAGGCTTGGCACCCTGGGCCATCTTGATCTGGATCTGGTCGGCCGAGACCAGGTATTCGGTGGTCACACCAAAGCGGCCGGAGGCCACCTGCTTGATGCGGCTGCGCAGGCTGTCACCGTCTTGCAGGGTGTAGTCGCTCTCGATGACCGCACTGCCGACCACGTCGCTGACCTTGGTGCCGGCGGTGATCTTGATGCCCTTCAACTCATTGCGGTAGCGCGCCGGGTCTTCTCCGCCTTCACCGGTGTTGCTCTTGCCGCCGATGCGGTTCATGGCGATGGCCAGGGTGCTGTGGGCCTCGGTGCTGATCGAGCCCAGGCTCATGGCGCCGGTGGCAAAGCGCTTGACTATTGCCGCAGCGCTTTCCACTTCTTCCAGCGGCACGGCCTTGCTCGGGTCGAGCTTGAACTCGAACAGGCCGCGCAGCGTGACATGGCGCTTGCTCTGGTCGTTGATCAGCTGGGCGTATTCCTTGTAGGTGTCCCACTTGTTGGCGCGGGTGCTGTGCTGCAGCTTGGCGATGGCGTCGGGCGTCCACATGTGCTCTTCACCGCGGGCGCGCCAGGCGTATTCGCCGCCGGCCTCCAGCATGGTGGCCAGCACCGGGTCGGCGCCGAACGCGGCACGGTGGGTGCGCAGGGCTTCCTCGGCCACCTCGAACACGCCGATGCCGCCCACCTGGGTGGCCGTGCCGCGGAAGTACTTCTGCACGAAGTTCTTTTCCAGGCCGATGGCTTCGAACAGCTGCGATCCGCAGTAGCTCATGTAGGTGCTCACGCCCATCTTGGACATGATCTTCGACAGGCCCTTGCCGACCGCCTTGACGTAGTTGTAGATCGCCTTCTCGGGCGACAGCGCACCGGGCAGGTCGGCATGCAGCGTGGCCAGGGTTTCCATCGCCAGGTAGGGGTGCACTGCTTCGGCGCCATAACCTGCCAGCACCGCGAAGTGGTGCACCTCGCGCGCCGAGCCGGTTTCCACCACCAGGCCGGTGGTGGTGCGCTTGCCTTCGCGCACCAGGTGGTGGTGCACGGCCGACAAGGCCAGCAGCGCCGGGATGGCGACCTGTTCACGGCCCATGCGGCGGTCGGTGATGATCAGGATGTTGTGGCCGCCGCCGATCGCGTCCATGGCTTCGGCGCACAGGCTGGCCAGCTTGGCTTCCACGCCTTCATGGCCCCAGGCCAGCGGGTAGGTGATGTCGAGTTCGTAGCTCTTGAACTTGCCGCTGGTGTGCTGCTCGATGGCGCGCAGGCGGGCCATGTCGTCGAAGTCCAGCACTGGCTGCGCCACTTCCAGGCGCATGGGCGGGTTCACCGCGTTGATGTCCAGCAGGTTGGGCTTGGGGCCGATGAAGCTGTTCAGGCTCATCACGATGGCCTCGCGGATCGGGTCGATCGGCGGGTTCGTCACCTGGGCGAACAACTGCTTGAAGTAGTTGAACAGCGGCTTGTTCTTGTCGCTCAGCACCGCCAACGGGCTGTCGTTGCCCATCGAGCCAATGGCTTCTTCCCCGGCGGTGGCCATGGGCGCCAGCAGGAACTTGATGTCTTCCTGGGTGGTGCCAAAGGCTTGCTGGCGGTCGAGCAGGGTTTCGGCAAATGTGCTGGCGTCGGCGCTGGCGGCGGCGGTCACCGGGATGGCGTCGAGCCGGATGCGCACGTTCTCGATCCACTGCCGGTAGGGCTTGGCCGAGGCGAACTGGTTCTTCAGTTCTTCGTCATCGATGATGCGGCCCTGCTCCAGGTCGATCAGGAACATCTTGCCCGGCTGCAGGCGCCACTTCTTGACGATCTTGCGCTCGGCAAACGGCAGCACGCCGCTTTCGCTGGCCATCACCACCAGGTCGTCGTCGGTGACGATGTAGCGCGCCGGGCGCAGGCCGTTGCGGTCCAGCGTGGCGCCGATCTGCTTGCCGTCGGTGAAGACCATGGCGGCCGGGCCGTCCCAGGGCTCGAGCATGGCGGCGTGGTATTCGTAGAAGGCACGGCGGCGCTTGTCCATGCCTTCATGCTGCTCCCAGGCCTCGGGGATCATCATCATCGCCGCCTGGGCCAGCGGGTAGCCGGCCATGGTCAGCAGTTCCAGCGCGTTGTCGAAGGTGGCGGTGTCGCTCTGGTGGTCGAAGCTGATCGGGTAGAGCTTCTTCAGGTCGTCGCCCAGCACCGGGCTCTTCATCACGCCTTCGCGGGCGCGCATCCAGTTGAAGTTGCCCTTGACGGTGTTGATCTCGCCGTTGTGCGCCACCATCCGGTAGGGGTGGGCCAGCGGCCATTCGGGGAAGGTGTTGGTGGAAAAGCGCTGGTGCACCAGGGCCAGGGCCGACACCACCCGCGGGTCGGTCAGGTCCTGGTAGTACTGGCCCACCTGGTCGGCCAGCAGCAGGCCCTTGTAGATGATGGTGCGGCAGCTCATGCTGGGCACGTAGTACTCGCGGCTGTGGGTCAGCTGCAGCTTCTGGATCGCGGCGCTGGCGGTCTTGCGGATCACGTAGAGCTTGCGCTCCAGCGCGTCGGGCACGATCACGTCGGTGCCGCGGCCGATGAAGATCTGGCGGATCACCGGCTCCTTGGCGCGCACCGCCGGGCTCATCGGCATGTCGCGGTTGACCGGCACATCGCGCCAGCCCAGCAGCACCTGGCCTTCGGCCTTGACCGCGCGGGTCAGCTCATGCTCGCAGGCCAGGCGGCTGGCCTGCTCCTTGGGCAGGAAGATCATGCCCACGCCGTATTCACCCGGCGGCGGCAGTGTCACGCCCAGGGCGCCGCTGGGCGTGCGCCCGCTGACGCCATTTCGGCGCGGAAGTATTCGTCGGGCATCTGGATCAGGATGCCCGCGCCGTCGCCCATCAACTTGTCGGCGCCGACCGCACCCCGGTGGTCCAGGTTCTCCAGGATCTTCAGGCCCTGCTGCACGATGCTGTGTGTGCGCTTGCCCTTGATGTGGGCGACAAAGCCGACGCCACAGGCGTCTTTCTCGTTGGCCGGGTCGTACAGGCCATGCTGCGCCAGATCGGCGATCTCGGCCGCGCTGGCTGGCGTGGCGGGCAAGCCAGAGGTGTGGTCGATCATGGCGCGCTCCTTCGGATTTCGGGGAATGGCAATTTACTGCAGTGCAGCACAGGACTCAAGCAAAACAAATTAGGGTCAGGCATATTTAAAGCAAGAGGCTTGGGGGCTAGCAGCAATTAATGGGGACAGATCAAATCAGCTGGATCCGGCCCATGGCGAGCAAAAGCCGCGCCCGCAGACAGGCACAGCCTTGGTGCTCAGGCCGGTCGGGGCGGGCGGCCGCGCGGCCGCGGCTGCACCGGCCGGTCGGCCTGCAGCGCCAGTGCGGCCAGGAACCCGGCGTCACCCACGGCCCAGCCCTGGTGGGCGGCATGCGCCAGCGCGGCGGCGCGGCTGGGCGCCAAGCCCTCGGCCAGGCAGCGCCGGTAGGCGGCTTCGCGCTCGAACGGGGTGTTGCCCAAGGCCCACCAGGCGGTGCCGTCGGTGATCAGCGGGTCGCGCCGCTGGCCCAGGTGGTGGCCCAGGCTGCACCAGGCGGCGGCATCGGCCCCAGACCTGGATCCAGACGCAGCGCTTGCGCCAGCGACCACGCCGGCCAGCGAACCCACACCCACACCCTGCCCCAATTCCACACGGCCCGCTGGACCGCCAGCCGCCACTGCGTCCAGGCCAGTGCCGGCATCGTGCGCCACGCCTTGCAGGTCGATGTAGAGCATGGCCTCCAGCAGGGGCGCGCCGGCTTGCACCACCGCAGTGCGGAAGCGCCCGGCCCACAGGCTGCCGCGGCGGCCGTGGCGCCGGTTGAAGGCCGCACCATAGCGCCGGCCCAGGCCCTGCATCAGCGCGCCCAGGGCGCCGGCGGTACCAGGTGTCAGCAGCAGCAGCACCTGGCTGGGCTGCAAGGCGTAGGCATGCACCGCCACGCCATGCTGCCGCGCGGCATCGCGCAGCGCTGCGAGAAACAAGCGGCGGTCGTCGTCGTCGACAAACACCGGCTGGGCACTGTGGCCCAGCATCAGCACCAGATGGGCCTGGCCGGCCACGGCCAGTCGGGGCAGGCGGGCCATGGCTCAGTGGCTGGCGGGCGCCAGCCGGCGGGCAAGGTGGTGGCAGCCAGGTCCCCGAACAGGTCCAGCCCGGTCAGGCGGCGGTGCTCACGCGTGGCAAAGCGGTCGGTCATGCCGGCCACGTAGTCGGCCACCGCGCGGTGGCGGTCGGGCTGGGCGGCATGCTCGGCGCGGCATTTCCTGCGGCGCATCCACATAGGCCGCAAACAGGTCGCGCACCACCTGGCGGGCGACGTCGGTGGTGCGCATCACCTGCGGGTGGCGGTACAGCGCCGCAAACAAAAAGCGCTTGAGCGCCGCGCCCTCGGCATGCATGGCGTCGCGAATGGCGCAGCAGGCGCGGGCCCTGCCGCGCGGCATCGGCATCGGCCGGTGCGGCGCATTGCCAGCGCCGCCGCTGTGGCGTCGATCACGTCATGCACCTGGGCCGACAGCATGCGGCGGATGGTCTCGAACAGCAAGCCGGCGCCCGCGCTGCCCGGCCAGCGCCGGGTGGTCGGCCAGCGCCGCGTCGCGGTGGCGGCGCACCAGGGCCAGGTCTCGCAGCTGGTCGAACTGGATCAAGCCGGAGCGCACGCCGTCGTCGATGTCATGGGCGTTGTAGGCGATGGCGTCGACCAGGTTGCAGAGCTGGGCCTCCAGGCTGGGCTGGCTGCCATCCAGAAAGCGCCGGGCCACGCCGCCGGGCTCGGCAGCGTCCAGCGCCAGCGCATCGCGCCGGCTGCAGTGCTTGAGGATGCCCTCGCGGGTCTCGAAGCTGAGGTTCAGGCCGTCGAAGTGCCGGGTAGCGGATCTCCAGCCGGTCCACCACCCGCAGGCTCTGCAGGTTGTGCTCGAAGCCACCATGGGCCCGCATGCAGTCGTGCAGCGCGTCCTGCCCGGCATGGCCAAAGGGCGTGTGGCCCAGGTCGTGGGCCAGCGCGATCGCCTCGACCAGGTCTTCGTTGAGCCCCAGGCCGCGGGCGATGGAGCGGCCCAGCTGCGCCACCTCCAGCGAATGGGTCAGCCGGGTGCGGAACAGATCGCCTTCGTGGTTGACGAAGACCTGGGTCTTGTAGACCAGGCGGCGGAAGGCCGTGCTGTGCACGATGCGGTCGCGGTCGCGCTGGAACGCATCGCGCAGGCGCACGGCCGGCTCGGGGTGGCGGCGGCCACGGCTGTGCGCGGCCGTGCTGGCATAGGGCGCCAAGGACCACGCCCAGGCTCAGCCCGGCGCCGCATGGGCGCGCGATCACTTCGGCCACCAGCGCGTCGGGTGCCGGGCGCATGGCGGCGCGGCCCAGGCCGTCGATCAGCACAAAGCGGATCTCGCCGCCTTCGGCCTTCTTGTCGACCCGCATCAGCGCCAGCCAGCGCTCGATCGGCAGCGCGACAGCGGCGGCGCCACCACCGGCAGGCCGGCGCGGCGGCACAGCTGCTGCAAGCGCGGCACCAGGGCGGCATCCACCAGGCCCAGCCGGGCCGACAGGTCGGCTGCCAGCACCATGCCGCAGCCCACCGCCTCACCGTGCAGCCAGGCACCGTAGCCCAGGCCGGTTTCGATGGCGTGGCCGAAGGTGTGGCCGAAGTTCAGGATGGCGCGCAAGCCGCCCTCGCGTTCGTCCTGCCCCACCACCCAGGCCTTGATCTCGCAAGAGCGCTGCACCGCATGCGCCAGCGCCGCCTTGTCGCGCGCCACCAGCGCGTCCAGATTGGCCTCGATCCAGGCCAGAAATTCCACATCGGCGATCGGCCCGTACTTGATCACTTCCGCCAGACCGGCGGAGAACTCCCGCGCCGGCAGGCTGTCGAGCACGTCCAGGTCACACAGCACCCGCGCCGGCTGATAGAACGCGCCGATCATGTTCTTGCCCAGCGGGTGGTTGATGGCGGTTTTGCCGCCCACCGATGAATCCACCTGCGCCAGCAGCGTGGTGGGCACCTGCACAAAGGGCACACCGCGCATGTAGCAGGCGGCGGCAAAACCGGCCATGTCGCCCACCACGCCACCGCCCAGGGCATACAGCACCGTCTTGCGGTCGCAGCCAGCGCCCAGCAAGCTGTCGTAGATCTGGTTCAACACCTCAGCGGTCTTGTGTTCCTCGCCATCGGGCAGGGCCAGTTGCAGCACCCGGCGGTGGTGCTGGCGCAACTGCCGAGCCAGGCGCTCGGCATAGAGCGGTGCCACGGTGGTGTTGCTGACGATCAGCGCGTCGGCCGACGCCGGCAGGCCTTGCCAGCTGGCCGGCGCGTCCAGCAGGCCGCTGCCGATGTGGATGTCGTAGCTGCGGTCCGCCAGTGAGATCGGGACCGTGGTGTGGCGTGGCCAACGGAGGGGGGATGCGGTCATGGTGTGAATGCGATTTGAACGACAAGGCAGGCCGGACCGCGGATGGGGGCGGGATGGACAGGAAGTTCGCGCAGGCCCGCCCGTGCAGCACCCGGTATCAGATCAGATGCAGTGCCTCGCGCCCACCGCGGACTGCGTCCACCACGAGGCGGCGGTCAAAGCTGGCGAGCTGGCCTTGGTTGGCCACTGCCGTGGCCAACAGGCAGGTGTCGGTCACCTGGCTGTGGCTCAGCAGCCGCGTGGTGTCAATCCAGCGCTCATCGGTCAGGCTCGGTGCGTCGGGCCAGAAGCGGTGACCCGGCAGACGCTTGAACCTGGTCAGCAAGTCGGCCACGGTGGCCGGCGACCCCGGTGAGTTGGCATAACGGGGACTGCCGACAATGCGCAACAGGCCACTCTCCGTGATAGGGCAGGTGGCCCATGCCCTGCTGCCGACGCGGGCGAACCAATCGTGCGCGGCATCGTGCGCCACATGCGCATCATCGACCAAGGCGATGAGCACGTTCACGTCCAGCAGGTAGGCGCTCAAGGCAATTCGTCACGCAGCTGGTTGACCATGGCCAGGTCTATCGGCCTGGGGTTCGCGGTGGCGGGCAGCAATGGCACGCCGTTGCGGCTGCGCTCGGTACTGGGCGTGCGGTGCAAGGCCTGACGGGCCAGCGCCGAGATCACTTCACCGACGCTCTTTTGCTGCAGCTGCGCCAGCCCGCGGGCTGCATTCAGAACGTCATCGTCAATGGCCAGGGTGGTGCGCATAGAGGGCTCCCGGGATGCACGGCATCTAACATCTTGAATCGTACATCAGATGTCGCACATCACGCATGCGCGCATCACTCAGCCCCCCGGCAGCACCCGCCCCACCGTGGCCGGCACCTGCATCGGGTCGACCAGACCGGCCAGTTCCAGTTGCATCAGGATCATGTTGACCAGGGTGGGCACCGACGGCCGGCCGGTCTCGATGACGAAGTGGCAGGTCTCGCGGTAGAGCGGGTCGCGCTCACGGTACAGGTCACGCAGGCGCTTGAGCGGGTCACGCACCTGCAGCAGCGGGCGCTGGGTGTCGTGGCGCAAGCGGCGGAACAGTTCTTCGGGCGACGAGCGCAGGTAGATCACCTGGCACTGTGCTTTCAGCACACGGCGGTTGGCCGGCCGCAGCACCGCGCCACCGCCGGTGGCCAGCACGCTGCCGGTCTGCTGGCACAACCTGGCGATGGTCTGTTCTTCCAGGTCACGGAAAGCCGCCTCGCCGTGCTGCTCGAAATAGCTGCGGACCGAGCAGCCGATGGCGTGCTCGATGGCGTGGTCACTGTCGGCGAAGGTCCAGCCTAGCTGGCGGGCCAGATGGCGCCCGACGGTCGACTTGCCGCTGCCGGGCATGCCGACCAGGGCCAACAGCGGGCTCGCTTCAGCTGGGATGGCACTCAAAGCGGAAGAAAGGTCGATCCAGCCTCACGGCACATTGACGTTGACCGTCTCACTGGTGCTCACCGTGCTGCCGTCGTCCAGGGTCAAGGTCATCGTGATGAACTTGGGGCCACTTGATGTGTAGGTGGCGGATTGCTGTCCTCCCGGAATGGAGGTTCCAAAGCTCAATGCGCCACGGCCGTCATTCCAGTCGATGGTGCCAGCCCGGACGAATGGCGTGCCCACGGGTGCGGTGTAGCCGGCGGCACCAAGGACCACCGACGCCCCGCTCGACGACACCGTGATCGACGCCCCGTTACGGCGGTAGCGCACATCAAACGCGCCGCGGTTGACTGTTCGTGCTTCACCGTCATACAGCAGACGGACGGGCGCTGCGCCACCGCGCGGCGAGGTCACTTCCAGCGCAAAACTGGCGTTGCCTGAGCACTTGTCCTGGACGCCCCGCACGACCACCGAGTGGTTCGAAAACACGGTTCCGTTTGCGTCGGGCAGGCCGACTTGGTTGCTCTGTGTCCATGTCAATGGCTTCGGTGTGTTCGGCAGGTCTACCAGCGGCCCGGGCGGGCGAGCACCGAAGGCCAGCACTTGGCTGGGCCGAGGCGAATCAGAGCGCACGTTGTCCGAAGCGTCGACTGCAGCAATGCGTGTCTGCGCGGCCATCGGGTTGCCAAAACCGTCTTCCAGCAGCAGCGTGACCGAGTTCTGTGGAATCGGCGAGCCCTCTGGGCAGTTGGGTTGCAGGCGCAGGAAGTTCGACGAAACGCCACCACCTGTCAGCAAGTTCTGCTCGCGGCTGAACTGCGCCAACGGCAGCACCGCCGTGGGATCGCCCGCCGTAGACGCGTTGCTCAAGTAAATGACGGTGGACGCGCGGATGTGCGCCGTGAGTCGCACGCCATCACCTGTGCTGCGAAAGCCGCCGTTTTGCTGGAACGGAATGAGGATGTCGGTGTCACCGTTGACGGTGTTGTTCGGCAAACCGTTGCTGCCGCCCGAACCAGGCCGACCGTCCTTGTTGGCATCGACGAAGGCGTCGCCAAGGTCGGCGAAGCTGTCTCCGGCCAAATCGTAGACGTTGTTGCCATTGTTGTCGTCGAAATCCTCCAGGCCGATGGCATAAGCCGTGATGACCACACGGTGGTCACGCGGTCGCCTTTCCTGCGACACCACATTGCAGGAGCAGGCGCCATTCAAGGTTCGACAAGAACCGTTGTCAGCGGTGCAGACCGCAGCACCGGACCCGACAAAGTTCACCACAGTGCCATCGGGTACCGGGTTGGAGAACTGGTCAGCAATGCGCACCGTGAGCACGGCCGTTTCGCCATCGAACGACCCGCCGTCGATGTTGGCCTGGTCGACAGACAGTGAGAACGAGCGCTGCAATGGCAGTCCAGTGGAGATCGACAGCGTGTCGGAAAACGTCTCCAGCAGCTTGCCCGCGTACAGGGTCCGAGCGCGCACGCGAACCGGCGTGGGCACGGACCCCGAATTGATCTCAACCGACACGTTGCCATCGAGCCCCGTACGCTTGATGTAATTGACTTTGCTCAGCACGTCAGCGGCGCCACAGGACGGAGAACTGGCGGGCGTTGCGCCAGTGGGCTGGAACCCGTCGAGATTCAAGTTGCCGATGTAGGTGGTGGCATCGAAGCAAATGTCGGCGTTGGCGACACCGTTGCCAGCCAGGTCCACCAGCTTGAAGACCAGGCTGGCGTTCTCCTGTCGGCCATTGCCACCCTGACCGCGCAAGGTGATCGACTTGTCCGACGGCGTGACCGAGACAAAACGCATGCTGCCTGCCGTTGGCGCAATCACCCGCACCGCCGCTGACTTGGCGTCAGAGCCGATGGACGCGGTGATGGTCACGTCGCCGTCTGCCGTCTGGGCACAGCCGTTGTCAACGAATGTGGCCACAGCCACGCCGCTGGGCTGCGTGATCGCGCTCGCGTTCAAGGTCGCCTTGCCTGCAGCGCAGGAATTGGTGAAGTTCACAGTCACCGGCTGGGTATAGGGCTGTCCGTTCTGACGCACCTGCACAGTGATGCCTGTTGAGCCATAGGCTGACACGGTGGGCGACAGGATGACAGGCGCGTCCAATGTCAGGGTGGCTGGCTGTGCACCCACCGAACCAGACGCAAAAAAATTGGCCGACCCGGTCACGATCTGCGTGCCGATGGTCGCCGATGCAAGCACACGGCCTGCCCCTGTGCCCGCCCCGAGGGACGAAACCGTCACGCTGGCCACACCGCTGACGAGTGTCAGTTGCGACCCGGATTCCGGGTCCAGCTTGACCAGTGGCACGCTCTGGTTGATGGCGAACTGCACGATTTCGCCTGCGACCGCCGTGCCGTTGCGCTTGAGCACGGCTTGCGCGCGAACCGGCTGCCCAGCCACCACACTGGTGGTGGCTACACCGTCGGAGTCGACCAGCCCAACGTCTAGCGTGAACTCCGCAGTCGTGCCACCGGCAGTCCCGCCGCCACCGAACACCGGCGTCCCGGCACCGTCCCCAAGTACCGCGCCACCGCCACCACCACCGCCACAGCCCACCAAGGCCAGCACACAAAGGCCAGCCACCCAGGACCTGATACTCGAAATACGCATGTCAAAAACTCCCTGTCAGGCGCGGCACACAGCCGACGCCGCAGCTATCAGCGGGCGGTGGCGCGCTCGGTCACGATCTTCGGGGTGATGAAGATCAGCAGCTCGGTCTTGGTGGCCACACGCGTGGTGTTGCGAAACAGCGCACCGGCGTAGGGGATGTCGCCCAGCAGCGGCACCTTGTTGACGTCGGTGCTTTCGTTCTGGGTGAAGATGCCGCCGATCACCACGGTGCCGCCGTTTTCCACCAGCACTTCGGTCTGCACATGCTTGGTGTCGATGGCAAAGCCTTGCGGTGTCGATTGGCCCACGCTGTCCTTGTTGATGTCCAGCGTCATGATCACGCTGCCCTCGGGCGTGATCTGCGGCTTGACTTCCAGCTTCAGGTTGGCCTTGCGGAACTGGATCGACGTGGCGCCGCTGCTGGTGGCCACCTGGTAGGGCAGCTCGGTGCCCTGCTCGATGATGGCCTTGTTCTGGTCGGCGGTGATCACCCGCGGGCTGCTGATGATCTTGCCCTTGCCATCGGCTTCCAGCGCCGACAGCTCCAGGTTCAGGAAGCGGTTGGCCGCCGGGCTGAACAGGCTCAGCGCGAAGCTGGGCAAGCCCTCGGCGCCAGAGAACACCGAATTGATGGTGTTGGCCGGCAGATTGACGAAGTTGCTGTTGCTGTAGGCCTGGGCCAGTGCTGCAGATCCGGCCAGGCCGGTCTGCAAGGTCTGGGTGCCCACGGCCGTGGTGTTGCCGCCGATGGTGACGTAGTTGCTGCCACCGATCTTGTAGCCCGGGATGCCGCCCTGGATGCCGCGGATGTCAGACGCGCCCAGCTTGATACCCAGAGTGCGGCCGAAGCGGTCGTCGGCCTCGACGATGCGCGCCTCGATCAGCACTTGCCGCACCGGAATGTCGATCTTGCCGATCAGCACCTGGATCTCTTCCAGCTTGGACGGGATGTCGGTGACAAACAGCTGGTTGGTGCGGGTCTCGAAGATCACGCTGCCACGCGGCGACAGGATGCGGGTGGCCTGGCTGGACCCGCCGGCACCTGCGCCGCCACCACCGCCGCCAGACGCCGTGCTGCCGCCGCCGCCGGCTGGACTGCCCGGTGAGGCCCTGGGCCACCACCTCGGCCTTGGTGTAGTTCAGCTGGAAGGACTGGGTGCGGGTGGGCTCCAGGTCGGCGATCTTCTTCTTCGACTCCAGGTCCAGCTGCTCCTTGGCGGCCAGCTCGTCCTTGGGCGCGATCCACAGCACGTTGCCGTTCTTGCGCACGCCCAGGCCCTTGCTCTGCATGATGATGTCCAGGGCCTGGTCCCAGGGCACGTCTTTCAGGCGCAGGGTGACGTTGCCGGTGACGGTGTCGCTGGTCACCACGTTGAAGTTGGTGAAGTCGGCAATCACCTGCAGCAGGGCCCGCACCTCGATGTTCTGGAAGTTCAGGCTCAGCTTTTCGCCGGCAAAGCCGGGGCCCTGGGTCAGCTTGTTCGGGTCGACCTTGAGCGGCCGCACTTCCAGCACAAACTGGTTGTCGGTCTGGTAGGCGCTGTGCTCCCAGTTGCCCCGTGGCTCGACCACCATGCGCACCCGCTCACCGCTCTGGAAGGTGGCGATGCTCTGCACCGGCGTGCCGAAGTCGGCCACGTCCAGCCGGCGGCGCAGGGTCTCGGGCAGGCTGCTGCGCAGGAACTCGACCACCAGGCTCTGGCCTTGCTGGCGGATGTCGACACCCACCTGGGTGCTGGCCAGCGCCACGATGACGCGGCCGGCGCCGTCCGCACCACGGCGGAAGTCGATGTCGCGCAGCGGCAACTGGTCGCGGTTTTGTGGCTGTCGAAAAGTGCGCCGCCTCGCCGGTGCTGGCGGCCAAGCCTGGCGCGGCGTTGTTTTCCAGCACCACCACCAGCACCTTGCCCTGCAGTTCGGCCCGGTAGCTGCTGGACTGGCGCAGGTTCAGCACCAGGCGGGTGCGGTCACCGGCCTGGGCGATGGCCACGCTGCGCAGGTTGCCCTGGTTGATGTCGACCACCGACTTGCCCAGCGCATTGCCCACCGCGGGCAGGTCGAGCGCCACCCGAGGCGGTGCCTGCACCGCAAAGCCGGTGGGCACGGCGGCCAGCGGCGCCGACAGCTCGATGCGCACCACCTCGGCACCGGCCTGCTGGGTGCTGGTGATGGACTGGATGGTGTTGGGCGCTGCGGCCTGTGCCATGGCCACGGTGGGCGCCAGAGACAGCGCAGTGCAGGCCAGCAAGCAAGGCGGCAATCCGGTGTCGCCACTGGGACATGGTGTTTCTCTCCTGCGGATCGTTCGGCGTTGTGGTCATTTGGGCGCCTCCTGGCCGCGCTCTTGCAACTGCAGCGTGGCGGTGCGCTCGATCCATTCGCCGGCGGCATCTTGCACGATCTCGCGCAGTGCCACTTCGGTCTCGGTGATGCGAAGGATGCGGCCGTAATTCTGGCCCAGGTAATCACCCGCCTTCACCTGGTAGAGCAGGTTGTCCACGCGCAGCAGCGCCAGCGGCGCACCTGACCTTGGACACGCTGCCGACCATGCTCATCGCATCCAGCGGGAAGGATTCCAGCGGCTCCTTGCGCCGGTTCATTTCAGCGGCCAGCATGGAATTGGGCTGGCGGGCTTCTTGCTTCAGCGCCACGCTCAGCTTCTGGGTGCTGAAGGGGTCAACCTGCTGGGCGTTGGCGTAGGGCACCGGGTTGAACTTCTTCGGCGACGCCAGTGGCTGCACGCTGGGGCGCACCTCACGGCGCTGCTGGTCCATCCAGTCCTGCAACTCCTGGGTTTCACCGCTGCAAGCGCCAAGGCCCAGCGCGCCCAGCAGGGTGACGGCGGCCCAGGGTCTGGTGGTGCGCAGGGCGGGCCGCACAAAGGGCCACATCAGCGAGCGGGCGGGTTTCATTTGCGCGGTGCCTTGTTCTTGGCTTCGGCCTCACGGGCCTTGCGCACTTCGGCCAACTCCACAGAATCCAGGTAGCGGTAGGTGCGTGCCACGGCGTCCATCGACAAGGTGCCGGCAGCGTCCTTGGTGGGCGTGATGGCCAGGTTGTGCAGGGTGACGATGCGCGACAGGTTGGCCACGTCGGCGGTGAAGGCGCCGATGTCGTGGAAGCGGCCGGTCACACGCAAGGTGATGGGCAGCACGGCGTAGTAGTCCTTGATCTCGACCTGGCCCGGCCGGAACAGCTCGAACTGCAGGCCCCGGCCGATGCCGGCCTGGTTGATGTCGGACAGCAAGGCGTCCATTTCGGCCTTGCCGGGCAGTTGGCGCTCCAGCTGGGTGACGTATTCCTGCACCTGCTGCTTCTGCTTGCGCAGCTCTGACAGGTTGACGGCCTGGCCCAGCTTGGCGCGGAAGTCGTCTTTCAGGCCTGGCTCGACATTGCGCGCAGCCTGCAGCTCATCGGCAGCACCAGACACCAGCAGCACCCAACCCAGCAGCAGCGCCAGCGCGCCGGCAGCCAGCCAGGCCAGCACCTTGGGCAGCAGCGGCCACTGGCCGGGCTCTTGCGGGTTGAGTCCTGTGAACTGGCGCTGGGCCCGCTCCAGGGCCGTGTTGCCATCCAGCGTGGTGGTGGGGCGGACGGTGGTCACCATGGCGCGGTCCTCATGCCGGACGGGGTGCCGCTGCGCCCCCCGCCGGAGCCGACGCCGGTGCGCCGGGCTGTTTCAGCGACACCCGCAGCGCAAATTCAAACAGGCGGCGCTGCTCACGCGAGCCGACCACCGGCGGCAGTGTCACCGCCTTGATTTCCAGCAGTTCCATGCGTTCCAGCCAGGGCGAATTGCTCTGCGCATTGCGCAGGAACTCTGACACCCGCTCGTTGGTCTGCGCCACACCATTGACCAGCACCGAGCTGTCGGTCTGCTTGATGCCGGCCAGGTAGATGCCTTCGGGCGTCAGGCGCACCAGTTCGTCGAGCAGGTGCACCGGCACGTTGCGGTTGAGCTGCAGGTCTTCCACCGCGCCCTGGCGGGCCTTCAGGCCATCGATCTCGGCCCGCAGGGTGGCGATGTCCTTGATCTGCTCTTCGAGCTTGGTGATCTCGTCGCGCAGGAAGTTGTTGCGCGCCTGCTGCGCCTGCGTCATTTGCTGCAGTGCGCCGTACCACAGCCCGGCCACCAAAAAGCCGCAGCCAGCGGCCACACCCAGGCCAACGAAGAACGCACGCTTGCGCTGCTTGCGCCGCTCCTCGCGGTGCGGCAGCAGGTTGATCAGGATCACTGCAGAAACCTCCGCATCGCCAGGCCGCAGGCGGTCAGGTAGGACGGCGACTCCTTGCGCACCTTGGTCTCCTTGACGTGGCTGCCGATCTTCATGCCGTCAAAGGGGTTGACCACCATCGACGCAAAGCCGGTCAGTTCGGTCACCCGGTCTTTCAGGCCTGGCAGTGCGGCGGTGCCACCGGCCAGCATCACGTAGTGCACCTTGTGGTGCGGCGTGCTGGTGAAGAAGTACTGCAGCGCGCGGCCGATCTCTTGCGACAGGCTGTCGACAAAGGGCGTGAGCACCTGCGACTCATAGTCTTCCAGCTGGTCGCCGGCGAGCTTCTTCTGCTCGGCTTCTTCGAACGACAAGCCGTACTGGCGCGAAATCAAGGTGGTCAGCTGCGACCCGCCAAAGGCCTGGTCACGGTCATAGAGCATCTCGCCCTCGCGCAGCACCTTCAGGCTGGTGGTGTCGGCGCCGATCTCGAACAAGGCGACCAGGGCGTCGCGCCCCTCGTTGGGCAGGGTGTCGACGATGCGGCCCATGGCCAGCAGCGAGGCATGGCTTTCGATGTCGAGCACCACCGGCTTCAGGCCGGCCGCCTCGGCCAGGCCCTGGCGGTCTTGCACCCGCTCTTTGCGCGAGGCGGCGATCAGCACCTCGATGTCACCGCCCGAGGTGGGGCTGGGGCCGATGACGCAGAAATCCAGGCTCACCTCGTCCAGCGAGAACGGGATGTACTGGTTGGCTTCGCTCTCGACCTGCAGCTCCAGCTCTTCATCGCGCAGGCCGGCCGGCAGCATGATGCGCTTGGTGATCACCGCCGACTGCGGCATCGCCATCACCACCTGGCGGGTGCGGGTGCCGCTCTTGTCGATGAGCTTGCGCACAGCCGACACCACCTCATCGAATTTCTCGATCTGGCCGTCGGTGATCCAGCCCTTTTCAAACGGCTCGGACGCAAGGCGCTCCAGCACGTACTCGCCATTGGCCGACATGCTCAGCTCCACCAGCTTGGCACTGGACGAGCTGATGTCCAGCCCGATCATCGGCACATGCTTGCGGCCCAGCAGCAGGTCCAAAAGGCTCACGGATGGCATCTCCCAACGGGCAAAGTAGGTGGGCGGTGTGCTGCGAAGTTCAGCAGGTCGAACTTAATAAGTTACTTCAATGCTAGCAGTAAAGCCTTTGTAACCCAAAGGAATTTACCGTTTCAGACCGTGTGCGGCGTTGTGAACTGCAGACGTATTTGACGCCATTTCCGGCCGCTGCAGCGGCAGGCCAGGTGGCCTGCCGCTTGCCGACAGCGCCATGGCGGGTGGCAGGCCTTTCTATACACTGCCTGCCCATGACCGACCCGGACCCAGCGGCGCGTTTGCCCACCAACACCGCCACAGGGCGGGCCCGGCCTGGCGGTGCGCTGCGCTGGGCGGGCAAAGCCCTGGGGGGCATGGTCGGGCTGGCACTGGCGGCGGTGCTGTCCGTCCTGCTGCTGGTGGGCGTGGCCCTGGCCGTGGCCTACCCCAATTTGCCCGACATCAGCGGCCTGACCGATTACCGGCCCAAGTTGCCGCTGCGGGTGCTGTCGGCAGACGGTGTGCTGCTGGGCGAGTTTGGCGAAGAGCGCCGCATCTTCACACCCATCGCGCAGATCCCCAAGGTGATGCAGGAAGCGGTGCTGGCCATCGAAGACGCCCGCTTCTACGGCCACCGTGGTGTCGACTACCTGGGCGTGGCCCGTGCTGCATTGGCGCAATTCAACAGGGCCAAGAGCCAGGGCGCGTCGACCATCACCATGCAGGTGGCGCGCAACTTCTACCTGTCCACCGAGAAGACCTTCACCCGCAAGATCTACGAGATCCTGCTGGCGCTGAAGATCGAGCGGCAGCTGACCAAGCCGCAGATCCTGGAGGTCTACATGAACCAGATCTTCCTGGGGCAGCGGGCCTACGGTTTTGCGGCCGCTGCCGAGATCTACTTCGGCAAGCCCCTGGCCGACCTGACGGTGGCTGAAGCCGCGATGCTGGCCGGCCTGCCGCAGGCGCCCAGCGCCTACAACCCGGTGAGCAACCCCAAGCGTGCCGCGCGGCGCCAGCAGTACATCATCGACCGCATGGAGACCAACGGCTTCATCACCGAGGAGCAGGCCATTGCCGCCCGCGCCGAGGTGCTGAAGCTGCGCACCCCGACCGACGCCGTGGTGCATGCCGAATACGTGGCCGAGGCGGTGCGCCTGCTGGTGCAAAGCCAGTACGGCGCCGAAACCACCACCCGCGGCCTGGAGGTGCAGGTGACGGTGAATGCCGCCGACCAGGCCGTGGCCTACCGGGCGCTGCGCCGTGGCCTGCTGGACTACGAGCGCCGCCAGCATTACCGCGGCCCCGAGGACCGCATCGACCTGCCTCCGCCCAGCCCGACCGATGCCACCACGCTGGACAACCGCATTGCCGAAGCGCTGGCCGACCACCCCGACAACGACGAACTGAAGGCCGCCGTGGTGCTGGAAGCTTCGCCGCGCAAGGTGGTGGCGGTGCTGCAGTCGGGCGAGAGCATCACCATCACCGGCGAAGGCCTGAAGCCGGTGACCAGCGGGCTGGCCGACAACGCCGAACCGCAAAAGCAGATCCGCCGTGGCGCGGTGGTGCGCGCCGTGCGCGGCGCCAAGGGCGACTGGACGCTGACCCAGCAGCCCGAGGTGGAAGGTGCCTTCGTGGCGATGGAGCCCCGCACCGGCGCCATCCGCGCCATGGTGGGCGGCTTCGACTTCGGCAAGAACAAGTTCAACCATGTCACCCAGGCCTGGCGCCAGCCGGGGTCGAGCTTCAAGCCGTTCATCTATTCGGCCGCGCTGGAACGCGGCTTCACACCCAGCACCTTGGTCAACGACGCGCCGCTGTTCTTCGACGCCGGCACCACCGGCAGCCAGCCCTGGGAACCGAAGAACTACGACGGCAAGTTCGACGGGCCGATGCCGCTGAAGACAGCGCTGGCCAAGTCGAAGAACATGGTGTCGATCCGGGTGCTGCGCACCACCGGCCTGCAGTTTGCGCAAGACTGGATCACCCGCTTCGGCTTCGAGGCTGACAAGCATCCGGCCTACCTGACCATGGCGCTGGGCGCGGGCTCGGTCACGCCGCTGCAGATGGCCAGCGCCTACAGCGTGTTTGCCAATGGCGGCTACCGCGTCAACCCGCAGCTGATCACCCGCATCACCGACAACAAGGGCCGCGTGCTGCAACAGAGCGCACCGCCAGTGGTCGACGAATCCATGCGCACCATCGACGCCCGCAATGCCTTCGTGATGAACCAGTTGCTGGGGGAAGTGGCGCGCTCGGGCACGGCGGCCAAGGTCTACAGCAGCTTCAAGCGCATGGACCTGGCCGGCAAGACCGGCACCACCAATGACTCGATGGACGCCTGGTTTGCCGGCTACCAGCCCAACCTGACCGCCGTGGTGTGGATCGGCTACGACACGCCACGCAAGCTGGGCGACCGCGAAACTGGCGGCGGCCTGGCCCTGCCGGTGTGGATCGAATACATGACCCATGCCCTGCGCAGCCTGCCGCCCCAGGTGGCTGAAGTGCCCGAAGGCCTGGTGCAGCAAGGCAGCGACTGGGTATTTGATGAATTCAGCGCCGGTGCCGGCATCAGCAGCGTCGGCCTGGAAGACAAGTTGCCCGAGGTGCCCACCGAAGGCGAGCGCAAGAGCATCCTCGACCTGTTCAGGTAGCGGCGGGGCCGCTGGCCGCTGGCGGCGCAAAGCACAGTGCCAGCCCGGTCTGCGCGCTGGCATGTTGCGACAGCGCAGCAAAAAACTCGGTGCCATCGCGGGTGTCCAGCCACTGGCCGGCACCCGCGCCACCTGCACGCTCCACATAACGGTAGTGGTGGCCGCCGGCACGCGCTGCCAGCCACAGCTCATGCAGGGGCGGCTGGGTGTTCAGGATGATCTGGCTGCCGTTGGGCAGACGCAGCTGCAGCAGGCCGCCATTGCGCTGGCCGTCGATGTCGACCACGTCGGTGTCCAGCCAGCGGTCGACCGTGGCCTCGATGGCAGACAACACCGCATCAGTCAGCTGGTCAAACGCGCTGTCCGTCAAAGGTGTGGCGTCCGGGGGGGCAGCAGAGGGGGCCGATGTCATGGTCGATAGAATCCGGTGATGGAATTGCGATCGAGTTTAGCGAGCCGGGCCGCCCTGCTGCTGGCACTGCTTTGTGGCGCTGCGGCCTTGTCGGCCTGTGGCCAGAAGGGCCCCTTGACGCTGCAGACCCCACAGCCCAAACCTGCGGCTGGTGCAGCCTCCGCGCCCACAACATGAGCCTTGACCCCCTGCCCGGCGCGCCGCATCTGGCCCGCCACGGTGCCGACTTGTACCTGGACGGCGTGCGCCTGGCCGACCTGGCCGCTGAATTCGGCACACCGCTGTACGTCTACGCTCGCAGCGCGATGCGTGACGCCGCCGCCGCCTACCAGCGTGCGCTGGCTGGCCGACCGCACCTGCTGTGCTATGCCATGAAGGCCAACAGCAGCCTGGCGGTGCTGAAGACCTTTGCCGACCTGGGCCTGGGCTTCGACATCGTCTCGGCCGGTGAGCTGGCGCGGGTCATGGCCGCCGGCGGCGACCCGGCCAAGGTGGTGTTTTCCGGCGTCGGCAAGCGGCCCGACGAGATGCGCCTGGCGCTGCAGGCCGGTGTGTTTTGCTTCAATGTGGAAAGCCCGGCCGAGTTGGAAACCCTGTCGGCGGTGGCCACCGCGATGGGCAAGACGGCTGCCATCAGCCTGCGCGTCAACCCCGATGTCGACGCCCAGACCCACCCCTACATCTCCACCGGGCTGAAGGACAACAAGTTCGGCGTGGCCCACGACGCCGCGCGCGCGGTCTACCGCCGCGCTGCTGCGCTGCCGGGCATCCAGGTGGTGGGCATCGACTGCCACATCGGGTCACAGATCACCACCACCGCACCTTACCTGGACGCACTCGACCGCCTGCTCGACCTGGTCGAACAGGTGGAAGGCGACGGCATCCCCATCGCCCACATCGACATGGGCGGCGGCCTGGGCATCACCTACACCGACGAGCAGCCGCCGGCGGCCGACCTGCTGGTGGGCCAGCTGCTGGCGCGCATCGACGCCCGTGGCCATGGCCACCGCATGGTGTTGATGGAGCCGGGCCGGTCGCTGGTGGGCAATGCCGGCGTGCTGCTGACCGAAGCGCTGGTGCTCAAGCCCGGGGCCGTGCATGACGGCGGCAAGAACTTCTGCATCGTCGACGCGGCGATGAACGACCTGGCCCGCCCGGCGATGTACCAGGCCTGGATGGGCATCGTGCCCTGCCAGCTGCGCCCCGACGCCGCCGACCGACCTGGGATGTCGTGGGGCCGGTGTGTGAATCGGGTGACTGGCTGGGCCGTGACCGCGCGCTGGCGGTGCAGCCCGGCGACGTGCTGGCGGTGCTGTCGGCCGGCGCTTACGGCATGTCCATGGCCAGCAACTACAACACCCGCCCGCGCGCGGCCGAGGTGATGGTCGAGCAAGGCCGGGCCATGCTGATCCGCCGCCGCGAGACGGTGGCCGACCTGTTCCGCGACGAGATCCTGCCGGACGCCTAGCCGCGTGGGCCTGCAGGCGCCTGCCTGCAGCGCCAACTCAGAGGCGCCCTTCGGTCACGGCATGGCAGGCGATGCGCAGGCCCTGCAGCTCGACCAGTTCGGGCCGCTCGCTGCTGCAGCGCGCATTGGCATGCGGGCAACGCGGGTGGAAGGCGCAACCCGTGGGCGGGTTCAAGGGGTTGGGCACCTCGCCTTGCACCGGGGTGCGCTGGCGGCCGGTCATCGCAATGTCGGGGATCGCGTCCAGCAGCATGCGGGTGTAGGGGTGCCGTGGCGCCGAGAACAAGCTGCGCCGCGGCGCCAGTTCCACCAGGCGGCCCAGGTACATCACGCCCACGCTGTCGGCCACATGCCGCACCACCGCCAGGTTGTGCGAGATGAACAGGTAGGTGAGCCCACGCTGGCGCTGCAGGTCCTTCATGATGTTGAGCACCTGGGCCTGCACCGACACGTCCAGCGCCGACGTGGGCTCGTCGCAGATCAGGAACTCGGGCTCGGTGGCCAGTGCCCGGGCAATGCTGATGCGCTGGCGCTGCCCACCCGAGAACTGGTGCGCAAATTTCTCCATGTCGGCCGCCGCCATGCCGACCTGGGCCAGCAGCGCCGCCACCTTGGCTTCCAGTTCGGGCTCGGTCATGGCCAGGCCATGCTCGCGCAGCGGCTCGCCGACGATGTCGCGCACCGTCCAGCGCGGGTTCAGGCTGGCATACGGATCTTGAAAGATCATCTGCATGCGCTTGCGCAGGCCGCGTGCAGCGGGCGACGCCAACGTCGCGGCGGTGTCGATGCCGTCAAACGCCACCGTGCCGCGGGTGGGCCCGTACAGGCCAACCAGCAGCCGTGCCACCGTGCTCTTGCCGCAGCCTGATTCACCCACCAGGGCCAGCGTGGTGCCACGCGGGATGGCGAAGCTGACCCCATCGACCGCATGCACAAAGCGCCGGGGCTGGCGCTCCAGCACCCGGTTCAACCACGGCGCCGAGACATCGAATGTCTTGGCCAGGTTGTTGACTTCAACCAGCGCGCTCATGCGGCCACCTGCATTGGTTGCAGCCAGCAGGCCGCGCGCGTGGCGCCAGCCGGCAGCAGATCGGGCCGCTCGCTGCGGCAGCGGTCCATCACCTGCGGGCAGCGCGGATTGAAGGCGCAGCCGGCCGGAATGGCGTTGAGCCGCGGCATGGCGCCATCGATCTGCATCAGCCGCTCGCGCTCTTCATCCATGGACGGGATCGACCCCATCAGCCCCACGGTGTAAGGGTGGGCCGGCCGGTGGATCACGTCGGCCACCGGGCCGATTTCCACCACCCGGCCGGCATACAGCACGGCCACCCGGTCGCAGGCCTCGGCGATCACGCCCATGTCGTGGGTCACCAGCATCACGGCCGCGCCCTGCTCCTTGGTCAGCGCTTTCAGCAGCGCAATGATCTGTGCCTGGATCGACACGTCCAGCGCGGTGGTGGGCTCGTCGGCGACGATCAGCGCCGGCTGCGCCGCCAGCGCCAGCGCAATCACCACCCGCTGGCGCATGCCGCCGCTGAACTGGTGCGGGTACTGGTCGATGCGCTGCTCGGCCGCCGGGATGCCGGTGCTCTGCAACAGCGTGATGGCGCGCTGGCGCGCCGCTGCAGCGTCCAATCCCAGGTGCGCCTGGATGGTTTCGATCAGCTGCCGGCCCACGGTGTAGAGCGGGTTCAGCGAGGTCAGCGGGTCTTGAAAGATGGCGCCGATGCGCTTGCCACGGATCTTGCGCATGGCGTCGGCCGGCAGGTTGTCGATGCGCTGGCCGTCCAGCAGGATCTGCCCGCCCGCCACCCGGCCGGGCGGCTCCAGCAGGCCGATGATGGCCGCACCGGTGAGGCTCTTGCCCGCGCCCGATTCACCCACCACGCCCAGGATCTCGCCGGGGGCGATGCTGAAAGACACATCGTCCAGCGCCAGCAGCGTGCCGCGCCGGGTCGGAAATTCCACCCGCAGGTGTTGCACTTCAAGCAAAGGCTGCGTCATGGCTCAGCGCAATCGGGGGTTGAGGGCGTCGCGCAGCCAGTCGCCGAGCAGGTTCACGCTCAAGGCGATCATCACCAGCACCAGGCCGGGGAAGATGGTGATCCACCATTCGCCCGAGAACAAAAAGTCCTGGCCGACGCGGATCAGCGTGCCCAGCGACGGCGACGTGGGCGGCACACCCACACCCAGAAACGACAAGGTCGCCTCGGTGATGATGGCCGAGGCGATCTGGATGGTGGCCAGCACCAGCACCGGCCCCAGCACATTGGGCAGCACATGGCGGCGCATGATGCGCAGCGGCGACACGCCGATCACCCGCGCCGCCTGCACATATTCCTTCTGCCGCTCGACCAGGGTGCTGCCGCGCACGGTGCGGGCGTACTGCACCCAGCCGGTCAGCGAGATCGCCAGGATCAGCACGGTGAACGCCAGGGTCTCGTGCGCGTTGGGGAACATCGCCCGGCCCACGCCGTCGATCAGCAGCGCCACCAGGATGGCGGGAAACGACAGCATCACATCGCACACCCGCATGATGAAGCTGTCGATGCGGCCACCCACAAAGCCGGCCAGCAGACCCAGGCCGACGCCCAGCACCACGCTCAGCAGCACCGAGGCCAGCCCGACCAGCAACGAGATGCGTGCGCCATACATCAGCGCTGACAGGATGTCGCGGCCTTGGTCGTCGGTGCCCAGCGGAAAGCGCGCCTGGCCGTCGGCCACCCAGGCTGGCGGCAGGCGGGCATCCATCAACTGCAGCGACGCCAGGTCTTGCGGGTTGTGCGGCGCCAGCCAGGGTGCAAACACGGCGCAGACCACGCACACCAGGGCGATGACTGCCGCCACCATGGCGGTGGGCGACTGCTTGAAGCTGTGCCACACGTCGCCGTCGAAGAAGCGGGCCAGCGCGCTGGCGCCAGGCGCCAGCGGCGTGGTCAGCTTCTTTGCCAAGGGTTGGTCGGCCATCAGTGGCCTCCTGCGCGCTCGATGCGCAAACGTGGGTCCACCGCGAAATACAGCAGGTCGACCGCCAGGTTGATGACGACGAAGATCAGCGCAATCAGGCACAGGTAGGCCGCCATCACCGGGATGTCGGCAAACTGCACCGCCTGGATGAACAGCAGGCCCATGCCCGGCCACTGGAACACCGTCTCGGTGATGATGGCAAAGGCGATGATGCCGCCCAGTTGCAGGCCGGCGATGGTGATCACCGGCACCAGGGTGTTTTTCAGCGCATGGCCGAAGTACACGCTGCGGTCCGGCAGGCCGCGCGCCCGGGCGAACTTGATGTAGTCGGTGCGCAGCACTTCCAGCATTTCACTGCGCACCAGGCGCAGCACCAGCGCCATCGGAAACAGCGCCAGCGTGAAGGCCGGCAGCAGCAGATGCTTCAAGCCGTCCCAGGTCAGCAGGCCGAAGCTCAGCGGGCCGATGGCCACCACATCACCGCGGCCGAAGCTGGGCAACCAGTTCAGCAGCACCGAAAACACCAGGATCAGCAAGATGCCGATCAGGAAATTGGGCAGGGACACGCCCAGCAGCGACACCGTCATCACCAGCTGCGACATGAACTTGCCGCGCCGCAGCGCCGCATACACACCCAGGGGCACACCCAGCGCCAGGCCGATGACGGCGGCCACCGCCGCCAGTTCCAGCGTGGCCGGAAAGCGCTCGGCGATCAGTGCCGACACCTTGCGGCCCTGGCGCAGGCTGATACCGAACTCACCTTGCACCGCATTGCCGATGAAGTGCGCGAACTGCAGGATGAAGGGCTGGTCCAGGCCGAGCTCGGCACGCAGCTGGGCGCGCTGCTCGGCCGTGGCGTCCTGCCCCATCAGGTTGGTGACCGGGTCGCCGACAAACTGAAACAGCATGAAGGCGATGAAGGCGACCGTGAGCATCACGATCAAGGCCTGGAACAGGCGGCGGATCACGAAGGCGAGCATGGCGTCTTGAGGCGGAGGTTCTGGCAGGCTGCCGACGAAAAAAAGCCGCCCGGAGGCGGCTTGGCATCACGCTGACCCGGCCCGAGGGCCCTGCCAGCGTGCTTCTGACGATCAGAAGTTGTGCTTGATGCCGAAGTCGTAGCCGGTCTTCTCGGTGGCCAGCGCGGTGTTGCGGATCAGGTCCGTGTACAGCGTGGTGCGCTTGCTCAGCGCGTAGTGGTAACCGAGTGCGAAGCCCTTGGCGGCGTCGACATTGGCGGTCTCGTTCTTCAGGCGGCCGTAGCTGGCGCGGAATTCGCCCTGGCCCATCGGAGCGGTCGCGGTCAGCAGGTACGACTTGTGGTCAGCACCAGCGGCGGTGTTGCCCTTGCCGTACAGCGCGCCGAGCTTGACGACGCCCAGGTTGTAGGAGCCATTCACCGTCAGCCACTTGGCGGAGTCTTGCGCAACTTCGCCAGTCTTTTCGTAGCCAAGCGCCACCATCACCGGGCCAGCAGCGTAACCGACGGCAAAGTTGAACGGACGCTTCTGGAACTTGTTGATGGTGTCGGTCGACTCGGCAACCTGCGCGCCCACCGAGAAGCCGGCAGCCGAGAAGTTGTAGGTGAACGAGCTGTCATTGCGCACGCGGGCAATGGCACCACCGGTGATCAGATTGTTCAGCGCCGTACCGCCTTGCGACACCACGGTGTCCCAGCCCCACGGGTCAGCGATCAGCTGCGACATCAGGAACGACGTGGTGTATTCACGGCCCAGCGTGACCTTGCCGAAACCACCTTGCAGACCAACGATCGAACGGCCAGTCCAGAAACGGCCCAGGGGAGCGGCGTTGGAGGTGTTGCCAGCAGCAACTGCGCCTGCAGATTGCGCGCCGGTGTCAGCGTCGTAGCGGTGCTCGAGGTTGAAGAAGGCCGACAGACCGCCGCCCAGATCTTCCACGCCGCGCACGCCGAAACGGCTGCCCGAGCCATTGGTCATGGTCTTGTTCTTGGTGCCAGCGTACTTGCCGGCCGACAGGTCAACACGACCGTACAGGGTGACGCTGGACTGGGCCGAAGCGACGGTGGTGAAGGCGCCCAAGGCGGCCAAAACAATCAGTGACTTTTTCATTGCAACTATCTCCTAGGTTGAACAAGAGGTCCCGACCCCGAAGAGATCCCTCTCACCAGGTGCGGTGGGGGCCGGTCAGGCCAACCTCCTCGTCGGAAGCTGACGCTATTGCACCAGAGCCCCGGCCCCAGCGCAAAGATTCGGGCCCAAATAGGCCCAGGGCTGTTGTCTGCCAACAACGCCGCCGGCCCCGGCCCGCTGCGCTATTCTGTTTGCATGATTTCAAGTGACGAATTGATCGGCAGCGCCGACCTGGCCCTGCGCACCCTGCACCGGGGCGCCCGCGCGGGTCGGCCCATGCCCCGTGCGGCGGGCCTGCCCGATGGCGCCACACTCAGCCCGGACGAGCGCCGCCTGTCGGGCGCGCTGATGCGGGTCAACCATGTGGGCGAGGTGTGCGCCCAGGCGCTGTACGCCGCCCAGGCACTGTCGGCCAGAACGCCGGACTTGCGGGCGCAGATGGTGGCAGCCGGCCGCGAGGAGACCGACCACCTGGCCTGGACCGAGCGCCGCCTGGACGAACTGGGCGACCGCCCCAGCCTGCTCAACCCGCTGTGGTACGCCGGCGCCTTTGCGGTCGGCCTGGCGGCAGGGCGGGCCGGCGACCGCGTCAGCCTGGGCTTTGTGGTCGAGACCGAGCGCCAGGTGGAGGCGCATCTGGCCAGCCACTTGCAGCGCCTGCCGGCGGCCGATGCCGATTCACGCGCGGTGGTGGCGCAGATGCAGGACGATGAAGCCCGCCATGCCGACGAAGCCTTGGCCGCCGGCGGTGCGCGCCATGCCGGCACCGGTGCGCTGGCTGATGCGCTCGTCAGCGCGGGTGATGACCCGCACGGCGCATGTGATCTAGGCGCGCACGGCTGCGGAGACCGGCAGCCATGTCAGGCGGCCAAGCCCCCTTGCCTGCAGGGCAGCGGCGCAGCAGTATCAGACCGCGACGATTTCATGGCTGGTGGTGATCTCGGCCGTCTTGGCCAGCATGATGGTGGCCGAGCAGTATTTTTCGTGCGACAGCGCGATGGCGCGCGCCACCGTCGCGTCCGCCAGGTTGCGGCCACGCACGGTGAAGTGCAGGTGGATCTTGGTGAACACCTTGGGGTCGGTCTCGGCGCGCTCGGCCTGCATCTTGACCTCGCAGCCGGTGACATCCTGGCGCCCCCGCTTCAGGATCAGCACCACGTCGTAGGCGGTGCAGCCGCCGGCGCCGGCCAGCAGGGTTTCCATCGGCCGCGGCGCCAGGTTGCGGCCACCGCCGTCGGCCGCGCCGTCCATCGTCAGCAGGTGGCCGCTGCCGGTCTCCGCCACAAAGGCCATGCCGCTGGCGGGCAGCCACTGGATCGTGCATTCCATCGGGTGATTCTCCTGGCGTCGCCGCCGTTGTTGCGGGCTGCGTCGCTGCGGCGCACCACGCGCCGCACCGAAGCCGTGCATGCTTGCACCGGGCTCTGGAGGCCTGCCTCTAACCCGGCGCTGGCAATGATATTGCGGCGCAGCAATCGCGCCGCTAGACTGCTGCCATGGCGGGGTTGGCGGTGGGTTTGCCGGCTGCCCCGCCGGCAGTTGTCTCCTCCACCTCCTGTCTTGGTGGATTCAGCCCGGGGTGCAAACCCCGGGCTTTTTTACTGGGGCAATGCCCCAGGGGTGGCGGCTATCATGCCGCGCTGCACAAGATTGACTCCACCCCGTTCCGAAGGCAGCCCGCATGGCCAGCGCCAAGACACCAGCCACCCGCGCCAAAGCGCCCAAGCCAGCGCCCAAGCCAGCGACCAAACCAGCGACCCAGCCAGCAGCCACTGCCGCGCCAACCCCGGCGCGTGCCAGTCTGGTCGCCAAGGCAGTGCGCAAGAACGCTGCAAAGGCGGTGACCAAAGTGGTGACCAGAGCGGTGCGCAAGGCGGCGCCGGACTACCTGAAGAAGATCCTCACTGCGCGGGTCTATGACGTCGCGGTCGAGTCACCGCTGGACGCTGCACGCAACCTGACGCGGCGCATCGGCAACACGGTGTGGCTCAAGCGCGAAGACCAGCAGCCGGTGTTCAGCTTCAAGCTGCGCGGCGCGTACAACAAGATGGCCCACCTGTCGGCCGATGCGCTGGCCCAAGGCGTGATCTGCGCGTCCGCCGGCAACCATGCCCAGGGGGTGGCACTGTCGGCCAAGAAGCTGGGCTGCCGTGCCGTCATCGTGATGCCGGTCACCACGCCCAAGCTGAAGATCGACGCCGTGGCCGCGCTCGGCGGCGAGGTGCTGCTGCACGGCGACAGCTATTCCGACGCCCACGCCCATGCGCTGGCGGTGCAGCAGGCCCAGGGCCTGACCTTTGTGCACCCCTTCGACGACCCGGATGTGATCGCCGGCCAGGGCACCATCGCGATGGAGATCCTGCGCCAGCATGAAGGCCCGATCGACGCGATCTTCGTGGCCATCGGCGGCGGCGGCTGATCTCGGGCGTGGCCAGCTACATCAAGGCGGTGCGCCCCGAGATCCAGGTCATCGGCGTGCAGATGCGCGATTCCGACGCCATGCTGCGCTCGGTGCGCGCCGGCAAGCGGGTGACGCTGGCCGACGTGGGCCTGTTTTCCGACGGCACGGCGGTGAAGCTGGTGGGCGAAGAAACCTTCCGCATCACCCGCGCCCTGGTGGACGACTATGTGGTGGTCGACACCGACGAGGTCTGCGCCGCCATCAAGGACGTGTTCCAGGACACCCGCAGCATCCTGGAGCCGGCCGGCGCCCTGGGCGTGGCCGCCATCAAGCAATACGTGGCGCAGCACAAGCTCAAGGGCAAGACCATGGTGGCCATCACCTGCGGCGCCAACATGAACTTCGACCGGCTGCGCTTTGTGGCCGAGCGGGCTGATTTCGGCGAGCAGCGCGAGGCGCTGTTTGCAGTCACCATCCCCGAGGCACGCGGCTCGTTCAAGCGCTTTTGCGCGCTGATCGGGCCGCGCGCCGTCACCGAGTTCAACTACCGCATCTCCGACGCCAGCGTGGCCCATGTGTTCGTCGGCCTGGCGATCCAGAAGCGCGAGGAGGCCGACAAGATCGCCCGCAGCTTCGTCAAGCATGGCTTTGACACGGTCGACCTCACCGACGACGAACTGGCCAAGGAGCATGTGCGCCACATGGTGGGCGGGCGCTCGGCGCTGGCGGCCGACGAGCGGCTGTTCCGCTTCGTCTTCCCTGAGCGGCCGGGCGCGCTGATGCGTTTTCTCTCCAGCCTGCACCCCGACTGGAACATCAGCTTGTTCCACTACCGCAACCAGGGCGCCGACTACGGCCGCATCCTGGTGGGCATGCAAGTGCCCAGCAAGACAGCGGCAGACCACCAGGCCTTCCAGGCCTTTCTCGACACGCTGGCCTACCCCTGCGTGGAGGAATCGAGCAACCCTGTGTATCGCTTGTTCCTGCGCTGACGCGCGCTGCATACACTGGCTGGCATGTCGCTGATCGCCCCCACCGCCAACCCGCTGCTGGAACAAACCCTGCTGGCCAAGCTGCAGCGGCGTGCGCTGGCGCAAGGCGGGCTGGGCGAACTGGAGCCGGTGGCCGTGCGCCTGGGGCTGTTGCAACATTCACTGCGGCCGCGCTTTCGCGACCCGCAGCTGGTGGTGTTTGCGGCCGACCACGGCCTGGCGGTCGATGGCATCCACGCCGCACCCGGCCGGCAGACCGACGAGATGGTGCAGCAGATCCTGGCCGGCGGCCAGCCGATCGCGGTGTTTGCACGCCAGCAAGGCCTGCAGCTGTCGGTGGTCGATTGCGGTGTGGCCACCCAGCTGCCACCGCATGAGCGGCTGCTGCCGCGCAAGATCGCCCACGGCACCCGCAATGCCCGCGTCGGCAACGCCATGAGCCTGGAGCAGGCCCACGCCGCCATCCGCGCCGGCATGGAGATCGCCGACAGCCTGCGCGGCAATCTGATCGCCTGCGCCGGCCTGGGCGTCGGCAGCCACGAGAGCGCTGCCCTGGTGCTGGCGCGGCTGACGGACACGCCGGTGCGCGACCTGATGGTCAGCGGCCCACAGATGAGCCCCGACCTGCTGGCCCACCTGATGATCGTGGTGCAAGGCGCCCAGGGCCGCCACCGCGACGTGCAAGACGCGGTCGAAGTTCTGGCAGCGTTCGGCGGCTTCGAGACGGCGGTGATGGTGGGCGCCATGCTGGTGGCTGCCAGCAAGCGCCACCTGATCATGGTGGACGGCATGGCGGCCTGCGCGGCGCTGCTGGTGGCATCGCGCATCGCTGAATCGGTGACCGACTATTGCGTTTTCTGCCGCAGCCAGCTGCACCAGGGCTTGGACCAGGCGCTGGGGCTGTTCCAGGCCAGCGCCTTGCTGGAACTGGGCCTGGACGCCACCGACGGCACCGGCGCCTGCCTGTCCTGGCCCTTGGTCAACAGTGCGGCCGCGTTGCTGACAGAACTGTCGGACGACGAGGTGTCGCAGCCCGCAGGCCTGGACGCGCCGCTGGTCCAGAGCCTGTACGACCCCAGCAACCCGAGCATGCCGGGCTTGCTGTAGCCAGCAGGTCAACCAGCGGCCAGCGGGCGGGCCCGCCGCAGCACAGCTCAAGCCGAAGCAGCGGCAAGAAGCTGGGCAAGCTGCCGGTGCCCAAACCGGCGCCGAAACCAAGCTGCCAACAAAAAAGGCACCCGCAGGTGCCTTTTTCAGCTTGCAGCGTAGACCTCAGGCAGAGAAGCTGGAGCCGCAACCGCAGGTGGTGGTGGCATTCGGGTTCTTGATCACGAATTGCGCGCCCTGCAGGTCTTCCTTGTAGTCGATCTCGGCGCCGACCAGGTACTGCAGGCTCATCGCATCGATCAACAGGGTGACGCCGTTCTTGTGCATCTCGGTGTCGTCGTCGTTCACCACCTCGTCGAAGGTGAAGCCGTACTGGAAGCCCGAGCAGCCACCGCCCTGCACAAACACGCGCAGCTTGAGTTCAGGGTTGCCCTCTTCGGCCACCAGATCGGCCACCTTGGACGCTGCGCTGTCTGTGAAGATCAGCGGGGCGGGCGGCATGTCACTGGTTTCGGGGGCGAGGTTTTCAACAACGGCGTTCATGGTCACTCCTGCTTGAAGGTCAGCGCCCACCACTGGCAGGTCTGGAAAGGCCTAAATCCTACTACGGCCATCGGGAATCCGACGCACTGGCGGCAAAGCCAGTGCACGGTGTCGGGCCTTGGGGCCTGGCCTGCCCGTGCAGACCCGCCATGAAAAAGGCCGCCCGCAGGCGGCCGATGTGCCAAACAAGCCAGGTCAGCGCTTGCTGAACTGCTTGCGGCGGCGGGCGCCGTGCAGGCCGACCTTCTTGCGCTCGACTTCACGTGCATCGCGCGTGACAAAGCCGGCGTGGCTGAGTTCGGGCTTCAGCGTGGCGTCGTAGTCGATCAGGGCGCGGGTGATGCCGTGGCGCACGGCACCAGCCTGGCCAGATTCACCACCACCACGCACGTTGACCTTGATGTCGAATGCCGTCTCGTTGTTCGTCAGCAGCAGGGGCTGCTTGACGATCATGATCGAGGTCTGGCGGCCGAAATAGTCGGTCACGGGCTTGCCGTTGACGACGATCTGGCCTTCGCCACGCTTGATGAACACACGTGCCACCGAAGACTTGCGGCGGCCGGTGCCATAGTTCCAATTGCCGATCATCACCGCTCCTTACGATTCCAGCGCTGGGATTTCCAGCACTTTTGGCTGCTGGGCGGCGTGCGGGTGTGAACCACCGGCGTACACCTTCAGCTTCTTGATCATCGCGTAGCCCAGCGGGCCCTTGGGCAACATGCCCTTCACAGCCTTCTCGATGGCGCGGCCGGGGTGCTTGGCCTGCATTTCTTTGAAGCTGGTGGCATGGATGCCGCCCGGGTGGCCAGAATGCCGGTAGTACATCTTGTCTTCGGCTTTGGCGCCGGTGACACGGATCTTGTCGGCATTGACGACGATGATGAAATCACCGGTATCGACGTGAGGCGTGTAAATGGCTTTGTGCTTGCCGCGCAAACGGAGTGCCACTTCGCTGGCAACACGTCCGAGCACCTTGTCGGTGGCATCAAGCACAAACCACTCGTGCGTCACCTCGGCCGGCTTGGCGCTGAAGGTCTTCATGAGGGTCTTTCGGGTTCGGCCGGCACCCACCGCGGGCACCGCACCAGAGCTGGCTCTTCGGTGATCGTCAGCCTGGCCTCGGAACCGCTTATCAGGGCGGCCTCTCGGCACTTTTCAGGCAGTTGCCAACACAGGCCCGACACACCCCGGACTTGCATCCATGTGTGCAGGGCAGCTGGATTGGCAGCACCCACGTCAACAACGGTCACCACCCCGCCATCCTTTGGGGCAACCGCAGAGTATAGCCAGACATCAGCAAGATGGGTTGATGTTGGCCGCAAAACAGCGGCAATTCGCCCAGCCACCTCCGCCGGACGCGCTGACAGCACATGCCGTAGCATCAGGGTTTACACCAATTCAGGACCTGACCATGCCCACAGCACCCGTGTCGATCGACGCTGACCGCCCTGCGGCCAGCGCTGTCACACCGCCGGCAGCAGGCCCAGCGCCCGCCGGTGGCAAAGCCACCCCGCCGCCAAGCAACACAGCGCGCTACGCGCCGTGGATTCCGATCCGCTCACTGGCGCCGCGCCACCGTGAACGCATCGCCGCCCATTTGCTGGCCCTGCCCGAGTCCGACCGCTACCTGCGCTTTGGCTATGCCGCCGGTGATGCCCAGGTCCAGCGCTATGTCGATGGCCTCGATTTTGACCTGGACGAGGTTTTCGGCGTCTTCAACCGCCGCCTGGAACTGATCGCGCTGGCCCACCTGGCCTATCCACGGCCTGGCCCGCCACACGGCCTGCAAGCTGCTGAATTTGGCGGGTCGGTGTTGCCGTCGGCGCGCGGGCGCGGCTACGGCGCCAGGCTTTTTGAGCACGCCATGCTGCACACACGCAACCGCGGGCTGGACACGATGTTCATCCACGCGCTGAGCGAAAACACCACCATGCTGCACATCGCCAAGCGTGCTGGCGCGGTGCTGCAGCGCGACGGCAGCGAGACCGAGGCATTCCTGAAGTTGCCGCACGACACCCTGGCCTCCCGGATGGAGCAGTGGGTGGGCGAGGGCGCGGCGGTGCTGGACTACCGGTTCAAGCAGCAGTCCCGCCTGGTCGACGGCCTGATGGACGTGATCGACGAGGTGCGCCAGGGCTTGGGCGGCCGGCCTGGCGAAGCTGCCAAGGATTAAGCCGCCAAGACATTAGCCGCCGAAGACTGACAGCAGCCCGCGCCGCCGGGCCCATAACCCACGCGGCTCCGCAGCAACCCCGTTGCGGCGGGCTGGTGGTGTGTGCGCCAATGGCTGGATCACAGCCACCCGGGCCAGCCACGCATGACATCCCCGCTCCAGACCGGCGTTTTCAATTACCTGGAACTCGACCGTGTGCACTTCGGCACACCGGCCGCCGAGGCCTTGCAGACCGAAGCCAGCCAGCGCGGTGCACAGCGCATCTTCGTGGTCACCAGCAAATCGCTGCACCGCAAGACCGACGCGGTGACGGCGGCGCTGTCCCGCATCCAGCCGCAGGTGGTGGGGCTGTTCGACGACTGCGTGGAACACACGCCGCGGGAATCGGTCATCGCCGTGGCGCAAGCGGTGCGCGCCGCGCAGGCGGACCTGATCGTCAGCATCGGCGGCGGCACGGTGATCGACACGGTGAAGGTGGCGCTGGTGGCGCTGGCCGAAGACCTGGACAGCATCGAGCAGCTCGACGACTGGCACATGCGTGTGGCGCCCGATGGCAGCCGCATCACGCCGCAGCCGCGCACACCGCCCTGCCGGCAGATTGCCGTGCCCACCACGCTGTCGGGCGCCGAGTTCAGCGACCTGGGCGGCTGCACCGACACCCGCTTCGGCACCAAGCAGGGCTACACCGGCGCCTTCATCGGCGCGGCCGCCGTCATCCTGGACCCGCGCATCACCGTGCACACGCCCGACGCGGCTGTGGCTGTCCACCGGCGTGCGGGCGGTCGACCATGCGGTGGAAGCGCTGTGCAGCATCAACGCCCAGCCGCTGATCGACGCCACCAGCGTGCGGGCGCTGGCGCTGCTGGGGCGCTCGCTCAAGCGCTATGCCAGCGACCCGGGCGACCTGGCCGCACGGCTGGACGGCCAGCTGGGCGCCTGGCTGGCCGCCACCAGCATCCGCCGCACCGACTATGGCGCCAGCCACGGCCTGGGCCATGCGCTGGGCGCTGATGCCGGCGTGCCGCACGGCATCACCAGCTGCGTGCTGCTGCCCACGGTGATGCGCTACAACGCCGCCGTGTGTGCGCCGCAGATGGCCGAGATCGCCGCCGCACTGGGCGACGCCAGCCGCCCTGCTGCCGACCAGGTGGAAGCACTGATCGCCGCATCTGGGCTTGCCCACGCGCCTGTCACAGCTGGGCATCGCCCATGAGCGCCTGGCTGTCATCGCCAGCAAGGGCATGGCCAACCCCTGGGTGCACACCAACCCGCGCAAGATCAGCGATGCGGCGCAACTGGAGGCGCTGCTGCAGCAGGCCTGGGCCTGATGGCGGGCAGCAGCTGGCCAGCGATCAACGCCGCGCGGCAGGCCGATGCTGCGGCGCGGGTGCCGTTCGCCATTGCGGCAGGCGGCCAGGCGCGTCCTGTGGGGTCGGTGGCGCGCGCCCATCTGCCGGCACTGGCGCGCTGGCGGCCGGCGCTGGCGGTCGACGCCGCAAGCGTCACGCTGTTTTGCCCGGCGGCCGAGCGGGTGCAGTTTTTGGCCGAACTGCACCACCGCCTGCGCGCCGAAGGCCTGATCACCGCCTGGCGCGACGAGACCTACGGCATGCATGCGCTGGATGACGGCGCGCTGCTGGCCACCTGTGAACGCGCCGCCGCCCGCTTCTGGGGCTGCACCACCTTTGGCGCGCATTGCAACGGCTACCTGGCTGGCGCCGATGGCCGGCCCAGCCACCTGTGGATCGCCCGACGCGCTTTCGACAAACCCACCGACCCCGGCCTGCTGGACAACCTGGTGGGCGGCGGCGTGCCGCTGGGCCAGACCCCGGCCGCCTGCGTGCAACGCGAAGGCTGGGAAGAGGCCGGCCTGCGCCCGGCGCAGATGGCCGGCCTGCAGCCGGGCCGGCGCCTGCGGGTGGCGCGCGACGTGCCCGAAGGCTTTCAGCTGGAAGAGGTCAGTGCCTACGACCTGGCATTGCCGCCGGGCCTGGTGCCGCAGAACCAGGACGGCGAGGTGCACAGCATCACGCTGATGCCGGTGGCCGATGCCCTGGCCTGTGCCGCCGCCGGCGCCATGACGGTGGACGCCAGCCTGGTGACGCTGGACTTCGCCCTGCGCCACCGTCTGCTGCCAACCGCGGATGCCGCGGTGCTGGCGGCCCGGTCGGCGCATTTGTGGCTGGGCCCGGCACGGCTGGACCTGCATGGCGCTGCTGCCACCCATGGGCCGCAGCCATTCAGTTCGACTGAAACGCCGGATCAAAGCCACTGAACCCTGCAGGACACGCGGGCCAGCACACTGCAGCGCATGCCGGCCCAGCACACCCCCACCATCCGCACCACCCCTGCCCAGCGGCCAGTGGCGCGCTACACCGCCCCGGCCATGGGTTTGCACTGGCTGTTGGCGCTGCTGCTGGCGGCCAATTTCAGCCTGGGCCTGTACATGGCCGACCTGCCGTTTTCGCCCGCCCGGCTGCAGTACTACAGCTGGCACAAGTGGGCCGGCATCAGCATCCTGCTGCTGTCGTTCCTGCGGCTGGCCTGGCGCATCGGCCACCGGCCGCCGGCGCAGCCGGCCATGCCGCGCTGGCAGGCCACGGCCGCCCATGCCACCCACTGGCTGCTGTACGCGCTGTTTTTCACCGTGCCGCTGCTCGGCTGGGCCTACAGCTCGGCAGCGGGCTTTCCGGTGGTGTGGTTCGGTGTGCTGCCGCTGCCCGACTTTGTGCCGGTGGACAAGGCGCTGGCCGAGGCCATCAAACCCTGGCATGAACGGACGGCGCTGCTGATGGCCGGCCTGGTGCTGCTGCACATCGCTGGCGCACTGAAACACCAGCTGATCGACCGCGACAGGCTGCTGGACCGCATGCGCCCGGCCCGCCGCTGAATCCCACGCTTTCCCAACCGCCCACTTCACATGACATCCAAGACCACCGCCATGGCAGCCGCCCTGGCCACCACCCTGTGGGCCCTGCCAGCGCATGCCCAGCAAGTGGTGCCAGCGCAAAGCGACATCAGCTTTGTCAGCCGCCAGATGGGCGTGCCGGTGGAGGGCAAGTTCAAGCAGTGGACGGTT
>CAWJOQ010000015.1:0-21818 GCA_963844485.1 uncultured beta proteobacterium
AGGCTCAGGCCGCAGCGCTGGCGCTGGCGGGCGCTGCTGGTGCTGGTGCGGGTGTCCCAGGCGCAGACGCGCTCAGCGCATCAAGGGCCGGTTCGGCAACTCGTTCGGGTTGGTCTGCGTCGCATCCAGCGGATGGTGGCTGCGCAGTTGGGCATCGATGGCCGCCACCGCATCGGCCAGACCCGCTTCGAAGCGACCCTGCTGGAAGGCGCTGCGCATGGGCGCAATCAAGGCCTGCCAGTGGGCTGGATCCACATGCCGGTTCAGCCCTCGGTCGGCGACGATCTCGATCGCGTGCTCGGCCAGCAGCAGGTAGACCAGCACGCCGTTGTTGGCCTCGGTGTCCCACACGCCCAGCTTGCCGAACAGGCCGATGGCGCGGTCGCGTGCCGACAGATCCTGCCACAGGTAGGACAGCGGCAGGCCGGCTTCGACCACCACCCGGATCTCGCCGCTGTGGCCGGTTTCGCTGGCCGCCACCAGCGCCTCGATGCGCTGCAGCGCCGCCTCGGGCAGGGCGCGCGCGGCGTCGCGCTCATCCCACCAGCGGTGCCGCAGGATGCGGGCCAGACGTTGCCAGAGTGTGCGCATCACCAGTTCCCCGACGCGCCGCCGCCGCCAAAGTTGCCACCACCGCCCGATCCGAAGCCGCCACCGCCGCCGCCGAATCCGCCACGACCCCCGCCACCGCCACCGCCCCAGATGATGGGCGGCCCGCCGCGGCCGCCACGCCCGCCGCGCAGGGCGCCCACGCCCATCACGCCCACCAACACCAGCGCCACCACGCCGGCCGCGCCGGCGATCAGCAGGCTGGCGCTCAGCCACCAGGCCAGGGCACCCGCACCGCCGGCGGTGGCCGCCGAGCCCAGCTTGCGGCCCAGCACGCTGGTCAGCACCCCGCCCAGCACCGGCACGCCGACGAAGAAGAACATGGCCAGTTCCTCCAGCCCCAGGCCGCTGCTGCCCAGGCCGCGCTGCGCCTGGCCACCGGGCGCCGCCGGTGGCGGCAGGTTCTCGCCCTGGATGCGGGCGATCAGTGCATCGGCGCCGGCGTCCAGCCCGGCGGCATAGTCACCGCGCTTGAAGGCCGGGCTGATGTGGTTGCTGATGATCTGGCGTGCCGCCAAGTCGGGCACAGCCCCTTCCAGCGCCTTGGCCACCTGGATGCGCAGCTTGCGGTCGTCCCGCGCCACCACCACCAGCACGCCGTCGCCCACGTCCTTGCGGCCGATCTTCCAGGCATCGCCGGCACGCTGGGCATAGTCGGCGATGTCTTCGATGCCGGTGCTGGCCACCGTCAGCACCACGATCTGCGGGCCGGCCTGGGCCTCGAAGGCCTCCAGTTTGGCTTCGAGTGCGGCGCGCTGCGCAGGCTGCAGCACACCGGCCTGGTCCATCACCCGCGCCGTCAGCGCGGGGATGGCCTGCAGATCCTGCGCCGCCGCCGGCGCTGCCAGCAGCCATGCCAGCAGGCCGAGCCAGGCTAGCGCCAGGGCTGGCAGCCAGGCCCGCGCACGGGTGGCACGGTGCAGCAGCTGGGGCAGGCGCGCGGCGTGCATGCGCAGCTCACTTGCTGGCTGGCTTGTCGAAGCTGACGGCCGGCGGGGCGCTGATCGCAGCCTCATTGGCCACGGTGAAGCCGGGCTTGATGCCGTAGCTGAACACCATCGCCGTCAGGTTGGACGGAAAGCTGCGCGCCAGCACGTTGTATTCCTGCACATGCTGGATGTAGCGGTTGCGCGCCACGGTGATGCGGTTCTCGGTGCCTTCCAGCTGCACCCGCAGGTCCTGGAAGGCCTGGTTGGCCTTCAGGTTGGGGTATTGCTCGGCCACCACCATCAGCCGGCTCAGGGCGCCAGTCAGCTGGCCTTGTGCTTCCTGGAATTTCTGGAAGGCCGCCGGGTCGTTCACCAGCTCAGGCGTGGCGCGGATGCCGGTGGCGCTGGCGCGCGCCTCGATCACCTTGGTCAAGGTTTCCTGCTCGAAGTTGGCTTCGCCCTTGACCGTGGCCACGATGTTGGGGATCAGGTCACTGCGGCGCTGGTACTGGTTCAGCACCTCGGCCCAGCCGCTCTTGACCTGCTCATCGAGGCGTTGGAAGTCGTTGTAGCCGCAGCCGGTCAAGGACAGCGACAGTGACAGCGTGAGGGCCAGGCCCAGGGCAGGCAAGACGCGGCGCAGGGTGGGCAGCATGGGGGTTCTCCGAGGGGCAAGGGGTGGCCAGCACATGGGGGCACGGGCCAGGATTCAAGCAGGTCAGCTTAGCATCGGGCCATGACCGAACCCCTGCAGGCCCTGGCCGCCGCTGCCAGGCCCAAGCCGCAGGCGGTGGGGGCGCTGCAGCGGGTGCTGGTGCTGGGCGGTGGCGGCGCACTGGGGTCGCGTGTGGTCGAGCGCCTGCTGGCCGGGCATCGGTTCCGCGCTGTCGGGGTGTGGACGGTGCAGCCGCTGCAGGTGGCGCTGCGCGGCCTGGTGCCGTTGGCCGATGCCGATTGGGCCGGCTTTCGGGCGGACACGGCCGTGGTGGTGTTCGACCGTGCACGCCATGCCAACGGCCGCGAGGCGGCCTTCGGGCAGCCGCAGCCCGCGCAGCTGCCGGCGCTGGCCGCCCGGCTGCGTGCTTTGGGTGTCACAGCCCTGGTGGTGGTGGTGCCGCATGCGCCCGGCTTGCTGCCGCAGGCTTTGAAGGCCGGCCTGGCGTCGCTGGACGAGGGCGCCGTGGCGGCGCTGGGCTTTGCGCATCTGGTGTTCATGCGGGCGGCCCAGGCCGGGTCGGCGGCCGATGCCCGGGGCACGGCACCGGAACGGCTGGCGCGCTGGATGCTGGGGCAGTTGCACTGGATGGTGCCGCAGGCCGACCAGCCGGTGCGCACCGACACCGTGGCCCGTGTGGCCGCGCGCCTGGCCTTGGTGCTGACCCAGGCCGCACCGGGCACGCGGGTGCTGCCACCCGATGTGCTGTGGGCGGCGGCGCAGCAACCTGGCTCGGACGCGGTGGTCGACGCCTGGCTGGCCGGGCAGGCGATGCCCGGCGCCAGCGCTGTTCAGCGTTGGTGACCCACCCGCACACCGCGCCGGCGTGCCACCCAGCCCAGCAGCCCCAGGCCCGCCAGCAGCAGCGCACTGCTGTGCGGCTCAGGCACGGCGGCGGCAATGGCCGGTGCATAGCTCACACCGCCGTTGCTGCTGGGCAGGTTGCCGGCCAGGTCAGACACGATGCTGGTGCCTGCGGGCACGCTGATGGCGGTGAGCAGGGCGGTGTGCGCAAAGTCGTACTGCGCTGCGCTGCTGGTGTAGGGGTCGCTGTAGACAAAGGCGAGCATCTCGGTGGCAACGCGGATGGCTGTGCCACTCTGCACGCTGAAGCTGAAGCTGGCGGTGCCCGCCTTGTCGCCGCTGCTGGAAAAGCTGAACTCCCGGTTCTGCGCGCAGATCAGCGGTGACTGGCCGAACTCGGGCAGGCCGGTGCGGCAAGCGGCGAACTGGAAGAAGTTGTCATATCGCGGGTTGCGCAAGCCGTCGCGGAAGTACAGGTCGCGTGTGGGCGCGGTGCTGATGCTGCCGGCGGCGCCGGACAAGGTCATGCCCAGCTTCAGGGACGCCCGTTCAGCATTGGCTGGTGCCGGGTCTTGTACCCGGCCGTCGAAGGCGAAACTGAACTGCACGTCGATCATGCCGCCGCCGGCCTGGCCGAAGCGGAGTGTGTCGATGTAGCCGGTGGTGGCTGTGGCCTGGTAGTAGGTGTAGGGGCCCTCTGGCAGGCCGATCCAGGTGGGCACTGCGGCAGACGCCTTCAACACGCCCAAGTCCACGGCGGTGTTGCCGGCCAGGCCGGTGTCGCCGGCTTTGGCGAGGCTGCGCGCCAAGGGTTGGAACGATGCGGCGTAGCCGCCAGGTGCCATGCTGCCGTCGAGGGCATGCAACTGGATGTTGCTGTAATAGGTGTTGGCGTGCGCGGTGCCCGCCAGCGCCAGGCCCAGCGCCAACAGGCCTGCCCGGCGTCGCCGCAACAGCGGGGTCAGGCGGTGCTGGCGCAAGCGGTGCACAGCGTGCAATGCGTTGGTGGTGGGCAATTGGGGCATGGTGGATCGGCTGAAGTTGAGGTGGGCTTGCGCGTTTTGGCGTGCTGATCACTCGGCATGGGCACTGGATCATCCAAGCGCCTGGTTGGCCGCGCAATGCCTGTTTGGGCAAAAAAACCTGGGCCGCAGCCGCCGTCCCCGCACCTGAGGGGGGTGCCTTTGCCGATGCCGGCAGCCGGTGGCCACGCCCATAATCCGGGCATGAACGCACCGCTGCAAAACGACACCTTCCTGCGGGCCTGCCTGCGCCAGCCCACCACCCACACCCCCATCTGGCTGATGCGCCAGGCCGGGCGCTATCTGCCCGAGTACAAAGCCTCGCGGGTGGCGGCCGGCAACAGCTTCATGGGCCTGGCCACCAACCCGCATTACGCCACCGAGGTGACGCTGCAGCCGCTGGACCGCTACCAGCTGGATGCCGCCATCCTGTTCTCCGACATCCTGACCGTGCCCGACGCCATGGGCCTGGGCCTGAGCTTCGGTGCGGGCGAAGGCCCGAAGTTTGCCCATCCGCTGCGCACCGAGGCCGACGTCGCCAAGCTGGCCGTGCCGGACCTGGACAAGCTGCGCTATGTGTTTGATGCGGTCAGCTCGATCCGCAAGGCCTTGAACGGCCGGGTGCCCCTGATCGGCTTTTCAGGCAGCCCCTGGACCCTGGCCTGCTACATGGTCGAAGGCGGTGGTTCTGACGACTACCGCCTGGTCAAGACCATGCTGTATTCGCGCCCTGACCTGATGCACCGCATCCTGGCGATCAATGCCGATGCGGTGGCTGCGTACCTGAACGCCCAGATCGAGGCCGGCGCCCAGGCGGTGATGGTGTTTGATTCCTGGGGCGGCGTGATGGAACACCGCGCCTTCCACCAGTTCAGCCTGGCCTACACCCAGCGGGTGATGCACCAGCTCAAGCGTGAGCACAACGGCCAGCGCATTCCGGCCATCGTGTTCACCAAGGGCGGCGGCCTGTGGCTGGAGCAGATCGCCGCCACCGGCGCCGATGCCGTGGGTCTGGACTGGACCTGCGACCTGGGCGAAGCCCGGCGCCGGGTCGACGACCGCGTGGCGCTGCAGGGCAACCTCGACCCGATGGTGCTGTTTGCAACACCCGAGGCGGTGGCGGCCGAGGCGCGCGCCGTGCTCGACAGCTTTGGCAACCCGCAGCGGCCTGACGGGCGCTGGGGCGGGCACATCTTCAACCTGGGCCATGGCATCAACCAGCACACCCCGCTGGAGCATGTGCAGGCCCTGGTGGAAGCCGTGCACGCCCATTCGCCCAGCTTGCGCAGCACTAGCGCTGTGCGCTAGTGCCTGCCAAGTTAGGGGATGGCCGGAGTCGGTGAGTGCGCGCTCAGGGCTTGACTTATCCCCAAAATGCGGCGTGCGACAAATCACCGCTCAAGAATGTGCAGCGCAACATCAGATTTCGTGGAAATCCGTGCTAAGTGGTTGATGCGGAACATTTTTTCGATGCTGCTAAAAACTTGGGCATCCCAGGTGAAGGCTTGCCGAATCAAGCACTTAGCGCTGCCATTGGCAGCTTTCCCACAAAGTTATCCACAGAAATCGGGGACAGTTGAAAAACTCGTTTTCAATCATCAACTTAACGCCTGTTCTTGATGTGAAGGCGAAAAAACCAGCGCCAATCGGGCTGGTTTTGCAGTGAGCACGTTCACGCTGGCGGTGGCGGTGGAAGCACCCCAGCACAGCGGATTGACTGGCGCGCTGCACTACAGCAGCGCCCAGCCCCTGCCACCCGGTACCTTGCTGCGCGTGCCACTGGGCAAGCGTGATCTGCTGGGCATCGTGTGGCACGACACCGCGCCTGCCCCTGGATCTGCAAGCGCTGGCGGCACGATGCACCGCCGCCGGTGCTGCGCCCGGTGGGCGAGGTGTTTGCCGGCCTGCCGCCGATGGCGCCTGCCTGGCTGGCCCTGGTCGACTTTGCGGCCAGCTACTACCAGCGCAGCGTCGGCGAGCTGGCGCTGGCGGTGCTTGCCGCCAGAATTGCGCAAGCTCGATGCGCCGGGTCTGGCCAAGCGCCTGGCGCGCCTGCTCAAGAAGCTGGACGCCGCAGCGCCAGCTGCCAATGCACCCGCACCCGCGCCAGTGCAGCGGCCGCAGCTCGGGGCCGAGCAGCAAGCGGCGCTGGCCGCCTTCCACACGGCGTTCACCCAGGCCGATGCCACGCCACGGCCGGCGCCGCTGTTGCTGCATGGCGTCACCGGCAGCGGCAAGACCGAGGTCTACCTGCATGCCGCCGAGCAGGTGCTGGCGGCCGGCCGCCAGGCGCTGGTGCTGGTGCCCGAGATCAACCTCACGCCGCAGCTGGAGGCGCGCTTTGCGGCGCGCTTTCCGCAGCACCGGCTGGTCAGCCTGCACAGCGGCCTGACGCCGGTGCAGCGCTTGCGCCACTGGCTGCTGGCCCATCTGGGCCGGGCCGACATCGTGCTGGGCACCCGCATGGGCGTGTTTGCGCCGCTTGCCGCGGCTGGGGCTGATCGTGGTCGACGAGGAGCATGACCCGTCCTACAAGCAGCAGGAGGGTGCGCGCTACTCGGCGCGCGACCTGGCCGTCTACCGCGGCCACCTGGAGCGGGTGCCGGTGATTCTGGGCTCGGCCACGCCCTCGCTCGAGACCTGGCAGCACGCGCTGCCGGGCCCGCGCCAGCGCTACCAGCGCCTGGCGCTGGACGCCCGTGTGGGCGGTGGTGCGCTGCCCCGGGTGCGGCTGTTCGACATGGGCGTGCTGCCGCGCGTCAATGGCCAGAGCCCGGTGCTGGCGCCGCTGGTGATCGACAGCCTGCGCCAGCGCATTGCAGCGGGCGAGCAGAGCCTGGTGTTCCTCAACCGGCGGGGTTATGCGCCGGTGCTGCATTGCGCCGATTGCGGCTGGAAGAGCGGCTGCCCGCATTGCAGCGCCTGGCGCGTGTTCCACAAAGGTGAGCGCACGCTGCGCTGCCACCACTGCGGCTTCACCGAGCGGGTGCCCCGCGCCTGCCCTGATTGCGGCAACCTCGACATCGCGCCGCTGGGCCGCGGCACCGAGAAGCTGGAAGAGCAGCTGGCCGAACTGCTGCCAGGCGCCCGCATCGCCCGGCTGGACGCCGACACCGCGCGCGGCAAGGGCCAGCTGGAAGCCCGCTTGGCCGAGGTGCATGCCGGCGATGTGGACGTGCTGGTCGGCACGCAGATGGTGACCAAGGGGCATGACTTCCGCCGCATCACCCTGGTGGTGGCGGTCAACCCCGACAGCGCGCTGTTTGCCAGCGACTTCCGCGCGCCCGAGCGGCTGTTTGCCTTGCTGATGCAGGCCGGCGGCCGGGCCGGGCGCGATGCCGGCCAGGCCAGCGCCAGCGAGATGTGGGTGCAGACCTGGCACCCCCAGCACCCGCTGTATGCCGCGCTGAAGCAGCATGACTTTGCCGCCTTCGCCACCAGCCAGCTGGCCGAGCGCACCGCTGCCGGCCTGCCGCCCTTCAGCCACCTGGCCCTGCTGCGCGCTGAATCGCGCGATCCGGCCATTGCCCTGGCCTGGCTGCAGGCCGCCGCCGCCCTGGCCACCAGCCTGATCGGTGGCGACGGCGTCACCCTGTACCCGCCGGTGCCGCCGGCCGTCAGCAAGGTGGCCGGCATCGAGCGCCTGCAGATGCTGGTGGAGGCACCGTCACGCGGGCGGCTGCAGCAGCTGCTGGCGGCTTGGGTGCCGGCGCTGCAGGCGCTGCGCCGCGACCACAAGGGCCTGGCGCGCTGGGCCATCGACGTCGACCCGCTGGCGATCTGAAGCGCCCGCCCGCGTGGGCAGCGCATCATGCAGCCGGCTGCACCCCGAACAACCAGGCCAGTGCGCTGAAGCTGGCAAACGCGCCCACGGTGCTGGCCAGGATGATGCGCGCCACCCGGCCCGAATCGGCGCCGTAGCGCTCGGTCAGCAGTGACACATTGCTGGCGCTGGGCAGGGCTGCAGCCAAGGTCAGCACCAGCAGCTGGAAGCTTGACAGCGGCGCGCCCAGTTGCTGCGCGGCTGCGCCCACCAGCAGCACCAGCAGCGGGTGCACCAGCAGCTTGATCGCCGCCACCGGCAGATAGTGCGCCACCGGCGTGCGCGTGTGGGTGTGCTGGCCGGCGCGCCACAGCACCGCGCCGATGGTGAACAAGGCCACCGGCGTGGCGCTGTCGGCCAGCATGCGCAGTGCGGTGTCCAGCGGGCCGCTGGTCTGCAGCCCGGTGGCCGACAGCAGCGCGCCCAGGGCGATCGACCAGGGCAGCGGGTTCGACAAGGCGCCGCGGACGGCGCGCAGCGCTGCCACGCGTGCCCCGCCGGCGGCAGCCTGCGCACTCTGCAGTTGCGACAGGCCGATGCACAGCGAACTGGTGACAAACAGGTCGGCCAGGATGATGCAGATCACCGGCCCGGCAGCGGCCGGCCCCAGCAGCGCCACCAGCAGCGGCACGCCCATGAAGCCGGTGTTGGGGAAGGCGGCCACCAGGGCGCCGAAGCTGGCGTCCTTCAGGCCCACGGTGGCATTCAAGGACACCGCGATGGTGAAACCCACCACAGCCAGCGCGCACACCAAATACACCGCCAGCACGACCGGGTTGAGCAGTTCCAGCACCGGCGTGTTCATGCCGAAGCGCAGCAGCAGGCAGGGCAGGGCGAAGTACAGCACGTAGGCGTTCAGCCCCGGGATGGCGCTTTCGGGCAGCACACCGCGGCGCGCCGCCAGCCAGCCTGCCAGCACCAGCGCGAAGAACGGAACAGTGACGGCGAGGATGGCCTGCATGCTGGGGGCGGAGTATCCCCGGCCCGCTGGCGCAGCCGCGCCGGCCCGCGCTGCAGGGCTGCAGCCCGCCGCTATGATCCGCGACCCCCCGTTGCTCCCCATGGCCCAGCCCCCCGACTCCCTGAACCCCGCCCAGCTGGAAGCGGTGCACCACCTGCGCGGCCCCTGCCTGGTGCTGGCCGGCGCCGGGTCGGGCAAGACCCGGGTCATCACCCACAAGATCGCCCGCCTGCTGCAGGCCGGCCTGGCGCCCAAGGAGATCGCCGCCATCACCTTCACCAACAAGGCGGCGCAGGAAATGCGCGAGCGCAGCAAGGCCCTGGTGGGCGCGCGTGCCGCCAAAGACCTGGTGGTGGCCACCTTCCACAGCCTGGGCGTGCGCATCCTGCGCAGCGACGGCAGCAAGGTCGGGCCTGAAGGAGCAGTTCAGCATCCTGGACGCCGACGACGTGATGGGCGTGCTGCGCGACGCCGGCGGCGCCAGCGACAACAAGCTGGCGCGCAGCTGGCAATGGACCATCAGCCTGTGGAAGAACCAGGGCCATGACAGCGCCAGCGCCGCTGCCGTGGCCAAGGACGCCGACGAGCAGGTGGCCGCCCGGGTGATGAAGCTGTACGAAGAGCGCCTGGCGGCCTACCAGGCGGTGGATTTCGACGACCTGATCGGCCTGCCGCTGAAGCTGCTGCAGCGCGACGCAGAGGCGCGCCAGAAGTGGCAGGCCATGTTCGGCCATGTGCTGGTCGACGAGTACCAGGACACCAACTCGGTGCAGTACGAGCTGCTGAAGGTGCTGGTCAGCGGCGACGACCCGCGCCGGCGCGGCCTGTTCACGGCCGTGGGCGACGACGACCAGAGCATCTACGGCTGGCGCGGCGCCACCATCGACAACCTGCGCCGCCTGCCGCAGGACTGGCCCGACCTGAAGGTGATCCCGCTGGAGCAGAACTACCGCTCCACCGGCCACATCCTGCGCGCGGCCAACAACGTGATCGCCGCCAACCCCAAGCTGTTCGAGAAGAAGCTGTGGAGCGCGCTGGGCGACGGCGACCCGGTGCGCCTGGTCGAATGCGACGGCGAGGAGCACGAGGCCGAGCGCGCCGTGGCCTTCATCCAGAGCCTGCGCGCCCAGGGCGGTGCGATCGCCGACGAGCGCGGCAGCGGCCAGACCAAGTTCGGCGACTTTGCGGTGCTGTACCGCGCCAACCACCAGGCGCGGGTGTTCGAGCAGAAGCTGCGCGCGGCGCAGATCCCGTACAAGGTCAGCGGCGGCCAGAGCTTCTTCGACCGCGCCGAGATCAAGGACCTGTGCGCCTGGCTGCGGCTGCTGGTCAACCAGGACGACGACCCGGCCTTCTTGCGCGCGGTGACCACGCCCAAGCGCGGCATCGGCCACGCCACGCTGGGCAAGCTGGGCGAGTTCTCGGGCAAGTGGAAGAGCAGCCTGTTCGAGGCGCTGTTCTCGCAGAGCCTGGCCGCGCAGCTGGGCGCCAAGGCCATCGGCAGCCTGCATGAGTTCGGCCGCTACATCAACGACCTGCAGCACCGCGCGGCCCACACCCAGGGCGCCGAAGACGCCAAGGCCCTGCTGCTGGACTGGGTCAAGACCATCGGCTACGAGCAGCACCTGTACGACAGCGAAGACAGCGAGAAGCTGGCCGCCAGCCGCTGGACCAATGTGCTGGACTTCATCGACTGGGTCAGCCGGCGCTGCGGCGGTGAACTGCGCAACGAGGGCGGCACCTTCGAGAGCGAGAAGCAGACCGTGCTGCAGGTGGCGCAGACCATCAGCGTGATCATCAGCCTGGCCGAGCGCGGCGACGATGCCGACGTGGTGACGCTGTCCACCCTGCACGCCAGCAAGGGCCTGGAATGGCCGCATGTCTGGCTGGCCGGCGTCAATGAAGGCCTGCTGCCGTTCAAGGTCGACGCCGATGACATGACGGCCGACCAGCTGGTGCAACGCCTGGAAGAAGAGCGCCGCCTGATGTACGTGGGCATCACCCGCGCCCGCACCACGCTGGCGGTGAGCACGCTGCGCCGGCGCAAGAAGGGCCGCGACACCATCCAGGGCGTGCCCAGCCGCTTCATCGCCGAGATGAAGCTGGGCGAAGGCGGCGCCAAGGAAGACCCGCGGGAGCGGCTGAAGAAGCTGCGCGCCAGCCTGTCGGCCAAGGTGGACGCGGCCGCACCGCTGAAGCCCTGAGGGCCGGCGGCAAGCCGGCCCGGTTGCCGCTGCGTGCGCGGGTGGCTGGCCAAGGCATGATGCGCGTTTGTTCAAATTCAAACTGTGAGCCCCACGCAACAGCCGCCGCATGCCGCCGCGCCGCCCCAGCTGCCGCTGTGGTCCCGGGCCACCGTGGCCCTGTGGCTGGCGGCATGGCTGTTGGTGGCGGCGATCTGGGCCCTGGCCTGGGAGCGGGTTGATTTCAGCGCGCGCCAGGCCGTGGCGGCCGAGACCCTGAAGAACGACAACCTCGCGGTCGCCCATGCGGCCACGCTGGAAGGCCAGATCCAGCGGGTCGACCAGCTGCTGCGCCTGCTGCGTGACGACCTGCGCCGCCAGCCGCTGCCACCTGATCTGTCGCCCCGGGTTGCGGCCTCGGGGCTGGCGGCGTCCGACCTGGTGGCGCTGTCCCTGCTGGATGCCGACGGCCGGGCCGTGGCAACGACCCTGGCCGACGCGGCAGTGGCGGCAGTGAACTTCCGCGACCGGGCCTACTTTGCACACCACCTGGCCGCTGCCGACGACACGTTGCATGTCGGCGAGCCCATCGTCGGCCGCCTGAGCGGGCGCTGGGTGATCTCGATGACCCGGCGCGTCGAGCAAGCGGGTGGCGGCTTCGGCGGCGTGCTGTATGCCGGCGTCTCGCCGGCGCTGTTTGCACGGCTGTACGAGCGCAGCGCGCTCGGCGCGGCGGGGTCGCTGGCGCTGATCGGGCTTGATGGTGTGACGCGGGTGCGGCGCACCGGCGACGCCCTCAGCTATGGCGGCGACGTGCGGCATTCGCAGCTGTTCCAGGAATTGCCGAAAGCGCGCAGCGGCCACTACATCGCTGCGGCGGCCTCTGACGGCGTGCACCGCACGGTGAGCTACCGGCAGCTCGATGGCCACGCGTTGGTGGTGGTGGTGGCCACATCGCTGGCCGACGTGCAGGCGCAGACCCGTGACGCCACGCGCACGGTCTGGGCGGCGGCCAGCGGCGCGTCGCTGCTGGTGCTGGCGCTGGGTGCGCTGGCGACCCATTCGATGCGCCGCAACCGGCGCGCCGTGGCGGCCCTGTCGGCGGCCGAGCGGCGCCACCGGTTGCTGCTGGACAACAGCTTCGACGCCATCCTGCGCACCACGCCCGCCGGCCAGGTGCTGGCAGGCAATGTGCGGGCGCGGGCGCTGTTCGGCCGCAGCGAGGCGGAACTGCAGGCCGCCGGGCGCGGTGGCCTGGTCGACACCGAAGACCCCCGCCTGCCCGCCTTGCTGGCCCAGCGCGCGGCCACCGGGTGTGCCAGCGGCCGCCTGCGCATGCGCCGCAGCGACGGCAGCCTGTTCGAAGCCGAAATCAGCTCCATCCTCTACACCGACCCCGATGCCGACGGTGGCCTGGCGTCCAGCATGACGGTGCGCGACCTGACAGCGCAGCTGGCTGCCGAGGCCGAACGGGCCCAGCTGGCGCAACAGCTGCGCGAGGCGCAGAAGCTGGAATCCATCGGCACCTTGGCCGGTGGCATTGCGCACGACTTCAACAACATCCTGGCGGCCATCCTGGGCAATGTCGCGATGCTGCGCCAGGACCTGGGCCCGGCACACCCCGGCGCCACCGCCTTGTCGCGCATCGACCGGTCGGCCGTGCGGGCGCGCACCCTGGTGCAGCAGATCCTGACCTTCAGCCGCCGCAACCCGGAGCAACGCGCGGTGCAGGCGCTGCAGCCGGTGCTGCAAGAGGCCGCCGCGCTGCTGCAGGCCACGCTGCCGGCGACGGTGCGCTTGTCGCTGCATCTGGCCGAGCGCGCCACTGCATGTGGCCTGCGACAGCACCTTGATGCAGCAGGTGCTGATCAACCTGTGCACCAATGCCTGGCAGGCCATGCCTGACCAGCAGGGCCAGATCACCGTGCGCCTGCAGGCCCAGGCCGGCCCGGACGGCGTGCCCGGCGTGGTGCTGCAGGTGCAAGACGATGGCCAGGGTGTCGATGCGGCCACCCGCGACCGCATGTTCGAGCCGTTTTTCACCACCAAGCCGGTCGGCCAGGGCACCGGCCTGGGCCTGGCGGTGGTGCATGGCATCGTCAGTGCCCACGGCGGCACGGTCAGCGTGCACAGCACGCCCGGCGCCGGCAGCACCTTCGATGTCTGGCTGCCGTTGTCGGCGGCCCCCACCCAGGCCGCAGACCCCGCTGCCCTGGCCGACACCAGCCCTGGCGCAGCCGGCACGGCAGCGGCCGGGCATGCCAAGCCGGTGGCCGCCGCAACGCCCGGCCGGGGTGAACGTGTGCTGTATGTGGACGACGACGCGGTGCTGGCCATCACCGTCGAAAGCCTGCTGCAGCGCGCCGGCTGGCGCACCCACACTTGCGCCAGTGCGGCCGAGGCGCTGGCGCTGCTGCAGGCTGACCCGACTGCCTTCGACCTGGTGGTGACCGACTACAACATGCCCGGCCTGTCGGGCCTGGACCTCGCGGCCGCATTGCAGCAGCTGTGCCCGCAGCTGCCAGTGGTCATCACCTCGGGCCATGTGCCCGACGACCTGCTGGCGCGTGCCGAGGCGCTGCAGGTGCGCCATGTGCTGTGCAAGGAATTCACCCTGGAGCGCCTGGTGCCGCTGCTGCAGGGGCTGCTGGCCGACCCGCCGCAGCCGGCCGCTACATGCCCTTGAACAGCTGCGTGTAGCTGCGGCTGACTTCCAGCTTTTCGGGGTGGCCGCGCACGGCCACGATCTGGCGGCCCCGGAAATCGCGGCTGATGCCGGCGATCACCTTCACATTCACCAGGGTGCTGCGGTGGATCTGCCAGAACACGGCCGGGTCGAGTTCGTCGATCAGCTCCTTGATGGGTTTGCGGATCAGCGCCTCGGTGCTGGCGGTCTGCACCCGGGTGTATTTTTCGTCGCTGATGAAGAACAGCACCTCGGCCACCGGGATCATCTGGATGCCGGGGCCCACGCTGGCCTGGATCCAGTCCAGGTAGCGCGGCGCGGCACCGGGGTTCAGCTGCGCGGCCAGCGCATGCAGCAACTGCTGCAGCGGCGGTGTGGGCTGGCCGGTGGCCACCACCTGGGCCGCCCCGGCGTTGTCGGGCGTCTCACGCTGCGCCAGCCGGTCGCGGATGCGCTGGGTGGTGCGCTGCAGCCGCTCCCGCTCCGCCGGCTTGAGCACGTAGTCGCACACGCCCTGCGCGAAGGCCTCGACCGCGTACTGGTCGTAGGCGGTGATGAACACGATTTCGGGCAGGTGCTCGTCGTCGGCCACTTCCATCTGCGCGATCTGGCGTGCCGCGTCCACACCGGTCAGCCCGGGCATGCGGATGTCCAGAAAGACCAGGTCGGGCCGGTGCTGCGCCACCAGCGCCACCGCTTCCAGGCCATTGCGTGCCTCGGCCACGATCTGCAGATCGGGCCACACCTCGGCCAGGCGGGCGCGCAGCTGCTCGCGCATCAGGCGCTCGTCGTCGGCGATGACGGCGCGCACCGGCTGGCTGGTCGGGCTTGTCTCGGTGGTGGGCATGGCGGGGCTCCGGCACGGGGCGGGTCAATGGTGTGGGCGGCGACCCTGGGCTGCAGTCACAAGAACAGGTACAGGCGCAGTCTCAGGCGTCTTCCAGCGGTTTGTAAGGCACGGTCACTGCCACGCGTGTGCCGCCGCCGGGGTTCTCGCTGATCGTCAGGCTGGCCTTGGGGCCGTACAGCAGTTGCAGCCGCTCGCGGATGTTGGCCAGGCCCACGCCTGTGCCGGCGGTCTTGCCGGCCGATGCCGCGCGGCCAAAGCCCAGGCCGGTGTCAGCCACCGTGACACAGAGCTTGCCATGCACCACCTCGGCCTTCAAGCGCAGCGTGCCGCCTTCGGGCTTGGGTTCCAGGCCGTGCTTGATGGCGTTTTCAACCAGGGTCTGCACCATCATGGCCGGGAACTCGGCCGACAGCAGGCCGTCGGGCACATCGATCTCGGTGGCCAGGCGCTCTTCCATGCGCACTTTCAAGATCTCCAGGTAGGGCCGGATCAGCGCCAGCTCACGCCCCAGATCGCGGGAGCCCTTGTGGTCGCTGGCGATGTCGCGCATGGTCGGCATGCTGGCGCGCAGCAGCGCGATCAGGTGCTTCTGCATCTGGCTGGCGCGCTGGGGGTCCACCTCGATCAGGTGGTCGATGCTGGCCAGGGTGTTGAACAGGAAGTGCGGCTCCACCTGGGCCTGCATCGTGGCCATGCGCGCTTCCACCACCTGGCGCTTCAGCGATTCGGCCTCGGCCGTCTCCACCGCCTGCGCGGCCTGGGCCTCGGCCTGGATCTGCTTGCGGTAGGTGATCTTGATGACCAGCGAGGCCACGATCCACAGGAAGGCCAGCGAGGGCAGAAACTCACCCATGCTGACTTCATGCACCTCCACCGAGCGGCGGGCCGCCCGGCGCGCATCCTTGGCGGCGCTGCGGGCTTGCTCGGCCGCATCTGCGCTGGCCTGGCGCGCTTCCTCGCGGGCCGCCTCGGCTTCGTTGCGGGCTTCTTCCACCGCTTCTGCGATGGCGCGGCGGGCCTCTTCCACTGCATCGCGCACCACCTCGCTGGTGGCGCCGGGTGGCAGTCTGATCTCCACCACCGGCGTGTCTGCTGCGGCATCGGCCGGCGCCGAGGCGGCCGGGGCCGACGCGCCAGACGCGGCCTGGCCATGCGGGTGGATGCGCACGCCGGCCTCGTCGATGACGATCTGCACGCCACCGCGCCTGGCGCCGGCGGCCGGCGTGTCGCTGCTGGCGGCCGGCTTGGCCGGCGGAGCCATTGGGGTGACTGCGGGTGGTGCGGGTGGGGCAGGTAGGGCCGGTGGCTCGGGCGGCTCAGGCAGGGCGCCTGGTTGGGTGACCGTGCGGGTGTAGGTCCAGCTGAAGGGTGGGATGTTCTTCAGCACACCGGAGAACACCAGCAGCAGCAGCGACAGCAGGGCAAAGCGCATCCAGCTGATGCCGACCAGCCAGTTGGCATAGCGGTGGAAGCCGCGCACGCCGGCGGTCTTGAAGCGCTGCCAGCCCGTGGGCTGGCTGGCGGTGGGAGCCGGGTGGGGGGTCATCGGGCGGCGCAGCAGTCGGGGAGTCGGGTGCCGTGCAATGTATCCAGCGGACGAGCCGCCTGTGCCACCCGAGCGACCGCCCGCGCAGGCCGGCCGACAGCCTGCGGGCCGGGCTGACGGGCGGTGTGCAGTGCGCCCGCCCGTCGGCCCGGTTTCAGCGCAGCATCAGCGGCTGTACAGCACCTGCGGCAGCCACAGGCCGATGGCCGGGAACTGGTAGAGCAGGATGATCGCGATCACCTGGATGCCCATGAAGGGCAGCATGCCGGCAAAGATCTGGTTCAGCGTCACATGCGGTGGGCTCACACCCTTCAGGTAGAACGCGGCCATGGCCACCGGCGGGCTCAGGAACGCGGTCTGCAGGTTCAGCGCCACCAGCAAGCCGAAGAACAGCGGGTCGACGCCGAAGTTGTCGAGCAGCGGAATGAAGATGGGCATGAAGATCACGATGATCTCGGTCCACTCCAGCGGCCAGCCCAGGATGAAGATGATCACCTGGCTGAGCACCAGAAACTCGGTCTTGCTCAGGTTCATCGACATGACCCAGTTCTCGACCAGCTCCTGCCCGCCCAGCAGCGCAAATGCGGCCGAGAAGATGGCGCTGCCCACAAACAGCCAGCACACCATGGCGCTGGTCTTGGCGGTGAGGAACACGCTCTCCTTGAGCACCGTCATGTTGAACTGCTTGTAGGCAATCGCCAACAAGAAGCCGCCCAGCGCGCCCACCGCCGCCGCCTCGGTGGGCGTGGCCAGGCCCATCACGATGCTGCCCAGCACGGCCAGGATCAGCACCAGCAGCGGGAAGAAGCTCGACAGCAGCATCTTGAAGATTTCCAGCCGCTGGAAGCTGAGGATGGCGTAGAAGGCCAGCAAGGCCACCGCGCCCACGCCGGTGCCGATCCACCAGCCGCCGGTGGGTGCGCTGCGTTCGGCAGCCACCAGGCTGCTGGCTGGCGCGCTCAACGGCGGCTCTTGCACCCCCGCCGTGGCGGCAGGCGCCGTGCTGGTGTCGGCACCCGGTGGCTCCTGCACATCACCATCTGCAGCTGCCTGCACGCCGCTGCCGGGTGGTTCTTTCACGTCACCGTCCGGTGGCTCTTTGACGCCAGCGTCTGCCGGCGGCTCCTGCAGCCCATCCGCAGCAGCCGGCGGCTCGGCCAGGCCTGCGGGCTCGGCCGGTGGTTCGGCCAGGCCACCGCTGGTGGCCGCGCTGTCTTGGGTGCTGCCGGGCGGGGCCTGCAGGCCACCACCGCTGGCGTCGGCCTGGGCCGTGGCCGATGCGCGCGCCATGGCGGCACGTTCGTCGGCATCCGGCGGCGCGGTGTTGCTGCGCCAGCTCAGGCCCACCACCAGCGCAAAGAACAGCGCCGGCAGCAGGGCCACGCCCAGTTGCCGCAGGATGTGGCTGGTGGGCACGCCCAGGTTGCGGCGGCCCTTGAGCGCCAGCAGCAGTGCCGGCAAGGCGGTGTTGGAAATCTGGCTGGCAATCGGCGTCGTCATCGCCGGCAGCGGCACAAAGCGCTCGGCTGCCGACAGCGGCGGCATCAGATGCGGCTTGAGCTTGGCCAGGATCACCACATAGACCACGTACAAGCCGGCCAGCATCAAGCCCGGGAAGAAGGCGCCGGCGTACAGCTGCACCACCGACACGCCGGCGGTGGCGCCATAGACGATCAGCATCACGCTGGGCGGGATCAGGATGCCCAGGCAACCGCCAGCGGTGATGGCGCCGGCCGACACCCGCACGTCGTAGCCGCCGCGCAGCATCTGCGGCAGCGCCAGCAGGCCCATCAGCGTGACCACCGCACCGACGATGCCGGTGGCCGTGGCAAACACCGCGCAAGTGAACAGCGTGGCCACGGCCAGGCTGCCAGGCACCCGGGACATGGCCAGGTGCAGGCTCTTGAACAGCTTCTCGATCAGGTTGGCGCGCTCGACCAGGTAGCCCATGAAGACGAACAGCGGGATGCTGATCAGCACGTCATTGCCCATCACCTTGAAGGCGCTCTGCACCATCAGCGTCAGCGTCTTGTTGGTGTCCTCGTCATAGGCGATCCAGGTGAAGATCATGCCCATGCCCATCAGCGTGAACGCGGTGGGAAAGCCCAGCATGATGGCCACCACCACCAGCGCCAGCATCATCAGGCCCAGGTGGCCGTTGGTGACCTGGGGGGCCATCACCAGCATCGCGGCTGTGCCGCTGATGATGATCGCCATCAGGATGAAGCCGAACCACAGCTCTTTGCGGATCTTCATGGCGTGCCTTTCGGGGGGGCAACGTACTTGTCGAGGCCATAGATGTCCTCGTCCTTCACGTGCACCATGGCCTTGAGCTTGTCGACATCCACCTCTTCCACGTCTTGCTCGCGCGAGGGCCAGGCCCCTGTGCGCAGGCACTGGATGCAGCGCACGATTTCGACGATGCCTTGCAGCAACAGCATGCCGCCGGCCAGCGGGATCATGAACTTGAACGGGTACACCGGCAGCGGCGTGGCGCTGAAGGTGCTTTCGCGGATGGCCGCCGACTCGGTGGCGAAGATCCAGCCGGCCCAGGTCAGGGCGACGATGCCGGGCAGGAAGAACAGGAAGTACAGGATCAGGTCCAGCGCGGCCTGGGTGCGCGGCATGAAGAAGCCGTAGAGCACGTCGCCGCGCACATGGCCGTTCTTGGCCAGGGTGTAGGCGCCCGCCATCATGAACAGCGTGCCGTACAGCATGATCTGCGCGTCCAGCGCCCAGTCATGCGGGTCGTTCAGCACATAGCGGGAGAACACCTCCCAGCTGATCATCAGGGTCAGCAGCACGATCAGCCAGGCAAACAGCTGGCCCAGCCAGGTCGATAAACGGTCCACCCGCAGCAGCAAGCCTTGCATGGGGTGCATCCTTCAGGCAATGCGGCACACCAGGGTGTGCCGCAAAAAAGCAGGGCCACCGGGCCTTGCGGCGTCGGTGGCCCTGGCGGGTGGCGAGGCTCAGGCCTTCTTGGTCGGGCGGAAGTAGTGGTTCCAGGCCATCTTGAAGTCGACCGTGTAGTCGTTCTGCCACTGGCCGGCGCGCTCGGCGAAGGCCTTCTGCGATTCGAGCACCTTCTTGAACAGCGGGTTCTCGCCAGACTTGGCGGTGATCACCTTGTCCCAGGCCGCCAGCTGCGCGCGCAGGATGGCGTCGGGCGTCTTGTAGAAGTTGATCTTGGCCTTCTTCAGCTCGATGTAGTCCTGGCTGTTGCGCTGGATCGCCTTCCAGCTCATGTCGGCGCTGGCGGCCTGCACGGCGTAGTCGATGATGGCCTTCAGTTCGGCCGGCAGCGCGTCGTACTTGCCCTTGTTGAACAGGATCTCGAACTGCTCGCCGCTCTGGTGGAAGCTCTGCAGCATGCAGTTCTTCACCACGTCGGGGAAGCCCAGCAGGCGGTCGGAGCTGGCGTTGTTGAACTCGGCCGCGTCGATCAGGCCGCGGTCCAGCGCCGGCACGATCTCACCGCCGGGCAGCGGGTTCACGGCCGTGCCCAGTTCCTTGAACATGTCGACCGCCAGGCCGACGGTGCGGAACTTCAGGCCCTTCATGTCGCTCGACCTTGGCGACCGGCTTCTTGAACCAGCCCAGCGGCTGCGTGGGCATCGGGCCGTACAGGTACGACACCACGTCGATGTTCAGGCTCTTGTAGATCTCGTCGAGCAGGGCCTTGCCGCCACCGTAGTAGTGCCAGGCCAGCACCATGTTCGGGTCCATGCCGAAGGCCGGGCCCGAGCCCCACAGCGCCAGCGCCGTGTTCTTGCCGTAGTGGTAGGCCACCACGCCGTGGCCGCCGTCGAGCGTGCCCTTGTTCACCGCGTCCAGCAGCTGGAAGGCCGGCACCACCGAGCCCGAGGGCAGCACTTCGATCTTCAGCCGGCCGCCGGCCATGTCGTTGACCTTCTTGGCGAAGTCGTTGGCGTACTCGTGGAAGATGTCCTTGGCCGGCCAGGTGCTCTGGAAGCGCAGGCTGACGGTCTGCGCTTTCGAGATCATCGGCGCGGCCAGGCCGCCAGTGGCCACCGCGCCAACGGCGGCCTTCTGCAGAAATGAACGGCGCGGTGCGCCAACTTTTTTGGGCTCAGCCATGAAACGTCTCCGTGGGTGCGGCAGCCTGCGCTGCTAGGGATTGAAAAACCACCCAGAAGTGTTCAGTCCCCAGCCGACGAAAGCAATCGGGTGATCCCTGGCGAGAAGGCGCTTGCTTGCGACAAGCTGGCGCAATTGCAGCGCGCCATGGCCGTCAGGGCTGCTTCACGCCTTCGACCTGCACCACCAGGCGCACTGTGTCGACGATGCCGAAGTTCAGCCCATAGCTCATGCCGTACTGGCTGCGCAGGATGCTGGTCTCGAAATCACCGCCGCACACCTCCACCTTCAGCATCGGGTTCATGTAGCAGCCGAAGTTGCTGGCCTTCAGCGTCACCGGCTGGGTCTTGCCCAGCAGGGTCAGCGTGCCACTCACCTCACTGACCTTGTCGCCGTTGAAGCTGAACTTGTCGGCCACGAACCTGGCGGTCGGGAATTCAGCGCTGTTGAAAAAATCCTTGCTCTGCAGGTGCTTGTCGAAGGCGGCGGTGCCGGTGTTGATGGATCCGGTCTCGATGGTGATGTCGACCTTGCCAGTCTTGCCCGTCTTGTCGAACTGCACCGTGCCGGACTTCTTGTCGAAGCGGCCACGGTTGGTGGTGACGCCGAAGTGCGGCACTTCGAAGGTGACGAAGGTGTGCGTCGGGTCGACTGCATAGGTGGCGCTCTGGGCCTGGGAACCCAGGCTGGTGGCGGCCAGTACAGCGGCAAACAAGGTGGTGCGGATCATCGTGGGGGCTCCTGAGGGGGCAGTTGAAAAATGGGGGGGGCTGGTTCACAGCGGCGCCATGCCGCTCAAGACCCGACATTGAATTCGGACAAGGCATGGAAAGCGTATGGTAGAACGGACGCCTATTTCGGCGTGCTTACCCATGACGAGTTCAAAGATGAGAACCTGACCGAAGAGAATAAAGAGCGGTTCTTCGCTACCGGAACGGCGTACGTTGACCGAGTGTTCAGGAACATCGCCAAACATTTCGACCCGAACTTTCGGCCGAAAAGGATCCTTGATTTCGGCTGTGGTACCGGCAGATTGGCCATCCCCTTTTCGCATCATGCGGAGGAAGTTGTTGGCATCGACATCTCCGAGGACATGCTCATCGAAGCCAATGAGAACGCGAAGAAGATGGGCCGGACCGGACTATCGTTCCGTCCATCGGATGATGATCTGTCCGCTATAGCTGGAGAGCAGTTCGACCTGATCAATTGCTACATCGTGCTGCAGCACATCAATGTTTCCAGGGGCATGGTCATCATCGGCAACTTGCTGGATGCCTTGGAACCCGAGGGCATTGGCGTGCTCCATTTCACTTATGGCACTTCGCGCTCCAGGCTCTATCGCATCGCTTCATACCTCAATTCCAGGGTACCGTTCCTGCACCATGTTTTCAACTTGCTACGCGGCGACCCGATCACGAAGCTTCGGGTGCGCGGGTTTCCAGGGCGTCGTAGGGACTCGGGCTCATGGGGTCTGCTCGATCGGGTGCAAGGCTTGGGCCTCGATCCTCTGCTTGCCCATCGGGCCAGGCGCTTCTTGACTTCGTCCAGCAACTTGCGTTGTTCGTTGGCGTTGGCCACGCGCAGGCGGT
>CAWJOQ010000016.1:0-101360 GCA_963844485.1 uncultured beta proteobacterium
ACGAAGTACTGGGAATGTCGCCGCTCTCCTATCTGCAAAAACTGCGCGTACAAAGAGCCAAGCAATTACTTGAAATTAGTATGCTGGATGTCAGCGCCATCGTTGAGCAATGCGGCTACCGCGACAACAGCTCATTTTGTCGCCTGTTCAAAGAGAAACGCAGATGAGTCCCTTGCAATTCCGCCGCCGCTTCAACTTCAGGACAGACAAGCGCTGGTGGCGCGCCACTGACGCCACCTCTTACGATACTGACTGAATCCTGCCACGCCCAAGTTAACACAGCACACATATTATCTGGCTCAGACTGAGCCATTTCCCCCAACAAAAAAGATGGAAACTGAAACATGTTAATCAACTGCGTTACTTATCAGGAAGGTCGCAAACTGTCTGACATACCCGTGGCAGAAATCAGCGACTATGTACAACATAAGGACCAGTTTGTCTGGGTGTCGAGTCGGTCAGGAGCCGCAAGGAGGCCAGGCCGTCCCTCGCCACCGCCACCTGCGCGCCTCGCGCCCGGAGGTCGTGCTCGATGGCGAAGCTCGCCACCGGATCGGCCTCGACGAGGAGGACGTTGGGGCACTTCCGAAATCGCGATTCGTCCACTGCTGCGCTCCGTCACGCCCCCGCACGACAGGAAGCCAGAAGTGGCCGCCAAGCGCAACCCCTCGTCCGTGGGACGGAAGGGCCGGCCCGAGCGCGGCGCGAGCGCCCCCTGCTCCGCTGGCGCAGCGGCGAGAGGTGGGCGCACCGGGGGAAGGGTGCGAGGCCCCCTGGTAGCGGCTGAGCCATTGGCACCCAGCGTGAACCTGCGCGAACCCCGAGATGGTGCGGGCGGTCCGGTATTCCCTCCCTCAGCGCCGCTTCGTCACGAGCAGCGCCACCACCCCGGCCACCAGCCCCCAGAAGGCGGAGCCGACGCCGAGCAGGGTGAGCCGCCGGAGGCGGTGACCAGGAAGGTGACGAGGGCCGGCTCGCGCTCCTGTCGTCGCGCAGCGCCGCCACCAGGCCGCCGCCGATGGTGCCGAGCAGCGCCAGCCCGGCCACGGCCAGCACCAGCTCCTGGGGAAGGCGGCGAAGAGCCCCACCACGGTGGCCCCGAAGAGCCCGACCACCAGGTAGAAGGCCCCGGCCGCCACCGCGGCCACGTAGCGGCGCGCCGGGTCGTCGTGGGCCTCGCGCCCCATGCAGATGGCGGCGGTGATGGCCGCCAGGTTGAGCGCGTAGCCGCCGAAGGGGGCCAGCGCCACCGTCGCCGCGCCGGTCCAGCCGACGAGCGGCGAGACCGGCGTCGAGTAGCCCGAGGCGCGCATGACCGCGACCCCGGTCACGTTCTGCGAGGCCATGGTGACGACGAAGAGCGGGATGGCCACGCCGATCAGGGCGCGGCCGTGAAGCTCGGGACGTGAAGACCGGCCGCGCCAGCGCCAGCGCCACCCCGTCGAGCCGGAGGAGCCCTGCGAGCCGGCCGACACGGCCCCCGCGACGCGGAGCGCCGTCACCACCGCGTAGCGGGGCAGAGGCGGCGGCCGCCAGGTAGGCGGGAACATGGCCAGCACCAGCAGCGGCTCGGTCTCAGGCCGAGCGAAGACGTCGAGCCCGAAGCGCAGCAGCACGCCGGCCAGCATCCCGGAGGCGATGGAGAGCGGGATGCGCGATCATGAACCGCTCGAACCAGCCGGTGACGCCGACACGCCATGAGGACGCCGGAGACCAGGAAGGCGCCGATGGCGTCGGCCATCGAGACCCCGGCCACGGCGGTGGTCGCGAGCAGGGCGGCGCCCGGCGTGGACCAGGCGGTGACCACCGGGCTCGCGGTACCGCAGCGAGAGGCCGATGCAGGTGACGCCCATGCCGACGCCCAGGGCCAGCATCCAGGAGCCGATGCCGGCCGCGTCGGCGCCGGCGGCCCGGGCCGCCTGGAAGACGATGACCGCCGAGCTGGTGTAGCCGACCAGCACGGTGACGAAGCCGGCCACGACGGCGGAGGCGGAGATCAAGGGCTATGACCTGATCGAAGGCGGTGCGCAGATGACCACCGAGGTCACCATCGAGCGTGAAGGCGCCAGCAAGCCGGTGTGTGTGGCCGAAGCCGTGTCGCGCCGCTTCACCTGAGCCAGCCCCCCGCCTGCAGTTCCAACCGAGGGCTACCGATGAAAGTGCTGCTGATCGACGACCACCCGCTGGTGTTGAATGCGCTGACCGACATCATCCACAGCCTGGACGAGCGGGTGGAGGTGCTCACGGCCGACGGCCCGGCGCAGGCCTTTGCCCTGCTGGCGCGTGACCCTGGTGTCAATCTGGCCCTGCTCGACCCGCAGCTGGCCGACGATGTCGACGGGTTTGCGCTGCTGGCCGACCTGCGCCAGCGCTACCCGGCCCTGCCGGTGGTGGTGATGGCCGCCAATGAGCAGTTGGCCGACATGGTGCGTGCCGTCGACCTGGGCGCCATGGCCTTTGTGCCCAAGCGCACCCCGATCGCCGAACTGCATGCGGCGCTGGCGCTGGTGCTGTCGGGCGGGGTCTACATTCCGCAGGCCTTGCTGGGGCTGATGCGCATGCAGCAAGTGGCGGCGTCCACGGCTGCGGCCGCGCCTGCCGGGCCGTCGGTGTTGCAGCCGATGCTGGAGAACGGTGCAGCGGCCGCTGGCACGCCAGGCGCTGCAGCCGCCATGCCCACCCTGGCCGAGCAGCCGCGTCTGAGCATGGCCACGCTGGGCCTGACCCCGCGCCAGACCGATGTGCTGAGCCTGCTGCTCAAGGGCCTGCCCAACAAGCTGATCGCCCGCGAGCTGAATGTCTCGGTCGACACGGTCAAGGACCATGTGGCCGCCGTGCTGCGGGCCCTGGGCGTCAATTCACGCACCCAGGCGGTGCTGGTCGTCAGCCGCATGGCGCAGCAGCCCGGCGTGGCCTGACGCCGCCAGGCCGGTGCTGCCCGGCGCTGCTGGTGCAGATGGCGTCAGGTGCCAGTGCCGACAGGCCAAGGCGGTGACGCCTGGCGCTCAGCCAGCGCCATCGGCCGGCGCAGCCCGGGCCACCGTTGCCGCTGGTTCGGGCATGGCGGGCGTGCGCACCACCGTCACCGTGCGGTCGGCCTGGGCCACCACCTGGGACGACACACTGCCCAGGAAGCGCCGCAGCGACGAACTGGCGCGTGCGCCCATCACGATGTGGTCGACCTGGCTGCGCTGCGCAAATTCCAGGATGGCGGTGGCCACGTCAGGCGCTTCCAGCACATGGAAGGTGAGCCGGCCTTCGTCCAGGTCCAGCGCCTTGCTGATCGGCCGCGCCCAGTGCTTCAGCGCCACCAGCTGTTTGACATGGCGGCTGTGGCCGCTGGCGTCGACCAGGTCGTCCACACCCAGGCGGGCGATCTTCATCACGCTGACACAGGCCAGGCGGGCGCCGGGTTCGGTCAGCACGATGCGGCGCACGGTTTCACGCAGTTGCTGCAGCAGGGCGGTGGTGGCATGGTCGATGTCGACCGCGGCCAGGATGACCGGGCTGCGCGCCAGCTGCTCGGCCACCTTCAGGCGTTCATGGCCAGGCTCGGCGCCGAGGGCGAAAAACCAGCGCTTGAAGGTCTGGACCGCGCCGCTCTTCTGCAACTTCTCGGCGCGGCGCGTCAGGGCCACCTGGCCGGGGTTCTGCAGGTCGAGGCCAGCTGGGCGGCGGTCTGGTAGCGGCGCTCGGGCTGCACTTCCAGGCAGTGCAGGATCACCTCTTGCAGCCAGGGCGGGCAGTCGCGGCGCAGGCTGCGCGGCGGCACCGGGTCGACATACAGCCGCCGGCGCAGGCCGCGCACGCTGTCGGGCGCGCCGAAGGGCCGCTCACCGGTGGTGAGGTGGTAGAGCATCACGCCCAGGGCAAACAGGTCGCTGCGCGGGTCGTTGCGCACAAACTGCACCTGCTCGGGCGACATGTAGGGCCCGGTGCCCATCGGCAGGGTGAACTCCTCGTCCAGCAGGTCGGGCAGGTGGTCGTGGCGCGACAGGCCGAAGTCCACCAGCACGGCGGTGCCGTCGGCGCGGAACATGATGTTGCTGGGCTTGATGTCCAGGTGCACCAGGTGCTGGCGGTGCAGCTCGTGCACGGCGGTGGCCACGCGTGAGCCGATCTCGATCACCTCGTCGATCGCCAGCGGCGCGTCGTCGAGCCGCGGGCGCAGCGAGGCGCCTTCGATGCGCTCCATCACGATGTAGGGCTGGCGGGTGAAGTCGCCCTTGGCGATGAACTGCGGCACATGGCGGGCCCCGCAGCATCGGCAGGATCATCATCTCGACCTCGAAGCCGACGATGGTGGCCGGGTCTTCGCCGCCCTTGATGCGCGGCACCTTCATCACCAGCGGCAGGCGTGAATCACCCTGGTGGTTGACCTCCTGCACCTTCCAGACGTGGGCCATGCCGCCCACATGCAGCTTTTCCAGCAGCTCGAAGCGGTCGACCACCATGCCCGGCACCAGGGCGCCCAGCGGCTTGTCGCCGGCCTGGCCCGCATAGCCCAGGCTGGGGCTGTAGAGCCCGGAATCCATGGCTGGCGTCAGTGCCCGTCTTCGAGCCGCGCGGCCAGCCGCTGCGGCAGGTTGGCCGCGCGGATCTTGGCGCCGGCGCTGGCGTGGTCGTAGGGCACGCGGTGGAAGGTGAGGTCGCCGGCGGCTTCGTCGAGCATGGCGTAGCAGGCGGCGGGGTTGCCGTCGCGCGGCTGGCCGGCCGACCCGGGGATCACCAGCCATTGCCGGTGCGGTGGCACCGGGATCGCCACGCCCGGTGTCGGCACGAAATCACCCGCCTTGCCGGTGCCCGACAGGTTGAACAGCTTGGGCTCGTGCACATGGCCGCAGAAGGTGTAGCGCGCATCGGTGGCCTGCAGGCTGCGCACCGCGTCGGCACGCACCTGGATGTAGTCCCAGCCGCCCGGGGCCCAGGCATTGGCATGCACATACAGCTGGTCGCCGTGCTGCTGCGTCATCGGCAGGCTGGCCAGAAAGTCCAGCTGCGCCGCGTTGAGCTGGGCCCGGGTCCAGTCGACCACATAGCGGGCATCGGGCCGCATGCCCGGGGCCGAGCCACGCACCACCGCCTGGTCATGGTTGCCCATCACGGCCATCGCGCCCTGCGCCACCAGTGCGCGCACCTGGTCGACCACCCAGGCCGGGTCGGCGCCGTAGCCGACAAAGTCGCCCAGCAGCACCCAGCGCTGGGCGCCTTGGGCGCGCGCGTGTTCCAGCACCGATTCCACCGCTTCGCGGTTGGCATGCAGATCGGTGAGGAAGGCGGTCTTCACCGGCTTCAACCGATGCGTCCGAGCAGCAGGTATTCCATCAGCGCCTTCTGCACATGCATGCGGTTTTCAGCCTCGTCCCAGACCACGGACTGGCGGCCGTCGATGACTTCGGCGGCCACTTCTTCGCCGCGGTGGGCCGGCAGGCAGTGCATGAACAGGGCGTCGGGCTGGGCCAGCGACATCATCTGCGCGTCCACACACCAGTCGGCAAAGGCCTTCTGGCGCTCGGCGTTCTCGGCCTCGAAGCCCATGCTGGTCCACACATCGGTGGTGACCAGGTGCGCGCCTTCGCAGGCGGCAAACGGGCTCTTGAAGGTCTTCACGCAGCCGGGGTTGGCCACGCCGCCCAGCTTGGGGTCGACCTCGTAGCCGCTGGGCGTGCTGATGTGCAGGGTGAAGCCCAGGATGTCGGCCGCCTGCAGCCAGGTGTTGGCCATGTTGTTGCCGTCACCGACCCAGGCCACCACCATGCCGCGCAGGCAGTCCAGCGGGTTGCCGCTCCAGCTGCCGCGGTGCTCGATGTAGGTGAAGATGTCGGCCAGGATCTGGCAGGGGTGGTATTCGTTGGTCAGGCCGTTGATCACCGGCACCCGGCTGTGCGCGGCAAAGGTCTCCAGCTTGCTCTGCTCATAGGTGCGGATCATCACCAGGTCGACCATGCGGCTGATCACCCGGGCCGAATCCTCGACCGGCTCGGCGCGGCCGAGCTGGCTGTCGCCGGTGGTCAGGTGCACCACCGAGCCGCCCATCTGGTACATGCCGGCCTCGAAGCTCACCCGCGTGCGGGTGCTGGCTTTCTCGAAGATCATCGCCAGCGTGCGGTCGGCCAGCGGCTGGTAGCGCTCGTAGTTCTTGAAGCGCGTCTTGATGGTGCGGGCGCGCTCGAACAGGTAGGCGTACTCCTCGGCGCGCAGGTCCTTGAACTGCAGGTAGTGCCTCATCAGGCCTGGTCCTGGTTTCATGGTCAGGCTTTGGCCAGGAAGGCGCGCACCAGCGGCACCAGGATGGCCACCATCTCGTCGGCTTCGTCTGCTGTCAGGATCAGCGGCGGCACCAGGCGGATCACGCTGTCGGCGGTCACGCTCAGCAGCAGCCCGGCGTCGGCGGCCTGGCCCAGCAAGGCGCCGCAGGGCCGGTCGAGCTCGATGCCCACCATCAGCCCCTGGCCACGGATGTCGGTCACGCCGGCCAGACCCGCCAGGCCTTCGGCCAGCCCGGCGTGCAGGCGTGCACCCACGGCGGCGGCATTGGCCATCACGCCGTCTTCTTCCATGATGCGCAGGGTCTCGATGCCGGCGCGCATCGACAGCGGGTTGCCGCCGAAGGTGGTGCCGTGGTTGCCCGGTTGCAGCACCTTGGCAGCACGCGGCCCGGCGACGATGGCGCCGATGGGCACGCCCGAGCCCAGGCCCTTGGCCAGCGGCATCACGTCGGGCAGGATGCCGGCCCACTGGTGGGCGAACCACTTGCCGGTGCGGCCGATGCCGCACTGCACCTCGTCGAGCATCAGCAGCCAGTCCTGCTGGTCGCAGATCTGGCGCAGGCCCTGCAGGATGTCGACGCGGGTGGGGTGCACACCGCCTTCGCCCTGGATGGTCTCCAGGAACACCGCCACCACATTGGGGTTGCTGCGGGCGACCTCGCGCACGGCGTCCAGGTTGTTCAGCGGCACCCGCACAAAGCCTTCGACCAAGCGGGCCGAAACCGGCTTGCACCTTGGGGTTGCCGGTGGCCGACAGCGTGGCGATCGACCGGCCATGGAACGCCTTCTCGTAGACGATGATCTCCGGGCGCTCGATGCCTTTGTCGTGGCCGAACTTGCGCGCGATCTTCAGTGCACCTTCATTGGCTTCCAGGCCGGTGGAGCAGAAAAACACCGCGTCCAGGCCCGACAGTTCACACAGCTTGGCGGCCAGGGTTTCCTGCAGCGGTGCAGCGTAGTAGTTGCTGCAGTGGATCAGCTTGCCGATCTGGTCCTGCAGCGCCGGCACCAGCTTGGGGTGGGCATGGCCCAGGGTGTTGACGGCAATGCCGCCCAGGCCGTCCAGGTACTGTCGGCCGTCGGTGTCCCAGACGCGGCAGCCTCGGCCATGGGACAGCGCAAAGGGCAGTCGGCCGTAGGTGTTCATCACGTGGGAGGTCATCGCAGGGCTCCGAAAAGACGACAGATCAACAAAAAGACCGGCGTGTTGTTTGCATGGTTCCCACCATGGCAACGCGCCGGCCCGGGCTTTGATTCTAAAGCGGCAGCGTGCTGTTGCCGATACCGCGGGGTCGTTCAGGCGCGCGCAGCCATCATGTTTGCTGCGGTGCAGCAGTTTCACGGCACAATCATGGTTTTCCCGGTGCCCAAGCCGGTGGCCGACCCTGTCGGGCCGCGCCGGTTGCTGCTGCCGGTCGGGCGCCCCGACGCCGCCCTCGGCCCTGCCACTGCTTTAACCACCACGGCTTGCATGTCGACCGCCCCCAAACCGCGCGAATTTTTCATCCAGGGCATCACCAAGGACGGCAGGACCTTCCGGCCGAGTGATTGGTCCGAGCGCCTGGCGGGTGCCTTGTCGAGTTTTCGGCCCCCGGCTGGGCAGCTGGGCGGCGGCATCGGTGCGCACATCGGCTATTCGCCCTATTGCGTGCCCCGGGTGGTGGGCGGCATCAAGTGCGTGATCGTCAATGAAGCGCTGCGCGACCTCGAGCCCATGGCCTGGGATTTTGTGATGCACTTTGCGCGCGACAACGAACTGCAGGTCAGCGAGGCCTGCCTGGTGCCCGAGCCGCCCCAGCGCCGCTGAACCCTGCCGGCAGGATGTCGGCGCGGGCGCGGCCCGCTCAGCGCGGCACGGCGTCCAGCATCATCAGCACGAAGCGGTCGGCACCGATGAAGCCCTTGCCATAAGTGGCATCAAAGTCGGCCGCCGGGTTGGCGGCGCGGACCTCGGCGTCGGTCTTGCCGGCGCGGCGCAGGTCCTTGATGCGCTGGGTCACGGTGGCCAGCATGTCGCGCTGCGTCTGCAGGTCTTTGCGGCTGGCCAGCGGGCCGTGGCCAGGGATGATCTTGGTCTTGTCGCTGGCGATGGCCAGCGCGCGGTCGTGCGCGGCCACCATGCCATCGGCCGTGCCGCCGCTGGCGGTGTCGATGAAGGGGTAGAAGCCGTTGAAGAAGGTGTCGCCCATGTGCAGCACGTCGCTTTGCTTGAAGTGCACCAGCATGTCGCCGTCGGTGTGCGCGCGCGGCACATGCAGGGCCTCGACCGTCTCGCCGTTGATGTGGAAGCTGATGCCGCTGGCCACCGTGATGACCGGCAAGGCCGCTTTCGGTGACGCCGCCTGCTGCGCGTTGATGAAGCCCATCACCTGCGCGCTGCTGAGCCGCTGGCGCACGTTGTCATGCGCGACGATCACGGCGCCATCCTGCCCCAGGGCCTCGTTGCCGCCGGTGTGGTCGAAGTGGAAATGCGTGTTGAACACGAACTTCACCGGGCGCGGCGTGATGGCAGCGATGGCGGCCTTGATCTTCGGCGCCAGCGGTGCGAACTGGTCGTCGACGATGAACACCGCGTCCTCGCCCACCGACAAGCCGATGTTGCCGCCGGCGCCGGTCAGCATGTAAGTGCTGGCGCTCAACTGCGTGGCCTTGATCTCGACCTTGCTGAAATCAGTCTGCGCCCGGGTCGGCCCGGCAACAGCGAGCAAGCCCAGGCAGAGCGTGATGGCAATGTGGCGACGGCGCATGGCAGACCTTGTTCGTTTGGCAAATGCCAGCGCCATGGTAGCTGCGGGCAGCCGGAGACAGGCTGGCAGGGCCTGCCGGCGGGCCAAGTGCTGCACGCTGGCGCTGTCGGACCCCAGGGCTGTGGGCCGCTGTAGCCGGACCAGACGCAAAAAAGCCCGCGCAAGCGGGCTTTTCAGGGGGCCGGTGGGATTCAGGCGGCGGCAGAAGCCGACAGCGCCTTGATCTTGGCCGACAGGCGGCTCTTGTGGCGAGCGGCCTTGTTCTTGTGGAAGATGCCCTTGTCGGCAACCGAATCGATCACGCTCTGGGCGTTCTTGAACAGGGCGGCGGGGGCGGCTTTGTCACCACCGGCGGCGGCTTTGTCCAGCGCCTTCTGCACGTTTTTCACCACGGTGCGGAATTGCGACCGCAGCGAGGTGTTGGCAGCGTTGATCTTTTCGTCTTGGCGAACGCGCTTGAGGCCCGAGGCCAGGCGAACGGTTTTCTTCTTGGCTTTGGAAGCGGTGGCCATGCTGGTGAGAATCCTGTGTCGAAGTCTGTAACTTGATCTGCATGCCGGGCGGTTGCGGGCTTGGCGCGATGCGCAGCCGTGGATCCGTCCCCGACAAAGACAACGAGTATAGCAGCCTGATCGAGGCCCGCCAAGTCAAGCGCACGGCCTTCTTATAATGCGGCAGTTGACCTCTGGGGCGGCCATGCCGGCAGCCTGGGCGATCACCGGTCTTCACCGGCTTGCAATGCTGCCCGCCACCACGCCCGCATGAATCTCTTCAAGGCCGCTTTCTCGGTTTCTGCCCTCACCTTGCTGTCGCGCGTCACCGGCTTGGTGCGCGAGCAGATCAACGCCGCGCTGTTTGGCACGTCGGCAACGATGGACGCGTTCCAGATCGCCTTCCGCATCCCCAACCTGCTGCGGCGGCTGTTTGCCGAAGGTGCGTTCTCGCAGGCCTTTGTGCCCTTGCTGGCGGCCACCCGCGCCACCCACGGCGACGCTGCCACGCGGGACCTGGTCAACGCCGTGGCCACGGTGCTGGCCTGGGCGCTGCTGGTGGCCTGTGCCTTGGGCGTGATCGGCGCGCCGGTGCTGGTGTGGCTGCTGGCGTCGGGCTTCGACCCCGCCACCGAACACGCTGCCGTCCAGATGACACGCTGGATGTTCCCCTACATCGGCTTCATGTCGATGGTGGCCTGGCCTCGGGTGTGCTCAACACCTGGAAGCGCTTCGCGGTGCCGGCCTTCACGCCGGTGCTGCTGAACCTCAGCGTGATCGCCGCTGCCGTGCTGCTGGTGCCGCGCCTGCGGGCGCATGGCGTCGAGCCCATCTACGCGCTGGCGGTGGGTGTGATGGTCGGCGGCATGCTGCAGCTGGCCATCCAGGTGCCGGCGCTTGCTGCAAGATCGGCATGCTGCCGCGCCTGGGCTGGACACCCGCCAGCCTGCGCATGGCCTGGCACCACCCGGGCGTGCGCCAGATCCTGTCCAAGATGGGGCCGGCGCTGGTGGGGGTCTCGGTGGCGCAGATCTCCCTGATCATCAATTCGCAGATCGCCAGCCACATGGGCACCGGCGCGGTGTCCACACTGGTGTATGCCGACCGGCTGATGGAATTGCCCACCGCGCTGCTGGGGGTGGCGCTCAGCGTGGTGCTGACGCCGCAGATGTCGGCGGCCCGCGCCCAGGGCGACATGCTGGCCTATTCCGGCCTGCTGGACTGGGGCTTGCGTCTGGTGCTGTTGCTGGCGCTGCCTTGTGCGGTGGCACTGGCCGTGTTTGCCGAACCGATGGTGGCGGTGCTGTTCCACCGCGGTGCCTTTGGCGCTGACGCGGTGGCCACCACCACGCTGGCGGTGATGGGTTACGGCGCGGGTGTGATCGGGCTGGTGGGGGTGAAGGTGGCGGCGCCGGCGTATTACGCCCAGCAGGACACGGCCACGCCGATGCGGGTGGCCATCGGCGCGCTGCTGCTCACCCAGGTGCTCAATGCAGCGCTGATCGGCGGCCTGGGCATGGGTGTGGCGGCGCTGGCGCTGTCGATCGGCCTGGCCGCCAATGCCAATGCGGCGGTGCTGATCTGGGGCCTGCGGCGGCGCGGCAGCTACCGGCCGGCGGCCGGCTGGGCCGGCTTTGCGCTGAAGGTGGTGGCCGCCAGCGCGGTGATGGGCGCCGCCATGGCCTGGGCTGCACGCCACTTCGACTGGCTGGCCATGGGCGCGCATGAGCTGCAGCGCGCTGGCGCCATGGCCCTGGCGCTGGGCGTCTCGGCGCTGCTGTACTTCGGCGTGCTGGCCGCGCTGGGCGTGCCGCTGCGCAGCCTGGTGCGCAAGCACTGAGCACCGGCATCGACTGCCCGGCGCAGGCTCTAGACTCGTGGCCATGAAGCACCTGCAACTGCACGCGCCCTCCAAGCTGGCGTACTTTGCCAGCCTGGTGGCCGAGGACGCCAGCTTTGCGCTGCTGGAGGCCGCCATCTGCGTGGCCCAGGACGACCAGCCCGGGCTCGACCCGCAGGAGGTGCTGGGCGAGATCGACCGCCTGGCCGGCAAGCTGCGCGCGCGGCTGCCGTCCGACGCCCCGCCGCTGCGCCGGCTGCGGGCACTGAACCAGTATTTTTTCGTCGAGCTGGGCTTCGCGGGCAACCTGAACAACTACTACGACCGCCGCAACAGCCACATCCATGAGGTGCTGGCCACCCGTCGCGGCATCCCGATCACGCTGGCGCTGGTCTACATCGAGCTCGCCAGCCAGCTGGGGCTGAAGGCGCAGGGCGTGTCGTTTCCCGGGCACTTTCTGATCAAGCTGCGCATGCCGCAGGGCGAGGTGGTGATCGACCCGTTCAACGGCCACTCGCTGTCGCGCGAGGCGCTGGACGAGCGCCTGGCGCCCTACCGCGCCCGCCACGGCCTGGAAGGGGACTTCGAGACCCCGCTGGGCCTGTTCCTGCAGGCGGCGGCGCCACGCGATGTGCTGGCCCGGCTGTTGCACAACTTGAAGGAAATCCACCGCAGCAACGAGGACTGGCCGCGCCTGCTGGCGGTGCAGCAGCGCCTGGTGCTGCTGCTGCCGCAGGCGGCTGAAGAGCGGCGTGACCGCGGCCTGACCTGGGCCGAGCTGGGCCGCCCGGCCGAGGCGGCCGACGATCTGGCGGCTTATCTGGCGGCCAGGCCGCAGGCCGACGATGCGCCCGCGCTGCAGGAGCGGCTGTCTGAACTGCGCCGCGATGGCGCACCGCGCCTGCATTGACACCGGCTTCTACAATCAGGGGCTTGACTGCAGCGCGCTGCGGTCGCGGCCGGCATCCGCCGCGCTGCCCAGGCCCGCCCCGCCGATGACCCTGTCGCCCGCCCAACGCCAAACCTTCACCTGGATCGCCCTGGCCGCCTTGGCCGCGCTGGCGCTGTGGCTGCTGGCGCCGGTGCTCACCCCGTTTGTGGTGGCGGCGGTGCTGGCCTACGCACTGCACCCCTGGTCGAGCAACTGGCCGCCAGGCGCTGGCCGCGGGTGCTGGCCGTGCTGCTGGTCGAGGGCCTGGCGCTGCTGGCGCTGGTGTCGGTGCTGCTGCTGATCGTGCCGGTGATGGCCAAGGAGCTGCCGCTGCTCAAGGCCCAGGTGCCGGCCTTGCTGGACCGGCTCAATGCCAGCGTCAACCCGCTGCTGGCCCGCGCCGGCCTGGATGTGTCGCTGGACGTGGCCAGCATCAAGGCCTGGCTCACCCAGCTGATGGACGCCAACATGGACGACTGGCTGTCGGCTGCGCTGGCGTCTGCCCGCATCGGCGGCAGTGTGCTGCTGTCGCTGGTGGGCAATGCCATCCTGGTGCCGGTGGTGCTGTTTTACCTGCTGATGGACTGGACCCAGCTGGTGGCGCGCCTGCAGGGCCTGGTGCCGCCGCGGGCGCAGGCGGCGGTGGGCCATTTTTTTGCCGATTGCGACGCGGTGCTGGGCCAGTACCTGCGCGGCCAGTTGCTGGTGATGGTGGTGCTGGCGGCCTACTACGCCATCGCCTTGTCGCTGGTGGGCTTCGACCTGGCCTTGCCGGTGGGCGTGTTCACCGGCCTGGCGGTGGCCATCCCGTATGTGGGCTTCGGCCTGGGCCTGGTGCTGGCGCTGCTGGCGGCCTTGCTGCAGTTCGCCAGCCTGGGCGGGGTGTTGCTGGTGGCGGCTGTCTATGCCATCGGCCAATTGCTGGAAAGCTTTGTGCTGACGCCCCGCCTGGTGGGCGAGCGCATCGGCCTGGGGCCGCTGGCGGTGATCTTCGCGCTGATGGCCTTTGGCCAGCTGTTCGGCTTTGTCGGCGTGCTGGTGGCGCTGCCGGCCAGCGCGGTGGCGCTGGTGGGCTTGCGGCGGGCGCTGGTGGCCTACCGTGGCAGCCAGCTGTTCAGCGGCTGATGGCGCGATGAAGCAACTGTCCCTGCCGATGCACCTGCCCGCGCGTGATGGCTTCGACGCCCTGGTGGTGGGCCGCAACCAACAGGCCGTGCAGCATCTGCGTGGCCTGCTGCCCGGCGCCCCCGTGGCCGCGCCGGTGTACTTGTGGGGCTGCGCCGGCAGTGGCAAGACGCGCCTGCTGCGTGCCCTGGCCGCCCAGCACCAGGCCCTGGGCGCGCGCATCGGCTGGTTCGATGCCGCCGACGCCTTGCCCTGGGTGCTGGACGAGGCCTGGAGCCTGGTGGTGGTCGACCGCTGCGAAGCCCTGGACGCCGACCACCAGCAGGCGGCGTTTGCGCTGTTTGTCGAGGCCGGCAGCCAAGGTGTGGCGGTGCAGTGGGCGGCGGCCGGCCGCTTGCCGCCGGTGGATCTGCCGGTGCGGGAAGACGTGCGCACCCGCCTGGGCTGGGGCCATGTGTTTGCGCTGCAGCCCTTGGCCGAGGATGAAACCCGCGCCGCGCTGCGCCGCGAGGCCGACCGCCGCGGCATCTTGTTGCCCGACGAGGTCATCGCCCACCTGCTGACCCACTTTGACCGCGACCTGGTGCACCTGATGGCCTTGCTCGACCGGCTCGACGGCTTTTCACTGGCTGAGAAGCGCCACATCACCGTGCCCCTGCTCAAGAAGATGGTCGCCGAAGGAAGTCCTGCCGCATGAATTGCCACCGAGCCGACCTGCGTTTTCGCAGCCCCCTCAGAACACCTGCCACCCTGCAGCAGGCGGGGAGGCCGGCATGACCCGCCTGGCCTTGTTCGACCTGGACGGCACGCTGATCCCCGGCGACAGCGACCATGCCTTTGGTGAATTCATGGTGCAGCTGGGCTGGGTCGATGCCGACGCCCACCGCCGCGCCAACGACGCCTTCTACCTGCAATACCAGGCCGGCACGCTGGACATCGACGCCTACATCGACTTCACGACCAGTGCCTGGCGTGCCCGGCCGCTGGCCGAGCAGGCGGCGGCCAGCGCGCGCTTCATCGCCGAGGTGATGCAGCCGCAATTGCTGCCGCCGGCCTATGCGCTGCTGCGCCAGCACCAGCAGGCAGGCGACCTGGTGGCCATCGTCACGGCCACCAATGAATTCATCACCCGGCCGATTGCCGATGCGCTGCGGCGTGCCGCACCTGCTGGCAGTGCAACTGGCGCGTGACGCCGCCGGCCACGCCACCGGCCGCATTGCCGGCGTGCCCTCGTTCCGCGAGGGCAAGATCACCCGGGTGCAGCAGTGGCTGGCCAGCCTGGGGCACAGCCTGGACGAGTTCGAGTCCAGCATCTTCTACAGCGATTCCACCAATGACCTGCCGCTGCTCGCGCTGGTGAGCGATCCGGTGGCCACCAATCCCAGCCCGGCGCTCGAAGCGATCGCCCTGCAGCGCGGCTGGCGCATCCTGAGGTTGTTTCCATGATCAAGAAGTTCATCAGCCGCTTGCTGGGCAAGGGCGCGGCCAAGGCCGCTGCCCCTGCAGAAGCCGAGCCCGCCGCAGTCGTTGCCACGGCCCCTGCCGCACCGCGCCAGGCACGCACGCCAGCAGCCGCCGCCGGGCGGCCACCCACGCCGGACGCCGCACCAGCGTCCGCTGCAGCGCCGGGCATCCCAACCGGCAAGCGGGTGGAGGTGCCGGTCAGTGCGCACGGCATCGACCCGAAACTGGTCGACGAACGGGCCATCAACGTGGTGCGCACGCTGCAGCGGGCCGGCTTCGAGGCCTATGTGGTGGGCGGCGCGGTGCGCGACCTGCTGGTGGGCCTGCGGCCCAAGGACTTTGACGTGGCCACCAACGCCACGCCGGAGCAGGTCAAGGGCCTGTTCCGCCGCGCCTTCATCATCGGCCGGCGCTTTCGCATCGTGCATGTGATCCACGGCCGCGGCCGTGACCATGAGGTGATCGAGGTGTCGACCTTCCGCGCCTACATGGACAACAGCGAGGCCACCCAGGTGGCCGGCAACGAGAAGACCAGCAAGGCCGCGCTGGCCGGCAGCGCCCATGCGGTGGACGCCAGCGGCCGGGTGCTTGCGCGACAACGTCTGGGGCCCGCAGGTCGAAGACGCCGCGCGGCGCGACTTCACCGTCAACGCGATGTACTACGACCCCGAGAGCCAGATCGTGGTCGACTACCACAACGGCATTGCCGACGTGAAGAAGAAGCTGCTGCGCCTGATCGGCGACCCGGCCACCCGCTACCGCGAAGACCCGGTGCGCATCATCCGCGCCGTGCGCTTTGCAGCCAAGCTGGGCTTTGCCTTCGAGAAGCACACCGGCGCACCGATCGCCGAGACCGCGCCGCTGCTGGCCAATGTGCCGATCTCGCGCATGTTCGACGAGATGGTCAAGCTGCTGCAGACCGGCCATGCGCTGGCCAGCATCGAGGCGCTGAAGGCCCAGAACCTGCACCGCAGCGTGTTCCCGGTGCTCGACGCGGTCTACGACGAGGCCAAGTCCACGCCGCAGCAGCAGGCCTTCATCCGCCAGGCGCTGATGGACACCGACCGCCGGGTGGGCGAGGGCAAGCCGGTGGCGCCCAGTTTCCTGCTGGCCTGCCTGCTGTGGCACGACGTGCTGGCCGGCTGGCGCAAGAACCAGGAGGCTGGCGAGCACCCGACGCCGGCACTGCAGCAGGCCATCGATGCGGTGTTCGACGCCCGCATCGGCGACATCTCCGGCCGCGGCAAGCTGGGCGCCGACATGCGCGAGATCTGGATGATGCAGCCGCGGCTGGAACGCCGGCAGGCCAACACCGCGCTGGCGATGATCGAGCAGCCGCGCTTTCGGGCCGGCTTCGACTTCCTGCGCCTGCGCGCCGACATCGGCGAAGCGCCGGTGGAACTGGCCGAATGGTGGGAAGACTTCTCGCTGGGCAGCGACGAGGAACGTGAGGCCTTGCTGGCCGTGGTGCGCGAAGCCCAGCGCCATGCTGACCGCAAGGCCGGGCCGGCCCGCGCAGCCAGGCCCGCCGCCGGGCCCGGGCCAGCGCACGCCGGCGGCACGGACGCCGATGCAGCAACCGAGGCCGGCGCCGACCTCGATGCCGAAGCGGCGGACGGGGACACGGACGGCGAGGCCGACGACGGCAGCGAGCCGGCTGGCGGCGCGCCTGCGCGCAAGCGCCGCCGGCGCCGGCGCAAGCCCGCCGGGGCAGGTGCTGCGCCTGCCGACGGCAGCTGATGGGTGCTGCGGCCCCGGCCGGCTGAGCCACCAGGCCGACCCTCTGTGCGGCCTGCTGCCACCGAGTGATCCTTTGCTAGCCCCCGCTGCCTCTGTCGATCCTGCCGCCCCGGCCATGCCCGCTGACTGCCACGCCTACATCGGCCTGGGTGCCAACCTGGGGGATGCGCGCGCCACCCTGCAGGCGGCGCTGCAGGCCCTGGCCCGCCTGCCGGGCTGTCAGCTGCTGCAGGTCTCGTCGGTCTACCGCAGTGCACCGGTCGATGCCAGCGGCCCGGATTTTTTCAACGCCGTGGCGCTGCTGCGCACCAGCTTGCCAGCGCTGGCGGTGCTGGACGCGCTGCAGGCCATCGAGCAGCAGTTCGGCCGGCAACGGCCCTTCCCGAATGCCCCGCGCACGCTCGACCTCGATCTGTTGCTGCTGGGCGCCGACCGCCTGCAGTCGCCGCGGCTGCGCCTGCCGCATCCGCGGCTGCATCTGCGGGCCTTCGTGCTGCAGCCGCTGCTGGAGATCAGCCCGGGGCTGGAGGCGCCCGGTCTCGGGCCGCTGGCCGCGCATCTGCCGGCCACAGCAGGCCAGCGGCTGCAGCGCCTGGAACCCCTGGTGGCCTGAGGCCGCCTCCTACAATCGACCAGCGACAGGCCCACCACAGCCTGCCGATGCAAGCGGGCCGGTTCTGCGCCTGAATCCCTTGGAGACCACCCCATGCTGTTCGGCAAGCTGTTGCCACGCGAAGGCAATTTTTTCGAGCTGATCAATGCGCATGGCAACCACATTGCCGAAGGCGCGCGGTCCTTCCAGGCCATGCTGCAGAACTACAGCGACGAGACACTGCGCGCCCGCTACGCCGCTGAGGTCGACAGCGCTGAAAAGCAGGCCGACCGCATCACCGCCGACGTCAACCGCCTGCTGCACAAGACCTTCATCACGCCGATCGACCGCGAGCAGATCCACGGCCTGATCAACGCCATGGACGACATCCTCGACCTGCTGCAGGACAGCACCGAGGTGATGTCGCTGTACGACCTGCAGAGCGTCAGCGACGACGTGGTGCGCCTGGGCGAGATCTCGGTGCGCTGCTGCGAGCGGGTGCAGCATGTGGTGAGCCTGCTGCCCAAGCTCAGCCAGGCCAGCGTGGCCGAGGCGGCACTGAAGACCTGCGAGGAGATCGACCGCCTGGAAAGCGACGCCGACCGGGTGATGCGCAGCGCGATGAGCAAGCTGTTCCGCGACAACATCGAGGTGCGCGAGCTGATCAAGCTGAAGGCGGTCTACGAGCACCTGGAGAGCATCTCCGACCGCTGCGAGGACGTGGCCAACATCGTCGAGGGCATCGTCCTCGAGAACTCCTGATCCGCTGATCACCTGCCATGGATGCGCTGCAGATCAGCTTCTGGGTCGTCGCCTTGCTCGTCGTCCTGGCGATCGCGCTTCGACTTCATGAACGGCTTCCACGACGCGGCCAACTCCATCGCCACCGTCGTGTCCACCGGCGTGCTCAAGCCGCACCAGGCGGTGGCCTTTGCAGCGTTCTTCAACGTCGCGGCGATCTTCGTCTTCCACCTCACGCGTGGCGGCCACCATCGGCAAGGGCATTGCCGACCCGGGCGTGATCGACCACCACGTGGTGTTCGGCGCGCTGATCGGTGCCATCAGCTGGAACCTGATCACCTGGTGGTACGGCATCCCCAGCAGCAGCTCGCATGCGCTGATCGGCGGCATCGTCGGCGCCGTCATCGCCAAGGCCGGCACCAGCAAGCTGATCGGCGCGGGCATCATCAAGGTGGTGGCCTTCATCTTCGTGTCGCCGCTGCTGGGCTTCACGCTCGGCTCGCTGATGATGGTGCTGGTGGCCTGGGTCTGCCGGCGCACCAGCCCGCTGCGGGTGGACCGCTGGTTCCGCCGGCTGCAGCTGGTGTCGGCCGGCGCCTATTCGCTGGGCCACGGCGGCAATGACGCGCAGAAGACCATCGGCATCATCTGGATGCTGCTGATCGCCGCCGGCTACGTCAATGTGCAGGACCAGATGCCACCGACCTGGGTGATCTGGGTCTGCTACCTGGCCATCGGCGCGGGCACCCTGTTCGGCGGCTGGCGCATCGTCAAGACCATGGGCCAGCGCATCACCAAGCTCAAGCCGGTGGGCGGCTTCTGTGCCGAGACCGGCGGCGCGCTGACCCTGTTCCTGGCCACGGCGCTGGGCATTCCGGTGTCGACCACCCACACCATCACCGGCGCCATCGTCGGCGTGGGCTCGGTGCGCAATGCCTCGGCGGTGCGCTGGGGCGTGGCCGGCAACATCGTCTGGGCCTGGGTGCTGACCATTCCCGCATCGGCCCTGGTCGCCGCGCTGGCTTACTGGCTGAGCTTCGCGCTGTTCTGAGCTGGGCCGGGCGCAGCGGCCAGGCACCAGCTGACCGCCACCGTTGCTCGTTGCACATTCCTTGTTCCTGTCCGCCTGCACCACGCCCGCCCATGTACCTGCCCCAACACTTTGAAGAGACCCGTCCGGCGGTGCTGCACCAGTTGCTGCAGGCCCACCCGCTGGGCCTGCTGATCACGCTGGACAGCGCGGGCGCACCGGTCGCCAACCCGGTGCCGCTGCTGCTGGACACGCAGCGCGGCGCCTTGGGCACGCTGTGCGGCCATGTGGCCCGTGCCAACCCGGTGTGGCAGGCCGCAGGCCAGCAGGTGCTGGTGGTGTTCCAGGGGCCGGACGGCTACATCTCGCCCAATGGCTATGCCAGCAAGCAGGAGCACGGCAAGGTGGTGCCGACCTGGAACTACGCCACGGTGCAGGCGCGTGGCCCGCTGGTGGCGCTGGACGAGGCCGCCGCCACCCACGCCATCGTCAGCCGCCTGACCGATGCGCACGAGGCGCGCCAGCCCCGGCCCTGGGCGGTGGGCGATGCGCCCGACAACTACATCGCCAGCATGCTCAAGGCCATCGTCTGCATCGAGATCCCGCTCACCGCGCTGGTGGGCAAGTACAAGCTGAGCCAGAACCGCAGCGCCGCCGACCGCGCCGGCGTGCAAGCGGCCTTGCAGGCCAGCGGGCATGCCCCAGCGCAGGACTTGGCCAACTGGATGCAGGTGGCGGGCGCCGACCCGGCCTGAGCGTCTGACAGGCCGGGCGGCTGCGCGTTGCAGCGCAGCCCCAGGCACGGCGCCAGGCAGGGTGCAGCGGCGGCTTCACGTCCAGACACCTGCGGCGCATCTGGCGCACACAGCGCTTGCGCAGACTGCAGCCACCGGCAGGGCAGGGGCCCTGTGGAGGAGCAGCATCCATGCGCAAGATGATTCAACCCTTGGCCTGGGCCTTGTTGGGCGGTGGGCTGGCCGTTGTCGGCAGCGCCAGCGCCTTGAATTTGCCCTGGCTGCATGCCGCCAAGGGGCCGGCCACAGCGATCACCACCGCGCCCAGCGCCGGTCCGTCCGCCGCTGTGGCCGCTGCCGCCGCCGCCAGCCTGCCTGCCGCTGCTGGCTTGCAGGTGGCAGCGCCGCTGGCCGCCTTGCCGCCCGGCAGCGCACCCAACTACCGCGCCATCGTGCAGCGCTTCGGCCCGTCGGTGGTGGGCATCCTGGTCGAAGGCCAGCGGGTGGCCGACGGCAGCGACAGCGCTGCCCGGCAAGCCCTGCCGCGTGGCTGGCGGCCCTCTGCGCCGCAAGCTGCGCAGCCCTTTCGTGGCCAGGGCTCGGGCTTCATCGTCGCGGCCGACGGCCTGATCCTGACCAATGCCCATGTGGTGCAGGACGCGCAGTCGGTGACCGTGCTGCTGGCCGACCGGCGTGAATACACCGCCAAGGTGCTGGGCAGCGATGCGGCCACCGACATCGCGGTGCTGCGCATCGCGGCGCAGGGCTTGCCAGCAGTGCAGTTGGGCGACCCGGCCTTGCTGCAGGTGGGCGATGCGGTGCTGGCCATCGGCGCGCCCTACGGCCTGGTGCAGACCGCCACGGCCGGCATCGTCAGCGCCACCGGCCGCAGCCTGCCGGGCGATGGCGCCGTGCCCTTCATCCAGACCGATGCAGCGGTGAACCCCGGCAACTCAGGCGGCCCGCTGTTCGACGCCGCCGGCAACGTGGTGGGCATCAATGCCCAGATCTACAGCCGCACCGGCGGCTTCCAGGGGGTGAGCTTTGCCATCCCGGTGGACGTGGCGATGCGGGTCAGCCGGCAGATCGTGGCCACCGGCAGCGCCCAGCATGCCCGCCTGGGTGTGGCGGTGCAGGACATGACCCAGCCGCTGGCCGACAGCTTCGGCCTGGCGCGGCCCGACGGCGCGCTGGTCTCGCAGGTGGCGCCGGGCAGCCCGGCGGCCGCCGCCGGCCTGCGGGTGGGCGACGTGATCCAGCGCATCGACGGCCAGCCCACGGTGCAGGCAGGGGCGCTGTCGGCCCGCATCGCCCAGGCCGTGCCCGGCGACCGCATGGCGCTGGGCTTGTGGCGCCAGGGCCAGACGGTCGAACTGACGGTGACACTGGGCCGCGCCGGTGACGGCGCCCAGGCCAGCGCCCAGCCGGCCGGCAGCGCGGACGACGCGGCCGACGCCCCCACCGGCGCACGCCTGGGCCTGGCCCTGCGGCCGCTGCAGCCTGCCGAGCGGGCCCAGGCCAAGCTGGACCACGGCCTGGTGGTGCAGGGCGCGCGCGGCGCGGCGGCGCAGGCCGGCCTGGTGGCTGGCGATGTGGTGCTGGCCATCAACGGCCAGCCGCTGGACACGGTGGACACGCTGCAGCGGGTGCTGGCCGACAGCCCCAAGCGCGTGGCATTGCTGGTCTGGCGTGCGGGCGAGCAGCTGTTCGTGCCGGTCGCACCGGTCTGAGCCTGCACGGGCCAGGATCTGTGGCCTAATCGAGGGTTTCGCACCTGCCTTCCCCGGAGCCCTCCATGGCCATCAAGATCAGAACCGAAGCCGACCGCAAAGCCACCCCCCGCCCGCCGGCCCCCAACGGTGTCACCTACACCGTGGGCCGTGGCCAGAAGCGCAGCCTGGAGCGTGGTGCACACACCCGCAGCAAGAAGCAGGCAGGCAAGCGCCCGCACCAAGGCTGAGCCTGGGCCCAGGCAGTCGTTCTGACTGTCCGGGCCTGGCCCAAGCGGCTGCGCCTTGCACGGCCGCGGGTGGTGCCAGCCACCGATCCAGTCTCCGGGCGCCCAGGCGCCCGTTTCGCTTTGTTGCGCCGCCATGCTGCGAATCACTGAACTGCGCCTGCCGCTGACCCATGCCGAGCCCGCCTTGCGTGCGGCGGTGCTGGCGCGGCTGGGCTTGAAGCCGGCGCAGTTGCAGGCGGTGCAGGTGTTCCGCCGGGCCTGGGACGCACGCAAAAAAAGCGCCGTGGTGCTGATCTACACGGTCGATTGCAGCCTGGCCGACGGCGTCGATGAAGCCGCGCTGCTGGCCCGCTTTGCCAATGACCCGCATGTGCGTGCCACGCCCGACACGGCCTACAAGTTTGTCGCGCCGGCGCCGGTCGACTTTGCGGCCGACTTGCTGGCCGGCCGCCACCGCCGGCCGGTGGTGGTGGGCTTCGGCCCTTGCGGCATCTTTGCTGCGCTGGTGCTGGCGCAGATGGGGCTGCGGCCCATCGTGCTGGAGCGCGGCAAGGAGGTGCGCCAGCGCACCAAGGACACCTGGGGCCTGTGGCGCCAGGGTGTGCTCGACCCCGGCTCGAACGTGCAGTTCGGCGAGGGCGGCGCCGGCACCTTCAGTGACGGCAAGCTCTGGAGCCAGATCAGCGACCCGCGCCACCTCACCCGCAAGGTGCTGACTGAATTTGTCAAGGCCGGCGCGCCGGAGGAAATTCTGTCGGTCGCCAAGCCGCACATCGGCACCTTCCGCCTGGTCGGCGTGGTCGAGAAGATGCGCGCTGAAATCACCGCACTGGGCGGCGAGGTGCGCTTCGGCCAGCAGGTGGTCGATCTGCTGCTCAGCGGCACGGGTGCGCAGCGGCAGGTGCGTGGCCTGCAGCTGGCCAGCGGCGAGCAATTGCTGGCCGACCAGGTGGTGCTGGCGCTGGGCCACAGCGCGCGCGACACCTTTGCCATGCTGCAGCAGCGCGGTGTGCATCTGGAAGCCAAGCCGTTTTCGGTCGGCTTTCGCATCGAGCATCCGCAGGGCCTGATCGACAAGGCGCGCTACGGCCCCAGCGCCGGCCACCCCATCCTGGGCGCGGCCGATTACAAGCTGGTGCACCACGCGGCCAACGGCCGGGCGGTCTACAGCTTCTGCATGTGCCCGGGCGGCACGGTGGTGGCCGCCACCAGCGAGCCCGGCCGCGTGGTGACCAACGGCATGAGCCAGTACAGCCGCAACGAGCGCAACGCCAATGCCGGCATCGTGGTGGGCATCAGCCCGCAAGACTATCGGCAGCAGCCCGGTGCGGGCCCGGTCAATCCACTCGACGGCGTGGCCTTCCAGCGCCAGTGGGAAAGCCGTGCGTTTGAACTGGGTGGCGGTGGCTACCTGGCGCCCGGCCAGCTGGTGGGGGATTTCATCCGCGGCCAGCGCTCGTCGGCGCTGGGCACGGTCGAGCCGTCCTACAAGCCCGGCGTCACGCCCACCGATCTGGCCCAGCCCGATCGGCCCAGCCTGCCACCGTATGCGCTGGCAGCCATCCGCGAGGCGCTGCCAGCCTTCGGCCGCCAGATCCGCGGTTTCGACATGGACGATGCGGTGCTGACCGGTGTGGAGACCCGCACTTCGTCACCGCTGCGCATCAGCCGCGGGCGCGACCACCAGAGCCTGAACACCCGCGGCCTGTACCCGGCCGGTGAGGGTGCAGGCTATGCCGGCGGCATCATGTCGGCCGGGGTCGATGGCATCGAGGTGGCCGAATCGCTGGCCCGCGCGCTGTTGCAGCCGCAATTGGCTGGCGCCGCCAGCGCACAGCCCGCCCGCTGAGGCGCCCCGCGCACGGGCAAGCGCTGCAGCGGTGGCGTGGCCATCGGCAGGCGCAGGGCCAGCCCTGCGGCCACCCGCACCGCCTGGGTGCGCGCGCGCAGCCCGGGCATGGGCCCGGGCCAAGGTCTGGGTCTGGGTCTGGGTCTGGACATGTGTCAGGGGGCTGGCCCCAAGGGCAGGGCCCGACTGCCGCCAAATTGTCGGCTGCGGCGTCAGCTGCGGCGTCGGCGCTTGGTCGGGCGCGTGGCTGCGGTAGGCTGCGCCGCCGCCATCGCCGCTTGCAGCGCCTGCGTCAGCAGCAATTCCTCGAACGGGTCGATCGCCTCGTCGGGGTCGTCCACCTCCAGTGCCCGCAGGAACACCATCCGGGTGCGTGGGTTGCGCAGGGCCTGGCTGTCCTCTTGCAATTGCTGGACAGCGGCTTGCACGCGGGCCAGGTCGTCCTGCAGCAGCTCGGCCAGCAGTTTGGGCTGCCAGCGCAGCAGGCCGGGGTCGGCTTGCAGGTGCGTACACACCGGCATTTGCAGCAGGGCCAGTTCGTCTTCCAGCATGTGCTGCTGTTCCTGGAACACATGGCAGTAGTGGCGCAGTTGCACATCGGAGACCCCGGCCAGGTACTCGGCGCTGACCTGCTCGATGTCCAGCTGTACCGTCAACAGGGCCAGCAAGTCGTTGCGGGCATAGGCATCGTTGACCCGCGCCATCAGCGTGGTCTTGTGGGCGCGGGCATCGGCATCGGGCTCACGGTCCGGGTGCAGGCTGCTGGCGAGGCGGCGGTAGACATCGCGCACCGATTGGCTGGCCTCGCGCAGGGCCTGTGCCTGCCGCGCCTGGGCCTTGTCTGCGTCGCTCGGCTGTTGCCCGGCTGTGGGGCTGGACGCCGCTGCGGCATCGGCCGCCGCTGCGTCTGCCGCCAGCTGCGCTTGCCTGCGCACGTTGGCGCGCTGCAGCAGTTCCTCAACCGACGCCGCATCCCCTTCGAACAGGCCGGCATCGCCGGTGGCCTGACCCAGCAGGCTGGCCGCCAGATCGGCCTGTGCACGCAAGGCCTCGCGGCGGGACACCACACTGTGGCGGTCGTGCGCCGCTTCCACCTCGGCGTCTGGCCCGGCGTCGAGCAAGGCCTGCGACAGCAGCCGCAACATGGTCACCAGCTTGGCGCGCAACTTTCTGGGCAGGCGCTGGCCCTGGCTGGGCTGGCTCAGGAAGTCGTCGATCCACAGCACCGTCTCGTGCTGCAGTTGCGCCAGGCTGGATTGCAAGGGCTGCAATTGCGTGGCGGCAAGCTGGCGTGTGGCCAGGTCGGTGTCATGCCAGGCCGCCAGGTGGTCGCGTAACTGGGTGATGCGCGTGCTCAGGCGGTTGAAGTCACGCTGTGCCTTGCTCAGCTTGGCGGTGGGGCTGGCGATGCGCACCAGAGTCTGGTCTGGTGCCGCACCTGGCAGCGCCTTGCCAAATGGGTCGGGTTGATGGGCCATGGGTGGATTCTCGACCGGGCCGCCGATGGCTTCTGCCGTCCGAAAGCCCTGCTTCCCGAAATGAGAATGGTCTTGCTGCCGCGCTCGCGGCACAGTCGAGGCTGCTGCTGACTCCTGCAGCCGACCCCCGCAGCCGAGCACGTCATGCCCCATACCAGCCCCCAAGACCGCGCCTACACCGACATCCGCGACGCCGTGCGCGCCCTGTGCGCCGAGTTTCCCGACGCCTACCACCGCAAGGTCGACAGCCGCCGCGCCTACCCCGAGGCCTTTGTCGATGCGCTGACCAAGGCCGGCTGGATGGCCGCGCTGATCCCGCAGGAATACGGCGGCTCGGGCCTGGGCCTGGCCGAGGCCTCGGTGATCATGGAAGAGATCAACCGCTGCGGCGGCAACTCCGGCGCCTGCCACGGCCAGATGTACAACATGGGCACGCTGCTGCGCCACGGCTCGGCCGCGCAGAAGCAGCGCTACCTGCCGAAGATCGCCACCGGCGCGCTGCGCCTGCAGTCGATGGGCGTGACCGAGCCCACCACCGGCACCGACACCACCAAGATCAAGACCACCGCGGTGAAGAAGGGCGACCGCTACGTGGTCAACGGCCAGAAGGTCTGGATCTCGCGCATCCAGCACAGCGACCTGATGATCCTGCTGGCGCGCACCACGCCGCTGGCCGAGGTCAAGAAGAAGAGCGAGGGCATGTCGATCTTCATCGTCGACCTGCGCGACGCCATCGGCAAGGGCCTGGACGTGCGGCCGATCCCCAACATGGTCAACCACGAGACCAACGAGCTGTTCTTCGAGAACCTGGAGATCCCGGCCGAGAACCTGATCGGCGAGGAAGGCCAGGGCTTCAAGTACATCCTCGACGGCCTGAACGCCGAGCGCACGCTGATCGCCGCCGAATGCATCGGCGACGGCTACTGGTTCATCGACCGGGTCAGCGCCTACGTCAAGGAGCGCATCGTCTTCGGCCGGCCGATCGGCCAGAACCAGGGCGTGCAGTTCCCGATCGCCGAGGCCTACATCGAGGTGGAAGCCGCCGACCTGATGCGCTGGAAGGCCTGCGACCTGTTCGACGCCCACCAGCCCTGCGGCGCCGAGGCCAACATGGCCAAGTACCTGGCGGCCAAGGCCAGCTGGGAGGCGGCCAACGCCTGCATGCAGTTCCACGGCGGCTTCGGCTTTGCCTGCGAATACGACGTCGAGCGCAAGTTCCGCGAGACCCGGCTCTACCAGGTGGCGCCGATTTCGACCAACCTGATCCTGAGCTACGTGGCCGAGCATGTGCTCGGCCTGCCGCGGTCGTTCTGATGAGCCTGCCTGTGCCCCCACGCGCACTGGGTTCGCTGCCCCGAGGGGGCGGAGCCTCCCTTGCGGCGGCCCGGCCAGAGGCATCGCTGCCGCTGGAAGGCATCACCGTCGTCACGCTGGAACACGCGATTGCCGCGCCGTTCTGCACCCGCCAGCTGGCCGACCAGGGCGCGCGGGTGATCAAGGTCGAACGGCCGGGCGTGGGCGACTTTGCCCGCGCCTACGACACCCGGGTCAACGGCCTGGCCAGCCACTTCGTCTGGACCAACCGCAGCAAGGAAAGCCTGAGCCTGGACCTGAAGGCCGACGCTGCCAGCGAGATCCTCGACAAGCTGCTGGCCGGCGCCGACGTGCTGGTGCAGAACCTGGCGCCGGGTGCGGCAGCGCGCATGGGGCTGTCGTTCGAAGCCCTGCAGCGACGCTTTCCCAAGCTGATCGTCTGCGACATCTCGGGTTACGGCAACGACGACGCCAAGCCCGGCCCCTACCGCGACAAGAAGGCCTATGACCTGCTGATCCAGAGCGAGTCGGGCTTTGTCGTCGATCACCGGCACGCCCGACGAGCCCAGCAAGGCCGGCTGCTCCATCGCCGACATCGCCGCGGGCATGTATGCCTACACCAACATCCTGAACGCGCTGCTGCAGCGCGGCCGCACCGGCCGGGCAAGCACATCGACGTGTCGATGCTCGAGACCATGACCGAGTGGATGAGCTACCCGTTGTATTACGCGTACCAGGGCGCCGACACCGCCGCCGCGCGCCGGCGCAGCCCACGCCACCATCTACCCCTACGGCCCGTTTGCGGCCGGTGACGGCAAGACGGTGATGCTGGGCCTGCAGAACGAGCGCGAGTGGGTCAACTTCTGCGCAGCAGGTGCTGCAGCAGCCGGCACTGGCCAGCGACGACCGCTTCAACGCCAACGCCAAGCGCACGCGCGGCGCGCGCTGCGTTGAAGGCCTTGATCGAGCAGGCCTTTGCCAGCCTGAGCGCTGCCCAGGTGGTGGCCCGGCTGGACGCCGCCGGCATCGCCAATGCCCAGGTCAACACCATGGCCGATGTCTGGGCCCACCCGCAGCTGCAGGCCCGCGGCCGCTGGACCGACGTGGACACCCCCGCCGGGCCGGTGCCGGCGCTGCTGCCGCCGGGCTGCACCGACCGCCCGCATGGACGCCGTGCCCGCGCTGGGCCAGCACAGCCGCAGCGTGCTGGCCGGCCTGGGCTACACCGCCGAGCAGATCGATGCCCTGGCGCGCGACGGCGCCATCTGAAACGGAGAGCTGGCATGACCACCACCACGACCGACCCCCGACACCACCGCCCAGCTGGCGCAGTTTGCCGCGCAGCTGCGCTTCAGCGACATCCCCGCGCCGGTGCTGCGCCGCGCCGAAGACCTGTTCCTCGACTGGTTTGCCTCGGCGCTGGCCGGCAAGGGTGCGCGGCCGGTGGAGAGCATCACCCGCTTCATGCGCCGCATGGGGCCCGACCAGGGCCCCAGCCAGATCCTGATCGACCGCAGCAGCAGCAGCCCGCTGGTGGCAGCGGTGGCCAATGCCGCCGCGTCGCACTTTGCCGAGCAGGACGATGTGCACAACGGCAGCGTGTTCCACCCGGCGGCGGTGGTGTTTCCGCCGGCGCTGGCGGTGGCCCAGGCCATCGGCGCCAGCGGCGCCGACCTGCTGGCCGCCAGCGTGGTGGGCTACGAGGTCGGCATCCGGGTCGGTGAATTCCTGGGCCGCTCGCACTACAAGATCTTCCACACCACCGGCACCGCCGGCACCATGGCGGCCGCGGCCGCCGTGGGCTGGCTGCTGAAGCTGGACGCCAGCCAGATGCGCCATGCCTTCGGCTCGGCCGGCACGCAGGCCGCGGGCTTGTGGGAGTTCTTGCGCACCGCCGCCGACAGCAAGCAGCTGCACACCGCCCATGCCGCCGGCGCCGGGCTGACGGCGGCCTACCTGGCGGCCGACGGCTTCACCGGCGCGCAGGCCATCTTCGACGGCAAGCAGGGCATGGCCGCCGGCATGAGCAGCGACGCCGACGCCGCCAAGCTGGCCGACGGCCTGGGCAACCGCTGGGCGCTGGCCGAGACCTCGTTCAAGTTCCACGCCAGCTGCCGCCACACCCACCCGGCGGCCGACGCGCTGCAGGCGCTGATGCGCGAGCACCGGGTGGCCGCCGACCAGGTGGCCAAGGTGGTGACCCAGGTGCACCAGGGCGCCATCGACGTGCTGGGCCCGGTGGTCGACCCGCAGACGGTGCACCAGGCCAAGTTCTCGATGGGCACGGTGCTGGGCCTGGTGGCGGTGAAGGGCTTTGCCGGGCTGACCGAGTTCGACGCCGACTACAAGGCCGCGCCGGTGGTGGCCTTCCGCGACAAGGTCAGCATGGTGCTCGACGCCGAGGTCGACAGCGCCTACCCGGCGCGCTGGATCGGCAAGGTGCAGGTCACCACCACCGACGGCCGCCAGCTGGCCGCGCGGGTCGACGAGCCCAAGGGCGACCCCGGCAACACCCTGAGCCGGCCGAACTGGAAGACAAGGCCCAGCGCCTGGCCGCCTACCGCGGCGGCGCCAGCGCCGCCGAGATGCAGGCGGTGATCGCCCAGGTCTGGGGCCTGGCGCAGGCCGCCGCCGTGCCGCGCTTTCTGGCATGACGCACGCTGTGTCCGCAGGGCATGGCCTGACGCACCCGCCGGACGTGGCGCAGGCCAGGGCGCAGCGCGCCTGCTGTTCGTGCCCGGCCACCGGGCCGACCGCTTCGACAAGGCGCTGGCCGCCGGCGCCAGCGCGGTGATCATCGACCTGGAAGACGCGGTGGCGCCGGCCGACAAGGACGCGGCGCGCGCCACGCTGGCCGGCCTGGCTGCGGCCGGCGCATGCCGGTGATCGTGCGCATCAACAGCGCCGACACACCCTGGTTCGCCGCCGACCTGGCGCTGTGCGGCATGCCCGGCGTGGCCGGGGTGATGCTGCCCAAGGCCGAGCATGCCGACACCCTGGCGCAGCTGCTGGCTGCCGGTGCCCGCGGCCTGCTGCCGCTGGTGGAAAGTGCTGCCGGCATGGCCAATCTCGACGCGCTGGCACGCGCGCCCGGGGTGTGGCGGCTGGCCTTCGGCGCGATCGACCTGCAGGTCGACCTGGGCCTGAAGGACGCCACCGAAGACGAGCTGTTGCCCTTCCGGCTGCAACTGGTGCTGGCCTCGCGCCTGGCCGGCATCGGCGCGCCGGTGGACGGTGTCAGCACCGCCATCGACGACGCCGACCGGCTGCAGGCCGACGTGGCACGCGCCCGCCGCCTGGGCTTTGGCGGCAAGCTGTGCATCCACCCCAAGCAGGTGGCACTGGTGCAGGCTGGCCTGGCGCCGTCGGCCGCCGAGCGGGCCTGGGCCCAGCGCGTGATCGACGCGGCTGCGGCAGCGGGCGGTGCTGCCGTGGCGGTGGACGGCAAGATGGTGGACAAGCCGGTGCTGCTGCGCGCCGAGGCCATCCTGCGCGAGCAGGCCTGAGCCTGGGCCGGGCCGGGCCGGGCTTTGGGTCGGGTGTGGGGCAGGCAGCACCGCAGCCGCTGCAGGCGCCTCACAAGGCCGTGCGCAGCCCCCAGAGTTCAGGGAACAGCTCCACCTCCAGCATGCGCTTGAGGTAGCCCGCACCGCTGGTGCCGCCGGTGCCGGCCTTCATGCCGATGATGCGGGTGACGGTGGTGAGGTGGCGAAAGCGCCAGAGCCGGAAGGCGTCTTCCAGGTCGGTCAGCGCCTCGCCCAGCTGGTACAGGTCCCAGTGCGCCTCGGGCGCCCGGTAGGCCACCAGCCAGGCCTGTTCCACCGCGTGGCTGGCGCTGTAGGGCAGGGTCCAGTCGCGCTGGGTGTGGCTGGCCGGCACGGCCAGGCCGCGCCGCGCCAGCAGGCGCAAGGCCTGGTCGTAGAGCGACGGCGCACGCCAGGCGGCATCGACCTCGGCCAGGTGCGGCGGGCGGTGGGCATGCAGCTGCAGCATGGCCGCGTTCTTGTTGCCCAGGCGAAATTCGATGCAGCGGTACTGCCAGCTCTGGAAGCCGCTGGACCGTGCCAGGAAGGGCCGGATCGCGCTGTACTCGGGCGGTGTCATGGTGGCCAGCACGTCCCAGGCATGCACCAGCTGGTCCATGATGCGGTGCACCCGCGCCAGCATCTTGAAGGCGGTGGGCAGCTGGTCGGCAGCGATGGCGGCCATGGCCGCGCGCAGCTCATGCAGCATCAGCTTCATCCACAGCTCGCTGGTCTGGTGCTGCACGATGAACAGCATCTCGTCATGCGCCGGCGACAGCGGGTGCTGGGCGCTGAGCACGGCGTCCAGCTGCAGGTAGTCGCCGTAGCTGCATGTCGGCGCTGTCCGGAAAGGCGTCGGCGTGGTCGGCGCCGACAGCCGAGCCTGTAGCCGCACCCGCACCCGCATCCGCCCCGCATCCGTCGCCGTGCCTGTATCTGCGTTCGCAGGCGGCGGCGCGCCGCCTGCGAAGGGGCAGCCGCTGGCAGCGGGCGGGTCGGCGCTCATGTCACCGCACCGCGCTGCTGGAAGCGCGGCGCGCGCCACTGCTGGTCGTGCAGCACCTGGCGCAGCTGTTCCACCGCGTCCCACACGTCGACAAAGCGGGTGTAGAGCGGGGTGACGCCAAAGCGCAGGATGTCGGGCAGCTGGCTGTCGGCGTCGCCGGCGCGGAAGTCGCCGACCACCCGGCGTTCGATCAGCGCCTGCACCACCGCAAAGGCGGCAGCCGCCTGGCCGGCGGCGCTGTCGGCGGCAAACGCCAGGCAGACCTGGCTGCCGCGCTCGGCATCGGCCTCGGGCGACACGAATTGCAGGCCGTGGCCGCCGCAGCGCTGGTGCACCAGGTCGATGAACAGCCGGGTCAGCGCCAGCGACTTGGCGCGCAGCGCTGCCATGCCGCCCAGCGGCTGGGCCGCCAGCAGGGTGTCGACACCGCAGTCCAGCGCGGCCATGGCCAGCACCGGCGGCGTGCCGCACAGGTAGCGCTGGATGCCGGGCGCCGGCTGGTAGCCGGGCACAAAGGCAAACGGCGCGGCATGGCCGAACCAGCCCGCCAGCGGTTGCCAGGCTGCGGCCGGCCAGTGCCGGCCGCACCCAGCAGAAGGCCGGTGCGCCGGGGCCACCGTTGAGGTACTTGTAGCCGCAGCCGACTGCAAAGTCGGCGCCGTCGGCGGCCAGGGCCACCGGCAGGGCGCCGGCCGAGTGGGCCAGGTCCCACACCGTCAGCGCGCCGGCGGCATGGGCGGCGGCATTGCAGCGCGGCCATGTCGTGCAGCCGGCCGCTGCGGTAGTTGACCTGGGTGAGCATCAGCACGGCGGTGTGCGGGCCCAGTGCGGCGGGGATGTGCTCGGGCCGGTCGACCAGCTGCAGCGTGCAGCCGTGCTGGCGGCACAGGCTGTCGGCGATGTACAGGTCGGTGGGGAAGTTGCTGCGCTCGCTGACGACCACGGTGCGGCTGGGGTCGGCAGCGCGCTGCAGCGCCAGCGCCGCCGACAACACCTTGAACAGGTTGACGCTGGTGGAATCGGCCACCACCAGCTCGCCCGGGCCCACGCCCACCAGCGGCGCGATCTTGTCGCCGATGCGCTGCGGCAGCGCCATCCAGCCGGCGGTGTTCCAGCTGCCGATCAGGCCCTGGCCCCATTCCTGCGCCACCACCTGGGCCACGCGGGCTGCGGTGGCTGCGCGGCAGCATGCCCAGCGAATTGCCGTCCAGGTAGACCAGGCCCTCGGGGATGTGGAACTGCTGGCGCAGCGGCGCCAGGGCGTCGGCGGCGTCCGGCGCCAGGGCGTCGTCACGGGTGGTCATGGCAGGGGCTTTCAGAGGGCACGCAGCACCGCACGCACCGGCGACGCGTCGGCTGCCATCAGCTTCAGCGGCAGGGCGATCAGCTCGTAGTCGCCCTCGGGCACGTCGTCGAGCAGCAGGTTTTCCAGCACCCGCAGGCCACGCTGGCGGATGACCTGGTGGCTGGGCAGGGCCTTGCTGTCGGCGGGGTCGATGCTGGCGGTGTCGATGCCGATCAGCAGCACGCCGGCATCGGCCAGGCGGCTGCACGGTGTCGGGCGCAAAGGCGCTGAGGCCGCTGTCCCAGCCGGCGGGCTGTTGCGCATAGGTGCGCACCAGCACCCGCGGCGGCAGCCGCTGCAGCGCATGCTGCAGGTGCTGCCAGGTGATCAAGCGGGCCGCAGCCGATGGCATGGATGACGCGGCAGGGGCCGAGAAAGGGCGCCAGGTCCAGCGCACCCACGGCGGCGCCGTCGGCGCTGTAGTGCAGGGGCGCGTCGGCATGGGCGCCGGTGTGCGGGCTGAGGCTGAGCGTGGCCACGTTCACCGGGCAGTCGGCCGACAGCGTGGCACCCCAGGTCTGTTGGTAAGGCGCGTCGCCGGGGAACACCGGCGAGCCCGGCTGCACCGGCGGCGAGATGTCCCAGAGGCGTTGCATCGGGGAATCATAGGCGGCTGGGTTTTGCGCAACAAGCCGCGCTGGCGTGGCTGCTCTGCAGCCGCGTTGGACGGTGGTGGGTTCTTGCTGGTTGCGCCTGCTTGTGGCTGGGTTGTTGGTTCGCTGGTTGTTGGCTGCTGGTGCGCTTGGCGGTTGCTTCGCCGGTGCCCTGCAGCGCGCCAGATCTCGCCCCGGCGCCACGCGATGCAACGGCTAAGCACCTGCAAGGTGCCGCGCCAATCAGCGATCAGCGATCAGCGGTCAGCAGCAGGGCGCCAGCGAGCAGCCCCAGCCAGTGCCTCAGGGCTTCTTCTCGAGCCGCATCACGTCGTTGTCGCGGCGCATGGTGAAGCGGTTGAGAAAACTGTTGCCCAGCAGCACCATCGGCATGTCCGACGGCAGCACCACCGCCGCCACATTGGCGATCTCCACATCACCCACCCGCACCGACGTCAGGTTGACCAGGTACACCGGCACGGCGCCATTGGCTGTCTGGCTCATGCCCGGGCGGCCGCGCTTCCATTCCAGGCCGATGCGGTTGGCTTCTGCCTGGCTCAGCGCCACGTTGGTGGCGCCGGTGTCCACCATGAAGTTCACCTGCTTGCCGTTGATGCTGCCGGCCGCGTTGAAGTGCCCGCCCGAACCCATCGGCAGGACGATGGCGCCGGCGCCCTCGGATGCCGCAGCACCCGTGCCCAGCCGCGCAGGCGCGGCGCCCAGGCGCAGCCGGCGCAGCTCGCCGGCCACCTCGACCTCGGCCTCGCCATCGGCCAGGCGCCGCAGTGTCACGCCGCGGGCGCTGGCGCCCACGGCCAGGGTCTGCACCTGGCCGTCGATCACCAGCAGCGCCTTGTTGCTGCCCATGCTGCCCTGCAGGCTGACCGACTGCGCGCCGGCGGCCGGCGCCAGGCTGGCCAGCAGCAATGCAAGCGCAGCGTGCAGCATCAGTCGCGGAAGTTGTTGAAGGCCAGCGGCACGTCGGTCACGTCCTTCTTCAGCAGCGCAATGGCGGCCTGCAGCTCGTCGCGCTTGCCGCCGGTGATGCGCACGCTGTCGCCCTGGATCGCCGCCTGCACCTTCAGCTTGCTCTGCTTGACGATGCCCTGGATCTTCTTGGCCGTCTCGCTGTCGATGCCCTGCTTGACCACCACCGTCTGGCGCACCTTGTCGCCGCCCATCTTCTCGATCTTGGCGCTGAAGTCGAGAAAGCGGATGTCCACGCTGCGCTTGCTCAGCTTGGCGGTCAGGATGTCGCGCACCTGCGCGATCTGGAAGTCGCTGTCGGCATGCAGTTGCAGGCTGCGGTCCTTGCCGGATTCCACGTTCTCGATCTTGGCGCGCCGAGCCCTTGAAATCGAAGCGGGTGCCGATCTCCTTGTTGCTCTGCTCCACCGCGTTGCGCAGCTCCACCAGATTGGGTTCAAGCACGGTGTCGAAGCTGGGCATGGCAGGTGTCTTTGAGGAGGAAAAGGCTCAAATTTTGCCATGGCGCCTGCGGCCGGCGCACGCGCCAGACGCTAGGGCGGCGCAGGGCTGAAGCCCATGCGCTGCAGCAGGGCCCGGCTGGTGTCGAGCAGGGCGCGCAATTCAGCCGCTGCGGTGCTGCACTGCGCGGCGTCAAAGCCCGCGCCTGCGGTCTCGATCTGCAGGGCCAGGGCGGCCACTGCCCGCAGGCCCAGGCTGGCCGATGCACCCTTGACCGCATGCGCCAAGGCCTGCAAGGCCGCTGTGTCGGCCTGGTCCAGCGCTGCCAGCAGCTTGACCGGGCTGCCGGCCTCTTGCTGCAGGAAGCTCGCCAGCACCGACTGGTAGCCCGCCAGCGTGACGCCCACGCACACATCACCGATGACGCCCATGTCCAGGTGGGTGGCGACATCGCTGGCGCGAAAACGCCGCCGTGGTGTGTCCGCCGCTGCCGGCGCGGCAGGCGTGCCGGGGCCGGCAGCGCCTGGGGCGGCTGTCGGTGGTGGGCTGCTGGGGGGCGTCACGTGGGGCGGGCCGGGTGGGGCATCAGGGGGCGGGTTGTCAGCTGCCAATGGTGTCAGGCCGGAATCATCAAAATCGGCCCCGCCGGTGCGCTGGCCACGGGCCCGTGCGCCGAACAGGGCGTTCAGCAATGCCTCTATATCGTCCGGTTGCACCGGTTTGGAGAGGAAATTGTTCATGCCCGCGTCGACCACGCGTTGCCGGGTGTCGGCAAAGGCGTCGGCGGTCAGCGCCACGATGGGCACCCGCGACACCGGCGCCGGCTTGGCACGCAGCGCACGGGCAGCCTGCAGGCCGTCCAGCACCGGCATGTGCACGTCCATGAAGACCAGGTCCGGCACCTGCTCGGTCACCAGGGCCACGGCCTCGGCACCATTGGTGGCCACGCGCACCCGGTGGCCCATGCGGCGCAGCAGGATGCGCAGGAACTTGCGGTTGACCGGGTGGTCGTCGGCCACCACCAGGTCCAGGCCGGCGCCGCCACCGCTGTCGCTGGGGCCGTCCAGCGGCAGCAACTCGCCGGGCGCGGTCATCGCATCTTGCATGTCGGGCCGGGCGCCGGGCAGGTCCAGGCTGAGGGTGAACACCGAGCCCAGGCCTGGCTTGCTGTCCACGGTGATGTCGCCGCCCATCATGCGTGCCAGGCTGCGCGAGATCTCCAGCCCCAGGCCACTGCCGTCAAAGCGCCGCGAGGTGCTGTCGTCACCCTGGCTGAAACGCTGGAACAACCTTGCGCGCAGCGTGTCGTTGATGCCGATGCCGCTGTCGCGCACCACAAAGCGCAGCTCGTGCATGGGCTCGGCGCCCAGGGCATCGGCCGGCGCCGGCCGGGTGCTGACCGTCAGCGACACCTCGCCCGCCGGCGGTGAACTTCACCGCGTTGGACATCAGGTTGAACAGGATCTGCTTGAGCCGCTTGCCGTCGGCCATCACCCAGGGCGGCAGTTCTGGCGCCACATGCACGCGCAGCGTCAGGCCCTTGGCTTCGGCCGACAGCGCCATCAGCGCCCGCACATCGTCGAGCAGGCGCTTGAAGTCCAGCGCATGGGGCACGATGTCGAGCCGGCCGCTTTCGAGCTTGCTGATGTCGAGGATGTCGTTGAGCAGGTCCAGCAGGTGGGTGGCCGATTCGCGCGCGGTGCGCAGGTAGTCGGCCTGTTCGGCGTCCAGCCGGTCGCTGTCGAGCAGGGCCAGCATGCCCAGCACACCGTTGAACGGCGTGCGCAGCTCATGGCTCATGTTGGCCAGAAAGGCGCTCTTGGCCTGGCTGGCGGCCTCGGCCTCGGTGCGCGCCTCCTGCAACTTGTTGGCCACCTGCTGCAGTTGCCGACGCCGCCGCACCAGGCTGCGGAACTGCCGCACCGTCAGCAGCGCGAAGGCCAGTGACAACAGGCTCTGGAACAGCGTCAGGCCCATGCACCAGGCGGGCCTGGTCGCGCATGGCCTGGTTGCGGGCGGTCACGTTCTCGCCCATGCGCTGGTTGGCGCGCAGGCTGAGGCTGTGGACCGGCTCGAACAGGGCCGACAGGTCCGCCAGCGCGGCCAGCGCGGCTTGCGGTGTCAGCGGCCGGGTCGCGGTCTCGGCCAGCACCGGCGCATGCTGGCGCACAAAGGCGTCCAGCGCGGCCATGGTCAGCACATGCTCCTGGCCGAAGTCCACCTGGTGTGCCACCCGCTGTGGCTGCACCAGCGGCAGCTGCTTTGCAAACAGCGCAAAGCGCTGGCGCACCCGCGCCACCACCTCGGGCCGCACCGGGTCGGCGGGCTCCAGCTGGGCCGCACGCAGCTGGTCGCGCAGCTGCAGGAATTCACTCTCGACCCGGAAAAACTGCCAGACCAGGTTGTCGCCCTCGTCGCGCACCGTGCTGCTCAGCAGCGAGACCTGGCGCCACTGCACCCAGCCGATGGCGGCAAAGGCCAGCACCAGGCCAACGCCGGTGACCAGCAGCCAGCCGTTGGGCCGCTGCCAGGCGCGGCGCGGCGCGCGCGGTGCGGTCATCTGCGGCCCGGCGCCGGCTGCAGCGGCATGGGCAAGGGACGAGGACGGGGACGGAGAGCGGGCACAGGCATGAACATCGGCGTGCGGGTGAACTTGTGTGTGGCGGCAGAAACGGCGGCCGATCCCCGGGCAGCGCCGACAGCGGGCACGGTGGTGGCTGCAGTGTCCACCAGCCGGCCCAGGCGCCAGGCGCTGAACAAGCGCTGGCGGGCTGGCCAGTTCTGGCTGCCGCGCAAAGAGTGTGGCGCGGCGCACTGCGGTCTGCTGGTGTCGGTGAAAATCGGGCCATGCCGTCGACCCTGCCCACGCTGGACATCACCCGCCAGGCCAACCTGCGTGCACTCAACACCTTCGGCCTGCCGGCGGTGGCCCACACCCTGGTGGCGATCCACGGCGACGCCGACGTGCGCCGGGTGCTCGACCACCCTGAATTCGGCCGTGCGCCCAAGCTGGTGCTGGGCGGCGGCAGCAACCTGGTGCTGACGCGCGACCCGGCTGCCGTGGTGCTGCGGGTGGCCGTGGCGGGCAAGCGCCTGGTGGCCGAGCAAGACGACGCCTGGACGGTTGAATTCGGCGCCGGCGAGACCTGGCACGACGCCGTGGCCTGGACCCTGGACCAGGGCTGGCCCGGGCTGGAGAACCTGGCACTGATCCCGGGCACGGTGGGCGCGGCGCCGGTGCAGAACATCGGCGCCTACGGCCTGGAGCTGGCCGACCGCTTCGACAGCCTGGACGCGGTCGACCTGGTCACCGGCCGCAGCGTGACCCTGGACGCCCGGGCCTGCGCCTTCGGCTACCGCGACAGCGTGTTCAAGCAGGCCGGCTTCGGTGGCCTGGCCGGCAAGAGCCTGATCACCCGGGTGCGGCTGCGCCTGCCCAAGCCCTGGCAGCCGGTGCTGGGCTACCTGGACATCGCCCGCCGCATGGCCGAGACCGGCAACCCCGCGCCCGACGCCCGCACGGTGTTCGACTGGGTCTGCGCCATCCGCCGCGCCAAGCTGCCCGACTGGCGCGACATCGGCAACGCCGGCAGCTTTTTCAAGAATCCGGTGGTCAGTGCCGAGCAATGCCGCGACATCATCGGCCGCGACCCGCACATCGTGCATTACCCGCTGGCCGACGGCCGCTTCAAGCTGGCCGCAGGCTGGCTGATCGACGCCTGCGGCTGGAAGGGCAAGCGGGTGGGCAACGCCGGTGTCTATGAGCGCCAGGCCCTGGTGCTGGTGAACTGCGGCGGCGCCACCGGCGCCGAGGTGCTGACGCTGGCCCGCGCCATCCAGGAAAGCGTCTACGGCCGCTTCGGCATCCGCCTGGAGCCGGAGCCGGTGGTGGTCTGAACTGCCCACTGCCCGCCGCAGCCGCATGACTTTGCATTCCAACCCAACAAACACACCACCATGACCACACTTGCTGTCCGACCGCACCATGCCATCTGGCCCCGGCGGCTGCCGCGCACGCTGGCCCTGCCCGAAACCAGCCTGTGGTTCAACCTGGAGGTCAGCGCCCGCCGCTACCCCCAGAAGCCCGCCTGTGTGTTTTTTGGCCAGCCGCTGCGCTTTGCCGAGCTGCTGGACCAGGCCGAGGCGCTGGCTGGCTGGCTGCAAGCCCATGGCGTGAAAAAGGGCGACCGGGTGGTGGTGTTCATGCAGAACTGCCCGCAGTTCGTGGTGGCGGTGCATGCGGTGTTGCGGGCCGACGCGGTGGTGGTGCCGGTCAACCCGATGAACAAGGCCGACGAGCTGGGCCACTACATCACCGACCCCGGCAGCGTGGTGTTCCTCACCACCGCCGACCTGGCCGACGCCGTGGCCCAGGCCAACGCACTGCTGCCGGCGCCCCAGCAGCTGCGCCACATCGTGGCCACCCGCTTCGCCGACGCCATGCCCGCCACGCTGGACGCCGCCGAAACACCGACGCCGGCCATCCTGCAGTGGCTGCAGGCCGACCCGCACTGCCGGCGGCCACCGCCACCACCGGTGTCAGCCGCTGGGCCGATGCACTGGCATTTGGCCGCCAAGCCGGCAACCGGCCCGGCCCGCACACCGCCGCGCCCGACGACCTGGCCTTGCTGCCCTACACCAGCGGCACCACCGGCCTGCCCAAGGGCTGCATGCACACCCACCGCACGCTGATGCACAACGTGATGAGCAGCAGCATCTGGGGCTGCAGCACACCGGCGTCGGTCAGCCTGGCCGTGGTGCCGATGTTCCACATCACCGGCTTCATCTACGGCTGCCTGGCGCCGGTGGCGGGCGGCAACACCACGGTGATCCTGCCGCGCTGGGACCGCGAGCTGGCCGGCCGGCTGATCGCCCGGCACCAGGTCTCGCACTGGACCTGCATCCCGACCATGATCATCGACCTGTTCGGCAGCCCGAACTACGCCAGCTTCGACCTGCGCAGCCTGAAGTTCATGTCCGGCGGCGGTGCGGCCATGCCGCAGGCGGTGGCGCAGCGGCTGCAGGACGAGTTCGGCATCACCTTTGCCGAAGGCTATGGCCTGACCGAGACCGCCGCGCCCACCCACAGCAACCCGCCCGAGCGTGCCAAGCTGCAGTGCCTGGGCATCCCGGTGATCGGCACCGACAGCCGCATCATCGACCCCGACACCTTGCAGCGAACTGCCGGTGGGCGAGACGGGCGAGATCGTCAGCAGCGGCCCGCAGGTGTTCAAGGGCTACTGGGGCCACCCCGAGGCGACCCAGGCCGCCTTCATCGAGATCGACGGCAAGCGCTTCTTCCGCACCGGCGACCTGGGCCGCATGGACGAGGAAGGCTACTTCTTCATCACCGACCGGCTCAAGCGCATGATCAATGCCAGCGGCTTCAAGGTCTGGCCCAGCGAGGTGGAGCTGATGCTGTTCAAGTGCCCGCTGGTGCAGGAGGCCTGCATCATCAGCAGCCGCGACGCCTACCGCGGCGAGACGGTGAAGGCGGTGGTGGTGCTGCGCGCCGAAGCGCGGGCCACGGCCAAGCCCGAGGACATCATCGCCTGGGCCCGCGAGCACATGGCGGCCTACAAGGTGCCGCGCATCGTCGAGTTTGTCGACGCCCTGCCCAAGAGCGGCTCGGGCAAGGTGATGTGGCGCCTGCTGCAGGAGCAGCAAGCCAGCGGCGGCTAGAAGCCCGAGCCGGGCGTCTGCAGGAAGGCGGCTTCTTCGGCCGTGCTGGCCCGCCCCAGCGCCGCGTTGCGGTGCGGAAAGCGGCCGAAGCGGGCCACGATGTCCAGGTGCTTCTGGGCCCAGTCCACCAGGCCGGCGCGCGCGGGCTCGTCGGCCGCCAGTTGCTGGAACAGCTGCACGGCGGTGCGCTGGTGCGACAGGTCTTCGGCATGCTCGAAGGGCAGGTAGGCAAACTGCCGCTGCACACCGGTCAACGCCCGGTCGGCGCCACTGGCCACCAGGGCGCGCGCGGTCTGCAGCGCCATGCCGTCGCCGGCAAAGGCCCGCGCGCTGCCACGGAACACATTGCGGGTGAACTGGTCGAGCACCAGCACCCGGGCCAGCGCGGGCAGCGGCTCGACCGGGCGGGTCAGCCAGTCGTCGATGCCACCGACCAGGGCCCGCTCGATCAGCGGGCCGAACTGCTGGGCGATGCGCGCGTCGAAGGCGTCGTCCTTCTTGAACCACATGTCGCGTGGCTGCGTGTGGCCGGGGTCGTCGGTCGGACCGAACCAGAAATCCAGCACGGCCAGGGTGTCGGTGTGCATGTCAGCCTTTCAATCCGTCAGGGAGGTGGCTGGTTCAGGCGTCCAGCGCCTGCCAGAGAAACGCAAACTCCAGCGCCAGCATGTCGGCCTTCTGGGCGTTGTCGGCCGCGCCGGCGTGGCCGCCTTCGGTGTTTTCGAAGTACAGCGGTGTGTGGCCCAGCGCCAGCATGCGCGCCGCCATCTTGCGGGCGTGGCCGGGGTGCACCCGGTCGTCGCGGGTGCTGGTGGTGAACAGCACCTGGGGCAGGGCCTGGCCCGGCTTCAGGTTCTGGTAGGGGCTGTAGGGCGCGATCCAGGCCCATTCGGTGGGCAGGTCGGGGTTGCCGTATTCGGCCATCCAGGAGGCGCCGGCCAGCAAGCGGTGGTAGCGCTGCATGTCCAGCAGCGGCACCTGGCACAGCACGGCGCCGAACAGCTCGGGCCGCTGCAGCATCACCGCAGCCACCAGCAGCCCGCCATTGCTGCCGCCCTGGATGGCCAGGCGCTGCGGCTGGGTCACGCCGCTGGTGATCAGGTGTTCGGCCACGGCGGCAAAGTCGTCGTAGCTGCGCTGTTTGTGGGCGCCCACGGCTGCCTGGTGCCAGGCCGGGCCGAATTCACCGCCACCGCGGATGTTGGCCACCGCCACCACGCCGCCGTGGGCCAGCCAGGCTGTGCCCCAGCCGGCCGAATACACCGGCAGCTTGGCGATCTCGAAGCCGCCGTAGCCGTTGAGCAGGGTGGGGTGGCTGCCATCGCGCACCAGGCCCTTGGCGGCGACGAGGAAATACGGCACGCGGGTGCCGTCGGCCGAGGTGGCCCAGTGCTGCTGCACCTGCAGGCCACTGGCGTCGAAAAACGCCGGGCGGGCTTTCAGCGGCTGCAGCGGCCTGCCGTCGGTGTGGCCCAGCAGCAGCGAGTCCGGCGTCAGAAAATCGGTGTAGCTGAGCAGGAACTGCTCGGCCAGCGGGTCGTCGGCCAGGGCATCGTCATGCAGGGTCTGCAGGCCCAGGCTGCCTGGCTGCGGTGCGGCGATGGCCTGGTGCGCCCAGCCCTGGCCTTGCGGCCAGCAGGCTTCCAGCCGGCCGGCCACGTTGTCCAGCACCTGCAGCAGCACCTGGCTGGCGCTGGTGCCCCAGCCCTGCAGCGAGCGGCTGGCGGTGGGGCTGAACAGGGCCTGCAGCGGCGGCATGTCGGCGTCGCCCTGGGCGGCCAGCACCGCAGCGGCGTCACCCGCCAGCAGGCTGCCGGCCGGCCACAGCTTGCTGCCGATGGCCCAGTCGCTGCGCAGTTGCAGCAAGGCGTGTGCGCCCCAGAAGCCGATCTGGGCGTCGCTGGGGATGTTGATCTTTTGCAGCCGGTCGCCCAGCAGCAGGTATTGCAGGCTGTTGTAGAAATCGGTGCCGCGGCTGACCACGGTGCGCTGCTGGCCGGGCCGCTTGTCAATCCAGGCCGAGACCGACACATCCTGCGGCTGGCCTTCAAACACCACCGGTGCTGCAGCCAGCGGCGTGCCGCGCCGCCAGCGCCGCAGCGTGCGCGGGTAGCCTGAATCGGTCAGCGAGCCGGGGCCGGTGTCGGTGCCCACCAGCAGGTGGTCGGCGTCTTCCCAGGTGACGTCGGTCTTGGCCTCGGGCAGCTGGAAGCCGCCGGCCACGAACTGGCAGGTCTGCAGGTCGAACTCACGCACCACGGTGGCGTCGGCGCCGCCGCGTGACAGCTGCACCAGGCAGTGCCGGTAGGCTGGCGCCAGGCTGGTGGCGCCGCCCCAGACCCAGTTTTCGCCCTCGGCGCTGGCCAGGGCGTCGAGGTCGATCACTGTCTGCCAGTCCGGTGCGGCGGTGCAAAAGCTCGCCAGCGTGGTGCGCCGCCACAGGCCGCGTGGGTGTTCGGCATCGCGCCACAGGTTGTAGAACCAGTCGCCGCGCCGGGTCACCAGCGGGATCTTGTCGGCCGAGTCGAGGATGGCGCGGAAGCCCGTCGCGCATGGACGCAAAGCGGGCATGCTGCTGCAGTGCCGCGCGGCTTTCGGCGTTGCGGGCATGCACCCAGGCCAGGGCGCGCTCGCCCTGCACCTCTTCCAGCCACAGCAAGGGGTCGGTGGTGATCGGATCAGCGGCCATGGTCTGGTCAGGGTAGAGGTTCAGGGTGGCTGCGGCAGCCGTCAGGCGCCAGCCCAGGTGGGCAAAGCGCCGGCGTGTCAGCCGGCGTGTCAGTGTCACTGGCCGCCGCGCCACAGCGCTTGCGGCTGCACTTCGACCGAGGCCTTGCCGTCGCTGACGTAGACATGGCCGTCCTGGATGCTGACCTGCAGCTGCATCGAGCGCTGGGCCATGGCCGCCAGCGCCTGGCTCTGCTCGTGCGGCAGTTGCCAGATGTCCAGGTTGCGCAGCCGGGTGATCTTGTTGGCGATGCCGGCATACCAGATGGCGGCCGAATGGCTGTAGCAATACAGGCTGACCCGGCGCGCCTTGCCGCAGGCCTTGGCCAGGCGCCGGTCGTCGGGCTGGCCCACCTCGATCCAGTGCATCAGCTGGTCGGACAGGTCCTTGTGCCAGAGGTCGGGCTCGTCGGCGTCGGCCATGCCGCGCGCCAGTTGCAGCGTGCCGTGCCGGTCGTCGGCCGGCACGTTCACCGCAAAGGCCAGCAGGCGCACCATCAGCCGCTCTTCGGTCTCGCTGGGCTGCAGCGGGATGGTGAGCATGTGCTCGCCATAGACATTGCGGTCCATGTCGGCGATCTGCAGCGTCGCCTTGTAGATCGTGGCCTTGATCGCCATCAGGCACGCCCTCGGGCCAGGCGGGCAGCCTGGGTGGCGGCTTGGGTGGCGGCTCGGGTGGCGGTGCTGGCAGAGGTCTCAGACGGCATGGGGGCAGGGTGGCAGGGCCAGGAAGGCAAGGGCTCACTGTGCCACACGGTGGCCGGGCCGGCATGCCGGCGCCCGCCGCAGCGCAGGGCCGTCGCGGGTGCAGCGCTGGTCGGCGCCAGAATGCTGCATGCCCAGCCTGTGTCCGCCTTGCCATGCCCTTTGACGAACCCGGCAAGTCCGACCTGGACGGCCTGCGCCTGCGTGCCCACGCTGCCAGTGCTGTTGCGGCCTGCGGGGCCAGCCTGGCCGGTGCAGCATTGCTGCTGTGGGCGGTGCTGGCCGCCACGCCCCAGGCGCGTTTGCTGCCGTGGATGCTGGCGCTGGTCGCCACGCTGGCCTGGCGCATCGCGCTGCGGCGCGCCCAGCGCCTGGCGACACCGTTGCTGACGGATCCCGACCCCGTCCGCCGCCAGGCGGCGCAGGCGGTCTGGCTGCGGCGCTACCGCCTGGCGATCGCCACCCATGGCCTGGTCTGGGGCCTGGCCGCCTGGCTGCCCCTCAGCCTGGTTGAGCCGCTGCAGGCGTCGGTCACGCTGCTGTTGATCGGCATGGTGGTCGGCGCCATGACCGTGGTGCTGTTCGACCTGAAGGCGGCACTGCTGTTTGCCGGGCCGGCGCTGCTGCCGCTGCTGCTGCGCCTGCTGGGCGCCGAGGCGCCGCTGTCGCCCACCACCAGCATGGCGCTGGCCATGGGGGGGCTGCTGATCGCCGGCCTGGTGGTGGCCAGCCAGCGCGCGGCCCAGGAGCGGCAGCGCCTGGCCGCCGCACGGCGCGCCGAGAGCGACAGTGCACAGGGTGCGCGCGACCTGCAGGCCCTGTTGCAGCAGGTCTTCGACCATGCCGGCCAGGGCATCAGCGTGTTCGACCGCGACCAGCGCCTGCTGGCCTGGAACAACCATGTCGCTGATCTGACCGGCCTGGCGCCCGAAGACCTGCGCCCTGGCGTGTCGTTGGCCGCTTGCGTGCGGCAGCTGACCGAGCGCGGCGTCTACGGCCCGGATGCCGACACCGGCGGCATGGCTGAGCGCCTGCGGCTGCTGGGCCTGCCTGAACCCGGCGTGCTGCGCCTGCGCCGGCCCGATGGCCGCCTGATCGAGGTGCGCCGCAATCCGCTGCCCGATGGTGGCCTGTTGCTGATCCATGTCGACATCACCGAGCGCGAGGCCAGGCGCCGCGCCGCCGACGAGCAGCAGCGCATGCTGGCCCTGGTGCTGGAGCGCACCGCGCAGGGCTTCTGGTACATCGACAACGACCAACGCACCACCGACGCCAACCCCGCGATGTGCCGCATGCTGGGCCTGACACGCGAGCAGTTGCTGGGCCGCAGCATCTACGAGTTTGTCGATGCCGAGAACCGGCGCATTCTGGAGCACCATGTGGCGCGGCGGGCGGCAGGCGAGGCCGACGGTTACGAGCTGGCGCTCACCCGGTCGGATGGCCAGCAGGTGCACTGCTTCAACAATGCCACGCCGGTGTTGGACGCGTCCGGCCGCAAGACCGGCGCACTGGGCCTGCTGTCGGACATCAGTGTGCAAAAAGCGGCGCAGCAGCAGGCACGCCAGGCCAGCGAGGCGCTGGCGCAAAAGTCCAAGGTGCTGGCGCTCACGCTCGACAGCCTGGTGCAGGGCGTGCTCAATGTCGACTCCGATGGGGTCTGCACCGCCTGGAACCGCCGTTTTCTGGCCTTGTTGCAGGTGCCTGCGGCACTGATGTCCGGCCGGCCGACCCTGAACGCGCTGCTGGAATGGCAGCTGATGCAGGGCGAGTTCGGCAACCAGTTGGAGCAGGTCGACGAGGTCGGCCGGCTGGCGCTGGTTCAGGCGCAATATGGCTTGCCGCCCAACTCGGGCCACCGCTACCGGCGCACCCGCGCCGACGGCACGGTGCTGGAGGTGGCCTCGCACTTTGCCGCCGATGGCAGCCTGGTGCGCACCTTCACCGATGTGACGGCCAGTGTGGCCGACCAGGCCGCGCTGGTTGCCGCCCGCGACGAGGCCGAGCGTGCGCGTGAGCAAGCCGAGGCGGCCAGCCGGGCCAAGTCGGATTTCCTGTCCCGCATGTCGCATGAACTGCGCACGCCGCTGCACGCCATCCTGGGCTTTGCCCAGTTGCTGCAGGCCGACCCCGACGAGCCGCCCCGTGCCGGCCAGCGCCAGCGCCTGGAGGCGCTGGTGCGCGGCGGCCAGCATCTGCTGCTGCTGATCAACGATGTGCTGGACGTGGCCCGCATCGAAGGCGGCCACCTGCAGCTGTCGCCCGAGCCAGTGGACCTGGGCCATCTGCTGCGCGACAGCCTGGCCCTGGTGCAACCGGTGGCCCAGGCCCGCGGCGTGCAACTGGTGGCGCCGACCGACCTGCCGACCGACGGCCCCTGGGTGGTGGCCGACGCCACCCGGCTGCGCCAGGTGCTGCTGAACCTGCTGTCGAACGCCATCAAGTTCAACCGTGCTGCGGGCACGGTGCAGTTGCAGCTGCATGCCGGAGACGACCAGGTCACGCTGGAGGTGGCCGACCAGGGTGCAGGCATCGCGCCCGAGCAGTTGCCGCGCCTGTTCCAGCCGTTCGAGCGGCTGGACATGGATGGTGCGGTCGAGGGCAGCGGCATCGGCCTGGCGCTCAGCCGCAGCCTGGTGACGCTGATGCACGGCAGCATCGGCGTGCGCAGCACGCCGGGCCAGGGCAGTGTGTTCTGGGTGCAGTTGCCCGCCTGTGCGGCGGCCCCGCAGCTGCTGGACCCGCCAGCAGCGCCGGTGCTGCCGGCGACGGCCGCTGCGCCGCTGCACGATGTGCTCTACATCGAGGACAACGAGGTCAACCAGATCCTGATGCAGGGCATGCTGGCGCACCGCCCGGGCATCGCCTTGCGCCTGGCCAGCCTGCCTGAAGTGGGCATCGAGATGGCGCTGGACCAGACGCCGGACCTGGTGCTGCTCGACATCCAGCTGCCGGGCATCGACGGTTTCGAAGTGCTGCGGCGCTTGCGCCAGCAAGCGGCACTGCGCCACACGCCGGTGGTCGCCGTCAGTGCCAACGCCATGCCCGACGACCTGCTGCAGGCCCGGGCGGCCGGATTTGCCGACTACCTGACCAAGCCGCTGGACATGGCCCGGCTGCTGGCCGTGGTCGACCAGTCGCTGGCCTGAGCGCAAGCTGCGCGGTGGGCGGCAGCGGGGCTGCCGATCACGCCGGCTGGTAGGCCAGGCGCACGTAGATCGGCGCGAAGGCCTCGGCCTGGGTGATTTCCAGCAAATGCTCGCGCGCCAGTTCCAGCATCGCGATGAAGGTCACCACCAGCACCGGCGTGCCGTGGGTGGTGTCGAACAGCTCGTGGAATTCGACAAAGCGGCGCCCGCGCAGCGTGCGCAGCACGATGCCCATGTGCTCGCGCACGCTCAGCTGTTCGCGGCTGATGCGGTGGTGCTGGTTCAGCCGCGCGCGCTGCACGATGTCCATCCACGCGGCCTGCAGGTCGGCCACATGCACATCGGGAAAGCGCGGCTCCAGCGCCTGCTCGATGTGCACCTGGGCGCGCAAGAAATCGCGGCCCAGCACCGGCAACTGGTCCAGCCGGGCGGCGGCCAGCTTCATCTGCTCGTATTCCAGCAGCCGGCGCACCAGCTCGGCGCGCGGGTCCAGGCCATCACTGCCGTCGTCGGTTTTTTTCGGCGGCAGCAACATGCGGCTCTTGATCTCGATCAGCATCGCCGCCATCAGCAGGTATTCGCTGGCCAGCTCCAGGTTGTGGTTGCGGATCTGGTCGACATAGGCCAGGTACTGGCGCGTCACGTCGGCCAGCGGGATGTCGAGGATGTTGAAGTTCTGCTTGCGGATCAGGTAGAGCAGCAGGTCCAGCGGGCCTTCGAATGCCTCCAGAAACACTTCCAGTGCATCCGGCGGGATGTACAGGTCGGTGGGCATGCGAAACAGCGGCTCGCCATACAGGCGGGCCAGCGCCACCCGGTCGACCGGCAGGCGCTCGGCGTCGGCCACCGCAGCAGCGCCTTCGTCGCCCGGCAGCGGCGTGCGCGCCATCACCGGTGCAGGCGGCGGCGGCAGGGGCGAAGGCGCATCACCGGCATGGCCAGCGGCTGGGTCGGTCACGGCAGCATCGTGCGGTGTGGCCTAGGGCACGCGGGTCGGCAGCCAGCCTGGCTCAGCCTTGGCTGGCTTTGGGTTTGGGCTTGGGGAAATACACGTAGGGCGACTGCGGCACCTCGGCGGCGCTGTAGTCGGCCTGGGCCTTGCGGTCGATCTGCTTGTCCCACAGCAGGGCACGGCCGGCGCGCTGTTCGGCTTCCAGCGTCGGCTTCTTGGCCTTGAGTTCACCGATGAAGTCGGTGACGTCGGAGGTGTAGGGCTTCCAGAACAAGGGCATGGCGGCGGACCTCGGGGCAGCATCAGGGGTAACCCGGTAGTTTAAGGCCCACACTCCTGGCTGCGGCAGGCCGGCCGGCCGCAGCCGTGGCAGCATCTGCCGCATGGCGACTGAAATCGAGCTCAAGTTCCGCATCCCGCCGGCGCGGCTGGCCAGCCTGCGGCGTGCGGTGGCCACGGCCGGCGCCGTGGTCCAGCCCCTGGCCGCCGCCTATTTCGACACCCCGGGGCAAGACCTGGCGCAGGCCCGCATGGCCCTGCGCCTGCGGCGCGAAGGCCATGCCTGGGTGCAGACCCTGAAGGCCGAAGGCAGCAGTGCGCTGCAGCGGCTGGAGCACAACGTGGCCCTGCCAGGCGTCGAGCGCCCGCCGCTGGACATCGCCCGCCATGACAGCAGTGCCGCAGGCGCCGCGCTGCGCCGCCTGCTGGCGCAAGCCGGTCAGCCGCCGCTGCAGCAGCGCTATGCCACCACGGTGCAGCGCACCCGCCGCCTGCTGCGCAGTGGCGGGGCGCGCATCGAACTGGCCCTGGACGAAGGCACGGTGCAGGCCGACGGGCGCAGCCTGGCGCTGTGCGAGATTGAATTCGAACTGCTGTCAGGCCCGCCGCAGGCGCTGCTGGCACTGGCCGGGCGCTGGGCGGCACGCCACGGCCTGCTGCTGGATGTGCGCAGCAAGAGCGAGCTGGGCCACACCCTGGCCGCAGGCCTGGCCGGCAGCCCGCCGGCACTGGCCCGGCCGCTGCACCTGCACCGCCACGCCGACCTGGAGACCGCCCGCGCGGCGATGCTGGCCAACACCCTGCGCCAGGTGCTGGCCAATGCCAGCCAGATGGCAGCGGGCCCGGCGCAGCCTGAGCACCTGCACCAGCTGCGCGTGGGCCTGCGCCGGCTGCGCACGGTGCTGGCCGCCTGCTGGCCGGCTGCGGGCGACAGCGTGGCCGCTGCCGCGCAACAGGCGCTGGCGGCGCTGTTCCAGCAACTGGGCGCCGCGCGTGATGTCGATGCCATGGCCAGCTGGCTGTGGCCGGCACTGCAGGCTGCTGGTGCACCGGCGCTGCAGACGCCACCACCGGCTGCCGCAGCGGACGACCTGGCGGCCTTGCTGCGCGCACCTGCCACGCAGCAGCTGTGGCTGGTCTTGCTCGGCCTGGGTCTGCCCGCCTTGGGCACCGAGCCGGGGGCGTCGGGCACCGCAGGCGCCACTGGGGCCCTGGTTGGGCGACATGCCGCACCACATGCCGCACCACATGCCGCGCCAGATGCCGCGCCAGATGCCGCGCCAGTTGCTGCGCTGGCCGCCCGCGCCGTGCTGCCCGGGCCGCTGCAGTTGCTGCTGCGCCAGGTGCGCCGCGACGGCCGCCGCTTCGCCAGCCTGGACACGGTGGCCCGGCACCGGCTGCGCCGGCGCATCAAACGGCTGCGCTACCTCACCGAGCTCAGTGCCGGGCTGTGGCCCGCCAAGCGGGTCGCCCACTTGCTGAAACGCCTGAAGCTGGCGCAGGCCCTGCTGGGCGAACTGAACGACAGCGCCGTGGCACAGGCCCATTGCCGCGCCCTGGCCGATACCGATCCGCCAGCCTGGTTTGCGGTGGGCTGGCTCAGCGCCCGCCATGCCGCCCAGTTGCCGGCCTGCGCGGCGGCGCTGGACCGCCTGGCCCGCGCACGGCGGCCCTGGCCGGCGCGCTGACGCGCAGGCTGTGCGCCAGTCCGCCAGTCCGCCAGCCAGTCAGTCAGTCGCTCAGGCGGTGGCCACCGTGCGGCCTTGCAGCGCGCGCATTGCCGCCAGCAGGGCCGGGTCTTGCAGCTGGGCACCCAGTGGGGCCAGCGCCGGCAAGGCCAGGTAACTGGCCAGGTGGCAGAAGTCGGGGTCCTCAGGGTGCTTGCGCGGCCAATCGGCCAGGCCTGTGCCGGCTTCCGGACCGGCCATCTCGGCCAGGTCATCCAGGCTGCCCTGGGCCAGCCGCTCGCCCAGGCGGGTGCCCAGGTAGCACAGCGCCAGACGCGGTGCACGGCGCGGGTCGACCAGGTGGGCCGGCGTCAGCAGCAGGCTGTCGGCGTCCCGCACCTCTTGCACGATGCTGGCTGGCAGGCCCCAGGCCTGCATCAGCAAGGCACCCACTTCGCCGGCGCCCAGGCCCAGGGCCTGCTGCTCGGCTGCCAGCCGGTCCAGCAGGCTGGCATGCGGGCCCCAGGCCGGGCTGCCAGGCTGCAGCAGCACGGTGGTGGCCAGCGGGCCCAGAAAGCACAGCACCGCCTGGGTGACCAGCGCGCCCGGCTCGGCCAGGCCCAGCGGCACGGCCAGGCGGCCGCACAGCGCACTGGACAAGGTGCTGGCATGCAGCAGCCGGTCCAGCCGCTGCCGGTGGGCCGGGCTGGGGCTGCCGAAGCTGTTGTGCAGCAGGTGCTGCAGGCACAGCGCCCGCACTGTGTTCAGGCCCAGCAGGCTGACCGCCTGCACCACGCTGGCCACCGGCTTGCGCAGGCCGTATTTGGGCGAATTCACCGTGGCCAGCAGGCGTGCGGCGATCTGCGCCTCGGCCATGATCATCTCGGCCAGCGCGCTGGGGCGGGCGGCTTCCAGAAATTCAGCCGACACCAGCTTGTGCAAGGTCAGGGGCGGCGGTGGGATCTGCTGCAACTGCTGCACCAGCGCCGCCACCCGGGCCGCCGGCAGGGTTTCATGGGTCACCAGGCGGAAGGCGCGCAGTGCGGGTGGCAGCGGCGTGGCTGCCGGCATGGCTGATGCAGGCGCCTCGCCCGCTGTACCCGGGCTGGGGCCTGCTGTTGCGCTGGCAGGTGTGGCTGCTGCAGGGGGGGCTTGTGCTGGGCCTTGTGCGGGGCCTTGTGCCGGTGCCGGTACGCGTGCGCGCTTGAGACTCGGCTGCCGGTGTCGCCTCAGGCCGCCGCATGAACAACCAGGCCAGGCCGACGCCGACCAGAAGCAACAACAGCAAGGCGATCAGCAAGATGGACACAGTGGCGGTGCGGGCAGCGGCAACAGGGGCGGAAGCCTGATTCTGCGCAGACGCCTGCCGCCAGAAGCCACGAACTGCCGGGGAAAAGCCGTCTCAGCCTGCCGGCTGCACCCGCTGCAGCGCTGTGGCCAGGTCGGGGGCGATGGCCGCGTCGCCCAGTGCGGCCGCAAAGCCCGAGCGCTGCATCAGCCCCAGCGGCTGCGGGTTCACATCGGCCAGCAACAGCGCCACGCCCTGGCGCTGCAGGCTGCGGTGCAATTGCTGCAGGGCGTCGATGCCCGAGCTGTCGACCGAGATCAGGCGGTGCATCTGCAGCACCAGGCAGCGCGTGCCGGGCGGCAGGCGGGCGGGCAAGGCCTCGATCTTGCCCACGGCGCCGAAGAACAGCGCGCCAAACAGCTCGAACACCGCCACACCTGGGGCCACGCCGTCGGCCAGCGGCAGCGGCCGGGCCGAAAACAGCTGGCCCATGCGGTAGATGAAAAAGCCGCAGGCCAGCAGCAAGCCCACTTCCACCGCCACGGTGAGGTCGAACACCACGGTCAGCGCGAAGGTGCCCAGCAGCGTGGCGCGGTAGGGCAGCAGGAAGTGCCGGAGCCGGGCAAATTCACGCCATTCGCCCATGTTCCAGGCCACGAACAGCAAGATGCCAGCCAGCGCGGCCAGCGGCACATGCAGGGCCAGCGGCGCGGCCACCAGCACGATCAGCAGCAGTGTGCCGGCATGCACGATGCCCGCGACCGGGGTGGCGGCACCCGCACGCAGGTTGGTGACGGTGCGGGCAATGGTGCCGGTGGCCGGGATGCCGCCGAACAGCGGCGTCACCAGGTTGGCCACGCCCTGGGCCATCAGTTCCTGGTTGGGGTCGTGCCGGGCATGCTGTGGCGCCATGTTGTCGGCCACCCGGGCGCACAGCAGGCTTTCGATGGCGCCCAGCAGCGCCAGGGTGACGGTGGGGATCAGCAGCAGCTTGGCGGTGGCCCAGCTGAATTCAGGCCAGGCGAAGCTGGGCAGGGCCTGCGGAATGCCGCCAAAGCGCGAGCCGATGGTGTCGACCGGCAGCTGCAGCAGCAGCGCCGCCAGGGTGGCCAGCACCAGCGCCACGATGGTGCCTGGCAGATGCGCCGCCCAGCGCCGCAGCTGGGGTGCCCGGCCCTGCGGCGCCATCGGCATGGTGTAGCTCTTGGGCCACAGCACCACGGTGGCCAGGCAGGCCAGGCCCAGCGCCAGCGCGGCCCAGTTGGTCTGCCCCAGGTGCTGCCACAGCAGCGTGATCTGGCTGAAGAAGTCGCCCGGCATCTTGGCGATCGGCAGGCCCAGCAGGTCTTTCAGCTGCGACAGGCCGATCAGCACCGCGATGCCGTTGGTGAAGCCGATGACGATGGACACCGGGATGTAGCGCACCAGGGCGCCCAGCTTCAACCAGCCCATCAGGAACAGCAGCACGCCAGCCATGCTGGTGGCAAGCAGCAGGTTGGCCAGGCCGTAGCGCTCGACGATGCCGTAGACGATGACGATGAAGGCGCCCGCCGGCCCGCCGATCTGCACCTGCGAGCCGCCCAGGGCCGAAATCAGGAAGCCGGCAATGATGGCGGTGAACAGCCCCGCCTCGGGCTTGACGCCGCTGGCGATGGCAAAGGCCATGGCCAAGGGCAGGGCGACGATGCCCACGGTGATGCCCGCGCCCAGGTCGGCCAAGAACTGGCCACGGCTGTAGCCCGCCATGGCTTGCAGCAGGCGCGGGCGAAACGGGTGCAACAGGGCAACAAAGCGTGGACGCGGCATGCGGCCTCCAGGGGGTGCATGCTATGCGCGCGCGGCGCCCGCCCAGGCATGTCCGCCCAGACACGTCCGAATAGACGTGCCGTCCCGGGCGCGGCCTTCAGCGCACGCGCATGCCGGGCAGCGCACCGGCGCCGGGTTCCAGCACAAAGATGCCTGGCGTGGCCTTGTCATCGGCATGGCTGGCGGCCAGCACCATGCCTTGGCTGACGCCGAACTTCATCTTGCGCGGCGCCAGGTTGGCCACCACCACGGTGAGCTTGCCCACCAGTTGCTCGGGTGCGTAGGCGCTGCGGATGCCGCTGAAGACCTGGCGCAGCACCGGCTGGCCCGCCGCGTCCAGGCCTTCGCCCACGTCCAGCGTCAGGCGCAGCAGCTTGGTGCTGCCGTCCACCAGTTCGGCGTTGACGATCTTGGCCACCCGCAGGTCGACGGCCGTGAAGGCGTCGATGCCGATCTCGGCACCGATGGCTTCGCCGCCGGGGTGCACGACGGGCGGTGCCGGTGGCGCGGGCGGGGTGATCAGGGCGTCGAGCTTGGCAGCGTCGACGCGCTGCATCAGGTGCTGGTAGTCGGCAATCTGGTGCTGGCCCAGGGCGCGGGCGGCGTCGGCAAACTGCAGCGGCGGCACTTGCAGAAAGGCCTCGACCTTGGCGGCCAGCGCCGGCAGGATGGGCTTGAGGTAGATGGTCAGCAGGCGGAAGGCCTCGATGCACACGGTGCACACATCGTGCAGCGCGGCATCCTGGCCTTGCTTCTTGGCCAGCTCCCAGGGCTTGTGCTGGTCGACGTAGGCATTCACCCGGTCGGCCAGGGCCATCACCTCGCGCACCGCCTTGGCAAATTCACGCGCCTCGTAGAGGCCCGTCACCGTGGCCTGGTGGGCGCGCAGGCCGTCGAGCAGCAGCCGGCCTTCCACGCCCACATCGGCCGACAAACGGCCGGCAAAGCGCTTGCTCAGGAAGCCGGCCGCCCGGCTGGCGATGTTGATGTACTTGCCCACCAGGTCGCTGTTGACGCGGGCGATGAAGTCGTCGGGGTTGAAGTCGATGTCCTCGACCCGGGCACTGAGCTTGGCCGCCAGGTAGTAGCGCAGCCACTCGGGGTTCAGGCCCAGCTCCAGGTAGCGCAAGCGGGCTGATGCCGGTGCCGCGGCTCTTGCTCATCTTGTCGTTGTTGACGGTGAGGAAGCCATGCACATGCACCGCATCGGGCAGCTTGCGGCCACTGAACTGCAGCGTGGCCGGCCAGAACAGGGTGTGGAAGGTGACGATGTCCTTGCCGATGAAGTGCACCTGCTCCAGGTCGGGCTGGGCCAGGTAGGCGTCCATGTTCTCGCCGCGCCGGGTCAGCAGGGCTTCCAGCGCGGCCAGGTAGCCGATCGGCGCGTCCAGCCAGACATAGAAGTACTTGCCCGGCGCGTCGGGGATCTGGATGCCGAAATAGGGCGCGTCGCGGCTGATGTCCCAGTCGCCCAGGCCGGCCTTGCCGTGTCTCGTCGCGCACAAACCATTCCCGCACCTTGTTGGCCACCTCGGGCTGCAGCTTGCCGTCCTGGGTCCATTGCTCCAGAAAGGCCACGCAGCGCGGGTCGCTGAGCTTGAAGAAGAAGTGCTCGCTGGTCTTGAGCACCGGCGTGGCGCCACTCAGCGCCGAGTACGGGTTCAGCAGGTCGGTGGGTGCATAAACCGCGCCGCAGTTTTCGCAGTTGTCGCCGTACTGGTCGGCCGCGCCGCACTTCGGGCAGCTGCCCTTGATGAAGCGGTCGGGCAGGAACATGCCCTTCTCGGGGTCGAAGAACTGCTCGATGCTGCGGGTCTCGATCAGGCCCTGGTCGCGCAGCTGCAGGTAGATCTGCTGCGCCAGGCGGTGGTTCTCCGGCGCGTCGGTGCTGTGCCAGTGGTCGAAGGCGATGTGGAAGCCGTCCAGGTATTGCGCCCGGCCGGCGGCAATGCCGGCGACAAACTGCTGCGGCGTGAGGCCGGCTTTTTCAGCGGCGATCATGATCGGCGCGCCATGGGCGTCGTCGGCGCAGACGAAGTTGACCTCGGCACCCAGCATGCGCTGCGCCCGCACCCAGGTGTCGGCCTGGATGTACTCCATCATGTGGCCGATGTGGAAGGCCGCATTGGCGTAGGGCAGGGCAGTGGTGACGAAGAGCTTGCGCGGCATGGAACCATCCTGGGAAATCAACCCATGATTCTAGGAGGCCGGCCATGGCCGGGCCGGGCCCACTGGCAGGATGCGCGGCGCGGCCAGGCGATGGCGGGCCACTCCGCTAGACTCGCGCCCACTCTGCCCCTTCTGCTGCCATCCTTGCCGCCCACCCGCGGCCACCACCATGTCCGACCTGAACGAAGCCGCCCTGCTCGCCGCCCTGAAGACCGTTGTCGACCCCCATTCGGGCAAGGACTTTGTCAGCACCCGGCAGGTCAAGAACCTGCGCATCGACGGCGACGACGTGGCCTTTGATGTGGAACTGGGCTACCCGGCCAAAAGCCAGTTTGCGGCCTTGCGCCGGCAATTTGTGGCCGCAGCGCGGGCGCTGCCGGGGGTGGGCAATGTCAGCGTCAATGTCAGCAGCCGCATCACCGCCCATGCGGTGCAGCGCGGCGTGCAATTGCTGCCGGGGGTGAAGAACATCATCGCCGTGGCCTCGGGCAAGGGCGGTGTGGGCAAGAGCACCACCGCCGTGAACCTGGCCCTGGCCCTGGCCGCCGAAGGCGCCACCGTGGGCGTGCTGGATGCCGACATCTACGGCCCCAGCCAGCCGATGATGCTGGGCATCAGCGGCCGCCCCGAAAGCCTGGACGGCCAGAGCATGGAGCCGATGCAGGGCCACGGCCTGCAGGTGGCGTCGATCGGCTTCCTGGTCGACCCCGACCAGGCCATGATCTGGCGCGGCCCCATGGCCACCCAGGCGCTGGACCAGCTGCTGCGCCAGACCAATTGGCGCGAGGTCGATTACCTGATCGTCGACATGCCCCCGGGCACCGGCGACATCCAGCTGACGCTGAGCCAGCGGGTGCCGATCACCGGTGCGGTGATCGTGACCACGCCGCAGGACATCGCCCTGCTCGACGCCAAGAAGGGCTTGTCGATGTTCGAGAAGGTGGGCGTGCCCATCCTCGGCCTGGTGGAGAACATGGCGGTGTACTGCTGCCCCAACTGCGGCCACACCGAGCACATCTTCGGCGCCGACGGTGGCAAGAAGATGGCCGAGCAGTACAAGCTCGACTACCTGGGCGCGCTGCCGCTGAACATGAGCATCCGCGAGCAGGCCGATTCCGGCCGCCCCACGGTGGTGGCCGACCCCGACGGCGAGATCGCCGGCATCTACAAGGCCATGGCGCGGCTGATCGCGGTGAAGATCGCCGACAAGGCCAAGGACTTCACCAGCAAGTTCCCGACCATCAAGGTCAGCAAGGACACCTGAGACAGGCTGCGGCGCGCTGCCGCGCGTCGCTGGGTGTCAGCGCGCTGCGGCGCGCTTGGCCTGTGCCAGTGTCTGGCGCGCGGCGGGCAGCCAGGCAGCGTCGGCACTGCTGGCGCTGGACACCGCCTGTTCTGCTGCAGCCAGCGCGGCGGCGGTCTCGCCCCGGGTCAGCAGCAGTTGCGCCAGGTTGTTCCAGGCCACGGCGCTGCCGTGCAGCGTGGCCGTGCTGGTGTAGGCCTGGGTCGCGCCGTCCAGGTCGCCTGCAGCCTGCAGCGCATTGCCCAGGCCGATGCCCGCCAACAGTTGGCCTGGCCAGCGCTGCAACAGGCTGCGGTAGGCCAGTGCCGCTTGCGCGGGCGGCGCCACACGTTCGAATCCGATGGCGGCATCCAGCGCCTGCTGCACGCCCGCAGTGGCCGGCCAGTGGCCGGGTGGGAGCACGCTGATGGCCCAATGCCCGCCGCGCGCCCAGGTGTGCTCGAAGGTGCGCAGCGACATCTGCGCCCGGGCTGTGGTGCCGCTGCGCAGCACCAGCAGGCTGGTGTCCAGGTCATAGCCCACCAGCACGGCGTAATGCCAGCGCGGTGCGATGGCCAGGCCCAGGTTCTGCAACACGATCACCGCGTGGCCGGCGGCCACCTCGGTCAGCAGCGCCTGCAGCGTGCCAGGCAAGCGCGTGGCCAGTGCGCCATGGCGGCGTGCCGCTGCCAGCATCTCCAGCTGCAAGCTGCCGGCGCGGGCCGGCAGGTACAGCGCGGCACCCAGCGCCTGCGGGTCGGCTGCCAGGCCGACATCGCCCAGCGCCGTGGCCAGTGCAGCCGGGCCGCAGTGCGCAGGCGTCTGTGGAAAGAAAGGAACGGCACTGCGCTCGGCCTGCCGGGGCAGGCCGGCGGGTGCCTGCTGCTGCAGCGCGCTGGTCTGCGGTGGCAGCATGAAGAGGGCACAGCCGGCCAACTGCGCCACCAGCATGGCGGTGAGCGCAGCACGGGGCCAGCCTGCCAGCTTGCGTGCAGCGCGCCCTGGGTTCAGCGGACCGAGCGGGTGAACGGGAACACCTTGGTGAAGCCCAGCACATCGGTCACCAGCAAGACGATGAAGACCGAGAACAGCACGCCCAGCACGTCAGCGCCGGCTGGCGCGCTGTCGATCTGGGCATTGAGCTGCGCGGCCTCGGCGTCAGTGAGCGCCTGCACCCGCTCGCGCAGCGCACTGTCAGAGACGCCCCTGGCCTGCAGCGCGGCGGACAGGTCGTCACGGTCCAGGGCCGCCAGCAGCCGCTGGTGGTCGGCCGACTGGCCCGTGCTCTGCTGCATCGCTGCCGCCACTTGCTCGGTGCTGATGGGGGTGGCCTGCACGATGGGCAGCAGCCCGGCATTGGCCACACAGGCGGCGGTGAACAGGGCGAGGCTGCGGCGAAGCAATGTCATGGGAGTCTCCATCTTGTTGGTGAAGGTCCATCATGCATGCAGGCGTGGTGAACGAAACCGCCCCGTTGCCGCCATTTGTAAGCAAAGGTTGGCGCCGGGCTCAGGGCGCTGCAGTCTCCCAGGGTGGTGCTTCGCCGTGGGCGGCACTGGCCGCTGGATCAGGGGCCGTTGGCGGCATGGAGGGCGGCACGGTGTCGGCCGCGCCAAACACCTGCTCGCCGCCCAGCGCATCGATCAGCTCGCCGATCATCGGCGCCAGTTCGCCGGTGGCGATGGCCGCATTGGCGTCGAAGCCTTCGTCGCCGTCAGCCACCCGGCCTTCAAACACGCCGTCGAGGAAGGCGATCTTCTTGAGCTGCAGGCTCTCGGTCAGGGTGAAGGACACCCGGTCGTTCCAGGTCAGCGCCAGGCGGGTGGGGCGCTTGCCGGCGGCGATGTGCTCGCGGATCTCGGGCAGGTCCAGTGCATGGCGGGCATAGCGCACCACCGGCTTTTCGCCATCGGCGGCCTTCAGCTCGCAGTCGCGGTCGATGGTGAAGGGCGTGGGCGGCTCGCCGCTGACCAGCCAGTCGGCCATCGCCGCCTCGGGTGATTGGGTGGTGTTGATCAGCTGGGCCGACAGGCCTGGCAGCACCTGGGCCAGCGCGGTCAGGGTTTCGTCGGCGCGGCTGGCGCTGCCGGCGTCGATCACCAGCAAGCGTGCCGCGGGCGAAATCCACACCTTGACCGACGCCCGTTTGGTGAAGGCCATCGGCAGCAGGTCCAGCAAGGCCTGGTCCTTGAGCTCGCGGGTTTCTTTCTTGCCCGGCTTGCGGCCGGTGGTTTTTTCGATCTGGGCGGCCAGCGCCTCCACCTGGCGCTTGATGACCGCGCCCGGCACCACCTTGGATTCGACCAGCAGCTGCAGCAGCCACTGCCCGGCGATGGCTTCGACCAGGGCGCCATGGGCCTCGCCACGCGGGCTGACCCAGCCCATGGCACGGGGCTGGGTGGCGCCGCATTCGGCAAACGGCACGGTGGCCAGGCCTTCGGCCACGGCGGACACGGTGGGTTGCCAGTCCGGCGCCAGCCGGTACACCATCAGGTTCTTGAACACGCGCGGGCTTTCCTTCGTTCAATCAGGCAAAGCCGGCCATTCTGCCCTGGGCTGGCCGTGCCACCCCGCCGGGCCCGGGTGGGGGGAGCGCTCAGGCCGCCACGGCAGCGGGGGTGCGGATCAGGTGGTCGAAGGCGCTCAGTGCGGCCTTGGAGCCCTCGCCGGTGGCGATGATGATCTGCTTGTAAGGCACCGTGGTCACGTCGCCGGCGGCAAAGATGCCCGGCACACTGGTGTGGCACTTGGCGTCGATGATGATTTCGCCAAACCGGCTCAGCTCCACCGTGCCGCGCAGGAATTCGGCATTCGGCAGCAGGCCGATCTGCACAAACACCCCGGCCAGCGGCAGGGTGTGCGTGGCACCGGAGACGCGGTCGGTGTAGTGCAAGCCGGTCATCTTCTGGCCGTCACCGGTCACTTCGGTGGTCTGCGCATTCAGGTGGATCTGCACATTGGGCAGGCTCTTGAGCTTGTCCACCAGCACCTGGTCGGCCTTCAAGTGGTCGGCAAATTCCAGCAAGGTGACGCTCTTGACCAGGCCGGCCAGGTCGATCGCGGCTTCCACGCCCGAATTGCCGCCGCCGATCACCGCCACGTCCTTGCCCTTGAACAGCGGGCCGTCGCAATGCGGGCAGTAGGCCACGCCCTTGTTGCGGTAGGTGTCTTCGCCGGGCACGTTCATGCTGCGCCAGCGCGCGCCGGTGGCCACGATCACGCTGCGCGCGCGCAGCACGGCGCCGTTTTCCAGCACCACATCCGCATGGCCGCCAGGCTGCGCTGCCGGGTCGACCCGGGCCACGCGCTGCAGCGTGATCAGGTCCACACCGTTGTGGCGCACATGGGCTTCCAGCGCGGCGGCAAATTTCGGCCCCGTGGTCTCCAGCACCGACACAAAGTTCTCGATGCCCATGGTGTCCATGGTCTGGCCGCCAAAGCGCTCGGCCACGATGCCGGTGCGGATGCCTTTGCGCGCTGCATACACCGCTGCTGCCGCGCCAGCCGGGCCGCCGCCGATGATCAGCACCTCGTAGGGCGCCTTGGCGCTGAGCTTGGCCACATCGCGCTTGGCGGCGCTGGTGTCGATCTTGGCCAGGATGTCGCCCACTTCCATGCGCCCGTTGCCGAACGCCTGGCCGTTGAGGAAGACGCTGGGCACGGCCATGATCTGCTTGGCGTCGACCTCGGCCTGGAACAGGCCGCCGTCGATGGCCACGGCACGGATGCGCGGGTTGAACACCGCCATCAGGTGCATGGCCTGCACCACGTCGGGGCAGTTGTGGCAAGTCAGGCTCATCCAGGTCTCGAAGGCGAAGTCGCCGTCGATGGCCCGGATCTGCTCCAGCACCTCGGGCTCGACCTTGGGCGGGTGGCCACCGGCCCACAGCAAGGCCAGCAGCAGCGAGGTGAATTCATGGCCCATCGGCACGGCGGCGAAATGCACGCCCATGTCGTGGCCGACGCGGGTGATCTGGAACGAGGGCTTGCGCGCGAAATCGCCGTCAAAGCGCGCGCTGATCTTGGCCGGTGCCACGGCGACCACTTCGCTCACCAGTTCGCGGATTTCTTGCGCAGCGGCCGATTCATCCAGGCTGGCGATCAAGGTGATCGGCTGGGTGATGCGCTCAAAGTAGGTGGCGAGCTGGGCCTTGATGCTGTCGTCCAACATGGCGATGGGTCCTTTGTGGCGAAGTGGAGGGGGCGCAACAGGTCCGACCCCGTTGACAACCGCCGGCACAAGCCGCACCGGACGCTGTCAACGGGGCCTGCACAAGGTGTCAGGCCGGAAAAAAGGGGGGTGCTAGAAGGGGGCAGGCCAGCAGCCCGCCCCGTTCCGGGTCATCGACGGTGGGTCAGATCTTGCCGACCAGGTCGATCGACGGTGCCAGGGTCTTGGCGCCTTCCTTCCACTTGGCCGGGCACACCTGGCCAGGGTTGGCGGCGGTGTACTGGGCGGCCTTCAGCTTGCGCAGGGTTTCCGACACGTCGCGGGCGATTTCATTGCTGTGCACCTCGGCGGTCTTGATCTGGCCTTCCGGGTTGATGATGAAGGTGCCGCGCAGCGCCAGGCCTTCGCTCTGGATGTGCACGCCAAAGGCGTTGGTCAGGGTGTGCGTCGGGTCGCCCACCAGCGGGAACTTGGCCTTGCGCACGGCGTCCGAGGTCTCGTGCCACACCTTGTGTGAGAAGTGGGTGTCGGTGGTGACGATGTAGACCTCGGCACCGGCGTCCTTGAAGGCGTGGTAGTTGTCGGCAGCGTCTTCGATCTCGGTCGGGCAGTTGAAGGTGAAGGCTGCCGGCATGAAGATCAGCACCGACCACTTGCCTTTGAGGCTCTCGTCGGACACTTCGATGAATTCGCCCTTGCCGCTGCGGTTGACGAAGGCGGTGGTCTTGAACGGCTGAACTTGGGTGTTGATGATCGACATGGAAAGGCCTCTTTGGGTTGGAAAGCAGTACTAACCCTTAGTGTAAAAGGCTCAATCCATTGGCCGGTTAGATTGATTGAATCGCGAAGATTTGGATTTTCTATGACGCCAGACTGGCATGGGCTTGCCGCAGCACCTCAGCCGACCGCTGCAGCGCAGCCAGCTCGGTCGCATCCACCGCGGGTTCCAACACGCTGCTGCCACCGTCATGGCCCACCACCGTGGGCAAGCGACAGCGCCACGCCCTGCAGACCAAAAGCGCCTTGCTGCACCCGCGAGACGGTCAGCACCCGGCGCTCGCCGCGCAGCATGCAGCGCAGCAAATGGGCGGTGACCAGGCCGATGGCGTGGTTGGTGGCGCCCTTGCGGGCGATCACCTCATAGGCGGCACGCCGCACCTCCAGCGCCAGGGCGTCTTCGTCGCTGCGCTGCCAGCCTGGCCAGCTGCGCAGCGGCACGCCACCCACCTGGGCACCCGACCACAGCACCACTTCTGAATCGCCATGCTCGCCCACCACCTGGGCATGGATGGACCCGGTGGCGAGCTGCAGGCGCTGGCCCAGCATCTGCCGCAGGCGTGCGGTGTCGAGCAGGGTGCCGGTGCCCAGCACCCGCTCGGGTGGCAGGCCGCTGGCGGCGGTCATCACCTGGGTCAGCACATCCACCGGGTTGCTGACCAGCACCACCGTGCCGCCAAAACCTGCCAGCGTGTGGCCGATGTCGGTCACCACCCGGGCGTTGTCGCGCAGCAGGTCGAGCCGGCTTTCACCGGGCTTGCCGTTGCGGCCGGCGGCCACCACCACCACCTGGCAGGCCCGCATGGCTTCGATCGACGCCACCTTCACCACGCAGGGTGGATAAAACACGGCGCCGTGGGCCAGGTCCATGGCCTCGCCCTCGGCCACGGCCGTGCGCACGTCGTGCAGCCAAAGTTCGTCGGCCGCGCCCGACTGCAAGGTGGAGATGGCCACGCTGGTACCCACCCAACCGGTGCCGATGATGCCGACGATCTGACGCATGTGCTGTTGCTCCTGGCAGGCGGCTGGCCGGGATGGCCAAGCCATGCAACAGCTTACGCGGCGTGGCGCCGGCCGCGCTACAGCTGCAGGCTGGCTTCGCCAATGCCCTGGAAGCGCACGCGCACCGGGTCGCCGGCCTGCGCCGGCAGGATGCCGCACCAACTGCCGGTGGTGACCACCGTGCCGGCCGGCACCACCGCGCCATCACGCGTGGTGTGGCGCAGCCAGGCCAGCAGCACATAGGCCGGGTCGCCCAGCGTGTGGCTGCCCACGAAATTGTGCGGTGCCTGCTGGCCGATCTGCACCTGGCAGTGCTGGGCCGGCCAGTCCTGCGCCGGGTTGGCTGCGGTCCAGTCGCCCAGCACCAGGCAGCCGTGCGACTGCAGATCGGCCAGCTTGGCCAGCGCCGGCGCCTGCCGTCCCTCGGCCCAGCGGGTGTCGACGATCTCGATGGACACGCATTGCGCGTCGACCAGGGCGCGCGCCTGCGCCAGATCCAGCTGCGCGGCCTGCGCCGCATCCACCGCTGCACCCAGTCGCAGGGCGATTTCGGCCTCGACACCACGCTGGTGGAAAGCCCAGGCGCCGGCGGTGGCCGGGCTGGCCCACACGCCGGCGGGCGGCAAGGGCGCATGGGTGGCCGGCACATCACGCGACGGACCACCCGACTTCCAGTGCTGCGGCACAGCACGGTCGAACCAGCCCAGCGCGTGGGCCACGGCGGCCTGCACCGCGTAGGCAGCGGCGGCGTCGGCCGGTGTGCTGGCTGGCTGCTGCTGGCCGCTGCGGCGTGCCAGCAGCAGGCGCGCCGTGGTGTCGGCAATCGCCGCGTCGGCCGTGGTTCTGATGGGCGCGCTGCTGCTGTGGTGGCTGCTGTGGTCGGTGGGGTTGGTCATGGCGGTGGGGCAGGGCAGGGGTGGGGGTTGGGCGGCTGCAAGTCCAGCATTGTGGGCAGTGCGGCGGCCGCTGTGTGCCCCGCCATGGCTGCCCGGGCCGGCATGGCATGCTGCGCCATCGCCACCACCACGCCATCCTGCGCTTGCCCATGACCCGCCGCATCTTCACCGCCTGTCTCGGCACCGAGACCAATTCCTTCTCGCCCATTCCCACCGGTCTGTCGGTCTACCAGCAGACCATGCTGGTGCGTGGCGGCCAGCATGGCGACCGGCCCGGCCTGTTTGCCGTGCCCTTGCTGCGCTGGAAGCAGCAGGCCCAGGCGCTGGGCTGGACGGTGGTCGAAGGCCTGGCGGCGTTTGCCGCGCCGGCGGGCAACACCACCCAGGCCACCCACCGTGCGTTGCGCGATGAGATCCTGGCCGACCTGCGCGCTGCCATGCCGGTGGACGCGGTGCTGCTGAACCTGCACGGCGCCATGATTGCCGACGGCGACCCCGATGCCGAGGGCGACCTGCTGGCCCAGGTGCGCGCCCTGGTCGGGCCCGGGGTGCCGATCGCCGCCGAACTGGACCTGCACTGCCACCTCAGCCGGCAAAAGGTGGCCAGTGCCGACATCCTGGTGATCTACAAGCACTACCCGCATGTGGACGTGGCCGAGCGGGCCGATGAGGTGTTCAGCCTGCTGTGCCGCCTGCTGGACGGCGCGATCCGGCCGACGATGGCCGTTTATGACTGCGCCATGCTGGGCATCTACCCCACCACCGCCGAGCCGCTGGCCGGCATGGTGGCGCAGATGACAGCGCTGGAGGCCGAGCCCGGCGTGCTGTCGGTGTCGCTGGCGCATGGCTTTCCCTGGGGCGACACGCCCGAGGTCGGCACCCGGGTGCTGGTGGTCACCGACGGGGACGCCGCACTGGCGGCCCGGCATGCCAGCGCGCTGGGCGAGGCGGTGTGGGCCGCGCGTGAGGCCATCGTGCCGCCGTTCTACAGCATCGACCAGGCCATCGACCGGCTGCTGGCGCTGACTGCCGGTGGTGCGGCCGGTGGTGTGGCCGGTGGTGTGGCCGGTGGTGCGGCCGACGTTGCGCCAGACCCCCGGCCCTGCGTGCTGGCCGACACCGCCGACAACCCCGGCATCGGCGCGGCGGGCGATTCCACCTTCCTGCTGCGGCGGCTGATCGAACGCGGCGTGGGCGGCGTGGCGCTGTCGCCGCTGTGGGACCCGGTGGCCACCGCGCTGGCCTTCGACGCCGGTGTGGGCGCGCGCCTGGCCATGCGCATCGGCGGCAAGCTGGGTCCGGCCTCGGGTACGGCGCTCGACCTGGACGTGCAGGTGATGGCGCTCACGCCCGATGGCTGGCAGCCGTTTGGCGGCGCCATGGCACCGCTGGGCCGCATGGCCTGGTTGCGCACCGGCGGCCCGGGCGATGACCAGGCCATCGACATCGTCGTCAACGACCACCGGGTGCAGAGCTTCCACCCCGATTGCTTCCGCGTGGTGGGCATCGACCCGCTGCGCCCGCGTGCGCTGGTGGTCAAGTCGACCCAGCACTTCCACGGCGCGTTTGCGCCGATTGCCCGCGAGGTGCTGTATGTCTCGGCGCCGGGTGCCGGCTCGATGGACATGGCCGCGCTGCCGCACCGCCAGGTGCAGCGCGCCCTGTGGCCGCGGGTGGCCGACCCGGTGCGTGGCCTGGTGGACCTGGCAGCGGGTTGATGTGCCGGCTGTGCTGCGCGCAGTGCAGCCGGTGTAGTGCAACCCAGCGTCGATGCATGAAAAAAGCCCAGGCAGTCTGCCCGGGCTTTCTTGCGTTGCGGCCCGCAGGCCCTTGCCTGCGCAGCCGGTCAGTGGCCCGACGCGCCTGAGGCGCCCAGGCCGGTTTCCGACCGGATCTGCTGGGCTTCGAACAGGCCGCGCTCCTTGGTGGCCTGGGCGCTGCGGTCGAGCACCGAGAACAACCAGATGCCGAAGAAGCCGATGGCCATCGAGAACAGCGCCGGCGAGGTGTAAGGGAACCAGGCCGAGCCCTTGGGGTTGCCCAGGGTCACTTCCCACACCGACGGCGACACCACGGTCAGGCCCACCGACGAGATCAAGCCCAGGAAGCCGCCGATCACCGCGCCCTTGGTGGTGCAGTCCTTCCACAGCACGCTCATGAACAGCACCGGGAAGTTGGCCGACGCCGCGATGGCAAAGGCCAGGCTGACCATGAAGGCGATGTTCTGCTTCTCGAACACGATGCCCAGCGTCACGGCCAGCACACCCAGGCACAGCGTGGTGATGCGCGAGACCCGCAGCTCGTCCTTGCTGTCGGCGTTGCCCTTCTTGATCAAGGTGGCGTACAGGTCGTGCGACACGGCAGAGGCGCCGCTCAGCGTGAGGCCGGCCACCACCGCCAGGATGGTGGCGAAGGCCACCGCCGAGATGAAGCCGAAGAACACATCACCGCCCACCGCCTTGGCCACCAGCACCGCCGCCATGTTGGACGTGCCCGCGCCGCCGTGGATCACGCCCTTGACGACGTCGGCAAACTCGGGGTTGGTCAGCACCAGGGTGATGGCGCCGAAGCCGATGATGAAGATCAGCACATAGAAGTAGCCGATCCAGGTGGTGGCCCAGAACACGCTCTTGCGGGCTTCCTTGGCATCGGGCACGGTGAAGAAGCGCATCAGGATGTGCGGCAGGCCGGCGGTGCCGAACATCAGCGCCATGCCGAAGCTGATGGCCGAGATCGGGTCCTTGATGAAGCCACCCGGGCCCATGATGGCCAGGCCGATGGCCTTGGCCTCCTCGGGTGTCTTGCCGCCGTTCTGCGCGATCTGCGCCTTCACTTCCACACCCTTGGCAAACAAGCGCCTCGGGCGAGAAGCCGAACTGCGCCATCACCATGATGGCCATGAAGGTGACACCCGCCAGCAGCAGGCAGGCCTTGATGATCTGCACCCAGGTGGTGGCGGTCATGCCGCCGAACAGCACATAGACCATCATCAGCGCGCCGACGATGACCACGGCCATCCAGTACTCCAGCCCGAACAGCAGCTTGATCAGCTGGCCTGCGCCCACCATCTGCGCGATCAGGTAGAACGCCACCACCACCAGCGTGCCGCTGGCAGCAAAGGCGCGGATCGGGCCTTGCTGGAAGCGGTAACCGGCGACGTCGGCAAAGGTGAACTTGCCCAGGTTGCGCAGCCGCTCGGCCATCAGGAAGGTGATCACCGGCCAGCCCACCAGGAAGCCGATCGAGTAGATCAGGCCGTCGTAGCCCGGCCATCATGACGGCCGCAGAGATGCCCAGGAAGGACGCGGCCGACATGTAGTCACCCGCGATCGCCAGGCCGTTCTGGAAGCCGGTGATGCCGCCACCGCCGGTGTAGAAGTCAGCCGCGCTCTTGGTCTTGGACGCTGCCCATTTGGTGATCCACAGCGTGCCGACCACAAAGGCGCCAAACATGCCGATGGCGGTCCAGTTGGTGGCCTGCTTGGCGGCCTGGCCGACATCGGCACCAGCGGCCATGGCGGCGCCAGCGGCCAGCAGGGCGAGCAGGGCGGCCAGCGATTGCAGCGGGCGGTGCATGGTGTGGCGGCTCATTTCGCTGCGTCCTCGAGGATTTCGCGGGTCAGCTGGTCGAACTCGCCGTTGGCGCGCCGCACATAGATGCCGGTGATGATGATGGTGAAGATGATCACGCCCATGCCGATGGGCACGCCCAGCGTGGTGACGCCCGCGCCCAGCGGCTGGGCCAGGAAGGGCTTGTTCCAGGCGATCAGCGCGATGTAGCCGTAATACACCACCATCATCAGCAGCGTGAGCCACCAGCCGAAGGAACTGCGCTTGCGCTTGAGCTCCTGGTACTTGGGATTGACCCGGATCCGGGCCTCCACGGTGTCGCGCATGGTGTTGCTCCTCGTTGGCAGTTGGGGTGTCTTGCAGGGCGCCAGGCCGACCACACCGGGCATGCGGCGCTGGTGGAAACACTGGTTGACGAGAGTCTCGGCTGACAGACTGACCACGCACTGACCTGGGGCTGACCCGTTGCTGACGGAGCACGCTCCGATGTGGCGATAGCTGCGTTGGCGCTGCTGCCGCTGCCGTGCTGCTCAAGCGACCGGACCGGGCCGCGCTGCGCCGGCTGCTGTTGTCAGCCGTCCACGTTTGCACCCCGCGAGTCGAGGGTGGCAGCGCCTGGGCGCTAGGGGTTTACGCCAGACCCTGGCCTGCGGCGGCATTTCTGTCAGAAATTGGTCAGCAAGCGTTCCGATAGTCCGGCGCAACGGCAGATCCACCGCTTGAAATGGATCTGTCGGACGGCTGCGCCTGCGGGCGCGGGCGTCACCAGGGGCAGAGCCCGCTGCCCCTGTTTGCAGGTCCGAAATTTTCAAGGAGACAAGTGATGTCTGACAAAGGCAATACCGCGTACTGGAGTGCAACGCTGGGGCTGCTGACCAAGATCATGATCGTCTGGTTCGTGGTCTCGTTTGGCGCCGGCATTCTGTTCGTCGAGCAACTCAACCACATCAAGCTGGGTGGTTATCCGCTGGGCTTCTGGTTCGCGCAACAGGGTTCGATTTACGTGTTCATCGTTCTGATCTTCTATTACGCCAAGAAGATGGGCGACATCGACCGTCAGTTCGACGTCGAAGAGAAGTGAGCTGACCATGGATCTGCAAACCACCATCTACATCGGTGTCGGCCTGAGCTTCGCGCTCTACATCGGCATCGCCATCTGGGCCCGCGCGGGCTCCACCAGCGAGTTCTATGCCGCTGGCGGCAATGTGCACCCGGTCACCAACGGCATGGCCACGGCGGCCGACTGGATGAGCGCAGCGTCGTTCATCTCGATGGCCGGCCTGATCTCGAACATGGGCTACGGCGGCGGCTTGTTCCTGATGGGCTGGACCGGCGGCTATGTGCTGCTGGCCATGCTGCTGGCGCCCTACCTGCGCAAGTTCGGCAAGTTCACCGTGCCGCAGTTCATCGGCGACCGCTTCTACAGCAAGTCAGCCTCCACCGTTGCGGTGGTCTGTCTGTTGACCGCCTCCATCACCTACATCATCGGCCAGATGACGGGTGTGGGCGTGGCCTTCTCGCGCTTCCTGGGCGTGAGCAGCGAGGTCGGCATCTACGTCGGCATGGGCATCGTGTTCCTGTATGCAGTGTTCGGCGGCATGAAGGGCATCACCTACACCCAGGTGGCGCAGTACATCGTGCTGATCCTGGCCTACACGATCCCGGCGATCTTCATCTCGCTGCAGCTCACCGGCAATGCACTGCCGCAGCTGGGGCTGGGTTCGAACATGACCGGCACCGATGTCTCGCTGCTGTCCAAGCTGGACCTGGTGGTCACCGACCTGGGTTTTGGTCAGTACACCACCACCACGGCCGGCAGCACGCTGAACATGTTCATGTACACGCTCAGCCTGATGATCGGCACCGCCGGTCTGCCGCACGTCATCATGCGATTCTTCACCGTGCCCTCGGTGAAAGACGCACGCTCGTCGGCCGGCTGGGCCCTGGTGTTCATCGCCATCCTCTACACCACGGCACCCGCCGTGGCAGCGATGGCCAAGCTGAACCTGCATGGCTCGGTCAACACCGCCGTGATCAAGGGTGGTGATCTGTATGCGCCCGAGGCCAGCATCAAGGCCGAAGACCGCCCCGACTGGATGAAGCGCTGGGAGAAAACCGGCCTGCTGAAGTTCGAGGACAAGAACGGCGACGGCCGCATCCAGTACTACAACGACAAGACCAAGAGCGATGTCGCCAAGGCCAAGGCCGAGGCTGCGGGCTGGAAGGGCAACGAGCTGACGGTCAATGCCGACATCATCGTGCTGGCCAACCCGGAGATCGCGCTGCTGCCCAACTGGGTGATCGCGCTGGTGGCCGCGGGTGGTCTGGCAGCGGCGCTGTCAACGGCTGCTGGTCTGCTGATGGCGATTTCATCGGCGGTCTCGCATGACCTGATCAAGAACACCTTCGTGCCCGACATCAGCGAGAAGGGCGAACTGCTCGCCGGCAAGATCGCCATGGCCGTTGCCATCGTGATCTCCGGCTGGCTGGGCCTGAACCCACCCGGGTTCGCAGCGGGTACCGTGGCCCTGGCCTTCGGTATCGCGGCCAGCTCGCTGTTCCCGGCGATCATGATGGGCATCTTCAGCAAGAAGATGAACAAGGAAGGTGCCATCGCCGGCATGCTGGCGGGCTTGTTCGTGACCCTGTTCTACGTGTTTGCGCACAAGGGCATCTTCTTCATCAAGGGCACCGACTTCCTTCCCATGATCGGCGGCGCGAACAGCTTCTTCGGCATCACGCCGGAAGCCTTTGGTGCTGTCGGTGCACTGGTGAACTTTGTCGTTGCCTTCGCGGTGGACAAGGTGACCAAGGAGCCGCCGCAGCACATCCAGCACATGGTCGAAGCCGTGCGCATCCCGCGCGGCTCGAAGATGGTGGACGGTGCGCACTGAGGCCTGACCGCCCAACGCGCAGCAAGCAGGCCCCTGGCGGGCCTGGTTGCAGAATCTGGGCCTCGCTGGCATGCCGCCAGCGGGGCTTTTTCATTGCATCCGGCGCATCGGCGCGGAGGAGTTGTCCATGGTGTTCGATGTCAGCGTCGCGATGACCTGGCTGATGTTTCTGGCCTTGTTGCCGATGGCCTTTTTCTGGTTGCGCCGCTGTTGGCGCATCCTGGTGCAGCGCGACTTCAGCGAGGTGGCGTTAAAGGGTGGCCGCAGCCCGGATGAGCCGGCGCGCTGGGCACCGTACGCCATGGCCATCAATGGCGTGGCCGGTGCGGTGGCGCTGTTCGTGGTGCTGGGCGTGGCGGTGTTCGGCCTGTCCTACGACACCTGGACCGCCATGGCCGGCACCACCATCTGGTCGAAGTTCCTGCTCGACTTTGCGCTGTCACGGCATGCGCATGGCCTGGGCGCACGCAAGCAGGCTTGAGCGCTGGCGCTGCGGCAAGCGGCGGCGGTCGCCGACCTGTCAGCCTGTTGTCGGCCAGCGCTTGCAGAATCCCGGCCAGGCAGACAGCGCCAGGCAGCCAGCGGTAGAAGGGACACGCCATGCCATCGGATCCGCATGACATGCCGCCGCAGGCACGCAGTGCCGCCAGCGCAGCGGCCAGCGCGGCCGAGCTGCAGGTCGGCCAGCGCCTGGTGGTCCTGTTTGCTGCGGCCCTGCTGCTGTTCAATTTCCCCTTGCTGGCGCTGTGGGACCACCCGGCCCAGGTGCTGGGACTGCCGCTGTTTCCGCTGGCCTTGTTTGTCACCTGGGCGGCATTGATCCTGGCGCTGGCCTGGCTGATGGAACGCCTGCCCGATTGACCGGCCCCGGCCCCGCCATGTTCTCCGCTGCCTGGGTGCTGGGCATCTCGTTTTGTTACCTGCTGTGCCTGTATGGCGTGGCCTGGTGGGCCGACCGCCGCGCTGCCGCGGGCCGCTCTGTCATCGGCAATGCCTGGGTCTATGCCTTGTCGATGGCGGTCTACTGCACGGCCTGGACCTACTTTGGCTCGGTGGGCAGGGCGGCGTCGGGCGGGGTGTGGTTTCTGCCGATCTACCTGGGGCCGATGCTGGCCATGCTGCTGGCCTGGACGGTGCTGCGCAAGATGATCCGCATCGCGCACACCTACCGCATCACGTCCATCGCCGACTTTGTGGCCAGCCGCCACGGCAAGAGCCGCGTGCTGGCCGGCCTGGTGGCGCTGATCTCGGTGGTGGGCATCGTGCCGTACATCGCGCTGCAGCTCAAGGCCATCGCCAGTGGCTACGCACTGCTGACCGAGCCCTTGGCTGCTGCTGTGCAAAGCGGGGTGGCATCAGCGCTGGTGGCGCCGGCCGCAGTGGCACGCAGCTGGTGGCAGGACAGCACCCTGTACCTGGCGCTGGCCCTGGCCGGTTTCACCATGGTGTTCGGCACCCGCCACCTGGACGCGAAAGAGCGCCATGAAGGCATGGTGGCGGCGATTGCGTTTGAATCGCTGGTCAAGCTGCTGGCGTTCCTGGCGGTGGGGGTGGCGGTCACCTGGGGCCTGTTTGCCGGGCTCGGCGACTTGTTCACCCGCGCCTTGCAAGTGCCCGAGCTGGCCGCCTTGATGCGCCTGGACCAGGGCAAGCCCTTTGCGTATGCGCAGTGGCTGGCGCTCACGCTGCTGGCCATGCTCAGCGTGCTGCTGCTGCCGCGCCAGTTCCAGGTGATGGTGGTCGAGAACGTCGACGAGCGCCACCTCAAGCGCGCGGCCTGGGTGTTCCCGGCCTATCTGCTGCTGATCAATCTGTTTGTGCTGCCGATCGCCCTGGGCGGCCTGCTGTACTTCCAGGGCCAGCCCGGCATCCAGGCGGACAGCTTTGTGCTGTCATTGCCCCTGGCCGCCGGCTGGAACGGCCTGGCCCTGCTGGCCTTCGTGGGTGGGCTGTCGGCAGCCACCGGCATGGTGATCGTCGAGGCCATCGCCGTGTCGACCATGGTCTGCAACGATCTGGTGATGCCGCTGCTGCTGCGTTGGCGCGGCTTGGCAGCCCGGCGCGACCTGACCGGCTGGCTGCTCGGCATCCGCCGCAGTGCCATCCTGGCCGTGCTGCTGCTGGGTTACACCTATTACCACCTGGCTGGCGAGGCCTACGCCCTGGTGTCGATCGGCCTGATCAGTTTTGCCGCCGTGGCGCAGTTTGCCCCGGCCCTGCTGGGCGGCATGTACTGGAAAGGCGGCACCCACCAAGGCGCCGTCGCCGGCCTGGTGGCGGGCTTCGGGCTGTGGGCCTACACCCTGATGCTGCCGTCGGTGGCCAAGTCGGGCTGGTGGTCCACCCGCTTGCTGGACGACGGCCCGTTGGGCATCGCCCTGCTGCGGCCGGAGCAACTGCTGGGCCTGAGCGGGCTGGACCCGCTGACGCATGCGCTGTTCTGGAGCCTGCTGGCCAATGCCGGGCTGTATGTGCTGGTGTCGATGGCCCGCAGCCCGTCCCCCCAGGAAGCCAGCCAGGCGCTGCTGTTCGTCGATGTGTTCCGGCGCACGGCCGAGGCGCGGCCGGTGTTCTGGCGTGGCCGCGCCCAGGTGGCCGATCTGCAGGCCCTGGCGGCGCGCTTCCTGGGTGCCCAGCGCAGCCAGCGCCTGTTGGACGACTACGCCCGCCAGCGCGGCCTGGTGGATGCGGCGGCGCTGCCGCCCGACGCCCGCCTGGTGCAGTTTGTCGAGACCCAGCTGGCCGGCGCCATCGGCAGCGCATCGGCACGCACCATGGTGGCGTCGGTGGCTGAAGAAGAACCCCTGAGCCTGGACGACGTGCTGCGCATCCTGGACGAAGCCTCGCAGCTGCGCAGCCATTCGCAGGCACTGGAGCAGCAGTCGCTGTCCTTGCAGCGGGCCACTGCCGAGCTGCGCACTGCCAACCAGCGGCTGGAAAGCCTGGACCGGATGAAGGACGATTTCATGTCCTCGGTCACCCACGAGCTGCGCACCCCGCTGACGTCGATCCGCGCGCTGGCTGAGCTGATGCAAGATGACACCGACATGCCGGCAGCGCAGCGCCAGCAGTTTCTGGGCATCGTGGTGGCTGAGACCGAGCGCCTGTCGCGCCTGGTCAACCAGGTGCTGGACATGGCCAAGATCGAATCGGGCCATGCCGATTGGCGCAACAGCGATGTCGACATGGTGGCCCTGGTGCGCCAGGCCGCGCAGACCGTGCAGGAGCTGCTGCGCGAAAAAGGCGCCAGCCTGGTGCTGCAGCTGCCCGATGCCGTGCCCAGCTTGCGCGCCGACCCCGACCGCCTGACCCAGGTGCTGCTGAACCTGCTGTCGAATGCGGCCAAGTTTGTGCCCGCAGTGGGCGGGCAGGTGCAGCTGCGCTTGCAGCATGATGCGCAGGGCATCACCGTGCAGGTGCAGGACAACGGCCCGGGTGTGCCGGCTGAGCAGCGTGCGTTGATCTTCGAAAAATTCCGCCAGGGCGGCGACGCTGCCAACCGGCCCCAGGGCACCGGCCTGGGCTTGCCCATCAGCCGGCAGATCGTCGAACATTTTGGCGGCCAGATGCAACTGCTGCCTGATGCCGGTCAAGGTGCGTGCGTCGCCTTCCACTTACCTTGGTCCGGCCAGGCCGACGCAGCGCCTGCTGGCCCGTCGGCCCCGCTGCCAGCCCAGACACTGCAAGACCAGACGCCGGAACCCCCGCAGGAGACAACCCATGACCGACAAGATCCTGATCGCCGACGATGAGCCGAACATCCTGATCTCGCTGGAATACCTGATGAAGCGTGAAGGCTTCGAGGTGCACCTGGCGCGTGACGGCAACGAGGCCCTGGCGGTGCTGCAGCGCGAGCGTCCGCGCCTGGTCTTGCTGGATGTGATGATGCCGCACAAGAGCGGCTTTGAGGTCTGCCAGGCCCTGCGCGCCGATGAGGCGCTGAAGCACACGCTGGTGCTGATGCTCACCGCCAAGGGACGCGAGACCGACATCGCCAAAGGCCGCGCCATGGGCGCGGACGCCTACATGACCAAGCCCTTCTCCACCAAGGACCTGGTGCTGGCCGTGCGTGGCCTGCTGGAGCAGCCCAGGTGAGGCGCGACCAGCGCCTGCTGCAGGCCATGGCCGCCGCAGCGGCGGTGGCGGCCGCCTGGCTGCTGCTGTACACGCTGGCGGCGTCGGCCATGCTGGTGTCCACCCTGACCCCCGCCGAGCGCACGGCGGTGGCGGCGCTGCTGGGCACGCGCTGGGCGCTGCCGCTGCTGGCCGCGCTGGCGCTGGTGGCGCTGGCGGCCTGGGCCGTGCAGCCCTTGGTGCGGCGCTGGATCACCGCGCCGGCGCAGTTGCTGGAGCATGCCCAGGTGCTGCTGCGCACCGACGTGCAGCGCCCACTGCACAGCCCGCATGGCGGCCCGGTGCTGCAGGCCCTGGCCCACACCCTGGATGCCTTGGCGCAGCAGCGCGACCAGCTGCGCCAGGACATGGCCAGCCAGGTGGCTGCGGCCAGCCGCAATGTGGCCCAGGAGCGCAACCGCCTGGCCGCGCTGATGAGCGAGCTGACACAGAGCGTGGTGGTGTGCAACCTGGACGGCCGCATCCTGCTCTACAACAACCGCGCCCGCCTGCAGTTCCGGGCCTTGTCGGCCGCGCCGCAGCTGGCCGACGGCGCCGAACTCATCGGCCTGGGGCGCTCGGTCTATGCAGTGTTTGACCGCAAGCTGGTGGCGCATGCCCTCGACAGCGTGCAGCAGCGGCTGCGGCGCGGCGTGGCGCATCCCAGTGCGCAGTTCGTCACCACCACCCGCTCGGGCCAGTTGTTGCGGGTGCAGCTGGCGCCGGTGCGTGCTGCAGCCGATGGCCCTGCTGACGCACCGCTGGCGGCGCACAGCGGCGCAGCGCCAGCCGACGCCGATGTGCCGAGCCTGAGCGGCTTTGTGCTGATGCTCGACAACATCACCCGCAGCTATGGCGACGAGGCCGCGCAAGAGCGCTTGCTGCATGGCCTGACCGAAGGCAGCCGCGGTTCGCTGGCCAATCTGCAGGCGGCGGTGGAAATGCTGGGCGACCCCGGTTTGCCCGCCGAACTGCACGACCGGTTTGTCGGCGTGATCCGGGAAGAAGCCCAGGCCATGGGCCAGCGCCTGAATGCGCTGGCCACGCAGAACGCCCAGGGCCTGGCCACCCGCTGGCCGCTGGAAGACATGCTGGGCGCCGACTTCTTGCAGGCGGCCTGCCAGCAGCTGGCGCAGCTGGGCGGGCTGCGCACCAGCGTGCTGGCCCAGGATGCGGGGCTGTGGCTCAAGCTCGACAGCTTTGCCCTGCTGCAGTGCCTGGCCTACCTGGCCCAGCGCCTGCACGCTGAATTTGCGCTGCAGGCCCTGCAGCTGCGGCTGCAGGCGGCAGACGACCAGCGCGCCCACCTCGATCTGGTGTGGACCGGCCAGGCCTTGAGCACCGAAACGGTGGTGGGCTGGGAGCTGGACCCGATGGCGGCCGGCCAGGAGACCAGTGCGCTGACGGTGCGCGACGTGGTGCAGCGCCATGGCGGTGAATTCTGGTTCGAGCGCGACCGGGTGCAGCAGCTGGCCTTCTTCCGCTTCCTGCTGCCCCTGGCGCCGCAGGCCGCGCAAGACCAGCACGACGCGGCGATCTGGCAAGGCGAGAGCCGGCCCGAGTACTACGACTTCGATTTGTTTGCCAACACCGAGAGCAGCCACGCCCTGGACGAGCGCCGCCTGCTGGACCTGACCTTCACCGTCTTCGACACCGAGACCACCGGGCTCAACCCGACGGGGGGTGACGAGATCATCCAGATTGGCGCCACGCGTCTGCTGCATGGCCGCTTGCTGCGCGGCGAGTGTTTCGACCAGCTGGTCGACCCGCGGCGCGACATTCCACCGGCCGGCATCCCCATCCACGGCATCACGCCGGCCATGGTGGCCGGCCAGCCCGACATCCGCAGCGTGCTGCCGGCCTTCCATGCGTTTGCGCATGACACCGTGCTGGTGGCCCACAACGCCGCCTTCGACATGCGCTTCCTGCAGCTCAAGGAGGCGGCCACCGGCCTGCGCTTTGACCAGCCGGTGCTCGACACGCTGCTGCTGTCGGCGGTGGTGCACCCCAACCAGACATCACACCGCCTGGAGGCGATTGCCGAGCGCCTGGGCGTCACCGTGGTCGGCCGCCACACGGCGCTGGGCGACGCCGTGGTCACCGCCGAGGTGTTCCAGAAACTGATCCCGCTGCTGGCCGAACTGGGCGTGCACACCCTGGGCCAGGCCCGCGAGGCAGCGCAGAAGACCTACTACGCGCGCCTGAAGTACTGAGCAGCGTGCGGCCGCTCAACGGTAGCGCTGGGCCAGCACGCTTTGCAGGGTCTGCACCACCGCGAAGGCGTCTTTCAGCTGGCTGCGTTCGAAGTTGCTCAGGCTCGTCCAGCGCGATGAAGTTGTCGGCCGGCCCGCCGCCGGCCAGCTGCAAGGCCTGGTGGCGGATGCGCAGGGTGGAGATGAACTCCAGCGCGTCGCGCAGGTCATGGGCGCTCTGCGGGCTGATTTCCTTGCTGTCGGCGGCCACCGCCAGGCGGTCATGGGTGTTGACCGCTGCATGGCCGCCGGCCAGCGCGTAGATGCGCGCCAGGTCGACGATCGGCACGATGGCGCTGTGCTTCAGGTCGATGGTGTCACGGTGCGCGCCCGAGCGGATGGTCGACAGCCCGCCGAACAGCGACAGCGGCGGGCGGTGCATCAGCGCATTGCCCACCATGTAGGCCAGGAAGATGCGGTTGGCCTGGGTCTGCTGCAGCACATGGCGGCGCAGGTCGTCGAGCAGGCTGGCGCGGCCGTGGATGTACCGCAGGTCGAAGAAGACGCAGGTCAGCATCAGCGCCTTGGGGTCGGGCTGCTGGGTCCAGGCGGCAAAGTACGCCGCCCAGCGCTGCTGCGGCTGGCGCCAGGTGTTGGTGCGGGCCATCATGTCGCCGGGGCAGAACACATAGCCGCAGGCGTCCAGGCCGGTGTTGACCTGCTGGGCCAGTGCCTCGAAGTACGCACCGTGGGCCGCCTCGTCATAGCGCGTCGTCCAGCACCATGCAGTTGTCCTGGTCGCTGTGGGCGGTCTGCTCGTTGCGGGCTTGCGAGCCGGCGGCCACCCAGGCGTAGGCGACCGGCGGCGGGCCCAGCCTGGCCTCGGCCAGCTGCAGCAGCCGGATGGTGATGGCGTCGGTCACGGCGGTGACGATGTGGCCGGTGACGTAGGCACTGGCCTGGGCCGCTGCCAGCTGGCGCTGCAAGGGGCGCAGCCTGGCTGACGCCGCCACCAGCCCGGCCAGGTCGGTCTGCTTGTGGATGCTGCCGACCAGGTAGACGGCTGAGCTGCTGTGCTGCTCGGTCAGGTCGCTGGCTGTGACCATGCCCACCAGCTGGTCACCATCGTGCACCGGCACATGGTGGATGTTGTGGCGGGCCATCAGCAGCAGGGCGTCAAAGCCCGGCGCGTGCAGCTGCACGCCCAGCGGCGCCAGGGTGGTGATGTCGAGCACCGGGCGCGCCGTGTCCAGCCCCTGGGCCAGCACCCGGTTGCGCAGGTCGCGGTCGGTGACGATGCCGAGCAAGCGACCGTCTTCAACCACCAGCAGCGACGACACGCGCTGGTCCTGCATGCGCTCAGCGGCTGCGCGGATGCTGGCGCTGGGCGGCAGCGTGACCGGGGCGCGCTTGCACAGCGCCGACACCGGCATGGTCAGCAGGTTCAGCCGCGCGCCGGCGCTGGCGGCGTCTGCGTTGCCTGGGTCGGGCCGGTCAGACAGTTCGGGCGGCTTGGACAGTTCGGGCCGGTCCGGCAGCTCTGGCGCATGGACCCGATGTGGCGGCGCCAGCAAGGCCTGCAGGGCAGGGTGCGCCGTGCGCAGCGCAACCAATGCTGCTGCCGGTAGCCAGGCCAGGTGCACCTGGCCCTGGGCCAGCGCCAGCCAGTGCTGCAAGTCGGCGTGCGGCGCCGCACCGCAGCCGAAGAGGTCGCCCGCCTGCAGCGGCACATGGCAGGCCGGCTGCCGGCACTGCAAGGCGGCACTGCCCGCCAACAGCCAGCCCAGCCTGTCTGCCAGCGCAGCGCCGTCAGCCAGGCAGCTGCCTGGTTCGGCTGTTTCCAGCTGCAGCTGCTCGCACAGGGCAGCCTGGGCTGCGGCGCCCAACTGGCTGAACACCCGGTGGGTCCGCACGGCAGCGCGCAGGTCGGGGGTGGTCGGCAGGTCAGCGGACATGGTGCGGCGAGCGGGCAGCCATCAGGCGCCCGGTGGCGGTGGACACCCCGGCATTGTCGGCAGCCGGGCTGTCAGCTGGCTGACCTGCGTCAATGCCCGTTAAGCTGCAGCCCGTCCAGGCACTGCTTGCACGATCCCTTGCCCCTGTCCCTGCACTTGCCCACGCCGAAACCGATGTCCACCACCGCCGCCCGCCGCCCCGTCCGCCTGTTGCCCAAGCTGCTGGGTCCTGCATGGCTGCTGCTCGCCCTGGCCGCCAGCAATGCGGCCCAGGCCTGCGGCCGGCTCAGCCTGGCCAACATGAACTGGCAATCGGCCGAGTTGCTGGCCCAGGTCGACCGCCTGATCCTGCAAGCCGGCTACGGCTGCCAGGTCGACCTGGTGCCCGGCGACACCGTGCCCACCCTCACCAGCATGGTGGCCAAGGGCCAGCCCGATGTGGCACCCGAGGCCTGGATCAACGGCGTGCGCGAGCCCATCGAACAGGCCGTGGCCGCCGGTCGGCTGCACCTGGCCGGCACGGCCTTGAAGGACGGTGGCGTGGAGGGATGGTGGATCCCGAAGTTCGTGGCCGACGCCCACCCCGAGATCCGCAGCATCGCCGACGCCTTGAAGCGCCCCGATCTCTTCCCCGCCCCCGAGAACCGCCAGCAGGGCGCGGTGCACAACTGCCCGTCGGGCTGGCAGTGCCAGATCGTGGTGGCCAACCTGTTCAAGGCCTACGGCGCGGCGGCCAAGGGCTTTGTGCTGGTCGACCCAGGCGCTGCGGCCGCGCTGGATGGCACCGTTGCCCGGGCCCACCAGCGCCAGCAGGGCTGGCTGGGCTATTACTGGTCGCCCACGCCCTTGCTGGGGCAGTACGCCATGGTCAAGCTGGCCGAAGGTGTGCCGCATGACGCGGCCGAATGGCAGCGCTGCACCCGGGTCCATGCCTGTGCCGACCCGCGGCCCAATGCCTGGCCCCGCGCTGCCGTGCACACCCTGGTGACCGACCGCTTCAAGCAGGCCGGTGGCCCGGCCTATGCCTACTTGGCCCGCCGCAGCTGGGACAGCACCACGCTCAACGCCCAGCTGGCCTGGATGCGCACGCAGCAGGCCACTGGCGAGCAGGGCGCGCGCCAATTCCTCAAGACCCGGCCCGAGGTCTGGCAAGCCTGGGTCGACCCGGCGGTGGCCGCCCGGGTGCGCGCCGCGCTGTGAGCCCTGCGCTGTGAGTCCTGCGCTGTGAGTCCCGGTTTCCCGGCGCTGGACGCCGACACCCTGACGGCGCTGAAGCTGGCGATCGACGGCGGTTTCCAGGCCTTCAGCCAGCGCCACGGCGCCGCCATCGAAGGCGCTTTTGCGCCGCTGCAACGCCTGCTGATCGCTGCCGAACAGGGCCTGCTGGCCCTGCCATGGCCGCTGCTGCTGGCCTTGGTGGCTGCGCTGGCCTGGGCTGCGTCGCGGTCGTGGCGGCTGGCGCTGGGCAGCGCGGCCACCTTGGCGCTGCTGGGCCTGTTCGGCCTGTGGGACGACACCCTCAAGACCCTGGCCATGGTGCTGGTGGCCACCGCGTTGGCGCTGTGCATCGGCTTGCCGCTGGGCGTGTGCATGGCCCGGTCGCCGCGCCTGCAGCGTTGGGTCAGCCCGCTGCTGGACCTGATGCAGACCCTGCCCAGCTTCGTCTACCTGATCCCGGCGGTGATGCTGCTGGGCATCGGCCGGGTGCCGGGTCTGCTGGCCGTGGTGGTGTATGCATTGCCGCCGATGGTGCGGCTGACCAGCCTGGGCCTGCGCGAGGTCGACCGCGACGTGCTGGAGGCCGCCGATGCCTATGGCGCCACCGCCTGGCAAAAGCTCTGCAGCGTGCAACTGCCGCTGGCCCTGCCCACGCTGATGGCCGGCATCAACCAGACCATCATGATGGCGCTGGCCATGGTGGTGGTGGCTGCCATGATCGGTGTGCAGGGCCTGGGCCAGCCGGTGCTCAAGGCCATCAACAACCAGTACTTTGCGCTGGGGCTGTTCAACGGCCTGGCGATCGTGGCGATCGCCGTCGTCTTCGACCGCATCGCCCAGGCCTGGGGCTGGCGGCTGCAGCGCCACCGCCAGGCGCCTGGCGCTGATCGCCAACCCCCGGGCCAAGCGCCCGGGCCGGCCAGCCAGCCGCCTGGCCATGGCTGAGCCCGCCCTGGTGCATGCACCGCCGCCGGCCCCGGCACTGCGGCTGGAGGGCCTGGCCAAGCACTACCCGGGCGCGGCGCAGCCGGCTTTGCATGGCGTCGATCTGCAGCTGCCGGGCGGTGCCATCTCGGTGGTGATGGGGCTGTCGGGCTCGGGCAAGAGCACGCTGCTGCGCTTGCTGAACCGGCTGATCGAGCCCAGCGCCGGCCGCGTGTGGTGCGGGCCGCTGGACGTGACCGCGCTGGCCGCCGAGCCGCTGCGCCTGTGGCGCCAGCAGGCCACGGCCATGGTGTTCCAGCGCTATGCCTTGCTGCCGCACCGCACGGTGCTGCAGAACGTGGTCTACCCGCTGGCGCTGCGTGGCGTGCCGGCGGCAGACGCGGCACAGCAGGCCCGGCAGTGGCTGCAGCGGGTGGGCCTGGCCGGGCTGGACAGCGCCTGGCCGGCGGCCTTGTCGGGCGGCATGCAGCAGCGGGTGGGCCTGGCCCGGGCGCTGGCCGCCAACGCACCGCTGCTGCTGATGGACGAGCCCTTTGCCGCCCTGGACCCCCTGCACCGCCGCGAGATGCAAGACCTGCTGCTGGGCCTGCAGCAAGACTTGCGCAAGACGGTGGTGTTCATCACCCATGACCTGGACGAGGCCCTGCGCCTGGCCGACCATTTGGTGATCCTGCGCGACGGCCGGGTGCTGCAGCAGGGCGCGCCAGCGGCCACCGTGCTGCAGCCGGCCGACGCGCATGTGGCGCAGTTTGTGCGCGGCCTCAACCGCGGTCGCCTGTTGCGCTGCGCCGCGCTGCTGCAGCCTGGGTCTGCGGTGGCTGGGCCGGTGCTGGCCGCCAATGCCAGCCTGGCCGAGGCCGCGCACGCCATGCTGGACGCCGGCTGCGACCAGGCCAATGTGCAGGCGGCCGATGGCCAGCACCTGGGGACCTTGGCGCTGCAGGCGGTGGTGCGCCAGCTGGCCAGCTGATCAGGCCAGGCTGGGGTCGAGCAAGGTCACGCTGCCATAGCCCAGGCGGATGCGGCCCTGGGCCTGCAAGTGCTGCAGCACCAGATGCACCCGCTGGCGCGATGCGCCTGCCGCATCGGCCAGATCGGCCTGGGTGGCCTGCAGGCGCACACCGCCGCTGCCGTCGGCCACACCTTGTGAGCGTGCCAGGCGCTGCAGCGCAAATTCCACCCGGTCGGGCAGGCTGCGGCGCTGGCTCAGCGCCAGGTAGCGGAACAGCCCGCCCAGGCGGTGGCTGACCAGCACCGCGATCGCGATGGCGCCTTCGGGGTGCTGCTGCAGCAGGGCGATGAAATCAGCACGTGGCACATGCAGGGTGCGCGCCTGGCCCTGCGCCTCGATCGACACCGTGGCCGGCAGGCCGGCCAGCACCGCAGGCAGACCCACCAGTTCGCCCGCATCCAGCCAGCGCAGCAGGGTGTCGTGGCCGTCGGCACTGCCCAGGCGCACCGCCAGCCGGCCCTGCAGGGCCACCACCAGGCTGTCGCAGGGCGCGCCTTCGCGCATCACCTGCTGGCCACGCTGCCAATGGCGCTGCACACCGGTCTGCAGCAGCGCCGCCGCCAGCGCTGGTGGCAGGTCGCGCAGGCATTCGCGCGCAGTGTCGGCATTGGGCGCGGCGGGCTGCGGGGCTGGCAGGGGTCGTGCGGGCATGGCGGCAGGCAGTGGCAGTCAGGCAGTGGCAGTCAGGCGGCGGTGCGGCGCCTGCCCGGTGGCAACTGCGGGATAGCGAGCATCAGGATGGGCCGGCAATTGTCACCTGGGTGGAAATCTTCGGCGGCCTGGCTGCCTAGCATGCAGCACAGCCAGGAGCCCACCATGTCGACCAGCCGACCCCCCAGCCCATCTGCCAGCCCATCTGCCAGCCCATCTGCCAGCCCATCTGCCAGCCCAGCGGCCAGCCCAGCGGCCAGCCCATCTGCCAGCCCGCCGCCCAACCCATCGAGCGCACCCACCGACGGCCCGCCCGGCGCCCAGCCCGCCACCGCCACCACCCGGGCCTGCCAGCATGCGGCGCGGCGCTGGCTGCCGCTGGCCGACACCCGCAGCTTCGACGATGCCCGCCGCGGCCATGTGGCCGACCTGCCGGCCGGCGCCATCACCCGGGCCAACGGCGGCCCGGTGTGGAACCTGGCGGCCTATGGCTTTCTGGCCGAGGAAGAAGCGCCCGACAGCGTGCACCCCGGCCTGTGGCGCCATGCCCGGGTCAACATGGTCACCGGCTTGTTCCGGGTGGTCGACCGGGTGTGGCAGGTGCGCGGGCTCGACATCGCCAACATGACCATCATCGAGGGCGACACCGGTCTGATCGTGATCGACCCGCTGATCAGCACCGAGGTGGCCGCCGCCGGCATGGCGCTGTACTTCCAGCACCGGCCCAGGAAGCCGGTGCTGGCCATGGTCTACAGCCACAGCCATGTCGACCACTTTGGCGGTGTGCGCGGTGTCATCGACGAGGCCGACGTGCTGGCCGGCCGGGTGCAGGTGATCGCGCCAGCCGGCTTCATGGAAGAAGCGGTGAGCGAAAACCTGCTGGCCGGCAATGCCATGAGCCGGCGCGCGCTGTTCCAGTTCGGCCCGCTGCTGCCCAAGGGCGTGCGTGGCCAGGTCGACGCCGGCCTGGGCAAGACCACCAGCACCGGCACGGTGACGCTGATTGCGCCCACCCTGGTCATCACCCAGCCGGTGGAGCGGCATGTGATCGACGGCATCGACTGCATCTTCGAGCTGACGCCGGGTGCCGAGGCGCCGGCCGAGCTGATCATCCACCACCCCGGGCTGCGGGTGCTGAACATGACCGAGATCAGCAGCCAGAACTTCCACAACCTGCTGCCCTTGCGCGGTGCCCAGGCGCGTGATGCGCTGGCCTGGTCACGCTACCTGGACGGCGCGCTGCAGCGCTACGGCGCGGCCAGCGATGTGCTGATCGCCCAGCACCACTGGCCGGTGTGGGGCGGCGCAGGCCATCGACGGCTTTCTGCGCCGCCAGCGTGACCTGTACCGCTATGTGCACGACCAGACCCTGCGCCTGATGAACCACGGCCTGCTGGCGGCCGAGATCGCCGAGCGCCTGCAATTGCCCCAGGCCCTGCTGGACGACTGGGCGTGCCACGGCTTCTATGGCACGGTCAAGCACAACGTCAAGGCCATCGTGCAGCGCTACCTGGGCGCCTACGACGGCAACCCGGCGCACCTGGACCCGCTGCCGCCGGCCGAGGCGGCACGCAAGACCCTGCAGTACATGGGCGGCGCCGACGCGGTGCTGCGGCGGGCGCAGGCCGATTTCGAGACCGGCGACTACCGCTGGGTGGCCCAGGTCTGCGCCATGGTGGCGCATGCCGGCACAGCGGGTGACGCCAGCGTGCAGCGCGCCAGTGCCCTGGGTGCCGACGCGCTGGAGCAGCTGGGCTACCAGGCCGAATCCGCCACCTGGCGCAATGCCTATCTGCAGGCGGTGATGGAGCTGCGCCACGGCGTGCCGCAGCTGCCGGCCACGTCGGTGGCGGTCAAGGACATCGTGCGTGCCCTGCCGCTGGGCCTGTTCTTCGACATGCTGGCCATGCGCCTGGACGGCGGCAAGGCCCAGGGCCTGCAGCTGCGGCTGAACTGGCGCATCACCGACACCGGCGACTGCGCCGTGCTGAACCTGGAGCATGGCGCGCTGACGCACCGGCTGGGCCTGCAGGCCGACGACGTGCAGGCCAGCGTGGCCATGGACCGCGCCACGCTGGACGACATCGCGTTGCAGAAGCTGCCACTGGCCGACGCGCTGCAGCGTGGCCGCGTGCAGGTGCAGGGCCAGGTGCAGGCCCTGGTGCAGCTGATGTCCATGCTGGACAGCTTCAACCGCATGTTCCCGGTGGTGGGGCCGCGGCCACCGCCCTGAGCGTCCCCAAAGATCACCCCCAGCCCTTTCTTGTTCACCACACCACCCGAGACCACTCCACCATGGCCAACACCAAGCCCCTGAAGCTGATCGACATCGCCCGCCGCTACAAGCACATCCGTCCGGTGCCGCGCATGCCCAACTTTGCCGCCTGGATCGAGGGTGTCGACCTGACCCAGCCCTTGAGCGACGCGGTGGCCGCTGAACTGCGCCAGGCGCTGTGGGACTTCGAGGTGATCTTCTTCCACCCGCAGACCATCACGCCGGCCCAGCATGTGGCGCTGGCCAAGGTGTTCGGGCCGGTGTCGGCGGGTTCGTACTTCGAGCGCAAGCCCGGCGCGCCCGAGCTGGAGATGATCGTCAGCGACCGCGAGCGCCCGCCCAGCATCGACAACTGGCACACCGACATCAGCTGGAAGCCCAGCCCGCCGCTGGGCACGGCGATCCAGATCACGGTGACGCCGCCGGCTGGTGGCAACACCTGCTGGATCAGCACCAGCAAGGCCTACGACTGGTTGTCGCCCGGCATGCAGAAGTACCTGGAGCGGCCTGACGGCGGTGCACAGCTGGGAGGTGTCGGGCTTTCGCGAGGCGCTGGGCCAGCGTGGTGACGATGCGCTGATCGCGGCGATCAAGGCCTTCAAGCCGGTGGTGCACCCGGTGGTGCGCAAGAACCCCGACTCCGGCCGCAACTGCATCTTCGTCAACGCCGACTTCACCCGCAACATCCAGGGCGTGGACCGGCACGAGGCGCGCGGCATCCTGAGCTTCTTGCTCGACTGGATGAAGAAGCCGGAATTCATGGTCCACCACCAATGGGAAGCGGGTGCCATTGCGGTGTGGGACAACCGCAGCACCCAGCACTACGCCCTGGCCGACTACTGGCCGCACCACCGCGTCAACCAGCGTGTCACCTTTGACGTGCCCGGCACGGAGGCAGCCGCCGCGAACGTGAACGAGGTGGTGCTGAAGGGCAAGAAGCTTCGGGCTTGAGGACTGGCGGCTGCGGGCAGGTTGCTCCGCTGGGGTGTTGTTGTTTGATGCCTTGCCGGGGCTCCGCCGGTGCGTTGCAGCCCGCCGGGTCCCGCCCCGGCTGGCGGGTACCTTTCTTGTCCGGCGACAAGAAAGGCACCAAAGAAACGCCTGCCAAACTGGGCGTACACCACCGCGTGCTTGCAACGGACCGGGCGCTGCGCCTCGCCTGTCCGGCTCGAACACCTTGCTATAGAAGACCGCAGTCGCTTGGGCGCTGGTGAGGCTCAGCAGACCGCCATCTGAACAGCTTGCCGCATGCCATGCGTGCCTGGCCGGGGTCTGCGCCTCACAGCCCTGACCGGGGTGGCACGGCCTTGGAATGTGCCGCACTGCTTCCGGCTGACGCTGTTCGAGCCGGACAGGCGAGGCGCAGCGTCTGGGTCCAGACAAGCGCTGGGTGTCGATCGCGCAGTTTGGAAAGCGCGTTTTGGGCCAGCCTTTTGGCGCGACAAAAGGCTGGTCGCCTGCCGGGGCGAGACCCGGCGCGCTGCACCGCACCGGCGAAGCCTTCGGAAAACCGCTTCAGCACAAGGGCAGCAACGCGCCCATGCCCGCCGCAAGCGGTCCACCCCTCAACCGGGAATGTTCACCATCATCTTGGTATAGCCACGCACAAAGGACGAGCGTACGCGGGTGGGCTCGCCCAGCACCTCGATCACCGGGAAGCGCTTGAGGATCTCTTCCCAGAGGATCTTGAGCTGCAGCTCGGCCAGGCGGTTGCCCACGCAGCGGTGGATGCCGAAGCCGAAGCTCAGGTGCTGGCGCGGCCGCGCGCGGTCGATGATGAATTCATCGGGCCGGTCGATGGCGCTGTCGTCCCGGTTGCCCGACAGGTACCACATCGCAATCTTGTCGCCCTTGGCGATCTGCTTGCCGCCCAGCTCGGTGTCCTGGGTGGCGGTGCGGCGCATGTAGGCCAGCGGCGTCTGCCAGCGGATGATCTCGGGCACCAGGCTCTCGACCAGGGCCGGGTTGGCGCGCAGCTTGGCGAATTGCGCCGGGTTGTCGTGCAGCGCCAGCAGACCGCCGGTCATGCTGTTGCGGGTGGTGTCGTTGCCGCCCACGATCAGCAGCACCAGGTTGCCCATGTACTCCATCGGCGGCATGTTGCGGGTGGCCGCACCATGGGCCAGCATGCTCACCAGGTCGGTGCTTGGGCGGGGCGTTGACACGCTCGTTCCACAGCTTGGTGAAGTAGCCCAGCATCTTGCCCAGCTCGGCCATGCGCTCGGCCGGCTCCAGCGCGTCGGGGTTGGTGGCCTTGTTCATCGTGGCCACGTCCGACCACCAGGTCAGCAGGCGCCGGTCTTCGAACGGAAAGTCGAACAGCGTGGCCAGCATGCAGGTGGTCAGCTCGATCGAGACCTTGTCGACCCAGTCGAAGGCTGGTTGCGCGGCAGGCTGTCCAGCAGGTTGCCGGTGCGGTCGCGGATCTCGCGCTTGCCAGTTGTTCAGGTTGGCCGGCGCCACGATGGTGCTGACCGCCTTGCGCTGGTCGTCGTGCTTGGGCGGGTCCATCGCGATGAACATCGGCAGCTTTTCGCCGTCGGGGGCATTGAACAGCGTGATGCCGCCCTTGGACCAGTCCGACGAGAACAGGTCGGGCCGGGTGTCCACATGCATGATGTCCTGGTAGCGGGTGACGCTCCAGTAGCTGCCCACCTCGGGCACCGGGCTGTGGCCGCGGTGCACCGGGTCCTGGGCCCGCAGACGGTCGAAGATGTGGCCCTCGACGTTGTCGACAAAGTACTGCGGGTCGGCCGGGTGCAGATCTTCCAGCGGCATCGACCAGATCTTGTCGCGTGCAGCGGCCTGGACAGGCGACAGGGCGGCGGGGGCAGCGGGCTTCAGGACAGCGCTCATGGCAACACTCCTCGGCGGGTGGGGACTTGGGTTTCGTTCAGCGGGCGCCGCGGAACCGGCTTCGCCGGGCCGCTGGGGCCGCCCCCCTGGGGGGGAGCGCCGCAGGCGCTTCGGGGGAGGTCAATGCTGGCCTTCGGGCATGGAGACTTCCAGCCCGTCCAGGGCGTCGCTCACCATGACCTGGCAGGCCAGGCGTGAGCTGTCGCGCAGCTCGGCGGCAAAGTTCAGCATCTCGTCTTCTTGCTGGGTGCGGCTGCCGGTCAGCGCGGCCCAGTGGCCGTCGATGAACACATGGCAGGTGGCGCAGGCGCATTGGCCGCCGCAGTCACCGTCGATGCCGGGCACGTTGTGGTCAATGGCGGCGCGCATCAGCGACAGGCCGGATTCGGCCTGGACCGTGTGGCGTTGGCCGCTGTGGGCGATGAAGGTGATGGTGGGCATGGTCGGTGGGGCAGAGGGGCAGAGGGGCAGAGGGGCAGAGGGGCGGTTGGGGCAGCCAATGCTGGGGTCAGGCGGGCTTGGCGTAGCGCTGGGCACGCAGGGCCCGCAGCTGCTCCGGGCTCAGGCCCAGGGCGTCGCTCATCGGGCCGGCCACGTTCGGGTCCCAGCTGTGGCGCGGGCCGATGGTCAGGCCGCCGTCCACCGTGATGTGGGTGCCGGTGATGAAGCCGGCGGCGTCGCTGGCCAGGAACAGCGCGGCCTCGGCAATGTCACGCGGCAGGCCGGCGCGGCCGATCGGGTTGGCTGTGCCGCTGCGCTCGGCGATCTGCGCCGCCAGGGCGCCGGCCTTGGCATGGTCCAGCTGCATCAGCCCGCCGAAGATGCGGGTGGCGATGAAGCCCGGCACGATGGCATTGATGCGGATGCGGTGGGCCGACAACTCGGCCGCAGCCACCGTGGTGTAGTGCAGCACGCCGGCCTTGGCGACCGAATAGCACAGCGGCGCGTAGCCGGCCTGCAGCGCCGACACCGACGCCGTGTTGATGATGGCGCCGCCACCGCGCTGCCGCATGTGCGGCACGGCATAGGCTGCACCGGCCGCCACCGAGCGCAGCAGCAAAGCCTGGGTGGCGTCCCAGCTGGCGGGGTCAAACGCTTCCACGCCCGCCGCAGTGCCGCCTGCGCCGGCGTTGGAGAACAGGATGTCCAGGCCGCCGAAGTGGGCGGCCGCCATGTCGATGGCCGCCTTCAGCTGGGCGCAGTCGGTCACGTCACAGGGCATGAAGTGCACCGCCGGACCCAGGCGGGCGGCCAGTGCAGCGCCGGCCTCGGCGTGCTTGTCGGCGGCCAGCACCTGGGCGCCTTCGGCGACGAACAATTCAACGGTGGCTTCACCGATGCCGGATGCGGCGCCGGTGACCACCGCCACCTTGCCTTGCAGGCGTTGAGCCATGGTGCTGCCGCTCAATGGTCGAACAGGATGACGTTGCGCGCCACGCCGCCGGTCTTCAGGGTGGCAAAGCCTTCGTTGATCTGCTCGAGCTTGATGCGTGCTGACACCATCTCCTTCAGGTGCAGCTTGCCCTGCATGTAGAAGTCGATCAGGCGCGGCATGTCGGTGCGGAACTGGTTGCTGCCCATCATGCTGCCCTGGATCTTGCGTTCGCCCAGAAAGTCAACGCCGTGCAGCTCGATCTTGGTGCCCACCGGGATCATGCCGATCAGGGTGCTGACGCCACCCGGGCGCAGGCAGCTGAAGCTTTGCTCGGCGGTGGCCTTCAGGCCGATGCATTCAAAGGCGTAGTGCACACCGCCGCTGCTCAGTTCGCGGATGCGCTTGACGGTGTCGCCCTGGTTGGCATCGACGATGTCGGTGGCGCCGAAAGCTGCGCGCCAGGTCGAACTTGTACGGGTCCTTGTCGACCGCGATGATGCGGCCGGCGCCGGCAATGGCGGCGGCATTGATGGTGGCCAGGCCGATGCCGCCGGCACCGAACACCGCCACCGTGCTGCCCGGTGCCACCTGGGCGGTGCGTGCCACCGCGCCATAACCGGTGATCACGCTGCAGCCGATCAGGCAGGCCAGGTCCAGCGGCATGTCTTCACGCACCTTCACCAGGGCGTTTTCATGCACCACCATCTGCTCGGCGAAGCCGCTCAGGTTGAGGAACTGGTTCATGTGCGCGCCTTTCCAGTCCAGGCGCTTGGCCTTGCCCGGGCCGGGCTTGACTTCGGGGTCGCCGCACAGCGACAGGTGGCCGGACAGGCAGAAGCTGCAATGGCCGCAGAACATCGACAGGCAGCTGATGACATGGTCACCGGGCTTGAGGTATTGCACGTCTTCGCCCACGGCCTCGACCACGCCAGCTGCTTCATGGCCCAGCACCGCCGGCAGCGGGGTGGGGTAGAGGCCGTCGATGAAGTGCAGGTCGCTGTGGCACAGGCCGGCAGCGGCGGTGCGGATCAGCACCTCGCGGCGCTTGGGCTTGTGGATGCTGACGTCTTCAATCGTCATCGGTTGCTGGGGGGCGTGCAGGACGGCGGCTTTCATGGGCGGGCTCCAAGGGCTGGGCCAGCCGGGGGTGTCCCGGCTGGCATCCGATCGATTTTGCGCCGGTCTGCCAGGCCCCCGGGCCGGTGTTTGTCCGGTGTGCCGACGGCACCTGGGTGTCGCCTGCACGACTGCAGTCGGCAGCCTGGCCCGGCGTGTCCTGGGCGGGCCCTGGTGTCTTCTGGAAACTGGGCTGATTCAGCCCAGCTTGCTGGTCTTGTTGATAAACGCCGCGATGCGGGCGTCCATGTCGGGGCCGCGGCCTTCACTGCGGGCGATCTCGTGTGACAGGCCGGCGTGCAGCGGCAGGCCGTCGGTCTCGCGGTACAGCCGCTTGTTGGCCCGCAGGCTGAACCAGGAATTGGCCAGCATGCCGCGCGCCATGGTGTCCAGCGCGCTGTCGAATTCGGCATCGGGCACACACCAGTTCACCAGGCCCATGGCCTCGGCCTCGCGGCCGCTGAAGGTGCGTGCGGTGTAGGTCATCTCCTGCGCCTTGGCCATGCCCACCCGGCGTGGCAGGCGCTGGCTCATGCCCCAGACCGGGGTCAGCGCCCAGCGCGCATGGGTGTCGGCGAACTTGGCCGATTCAGCGGCCACCACCAGGTCACCCGCCAGGGCCAGTTCCAGCGCGCCGGTGTAGCAGTGGCCGTGCACGGCGGCGACCACCGGCTGCGGCAGATTGGCCAGCAGCTCGATGGTGTCGGCCTGGAAGTGCGGCCGCGGCGCTTGTTCGCCGTGGGCAATGTCGGCCAGGTCGTGGCCGGCCGAAAAGCATTTGCCCGCGCCGCGCAGCAGCACCAGGCCGATGTGCTCGGTGTCTTGCGCCAGCTGCAGCACATGGGCCCGCAATTCGGCAAACAGGGCCACGGTCAGCGCATTCAGCTTCTCGGGGCGGTGCAAGGTGAGGGTGGCGAGGCCGTTGCTGTCTTCGCGCAAGACCAGTGGTGACATGCGGGCTCCTGGCTGTGTGCTTGGAGGATAGCGCGGGCGCGCCGCAGCAGGCGGTTCTGTCCGGTGCGCCACTGCCCATCTGCGCTGCTGCCATGGCACCGGCTGGCGCGCTGGCGGCAGGCCCCAGCCGTGGCCCGGCGCGGCGTCTGGCGGGTGGCTGCCGCTTAGACTTTGTGGCAGGGCCTGGCTTGTTTCCCTGCGCACTGCGCGGCGCAGGCAGCGCGCCGCAAGCCACACCGCATCCTCCACATCCGAAGCGTTCACACCATGGCCGACTCCACCCGTTCGCTGGTCAAACAGGCGCTGTTGCTGGGTGTTGCGGCCATGCTGCTGTGGGCTGGCGCCCGCACCGCCTGGCGCATCCAGGTGGCGGCCGACCTGACACGGCGCAGCGAGCCGCTGCAGCATGCGCCCGCACAGCCGAGGCTGCGCTTGCTGGTCGTCGGCGACAGCACGGCGGTGGGCACCGGCGCCAGTGGGCCGTCCACCAGCGTGGTGGGCTTGCTGGCGCAGGCCTTTCCGGGCCTGCTGATCGAGAACCGGGCGCGCGACGGCGCCATGTTTGGCGCGGTGGTGGACCAACTGGCCGGGGACGCAGCCTTTGACATGGTGCTGGTGATGGCCGGCGGCAATGACGTGGTGCGTCTGCGCGGGCTGCAGGCCATGCAGGCCGACATCGACCGCACGGTGGCGCGGGCGCGTGAACGCGCTGCGCTGGTGGTGCTGCTGCCGGCGGGCAATGTCGGCAATGCGCCGTTCTTTTATCCGCCGGTGTCGTGGCTGATGACCTGGCGCGCCCGCCGCCTGCATGGCTTTGTTCAGCAAGCAGCGGCGCGCCATGGGGCGCTGGTGGTGAACCTGTTCCGCGCCCGGTCAGCCGACCCCTTTGTGCAGCAGCCGGCGCTAAATGCGGCCGACGGCCTGCACCCGGCCGATGCTGGCTACCGGGTGTGGTTTGACGAACTGGTGGCCCAGGCCGGCCTGGCGCAGCGCCTGGCGGCGGCGGCCCCCGTGCCAGCACCTGCGGCCGCGCCGTCTCGGTGAGTGCTGGTGCGGTTGACGTGCTTGGCGCCATCGGCGCTGACGCAGACTGTCTGACACGCCTGATCTGAAAATATGCTCCAATTGGATTCCAAATGGAATCCAGGCAGATGGCATGAAAGCAGACGAGGCAGCGGTTGAAGTTCGGCAACGCACCGGCGAAACCGAGAAGATGACGGTCAATGTGGGCGTGGTCGACCTCGGGCAGGTCGACCTGCTGGTGCAGGAAGGCTTTTATTCCAACCGCTCCGACTTGATGCGCACGGCGCTGCGCAACCAGCTGGCGCTGCATGCAGACGCCGTCAAGCAGACCGTGGCACGGCGCATGCTCACCGTCGGTCTGCAGCACCACAGCCGCGCTGACCTGGAGGCGGTGGTGGCTGCCGGGCAGCAGTTGCAGCTGCAGGTGGTGGGCCTGGCGCGCATTGCCGACGATGTGCCGCCCGAACTGGCGCTGGCCGCCATTGCCTCAGTGACGGTCCTGGGCGCGTTCCAGGCCAGCCCTGCCGTGCGGCGCGCCTTGGCCAGCCGCATCCGTTGACCCCCCTCCCAACCGACTTGAAAGCACCCATGAAAAACCCCTTCAACGCACGTGCCCCCAACCTGGACGCCGGCGCCATCCAGCACACCATCCGGCGGGCCCTGGCATCGGCCGGGCTCGACACCCAGTCGGGTCCGATGCGCACCGTGGTCGACACCATCGACCGTGCCATGGCCGCTGCCGGCCTGCGCGGCACGGCACCGCAGGCGCGCAGCGGCGACACCATCGACGTGGAGGCGCGTGTAGTCGACACCCGCAGCCCGGCGCCGGCGCCGGCTTCGGTGGCCGATGGGCCGGTCGCCGGCCTTGCACCTGCTGCCGCTGGTGCCACCACCGCCAGCCCTGCCGATGCCCGCAAACCACCGCAGGCGGGCAGCTTCACAGCGCACAGCTTCAGCAACCAGGCTGGCCGCCTGGCCTACAAGGTCTATCTGCCGGCCGGCCCGCTGGCCCAGCCACCGGCCATGGTGGTGATGCTGCATGGCTGCACACAGTCGGCCGACGACTTTGCCCAGGGCACGCAGATGAACCGCCTGGCCGATGCCCAGGGCCTGCTGGTGGTCTACCCCGAGCAGGCCACGGCTGCCAACGCCTCCAGGTGCTGGAACTGGTTCCAGCCGCAAGACCAGCGCCGGGATGCCGGCGAGCCGTCGCTGATTGCCGGCGCCGTGCGCGCGGTGGCGCAGCAGCATGGCGTCGATGTGCGGCGCATCTTTGTGGCCGGGCTGTCCGCAGGCGCGGCGATGGCCGTGACGCTGGGCGAGACCTACCCGGATGTGTTTGCCGCCGTGGGTGCCCATTCGGGCTTGCCGTATGGCAGTGCGCAGGACGTGGCGTCGGCGCTGGCGGCCATGAAGGGTGGGCGCGGCCTGGCCGCGTCGCTGCAACGCATGCCGGGCGCCGGCGCTGCACCGCGCAAGCAGGCCAGGCAAGCCGTGCCGGTGATCGTGTTCCACGGCGACCGCGACCACACGGTGCAGCACAGCAACGGGGCGCAGATCGTGCAGCAGGCGCTGGACGCACATGCTGCGCAGACCACGCAAAGCGCCAGTGCCGCCGATGCCGCACACGCCACACCGGACGGCGCCGGCGCCTTGCGCGCCACCAGCCACACCGGGGTGGCGCCAGGCGGGCGGGGCTTCACCCGGGTGGTGCATGCCAATGCGGCGGGCCAGGCCTGCGTCGAACACTGGACGCTGCAAGGCGCTGGCCATGCCTGGTCGGGTGGCCATGCCGGTGGCTCCTACACCGACGCCAGCGGGCCCGATGCTTCCGCAGAAATGCTGCGCTTCTTTCTGGCGCTGCCGCGTGCCGGCACGGCCTGAAGGCACGGCCGGGGCGTGCCCGCGACCACGGCCCGCACGCTCAGACGACGGTCATCACCACCAGCCACACCAGGGCCACGGCCCAGCTGATGCTGGCGCTGGGCGCCGTGCGGCGGATGGCGGCCACCAGAAACAGGTTGTAGGGCAGCGGCGCAAAGTGCAGGGCCACCGCCCACCACGCTGGCGCGCCCTGGCTGGCCAGCATCAGCGCTGCAAAGGTGGCCAGCAAGTTGATGGCCGTGCCGACAGCCAGCATGTCGCGCCACAGCAAGCTGCGCACAGGCACGGCCCCGCGCCACCGGCGGCTGAAAAAATTGCCGCGCGGGCCAGGCTGCTGTGCTGCGCTGTCGGGTCCGGCGTCGCGCTGGGTCACGGTGGTCGGGCCGTGGTCACAGCCGGTGGGCAGGGGGTGGGATGGCAAGCCGCCGGCCGCAGCGGCGCGGTGTCAGCGCACGGCCCGTGCCGGGGCAGCACGGCTGCGGCGATGGCGATGCCGTCGACCGCCGCGCAGTGTAGCCAGCCGCTGCAGCGCCTGCCCGCGGCCATGCCGGGCGGCTGTCGGCCCGCAGGGCGCGGGAACCTGTGGCCATCTGGGCGGCTCACAATGCCATGACATTTGCCATGACAGCCGCTTCCCCACCCGATTCCGCCGCACCGCCTTTTGCTTCTGCTACACCCATCGCCACCGCATCCCCCGCTGCCACGGCCACCCCGCTGATCACCGTCCATCAACTCACCATGGCCTACACCCTGGGCACACGCCGGGTCGAGGTCTTGCGCGGGGTCGACCTGCAGATCATGGCCGGTGAGCGGGTCGCCATTGCCGGGCCGTCGGGCTCGGGCAAGACCTCGCTGCTGTTGCTGCTGGCCGGGCTGGAGCGGCCCGCCGCCGGTCGGGTGGTGGTGGCGGGGGTGGACCTGGGCGCGCTGGGCACCGACGCGCTGGCCGACCTGCGGCGCGACCATGTCGGCATCGTGTTCCAGAGCTTCCACCTGCTGCCCAGCCTCAGCGCGCTCGACAACGCCGCACTGCCGCTGCAGATGGCCGGCCGGCGGGATGCCCGCGACGCAGCCCGGGCCATGCTGACCCGCGTGGGCCTGGGCAGCCGGCTGCAGCACCGGCCGTCTGAACTGTCGGGCGGTGAGCAGCAGCGGGTGGCGATTGCGCGTGCGCTGGTGCACCGGCCGCGCCTGCTGCTGGCCGATGAGCCCACCGGCAACCTCGACGACCAGACCGCTGAATCGGTGCGCGACCTGCTGTTCACATTGAACCGCGACCTCGGCACCACCCTGGTGCTGGTCACCCACGACCTGGCATTTGCGGCGCGCTGTGACCGGGTGCTGCGCCTGCACGACGGGCAGCTGCACGAAACCGACCCCGCCAGCCTGCGCCAGCCTGCCGATGCCGTTCCTGCTTGATCTGGCCTGGCGCGACCTGCGCGCCAGCGGCCGCCGTCTGTGGATCTTTGTCGCCTGCCTGGTGCTCGGTGTGTCGCTGGTGGCCGCCGGTGGCGGCCTGTACCGGCAGGTGGCCGACGCACTGCGCAACGACGCCCGCCTGATGTTTGGTGGCGATGTCGAGATCCAGACCGCGCAAGCCCTGCCCGCCGATGCACTGGCCTGGGCCAGGGCGCGCGGCAGCGTGTCGTTGCTGATCGAATTGCGCACCATGCTGCGCACGGCCGACGGCCGCGCCCAGCTGGTCGCGCTGCAAAGCGCCGACAGTGCCTACCCACTGCTGGGCACGGTCGACCTGGCCCCCGCCGGCACGCTGGCCACCACGCTGGCGCAGCAGGCGCCGGTGGCCGGGGCGGCAGCCGATCCCGGTGTGGGCACGGGCACCCCTTCGGGCGTGCATGCGGCCACGGGTTCGGCCACGCGCTTGCCCACGCAGCTGTCCACGCCAGGCGGCGCTGCCCAGGACCCGCTGCCCTGGGGTGTGGCGGTGGACGGCACGCTGGCCCAGCGGCTGGGCCTGCAGGTGGGCGACCGGGTGGAGATCGGCGACCTGTCGCTGACCGTGCGTGCCCGCATCCTGCGCCAGCCTGACCGCAGCCTGCGGGCGGACTGGGGTGGTGCGCCGGTGCTGGTGGCCGAGGGCGCGCTGCTGGCCACCGGCCTGGTGCAGCCGCTCAGCCGGGTGCAATACAACTACCGGGTGCGCAGCGACCTGCCGGCGGCGGCCTGGCGGGACGCTTTTTTGGCGGCGTTTCCGGCGCTGGACGCCGAGGTGCAGAGCTACGACGAGCGTGGCGACCGCATGGCCGAGGTGCTGGGCCAGATCGGCTCGGGCCTGCTGTTGATCGGTTTTTCGGCCTTGTTCATCGGCGGCCTGGGTGTGTTCAACAGCGTGCAGGCTTATCTGCAGGGCAAGCTGGCCACGCTGGCCACGCTGCGCGCCATCGGCCTGCGTGACGGCCGGCTGGCGGCCATGGTGTTGCTGCAGATCGTGCTGCTGGCGGTGCTGGCCAGCCTGGCAGGCGTGCTGCTGGGCAGCTTGCTGGCGCTGGCTGGCGCACAGCTGGCGTCGCAGAGCCTGCCTGTGGTGGTGTTGCTGCAAGGCCTGTGGCAGCCAGCGCTGGTGGCGCTGCTGTTCGGTGTGTTGACGGCGGTGGCGTTTTCGCTGCCGGCGCTGGGGCGTGCGCTGTCGGTCACGCCGGCGGCGCTGTTTCGTGGCACCGACGGGCTGGCCTTGCAGACGCCGCGCGCGGCCTGGTGGCTGACGGCGCTGGCCGCTGCGCTGGTGTTGGTGCTGCTGGTGGTGAGCCTGCCCGACCCGCGCTTTGGCCTGGCCTTCATCGCTGCTGCGGCGCTGTTGCTGGCGCTGTTGCATGCCCTGAGCTTCGGCCTGAAGCGCCTGGCTGCGCGCCTGCAGCACCACGCCAGCTTGCCGCTGGCGCTGCAGCTGGCGCTGGCGGGCTTGCAGCAGCCAGCCTCGCCGCTGCGGGCGGCCCTGTTGTCGCTGGGGTCGGCGCTCACCCTGCTGGTGGCCTGCACCCTGGTGGTGATGACGCTGCTGCGCGCGGTCAATGACACCGTGCCCGCCAACGCGCCCGCCCTGGTGTTCTACGACGTGCAGACCGATCAGATCCCGCTGCTTGAGCAAACCCTGCAGGCCGCGTCGGCACGCGCCCGGGTGCAGACCGCACCTCTGGTGCTGGGCCGGATGGTGGCCGTCAACGGCGCAGCGCTGCGTGACAGCGCCGACGCCGACCGCGCCCGTGAAGCGCGTGACACGCAAAAGCTCAGCAACCGCAGCGGCAACTTCGATGATGTGCTGGTGGACCGCGGCGCCTGGTGGCCGGCCGACCACGCCGGTGCGCCGCTGGTGGCCATGGAAGACCGCGAGGCCGACCAGCTTGGCCTGCAGATCGGCGACAAGCTGCGTTTCGAGATCATGGGCAGCCTGGTGGACGCCGAACTGGCAGCCATCTACAGCCAGCGGCGCCTGCAGTCGCGGCTGTGGCTGGAGGCGATCTTCAGCGACGGCGTGCTCGATGCATTCATCACCCGCCATGTCGGCGCGGCCTGGATGCCGGCGGACGACAGCCTGGCCGCCCAGGACCGCCTGGCTGCCGTGGCCCCCAGCATCGCCACCGTGCGCACTGAATCGGTGTTGCGTGAAACCCGCGCGCTGATGGGCCGCGCCAGCAGCGGGCTGGCGGTGGTGGCCGGGGTGTGCCTGGCGGCCAGCCTGCTGGTGCTGGCCAGCGTGGTGGCGGCCAGCCGCAGCCGGCAGGTGTATGACGCCACGGTGATGCATGTGCTCGGCGCGCGCCATGCCATGCTGCGCCGTGTGCTGCTGTGGGAATACGCGCTGCTGGCCAGCGTCACCGCCAGCTTCGCGCTGCTGGCCGGCAGCGCGCTGGCCGCAGCGCTGCTGCAGTGGCGCCTGGACATGGACCCGGCGGGGCTGTACTGGACTGGTGCACTCACCGCCTTCGGTGTCAGCGGCCTGAGCCTGGGCCTGGGTGCACGCTACCTGCTGGCCCAGATGCGGCTGAACCCGGCGTTGCTGCTGCGCAGTGGTGGCTGACAGCGCAGGTTGCCCACAGCCTGCTGCAGGCTGCATTGGCGCCGGGGCCTGGATCGACCAGGCGGCGCCAGCAACAGCGTGCTCAGGTTTGCAGCGGTCCTGCCAGCACCCGGTCGAGCTTGTCCTCGATCTCGCCCAGATGGGCTGCGACCGACCGGCTTGATTCGTCCAGCTTGTGCTGCAGCCCTTGCGCCAGGGTCTCGGTGCCGGCAAGCAGTGCCTGCTGGGCCGTGCTGCCTTGCGCTTCCAGCTTGCGCAGTTCCGCTTCCAGGTAGGTGCGCAACTCGGTGAAGCGCGATGCTTCGGCCTGGTCGGCCAAGGCCCGCTGGTCTTTCAACTCGGTCGCTGTGCGGCGGGCTTCCAGCAGCATGGCCCCCTGCTGGAACAGGATGTAGAGCAAAAAGGCGGCGCTGACCACGCCGGTGGCGACCAGCATGACCAGGCCCAGCGGCGCGTTGACATCGGCAAAGCCCAGCGTCAGGGTGGTCGGCGCCATGAACGCCGCCCAGTTGAGCATGGCAAACAGCGCCAGCAAGGCCAGCAGGACGGCCAGGGCCACGGTGCGAAAGTGCATGGAATTCTCCGGTTCAGGGTCTGTGCAGGGGCCGGGCGGCGGACAAGCAGGCCGCAGCCACTGGCGCAGCAAGCCAGGGCCTGCCGGTTGGCAGGCGCGTCCGATGGTGGCAGGTCGCCCAGGTGCTGTCGACTGGCGTGGGCCGCCGGTGGCCACGGCGCCCAGGCGCCGACCCACCGACCGACGCCCCCACGCTCACCAGCGGTTGCGCAGTTCCCGCAATTTCACGAACACCGTCTTCGCATCGGGCTGCGCCGGCAGGTCGGGGAAGGCCTCGCGCAGTGCCGCAATGACACTGGGGCTACTCAGGCGCAGAAAGGTGTTGATCTGCTTTTCTTCGCCCAGCGTGGTCACGTGCATGCTGGCAGGGTCCTGGCCGCTCACCGCCGTCAGCAGGCTTTGCGCCGTGCTGTTGTCCGGCTCACGCGCCAGCGTGAAGCGCAGGTTGTTCTCGATGTAGTCGTGGCCCGGGAAGACCTGGGTGTTGTCGGGCAGGCGCGCCAGCTGCTCGCTGAAGGTGGCATACATGTCTTCGGCGTTGCCGCCGTTGTGGCAGTTGCCGGCCCCGGCGTTGAACAGCGTGTCGCCAGAAAACAGCGCCGGCCGGTCGGTGTGCGAGCGCAGGCAGATGTGGCACATGGTGTGGCCGGGCGTGTCCAGGCATTCCAGCTCGACCGTGCGGCCCACCTTGACCACGTCGCCGGCCTGCACGCCGCGGTCGACGCCGGCGATGCGCGCACCCACCTTGTGGTGCGCGATCAGCTTGGCGCCGGTGGCCGCCACCACCGCAGCATTGCCGCCGGTGTGGTCGTGGTGCTCATGGGTGTTGAGGATCTGGGTGATCTGCCAGCCCTTGTCCTTGGCAACCGCCAGGCATTTCTCGCTGTCCAGCGGGTCGATCGCCAGCGCCTCCCCGGTCTCGGCACAGGCGATCAGGTAGTTGTAGTTGCGGTAGGCATTACCGGTCCAGATGCGCTCGACGATCATGGTGGGCTTTCCAAGCAGGGATCAAGCGCTGCATTCTAGAAACGCAGGCCGCCGTGCCTGCCGGAGTGGTCCAGCAAGACCAGCGCCGCCAGCACAAGCACCAGCAGAAGCACATGCACCAGCAGCACCCGGGTGCGGGTGGGCTTCCATCCAGGCTGCGCGCCATGCTGGCCTGCTGTGCGGGACCATGCAGCCGCGCCTCAGGGTGGCGGCACACCAGCTGCCGGCAGGAAGGGCACCGGCACCAGAAAACGCCCCGCTGCCGTCTTGAAGCCGCCGTCTTCGCCTGCCAGCGCGGCAGCGCGCAAGGCCACCAGCAGCGCGCCGGCCAGGGTCTCGCGGTAAAGCCAGGCATTGACCTGGTCGGGTGCGGGCGCTGGGCCGCTGGCTTGCGCTGCCTCGGTGTAGTAGGCCTTCAGGTCGTCGGCCATGAAGCGCAGGGCCAGCGCCGCCGACGTGAAGCCGGCTGGCGGCGCAGGGTGCTGCGGGCCGAGAAAGGCGCTGGCGAAGCCCGGCCAGGCCTCCGGCGCCAGGCCGGTGATCCCCACCGTGCTGCGGCCAAAACGCGCCCGGGCTTGCAGCCAGGCCGGGTGCACCAGCGCCATTTCGGCGGCCAGCGCTGCTGCCCAGTCGTGGGGGCTGGTCGGCGCCGGTGGCGGCGGCAATTGAACGGCGGGGCGCCATCCCGGCGTGCCGGCCTGGGTCGGAGCGTCGTCGGCAAAGTCCGCCAGCAGCACCGGGCCGTCCGCACGTTCGAGCAAGCCCAATGCGGCCAGCAGCACCCGGCGTTGAAATCCGGCGTCACCGGGCTCGCCCAGCGGCCGGCCGAGCGGAAACGGCACAAACAGCCCGCGCGGGTTGGCCGACTTTTCCATGTGCGGACGTACCAAACCGATCACCGTGGTGGCCAGGCCCTGGTCTTCCAGCATCTGCGACAGCGCGCACACGGCGCGCGTGCAGAAGGGTCAGACGGGGCTCAGCAGCACCGCGGTCACGCCTTCGGCGTGCATCGCCTTGGCGATGGCGGCAGCGGTTTCGGCCATGGCGCGCGGGTCGGTCGAGCCCATCACGCTGTAATGCGCGTCGGCCACCGAGTCGATCACCCCCTCGGCGGCCAGTGCGCGCAGGTGGTCGATCGGGTAGATGGTGTTGATGTCGTGCTGCCAGCCACTGCGGTCGAAGTTGACCGACACGTGGCTCATCAGCAGGTCCGCCGCCGGCAGGTCGGTGGGCAGCACCCGGAAGTCGCCGCTGCCCACCGCAAAGGGCGCGTCGCCCCGGCGGATCAGCGCGGCGGTGCTGACCATGGCCACCCGGTGGCCCGACAAGGGGCGCGGTGCGGTGAAAGGCTGGCTGCTTGCCGCAGCAACCTCCAACGCCAGGATGTGCGCGCGTGTGGGTTCGGGGATGTCGTCGATGTGGGCCATGTTGTTGAGGCGGTCTCGATGTGGGTGGCTGGTGGTGTCTGTGACGCCGCTTTATAGCAGCCTGAGGTTGCCTGCACCGTCTGCTGGCGCGGGGGCGGCCGCCTCAGCCCTACGGGCCGTCGAAAACATCAGCCCTACGGGCTGTCGGGAACATCAGCCCTACGGGCTGTCGCAAACATCAGCCCCACGGGCCGTCGAAAACATCAGCCCCTGGGGCTGCAGGGCGACCAGCCGGAACCGGGGTGCGTCGTGCATGCGCGCAGCGCTGGGGTGGCGGTCAGCCGCCACCCCGGTGGCGCACCACCCGGTTGCGGCCCTCGGACTTGGCCTGGTAGAGCGCCTGGTCTGCCGCCGCGAGCAGGGCGTCCAGGTCGGTGAATGTGTGGCCATGGGCCACCCCGACCGAGGTGGTGACGGCAATGCTGGCGTCTTTCCATGGCACCGGTGTGCTTGCCAGCGCCTGCCGCAGCCGTTCGGCCGCAGCCAGGGCGACCGCCTCGGTCGTGCCCCGCAGCAAGACCACAAATTCTTCGCCACCCAGCCGCGCCACGATGTCGCCGCGGCGGAACTGCTTGGCCAGCAGTTGCCCCAGGCGGCGCAGCACGGCGTCGCCACCGTCATGGCCATGCTGGTCGTTGACGCGTTTGAAAAAGTCGATGTCCAGCGCCAAGGCCGCGATGCTGGTCGCGCCGTCGGCCTGGTTGTCATCCAGCCAGGGTGCCACCCGCGCGGCCAGCCCGCGGCGGTTGAGCAGGCCGGTCAGCGGGTCGGTCAGCGCATCGTCGAGCAAGGCCTCCTCGCGGCGGCGGCGTTCGCTCACATCGCGCACGACGATCACATAGCCCGAGGGCTCGCCGGCTTCATCGACGATGGTGGTGAGCATGGTGTCGCCCCAGATCATCGTGCCGTCAGCGCAGCGGTAGGCCGCATCGAAGGCGGCCCAGCCCTGGCGCACCGCCAGCGCCGCCTGGGCGGCCAGGTCGACCGGCGCGCTGGATTCCGGCTGCAGCAGGTCGCTGCAGGCGCGGCCCGCGATCTTGGCGCCATGGCCGAGCAGGCGCTCGATGGACCGGTTGGGCTGGGTGATGCGCAGGTCCAGGTCGAGCATGGCGACAAAGTAGCCCTGCAAGGCCTCCAGCACCACCGCCAGGCTCTTGCGCTCCTTGGCCAGCTGGCGCTCCTGCAGCACCCGGCTGGTCATGTCCTCCAGCGTCAGCATGCAGGACCCGGCCTGCACGACGATGGCTGTCAGCGCCAGGTGGCGCAGCTGGCCCTGGCTGTCCCGGCGCTCGACCGTGCGCTGTTCGATGACCATGCCAGGCTGCTGGATGCTGGCCCGCACCAGCAGCGCACTGGTGGGGTCCAGCGCACCCAGCAGGGCCCAGCCTTGCTCAAAATCCATCGGCAGGCCCAGGCCCATCAGCAAGGCCACCGCGCGCGGGTTCATCAGGTCGATCTGGCCATCGCCTTGCAGGCGCAGCACGGCCACGGGCAGCTGGTGGGCAAACAGCTGCAGCGACTCCTGGTCGGCCGGGCTCGCGTCCGGATGCATG
>CAWJOQ010000017.1:0-53566 GCA_963844485.1 uncultured beta proteobacterium
ACCCGCAGCCGCAAGGCGTACGGGTTCGATTCCCGTCCCGGCACCAGCCAGACAGCGCATGCAAGCGCAGACCAAGTCGGGGCCTGAGCGCCTGCGCACATCCGGCTGGACACGCCAGTGGCCGCGCAGCCCGTCACATCCAAGAGTCGCCCAGCACCTCAGCCTGCTGCAGCACCAGCTCCACCGCAGCATCGGCGGCATCCGACGGCATCCGGCGGGTATTTGTACTTGCGCAGGATGCGCTTGACCATCAGGCGCAGCTTGGCACGCACGCTCTCGCGCTGCGACCAATCCACCGTCACGCTGTGCCGCAGGTTCTCGGTCAGCTCGTGGGCGATCTTCTTCAACGTCTCGTCTGACAGCGCGCGAACCGCAGGTGCGTTGGTGGCCAGGGCGTTGTCGCAGCGCAGCTCGTCGTCACACAGACCCGTGCTGCCGCCGCGTGAGGCTGCCTCGCGGAAACGCCCGGCCATCTCCACCAACTGCTCCATCGCCTGCGCCGTCTCAATCGGTGGAACTGGCGGTTGGCGGCCAGCAAGGCCGGGGTGCCCAGGTCTTGCACCTGCTGCTGCGCGTCGTCGCACGCAGCGAGCAGCATGCCGGGGTTCAGCCGGGTGATGGCACTCCGCAGGCGGCCGCGCAGCAGCCCACCGCGGTGGCTGGTGTGTTCGGGCGTGGGGCCATCGTGGGCGATGCTGGGGCGGTGGCGGTGGTGCTACCAGTCCCGGTCGGCCAGCCTGGCCAGCAACTCCTTTCCAACTGGGCTTCGGTCATGTGGCCGCTGCCAGCAGGTCCACATAGGCCGCATAGCTGAACAGCCGGTTCTTCTTCTGGCCGGTCAACTCCGTCACCAAGCCCAGGTCTTGCAGCAGCTTGACCGCCGCCGTGGCCGTGGGAAAGGTGGTGTCCAGTTGCAGCTGCGCCTGCACCATGGTGAAGCGCGGCATCAAGGGCAGTAGCTCAAACAGGCGCAGGGCCACCGCGCCCACCCGCGGCGCGGCCAGCAGCCGCTTGCGGTCGGCGTTGATCAGGCTGGCCATGGCGACGATGCCGCGCTCAGCGTCGGTGGCCGCTGCCTCCACACCGTCGAGGAAGAAGCCGATCCAGCCTTCCCAGTCGCCCGCTGTGCGCACGGCCGACAAGCGCCTGTAGTACTCGGCCTGGTGTTGTTTGAGGTAGCCGCTCAGGTAGACCAGTGGCTCTGGCAACAGGCCCCAGTGCTCCAGCAGCGCAGCAATCAGCAGCCGACCGATGCGCCCATTGCCATCCAGAAAAGGGTGGATGGTCTCGAACTGCACATGCACCAGCGCCACCCGCACCAGCGGCGGCAGTGCGGGCGCCGGCGCATGGATGAAGCGCTCCAGATCGGCCAGCAGGCCCGGCACCTGGTCTGGTGGCGGCGGCACGAACACGGCCTGCCCCGGCCGGGCGCCGCCGATCCAGTTCTGGCTGCGCCGCAGTTCGCCCGGCTGCTTGCCGGCGCCGCGCACGCCATCCAGCAGCAGGCGGTGCGCGTCACACAGCAGCCGCACCGAAATCGGCAAGCCACCGGCACGGCGCAGGTTATCTCGCACCAGCCGAAAGGCGCGCAGGTAGTTGGTGACCTCTTCAACATCGGCGGTGTTGGCCAACACCTGACCGGCCTCACAGTCAAACAGATCGCTCAGCGTGGCCTGCGTGCCCTCGATCTGCGAAGTGAGCAAGGCTTCCTTGCGGATGGCGCTGTAGAGCAGCCAATCCACCGACGGCACCAATCCGGCCACGCCGCCCAGCCTGGCCAGGGCCATCTCGGCACGGTGGTTGGCGGTGGCGTGGCTGTCTGCCGCCAGCGGCGGGCCGGCAGGCGGCAGGGGATGCGGCACGAATGCGTGCACCGCTTCGCCCAGCGTGGTGGTGGTGATGGTGCGGCCGGTGTTGCGCATGGTGTGAAAGCCAGCTTGTGCTGTTGGCCTTCATAGTAAAGCGTTCTTTCATTGGCAGGAAGGTTGTGAAAGCGGGCTTGCATATGCGGCGGCACCGCACTGCCGACCCTCAGCAGTTCATCCACGACGGCGCGCTCTTCGCCCTGCCGCAGCAGCTCCATCAGCGCGTTCACTTCAGTCATGGTCTGGCAGGCATCGTCGATGTCCTGCGCTGTCACGCTGCGCATGACGCTGACGCCGACATAGGGCAGTGCCTCCGCCGGGATGGCGACGGTGTTGCGCGCAAGGCACTTGGCCAGCCGCCGGTTCACCGAAGCAGCCATGGCATCGGCGCACGCCGCATGGGCCAAGCCGCCCTGCTCAACAGCCATCAGCGCCGCAACGGTCTATCAGCCGGCCGGCGGCAGCGGCAGCAGCGGCAGGTCGGCCAGCTGCAGCGCCTTCAGCAGCGGCCGGGAGCTGCTGTCCATGCGGGCCAACGCGGTCGACAGCCTTGCACAGCACGCCGGCCAGCGCCCCTGGTCGCCCGTGGCGCGCCGGTGCGCACGGCATGCAGCGCCGGGCGTGGTGCGTGCATGTAGTGCTTGGCCCTACTGGATGCCCAGGGCCGTGAACAAGGCGGTCTTGGCCGGGCCATTCAGCCGGATCGACCAGTTCACCACCTGCGGCGGGTTGTTGTAGGCATACCAGACCCCGCCGTTGCGTTCGGCAAACTGTCGGCTGTAGTCGAGTCGGGCCTCGAAACCATCGGGCATGGCCGCAAACTTCAGCAGCCGCACGTCGGCCAGGGTCTCGATGCTGTAGGTGGTGTCCAGCACGGTGGCGTAGTTGGTCGTGAAGCCATTGCTCACCAGCCGGTTGTTGCGGGTGAAACGCGCCTTGTTGCCGTTGGCATCAAAGGCCACACGGATCTCGACCACGTTGGTGAATGCGGCGTCGCTGGCCGGCTCGGTGTAAGACCCGACAAACAGCGTGGTGCTGCCGTTGGGCGAGTTACCCGCCAGGCTGCCCGGGTACTTGGCGACCATGTCCTCCAGCGTGCTGGCGAATGGCCAGCTGCTGAAGGGCGCGCTGGTATTGGGCTCGGGCGCCACCCGCACCTGGTCGGTCGGCGCGGTGGCAATCGTCCAGCTGGCGGCCACCCGCCGCAGGCCGCGGTGCTCCATCGTGGCACCGGCCGGAAAGCGGGTACTGGCCAACTGCGGGTTTGCTGCGGGCGACGGGCCCCAGTTGGCATAGCTGCTACCGCTGTCCAGGCTGTTGTAGCTGCGGATCTCGTTGACCACATCGCCCATCAGCCGGCCGCCCAGCGACAGAACCAACGTCGCGGGCAGCACCCGCTCCTCGACATAGGTCTTGCAGTAGGTGGACGCATTGGGCGGCGCCACCGAGAAGGTGACGGTTGCACCGCTGCTCGGGCAGTCGTACCAGGCGCTGCCGGTCCAGTAGCTGCGGTTGCCGACCTGGGGCTGCTCCACCCCGCCGGCAACGGACTTGCGCTGCTCGACGGCCACCGCCGTGCCATTGGCGTCGGTGATGCTGTCGTCACCGGAGAACGTGCGCCAGCTGTAGTTGGCCAGGTTGCTGAAGCTGAAGCTGCGCAAGATCTCGAACGGCCCGCTGGCCGCTGGCGCTGCGGGCTCGGTGTGCGCCGGAATGCCCAGGGCAGTGCGCAGGCTGGTCCAGGCGACGCCATTCAGGCGCTGGTGGTGGTAGGTGCGCTCGAGGTCGGTGGTGCCACGAAACACCGTGCCCGCGTACTCGGCCCAGAAGCGTTGCTGCTGCAGCCTGGCCTTCAGTGCAACCGGGTAGCCGCTGGCCACCCGCAGCAAGCGGATGCCGCCTTGCGTCGGGGTCGCCAGCGTCGCATCGCCCACGGTTTCGCAATTGCGGCTGGCGTTGTTGCTCTTGAGCACCTCACAGCGGTAGAAGCGGCCTTTCAGGCCTGCCACGTCCACCGCCAAGCGCCAGCGCTGCAGGGGCTCCAGCGTGGCATCGGCCTGGCTGGCCAGTGGTACATCGGCCACGAACAAGGTGTTCAGGTTGCTGACCACCACACCGGCATTGGCCGGCGCCAGGTCGCCCGCCATCAGGCCCAGCTGCTCCAGCGTGACCGCCTGGCGGAAGCTGCCGTCGGCACGGCGCACGGTGGGTTTGACCGCCGTCTCGATGCGGTCGGTGTTGCCGATCTCGTTGCGGATGGCGCGCATGTTGTAGCGCGACCCGGCCGGAAAGACAGCGTCGGCCGGCAGCAAGGCCGGGTCGGGGCCCCACTTCACAGGCAGGCCATCGGCGTCGGTGGTGCTGCCCGGGTTGTCACGCAAGGGAAAGGCCCGCATGCGGGTGAGCACCGCGCGCAGCGTCTGGCCGGCGATGTCTTCCCACACCAGACGCGACTCGCTCCTGGCCGCGCCGCAATAAAGGCTTTTCTGCGGTGTGGTGGCGGTGGCTGCCGTGGTGGCGACCATGGCATGGCCGTCGTCGCAGTTGTTCCAGGCGCTGCCCGTCCAGTACAGCTGGTTGCGGCTGAAGGCGATGGCCTCACCGTTGCCCAGGTTGGCGCGTGCCTCGTTTGCCAGCCAGGCGCCGCTGGCATTGGTTTGCGTGCTGTCACCGCTGAACAACTGGTAGCTGTAGTTGTTGGCATCGCTGTAGGCGAAGCGGCGCACGCTGATGAAGGGGCCGGCCGCATCGGCCACCCCCGCTGGCTTGGCCACCTGCTCGGCCACGGCCGCCACCGTGCTGCTGCTGAGGTTCAGCGCCTCGGCCACGGCCAGCACAGCAGCCGCCGCACGTTCAGCCATGCTGGCCTCGGCCGGCGCCGCTGCCAATGCATTGGCCAGCACCGGCAACTGCTGCAGCGATGCGTCACGCACCAGCTTGGCGGCGGTGGCCGGTGCCACGCCGGCATCGGCCGCCAGCCTGGCGGTGGTGATCACCACCTGGCCCAAGGCCCGTGCGGCCACTGCCAGCGCCGGGTCAGCGCCGACGGCGGTGAAGTCGGTCAGCGGCGACACCGCCAGCCCCAACTGCGCTTGCACCGCAGCGCTGGCCTCGGCCACCGTGCTGCCAGTGGCGCTGGCGGTTTCAGCCACCACCGTCGTCAGCGGGCTGACAAACACCGACTGCGCCGCGCTGCTGCCACTGGGCGGCGCCTTCAGCGTGAAGGCGGCCCCCACGGCGGCGCCGGTGTCCTTGTCGATGGCCGTGGCCGGCACCACGGCAACCACGCTGTGGGCGCCGGCCAGGCTGGCCAAGGCCATGAAGCTGTACTTGCCGTCGGCATCGGTGGCAGTTTGCTGGGGTTCGCCAGCGTCGCAGGCGCTGTTGTCATTCAGGTCCAGGCAAACGGTAGCGCCTTGCAAGGGGCCATCGACCACCGCGCCGCTGATGGCCACCTCGGCCGGCGGGGTGGGGCTGGTTGCTGTGTCGCTGCCGCCGCAGGCGGCCAGCAGCACGGTGGTGGCGCACAAGGCCAGCGGCCACGCGGGCGACGCTGGCCAGACGGACATGCGGCGCGCAGCGCCGGCAAACAAGGTGTTGGATGGCATGGACGGGCTCCTCTCGGCGCGTGTTGTGGCACCGCCGTGGCAGCCAGGACAGGCGGCAACAGCGTGGCGCCATCGTCCGGCGTGCGCAGGCCGGCGTCGCCCTCAGGCTTGAGGGCGCATCAGCGCTGCCGCGCGCGCCCGGCCTCCTACAAGTGCAGGATGTGCGGCGCCAGCAGCGGGCGCAGTGCCGCATGCAAACTGCTGACTGGCGTAGGACCTGCCCGCCACGCAGGCAGCACGCGCAGGCGCCATGCGCGCTGCGGGACACGCGCACGGCATGGGCTGCCGCCTGGCGGCGCCTAGTCTGCCGCCCGACCCGGTGCAGCGTGCGCGCGCAGCACGGGCGGGCGCAACCACTGCTGCCAGGCGCTCCACGCCCACAGCAGGCCCAGGATGCAGGCCAGCGCCAGCAGGCCCCAGCCGGCGCGCAGCTGGCTGTCCAGGCTGTAGGCATTGCACAGCCGCAGGTCGGTGCTGGCCAGGTACAGGCCCAGCCAGGCCAGCATCGGCAGGGCATAGCCGACGAAGAACAGCTGCACGGCCAGCGGCGCGGCGCGGTAGCCCTGGCGCAAGGCCGCACCGGCCAGCCACAGCGTGGCCAGCTTGGCGGCGTCGGCCGCCGGGCAGCACCACGGCGCGGTCGACCAGGGCCGGCACCATCCAGTAGGCGGTGATGCACTGCGCCAGCATGAACCCGGTCAGCCCATGGCGGTTGATGCGTTGGCCGAAACGCGGCGGCCAGCCGGCCATCGCCCACCAGCCGGCCAGCAGCAGCAAGGGCATCTGCACCAGCATGTGCCAGACCATGCTCTGCTCGATCAGCGCGCGGCCGCGGCGGCAGCGACAGGGCCAGTGCAGCAACTGCTGCCGCCAGCGCCAGCAGGCGCCAGACGGTTGCCGGTGGCGCGGCTGGTGTTGCAGGCACGGCTGGCGCTGCTGCCGCGGCCACACCCAGCGCCGGCCGGGCCGTCATGGCGCAGCCAGCTGGCGCGCCAGGTCCAGCGCCGCCTGGCCTTGGTCCAGACCCAGGATGCGCACCAGCCGGCCCTGGGTGTCGACCAGGTGCAGCGCGGCGTTGTGCTCGTACTCACCCAGCGGCGCCGGCAGCACCATGATGCCGAAGCTGTCCAGCAGCTGGCGGCGGTCGGCCTCGTCACGCAGGCTGCGCAGCTGCCAGACGGCGGGCTGCATGCGCATGCGCTGTGCATAGTCGGCCAGCGCCGGGCCCTGGTCGCTGAGCGGGTCGAAGCTGATCGACAGCAGGGCGACGCGGTCTTGCAGGCCCTGGGCCGTCGATCTGCGCCTGCAACTGCTGGAACACCGTGCCCAGCGCCAGGCACAGCGTGGCGCAGCGGGTGTAGACGAAGTCGACGATGCGCACCCGGCCGTCCTGCGCCAGCAGGCTGCGCAGCGTGGTCTGCCGGCCCTGGGCGTCGACCACCGGGTAATCGGGCACCGACATCGGCGCCTGGGCCACGGCATGGCGGCGCAGGGTTTCGGTGGTGAAACCGGTGCCGCCGGCGGTGGCGTGGAACAAGGCCAGCAAGGCCAGCAGCAGCACTGCCAGGCTGGCCGCAAAGGTGGTGGCCAGGCCGTCCAGCGGGTCGGGGGTGCCCGGCGGCGGCGCCCCGCCCTGCCCTCGGTCCACCGCCTGCACCGCCTGCAGCGCCTGTGCAGCCAATCAGGGCGCCAGCGCCTGCAGCGCTGCACCACCGGCATACGGGCCCTGCTGGCCCTTGGTCGCCTCGCGCTGGGCCGCCACCGCCGCCGCGCTGACTGGCGGCAGCCTGGTTGCCCCAGTCGCTGCGGATGTAGCTCAGCACCGCTGCCAATCTCGCCATCGCTCAGGCTGCCAAAGGCCGGCATCGCGCCCTTGTAGGTGTTGCCCTTGACGACCAGTTCGCCTTCCACGCCATGCAGCAGCAGGCTGATCAGCACCTTCTCCGAGCCGACCACCCATTCCGACGCGGCCAGCGGCGGAAACACGCCCGGCCACGCCCAGGCCACTGGCCTGGTGGCAGGCCGCGCACTTGGCGCCGAACAGCTGCTTGCCGTCGATGCCGGCTGCCGCCCCGGGCGCCACCACCGCCGGCCGCAGGTCGGCCACCGTGCGCTGGTCGCCGTAGGCCGACGCTTCGCCCGACGGCGTGGCGGTGATGTAGAACGCGCCCCACATGCCCATGGCGCCCAGGAACATGGTGAAGAACCAGGGCAGCGGGCGGACCCGTTCGTCCGGGTCGGCCAGCTCGCGGCGGGTGGCCGAATCATCGAGTTCGCGCTTGCGCGACAGCGGCGGGCCATCCATCAGCGGCCTCCTTTTGTAGCCGCGGCCGCAGCCGCTACAGGCGGTGGCGGCAGTGGCAGGGGCGGCAGTGCCGGGTAGGTGCGGTCCAGCGAGATCAGGTACTCGACCAGGGCCAGCGCCTCGGGTTTGGCCACCACCACCTGGCCGGGCTTGGCCAAGGCCGGCGGCAGGTTGACCACCACCTCGCCCGGCTGGGCCGCGCCCTGAGCGCACATCGAACAGGTAGGGATAGGCCGGCATGATCGAGCCCGGCGTGTAGGCGCGCGGCGCGTACAGATGGCCCAGATGCCAGTCGCGGCTGGGCTGGCGCGCGCCGATGTTCAGCAGGTCAGGCCCGGTGCGCATGGTGCCCAGCAGGTGCGGGGTGTCGTAGGCGTAGTCGCCGGCCACGCTGGCGCGGCCCCAACCGCGCAGGGCGTCAGGCGCCTGGGCGCTGTCACGCGGCTGCTGCGAATGGCAATACACACAGCCGTTGGCGATGTAGCTTTGCCGGCCTTCCAGCTGCACAGCGGTGTAGGGCTTCAGGCCTGCCGGTGGCGGGGTGTCCTTCAGCAGCAGATAGGGCACAGCCACCAGCAGCGCGGTGGCGCCCGACAGGATCACCATGGCGCCGACGACCAGGCGCAGCTCGTCCATCTCATACCGACCCACGGCGCCGCTCATGCTGCACCCCCTTGGGTGCGGGCTGCCTGCGGCGCCAGGTTGGGGGCGCTTGCAGCCGACGCGGCCTTGTCAGGCGCCTGCAGCAGCGCCGCGCCCAGGCGGCGCGGGCCGAACTTCCAGCCCATCATGAAGAAGTGCAGCGCAAACACCAGGTGGCCCAGGGTCATCAGGGCACCGCCGACCGAGCGCGCTTCCAGGTACGGCAGGGTCAGGCGCACGCTCTCCATGAAGGGCACGTCCTTGTCCAGCATCGCCAGCCCTTGGTACCAGCCACCGATGGACAGGCCGATGAAGTAGACGCGCGAAGCCGCCCAGCACCAGCCAGAAGTGGGCCGAGATCATCCACGGATAGGGCCACTCCCACTTCATCACGCGCGGCATGATGAAGTAGATCGACGCCGAACATCACCATCGAGAAGAAGCCGTACAGCCCCAGGTGCGCATGCGCCACGGTGTAGTGGGTGAAGTGGGTGACGGTGTTGACCGAGCGCAGCGCCTGCAGCGAGCCCTGCACCGACGCCGCCGTGTACATCATGGCGCCCAGCACGATGAAGCGCAGCGTGGGCGAATACAGCAAGGCGCGGAAGTTGCCCAGCCACGGTCAGGTGCTGGTTGATGGCCACCGCCACCACCGGCACCACCATCATCATGCTCTGCACGATGCTGATGGTGATCAGCCACGACGGCACCGGCCCGCCGATCAGGTGGTGGCCGCCCACCTGGCTGTAGAAGAAGGCCAGCGACCAGAAGCCCAGCAGCGACAGGTTGTAGCTGTGGATGGGCTTGCCGATCACCTTGGGGATGAAGTAGTACGACGCCGCCAGCGCCAGCGGCGTGAACCACAGCCCCAGCACGTTGTGGCCGAACCACCAGTTCATGCTGGCCTGCTGCACGCCGAAGTGCAGCCCGGGCCAGTTGGCAACCAGAAACAGCACCGGAAACCACAGCAGCGCCGCAGCGATGTACCAGACCGACACGTACAGATGCGGCACCTTGCGCTGCAGCAGCGTCAGCCACAGCGGAAAGCCGACCAGGGCGCCACCGACCACCATCAGGATGTCGATCTGCCAGGGGTATTCCAGCCATTCCAGCCCGTCGGAATGCCCGGTCGCAATGGCCACCGTGCCGGCGACCACGCCGACGCGTCCACAGCGCACCGCCCATCAGCGCGTACTTGGCACCGACCAGTTCGGTTTTCAGCAGCCGCGGGATCAGCCACAGCGCCACGCCGATGCCGGCCATCGAACACCAGCCGTAGCCCACCAGGTTCAGGTGGATCGGCCGGATGCGGCCAAAGGTCAGCCAGGCCTGCTGCACCAGCCAGTCGGGCCAATGCAGCTTGAGTGAGGCCACCAGGCCGGCCACCGAGGCCAGCACCAGCCAGACCACGCTCAGCGTCAGGCACACGCCCACCACCAGCGAACTGCTCTGGTCCACCCGCAGCCGGGTGGCAAGCTCAGCCGCATTGACCGGCGTGGCCGCATGCCCGGGGTCCATGGCCTGCTGCAAATCACCGCGCTGGCGCTGGGTGGCGGCCGGGTCTTCAACCTTGCCGACTTCGTCGGTGTCGAAGATCTGCACCGCCGCCGCACCACCGGCGCCGAACAGGCCCTTGGCCATGCTGGCGATGAAGACGAACAAGGCCAGCACCGACATCACGAAGGTGCCCAACAACACACTGACGGTCAGATCCATTCGGTTCGCCTTTTCTGCTGCACTTGAGATGCATGTCGGCCCGGAGTGTTCCAGGTCCTGGCGATGCATGGCAACAAATGGTTATCCGAAGACGATGCAAAGCCGCTGCACGGCAGCGATGCAACTCAGGGCTCCAGGTTGGGCACCACGGTGGGCCGGCCACGGCCGGTCTCGACCCGCACGGCGCCGTCGAACACGGCGGTCATGGCGGCATGCAGGGCTGGGTCGTCATGGGCCCCGTCGGCCAGCACCCGCCCGCGCTGCAGCACCAGCACCCGGTCGGCATGCAGGGCCAGTGGCAGGTCGTGCAGCACCGACACCACCGTGTGGGTCGCCGCCAGGCGCCGCGCCAGCCGCACCAGGGCGACCTGGTGTGGCGGGTCCAGGTGGGTGGTGGGCTCGTCCAACAGCAGGATCGGCGCCTCGGTGGCCAGCACCCGCGCCAGCAAGACGCGCTGGCGTTCACCGCCCGACAGCTCGGTCAGCAGGCGGTCTTGCCAGGCGCTGCATTCGGTGGCGGCCATGGCCCGGTCCACCGCCGCGTCGTCGGCGGCGCTGTGCACGCCCACCAGGCCCAGGTGCGGCAGGCGGCCCAGGGCCACGGTCTCGCGCACATTCAGGTCGCCGCTGCTGTCGCCCAGCTGCGCCAGCCAGGCCAGCTGGCGGCCACGCGCCCGCGCCGGCAGATCGGCCAGCGGCTGCGGGCCCAGGTGCACGGCACCGCTGGCCACCGGCAGCAGCCCGGCCAGCACCCGCAGCAAGGTCGACTTGCCGGCGCCGTTGGGACCGACGATGGCGGTCCAGCCGCGCTCGAAACGGCAGCTGACACGGTCCAGCGCCCGGTGCGCACCCAGCATCACGCTGACATCACGCGCCTGCAGCACCGGGTTCATCGCAAGCCGCGCCTGTGCAGCAGCCACAGCAGGTAGGCACCGCCGACCAGGGCGGTGACCACGCCGACCGGCAGCTCTTGCGGCGCCACCACCACCCGCGCCACCACATCACCGGCCAGCAGCAGCACGGCACCCGCGGCCGCACTGGCCAGCAGCAAATAGGCATGCGGCCCTGGCGCCATGCGGCGCACCAGGTGGGGCGCCACCAGGCCGACAAAGGCCACCAGCCCGGCCTGCGACACCGCCAGACCCGTGGCCAGGGCGAAGACCAGCACCAGGCGCAAGCGCAACCGGGCCAATGGCAGGCCCAGGCTGGCCGCGCTGTCTTCGCCCAGGGTCAGGGCATCCAGCACCCGAGCCATGCGCATGGCCAGCGGCAAGGCCAGCGCCAGGCCCAGCGCCAGTGCCAACACACTGCGCCAGCCCAGAAACGCGGTGCTGCCCAGCAAGAAGGCCTGCTTGCCGCGCAGTGCGTCGGGCGACACCAGCGTGAGCAGGTCGCTGACCGCGCCCAGCAGCACGCCCACCACCACGCCGGCCAGCAGCAGGCGCACCGTCTGCTGCGCGCCGCGCGCCAGCAGCAGCGTCAGGCACACGCCCAGCAGGGCGCCGACAAACGCCGCCAGCACCAGCGACAAGCGCGCCAGCCAGGCGGCAGTGGCCAGGCTGATGCTCAGTCCCGCCAGGCTGCCCGCCGCCAGCACCGCCACCACCGCCAGCGACGCACCAGCGGCCGACCCCAGCAGATAGGGGTCGGCCAGCGGGTTGCGGAACAAGCCCTGGGCCACCGCCCCCGCCAGCCCCAGCAGGGCGCCGACCAGCAGCGCGCCCACGGTGCGCGGGGCGCGGATCTGGCCCAGGATCAAGCCGGCCTGGTCCTGGCCCAGATCCGCCCACAGGGCCCGCCAGGACAGGCCCTCACTGCCGGCGGCCAGGCCCAGCAGGACCAGGCCGAACGCTGCTGCCGCCAGGGCCAGCAGCAGCCTGCGCCGGCGGCCATGCTGCAGCGCCCGGGTGACCGAGGCGGTGGCCAGGCCGGGCAGGGCTTGGCTCACCGCCCACCCTGGCTGGGCAGGCCGGCCAGGCAGTCCGCCAGCAACAGCGCTGCTGCGCCCAGACGCGGGCCCGGGCGGACCAGCACTTCATAGCGCGCTGGCGTGAAGCCGCAGCTGCGGCTGCCGCCAGGCCCGCTGCGCAAGGCCTCCAGCGACGCCCAGCCCGGGCGCCCGGCCATGTCCAGCAGGCTGCGCTGCCCGGCCATGATGATGTCGGGGCGGCTGCGCACCACAAACTCGGGGTTGAGCTGCGGGAAGGGCCCCAATTCAGGCGGCACCACATTGCCCAGACCCAGCCGCGCCAGGGTTTGACCGATGAACGAGGACGCCCCGGCCGCATACGGCCCGGCACCCACCTCGAAATACACCCGTTGGCCACGCCAAGCTGCCGGCACCCGCGCAGCGGCGGTGGCCAGGTCGTGCTCGATGCCGGCCCACACCCGGTCGGCCTGCTGCGGCATGCCCAGCATCTGCGCCAGCACCACCAGCGTGCGCCGCACATCGGCATGGCTGGCGGGCTCGAGCAGCAGCACCGTCAGGCCCAGGGCTTCCAGCCGGTCGGTGACGCGCGCCGACCGGCCGGCCAGCACCACATCGGGCTTGAGCGCCACCAGGCGCTCGACCTGGGTGTCTTCCAGGCCGCCCAGCTTGGGCAGCAGCGCCACCTCGGGCGGCGCGTTGGAATCGCGGTCGACACCCACCAGGCGCTGGCAGGCACCCAGGGCGCACACCGACTCGGTGATCGACGGCAGCAGACTGACGATGCGCGCCGGCGGCCGCTCCAATCGCTGCGGCCGGCCGCGGTCGTCGGTGACGCTGATGGCCGCAGCAGCACTGGCGCTGGCCAGCAGCCAGCCCGACACCAGCAGCAGCACCGGCAACATCGGCCAGCGCAGGCGGCCCGGGGTCAGCGCATGCACGGCGGCTGCCCGTTCAGTGCGGCGCCCAGCGCAGGCTCAAAAAGCCTTCGCGACCAGGCTGGTTGTAGCCGTAGACGGTTTCGTAGGCCTTGCCGCCGACGTTGTTCAGCCGCAGGCCCAGCACCCAGTCACGGGCCAGCGCCCAATCGGCACGCAGGTCGAGCACGCCATAGCCGCCCAGCCGCAAGGTGTTGGCGGTGTTGTCGAAGCGGTTGCCATAGGCCTGCAGCGACATGCCCACGCTGTAGGCGCCCAGCCGCCAGTCGGCGCTGGCCTTCAAGGCCTGCTTGGCACGCCGCGGCAGGCGGTTGCCATAGGCGGTGCTGCCCACCGTGTCGTTGCGCGGGTCCACATGGTCGTAGGACGCGGCCAAGGTCAGCGTGTCCAGGCGGGCGTCCCAGGCCAGGCTGGCACCGTCGATCTTCACCCTGGGGATGTTGGCCGCTTGCGGCCCGCTGCTGATGAACGAGTCATAGCGGTGGCGGTAGCTGGTGGCACGCACGGTGTGCACGCCACGGGCCCACTGCGCAAACAGCTCGGTGTGCCGGCCGTCTTCGGGCAGCAGGTTGGGGTTGCCAAAACCAGGGAAGTACAGCTGGTTGAAGCTGGGCGCCGTGAAGCTGCTGCCGTAGGAGCCACCGACCCGCCAGGCATCGCTGAAGCGCCAGGCAGCGGCCAGTGCCCCGGTGGTGTTGCCACCAAATTGCGAGTTGCGGTCGCGCCGCAGGCTGGCCTGCAGGTCCGCCGCACCCAGTTGCGCCGACCAGCCCAGCGCCAGCGCATCGATGCGGCGCGTGCTGGTGTCATAGGGCACGCCGGGGCGGCTGACGTCCTGCTCCACCCGCTCGACCAGCGCCAAGGCTTCACCCAGCGGCAGGGCCACGCGGTGTTCCCAGCTGAGCTGGCGCTGCACCGTCTCGGTCGCTCCCAGCGACGCAAACATGCTGGCAGACGCCAGGGTGTCGTAGCTGTCGAGTGAGCGGCCAAAGGCCAGCCGCGTGCGCCAACCCGGCAGCACCACGCCAGACAGCTGCAAGGTCTGCACGCTGTTGCGCAGGCCGGCGCGGGCGTCGGCACCGGGGCCATCGTCGTACTGGATCTTGCCGTTCGATTCCAGCAGCAAGCCTTCCAGGCGCCAGCCGGGCATGATGGTCCAACCCGCACGCAGGCTGCCGGCGTTCTGGCGGAAGCCGTCGTCGTCGGCGTTGTAGCTGCCGAACTGGGCACGCGCATTGGTGGCCGAGAAACCGTCGGTCTGCTGGTGCTGCAACTGCACGGCCAGATCCATTCCATCGCCGCCCAGGCTGACACCAGCCGACGCCAGCGCATGGCCATGGCTGCCGGCACTGACGCGCGCATTGCCGCGCAAGCCGGCCTGGCCGCGGCGGGTGAACAGCTGCACCACGCCGCCCATGGCGCTGCTGCCGTAGAGCGAGCTCATCGGACCACGCACGATCTCGATGCGGTCGATGGCGTCCAGCGGCAGGTTGTCGAACGACGCAATACCGGCGGTGGCCGAGCCCAGCGGCACACCGTCGACCAGCAGCAGCACATGGCGTGCCTCCAGGCCGCGGATGAACAGTGACGAGGTCTTGCCCAGGCCGCCGTTGTTGGCGAACTGCAGGCCGGGGGCCTGCGACAAGACCTCGACCAGCGAGCGGCCCTCGCTGCGGTCGAGCATGGCACGGTCGAGCACCGTCACGTCGGCCACCACGTCGGACACCTTCACCGGGCTGCGTGTTGCGGTGATGACCACCGGCTCAGCCTGCGCTGCCAAGGCCGGGCTCTGGGCCCATGCCGGCATGCCAAGCCCAGCGCTGGCGGCCACACACAAACATTGCAGGCCTTTGCGGCCTGTCGATTGAACAGTCATGAAATCTCCATCCACACGCCCCGTGCGGACCAGTCGGACACATGCCGGCGTGGTGGAGAGTGGTGCGAAGGCGGGCGGCCGGGCGCAGCTGCGCAGGCCATCCGACCCGCATCGCCCTCCGCAACGCCAGCGCCAGCGCATCAGGCCGGTATCCGGGCTTGCGAGTGCCGGGCCGTTCTAGACAGAACGCCCGGAAGCGAGCGGCGCCTTCCCAGGTGAAACACCCAGTGGCTGCGTTGCCGCTTGCTCCTCGCTGACCGTTGCGGGGGCAGCGCCGGAATGGTCGTGATCCAACAGCTGGATCGCGACGCACCGGCTTCCCGTTTAACCCGACCTCCGTGCGGAAGCCAGGCACCTCATGCTGGGTTCAGTATATCGGCGTGCAAACGCCGGGCCCTGGCTTGGCAGGCCTGGCCGCCGTGCTGTCCGGTACAGGACAGACCAGCACCGGCCCTGGCTCCCAGCATCAGCACTGCGCTGGCCGGCCCGCCGCCGCCGCAACAGACACCCGACGACCAGCCTGCAGCAGACGCCAGGCGTGGCCATGCTGGACTGGCGTTAGGCAGGTATCTGATTTATCCACCCCCAGGAGATTGCATGGCCCCCGTTCCCCCGCGCAGCACCATCGCCGTCACCGGCGCCGCAGGCTTTGTCGGTGGCTGGGTGGTGCGCCAGCTGCTGGACCGCGGCCACCGTGTGCGGGCCTGCGTGCGCAACGCTGCCGATGCCAGCCGCACCGGCTTTCTGCAGGCCATGCCGGGCTTTGCGTCCGGCCGGCTGACGCTGCACAGCGCCGACCTCGACCAGCCCGGCTGTTTCGACAACATCTTCCGCGGCTGCGACGGGGTGCTGCACCTGTCCCACGTCAGCGACTATGCCGACCAGGCCAGCATCGCCGCCAGTTGTGCACACACCATCCGCAGCATCGACCAGTCGGGCACGGTGCGCCGGGTGGTGGTCACCTCCAGCATCGCGGCGATCATTTCCGAGATGGACCTGCAAGAGCTGGTGCGCCGCCCGGTGGTCGACGAAGACCGTTACCCCGACCTGGCCAACCCCAAGCGCACGCCCGAGCGTGGCCAGGGCTATTCCATGGGCAAATTGCTGGTTGAACAGGCCTTTGCCGATGCAGCGCGCCAGCACGGTGGCTGGGACGCGGTGATCTGCTGCCCGGGCGACAACGTCGGGCCGATCCAGTCGGCCCACCAGCAGGCCATGGGGCCCTGGCAGAAGCTGATCGCCGGCATGCTGCGGGGTGAATGCCCACAAACCCCGGTGTACCGCCCCTGGATGACGGTGGATGTGCGCGACGACGCCGCCTGCCACATCGCGCTGCTGGAAAGCCCGCAAGTGCAGAACGGCGCGCGCTACATCGCCTGGTCCACCGAGACCCGGCCGGTGGAACAGATCAACGCCGACATCGACCGCCTGCTGCCCGAACTGCAGCACGCCGCCGGCCCGGTGGTCGACACGCAGCCCGAGCGGGTGCGCCTGCGGGAGGCCGAGATGCGCGCCATCTGGGCTGGCTGCCAGTTGCGCAACGACCGCATCCGCGCGCTGACCGGCATCGCCTTCCGGCCGCTGGACACATCGCTGCGCGACTGCGTGGAATCGCTGCTGGCCATCGGCGGTGTGCCGGTGCGGCGGCGCACGCCGGCTGCAGACCAGACGGTCTGACCGGCCTACTTGCGGTAGTGCTCCAGCGACGGCGGCGGGTTGTAGCCCAGCTCGCGGGCGCGGGTTTCCCAGCGGGCGGCGGGCTGGGGCTGGTCGAGCCGGCGGTAGTGCAGCGCCAGCTCGTAGCTGGCGATGCCGTTGCCCAGTTCGGCGGCGTACTGCATCCAGCCTTCATAGCGTGACAGCGCGGGGCCGTTGCGGGCGCTGGTGGCCCACTGCCGGCCGACGCGGGCAGCTGCGTCCTTGTCGCCGCGCGCAGCACGCTGCAGGTCGCCGTTGTAGGCCTCGCCACGCTCGGGTGCGGCGTCAAACGAGCGGCGGTACAAGCGCACATCATTGCGGCGCAGGATGCCGGCGGCTTCGCGTGCGCCCTCGGCCGCCACCTCGGCGGCGCCGGCTCGGGCACTGGCCGGCCAGCGCTGGCGGAAGGCTTCGGCCTGGCGCAGCAGCTCGGGCGGCCACAAGCTGGCCTGCAGGGCGTTGAAATCTGCATCCTCCGCGGCCCGGGCCAGGGCTGCGCGGGCCTGCTCTTGCGCGCTGGCACGGCTGCGTGCCTCGGCCAGCTGGCGGGCCGAGGCCACGGTGATCGGTGCGCTGCTGTTGTCGGCAATGAACGGAAACTGGGCAAAGCGGCGGATCACCGGCAGCGCGTGGCCCAGCATGCGCCGCTGCACATCCAGCTTGACCAGGCGGAAGAGGTCGGGGAAGGACAGTTCGTCCGATGCGCCCAACAGCTGCTGCACCAGCGCGCCGGTGTAGAAGGTGGTGTCGGTCTCGCGCTTGGGTGCAATCGCCGGCTTGCCCGCGCCGGTTGAAAACGCAATCAGGCAGCCTGGTGGCGCCTCGACCTGGTTGAAGCCATCCACACCACGCGCACTGGGCCGCAGGTCGGTGCGACAGGCGTCGATCACCAGCACCGTCAGCCCGGCCGGCCGGCTGGGCAGGCGCTGCAGCAAGTCGCGGTTGAGCGACAGGCTGCCGCGCAACAACAGGTCGGCGGTGGCGTCGGGCCGCACACCGGCGCCGACCAGCAGGTTGTCGGCATCCACCTGCAGGCCGTGGCCGCTGAAGTAGAAGAACAGCGTGGCGCTCGGCGGCGCCGACTGGGCGCTGGCCAGAAAACGATCGATCGCATTGCGCGCCGCAGCGGGGTCGGCATCGAGCACGGTCTGGGTGTTGAAGCTGCGCTGCACCAGCGCGGCCTGCACCTCTTGCGCATTGGTGTGGATCGACGGCAGGTCGAAGGGCTCGGGATAGGCGCGGTTGCCGATCACCAAGGCCAGGCGCGCCGGATCGGCGCCCACCGGCACATCCGCCGCGCTGCTGGCCGCCGGCCCCAGCAGCGCGGCACCCAGGGCCGTGCCCAGTGCCGCCTGGCAGCCCTGCTGGACAAAGTGGCGGCGCGGCAGGCTGTGCGCGGCGTTCATGGCAGGCCCGCGCAGCCCAGCAATCCGCCCGCGCTGCTGCAGCTGGCCGGCAGTTTCAGGCCCTGCGCGCCCTGGGTGGCCGGGCGGCCCGGGCCCACTTCGGCGATCACGCCGGCACGCAGCCGGATCGCCACGTTCTCGGTGCGCACGGTTTCGTCGAAGCGCTCCCGCCGCGCGGTTTCCGACACCGAGGCCACGGCCGACAGCGACCCGGCCAGCTGCGGCGTGGCCGGCAGCACGTTGTTGTAGAACAGCGGCACTTCGGCCAGATCACCCGCCCCGTCCTGGAAGAAGCTGTAAGCCGCCTGGCCCACCTTGGGCCCGGCCAGAAACACCGCCACACCGCCGCCAGCAGCGCGCTTGGGCAGCAGCTGCACATAGCCGGCGTTCAGGCCTTCGCTGCGGCCCCCGGTGGCCAGGCCACCCACGACCACCTGCACCGGCCGGTCGGCCGAGCCCAGGCTGGCCGGCGTGGCCAGGGCCTGGGGCAGCAAGCTGATCTGCAGGCCGGGCATGGACCGCTGCTGGCCGAAGCTGGCGTCGTTGTACCAAAGCCGGGCGGCCAGCGGGCTGCTGGCCTCGGTGCCCAGCTTGCCGACGGCCAGGCGCAGCAGGTCGGCCTCGACACCGCCGCCGCCCACTTGCAGCACCTGGCCAGACAAGCGGATGACCGACTGCCCGACCTGGCGCCCGCCGGCCAGGTCGACGGCGCTCCAGGCGGTGTTGAAGCTGGCACCACTGAGCGCCGACACCACACCGTCGAACAGGTTGGCGCTCTGGTCGAGCCGGATCGAGCCACCAGCCGTGGCCTGCAGCTGCAGGCTGGCACCGGTGTCGGTGCGCACCTGGCTGTGCAAGCTCTGCCACAGCACATCGTCGGCCAAGGCGATCTCGCGGCCGCGCAGCGGGTCGACGGCCGGCAGGTCGCCAGGCGCTGGCGCGGGCAGCTGGTAGGCCGGCGCGGCATGGGCGCGCAGGGCCAGGCTGCCAGCATGCACGGCCACCCATCCATCCAGCCGGGCATCGCCGGTGGCACCGGCGCCAGGCGCCACTGCGGCGCCGATCTGCAGCTGGCCGGCGTCGATCTGGCTGGCGCCCGCCGCCACACCGCTGCCCGCATCGCGCAGGCCGCGCAGCGTCACCTGGCCCAGTGTCAGCGCCTGCCAGGCACCGTCAGCCCTGCCGCCGGCCCGGCCGGCGCCCAGCAACAGCTGACCGGCGTCCACCGACAGCGGCTGCGTGCCCCACTGGTTGCCCGCATGCAGCGCCTCGATGCGCGCCAGCGGTGCGGACAGGCTGATCGGCCCGGCAGCCGTGACCGTGACCGGCCCGCCAAACAACTGGTCACCGGTGCTGGACAGGCTGCCGCCCAGGTTGACCACCGCATCGGCAGCGTCGGCAGTCAGGGCACCCAGGCTGGCATCACCACCGGTGCTCAGGCTGGTGCCTGCGGCCAGGCGCAGGTGGCTGGCTGCGGGCAGGCGGTTGGCCACGTCGGTGCGCAGGCTGCCGCTGCTGACGATGGTGTCACCGCTGTAGCTGAGATCGGTGCTGTCGAACGTGAGGCTGCCGCTGCCGGCCTGCTGCAGGCTGCCGCTGCCGCGCACCGCCTGGGTCAGGCGCAGCGCATCACTGCGCTGGAAGCGCAACAAGCCGGCATTGGCCACTGCGCCGCGGCCCAGGCTGCCACTGCGGCCGCCATCGCCCAGCTGCAGGGTGCCGGCCTCGATGCGGGTGTCGCCATGGGCCTGGTCGCTGCGCAGCAGCCAGGTGCCGGCGCCCTGCTTGGCCAGCGTGCCATCGCCGCTGAAGCGGCCGCTGAACACCGCGTCGGCACCGTCGGCGCCGACCGCCAGGCTGAAGCTGCCCAGCTGCACCTGGGCCGTTGCAGCATCCGCGCCCAGGCCATCTGGGCCCGCCAGGTCGGCCAGCCGCGCCAGCGTCTGGTCGCCACCCAGCTGCAGGCTGGTGCCAGCAGCCAGGGCCACCCGGGTGTCGGCCTGGATGCCTTGCGCTGCCCCAGTGGCCACGCCGCCGGCCTGCACTTGCAGGCTGGGGGTGGTGAGCAGGCCGCTGGCAGCCACGCTGAGCAAGCCGGCAGCCACCGTGGTGCCGGTGCTGGCCCACACCGGCGCCGCCAGGGTGGTGTTGCCGGTGCTGCGCAGGCTGCTGGCCGCCAGCGGGCTGAACACGGTGGCGCCGTCGAGTTGCACCGCGCCGTCGACCTGCAGCAGGGGCGCGAGGCTGGCGGCGTCGGGCGTGGCAGCAGCGGCGGGGGCATTGCCGTCGGCCAATGCCCGGCGCTGGCCCGGCGCAGCGGCGGGGGCTGCGGCAGCCGGGGCTGCGCCCAGCGTGCCGGCCAGGTCCAGGCTGGCCAGGCGCTGGTCGGCACCCAGCAACAGCGTGGCATCACGCTGCACCACCAGGCGGCTGTCCGTCGACAGGCCGGCACCAGGGCCGGTGGCCAAGCGACCGGCCTGCAGCGTCAGCTGCGGCGTGGCCAGGCTGCCGCCGGCGCCCAAAGTCAAGCTGCCGCCGACCAAGGTGGCGCTGCTGTTGGCCACCACCGCTGCCAACAGCTGGTTGTTGCCACTGCTGCGCAAGGTGTCGGTCCGCAGGCCGGCCAGCACGCTGGCGCCTTGCAGGCTGGCGCCCTGGGCCACCGTCAGGCTGCCGGGCCCGGACAGGCTGCCGGCCAGGCGCAGGCTGGCCACTTGCTCGGCACCCGCCAGCTGCAGCTGCCCACCATCGACTGCCACGGCGGGCAGGCCGCGCAGCTGGCCGGCCTGCTGTGTGGCCAGCGTGGCCCCGTCCTGCAGCGCCAGCGTGGTGGTCTGCAGGCTGCCACCGTCGGCCAGCAACAGGGTGCCACCGGCCACGCTGCTGTTGTCGGCTTGCACCGCAGCGCGCAGCTGGCTGCTGCCCAGGCTGCGCAGCGTGCTGGTGGCCACCGTGGTGTCGACCTGCGCGTCCAGCAGGTCGACCCGGCTGCTGGCCGTCAGGCCGCCGGGGCCGGACAGCCGCCCCGCCAGATCGAGCGACTGCACCGTCACCGGCGCCATCAGCTGCAGCGCCGCGCCGGGCGCCACCGTCACCACCGCCTCGGTGGACAGGCTGTTGCCGCCCAGGCTGACCAGCAAGCCGGCGTCCACCGTCACCAGGTTGCGGCCGACACCGCTGCCGGCCAGCTGCAGCGTGCCGCCCCCCAGCTTCAGCAGCTGGCCACCCTGGCCGGTGAACGCGCCGCTGTAGAAGGCGCGGCCGTCGTCGGCAGCGGTGTTGAGCAGCAGGGTGAAGCGGCCCAGGTCGACCAGGGCACTGGTGTCGGCCGGTGCGCCGCCGGGGTTGGGCGCGTCACCCAGGGCGGCCAGATCCTGGTCGCCGCCCAGGATCAGCTGGGCGCCGTTGGCCAGCTGCAGCGCACCCGCCTGCGGCAGGCGCTGCGCACCGCGGGTGGCCAGGGTGCCGCCCAGCACCCTTGTGCTGCCGCTGTGGCTGGCGGTGCCGCCCAGCACCAGGCTGCCGCCGCCGGCCTTGTCAAAGCGACCAGCGCGACCGGCGTCCACACCGGCGTCCACACCGGCGCCCACACCAGCAAAACCACCTGCCAGGTCCGCCAGCAACCCGTTGTAGGCCACGGTGGCGCCAGGCGCGACATCCAGCACACCGCCCTGGGCACCCAGGGCGATGCCGCGGTGGGCAGCCAGGGTGGTGCTGGCGCCGATCTGCAGCACCGCACCGTCGATCAGCAAATGGCCCGGCGTGGCGGCGGCCGGAGCCGCGCCGAGCTGATCGTCCCGGTCGATCGCCAAGGTGCCGGCCAGCAAGCGGGTGGCACCGGCATGGCTGTTGGCCGCAGCGCCGTCGAACAGCAGACGGCCGGCACCGGCCTTGGTGAGTGCGCCCTCGGCCGGGTTGGCCGTGCTGCCAGCCACCACGCCGGCATAGGCCAGTTGCTGGCCTGCCGCCACGTCCACCAGCCCACCCGCCGGCCCCAGCTGCAGCCCGCGGCTGGCAGCCAGCCGGAAGCTGCCTTCGACCAGCAAGCTGCCGCCGTCCAGCACCACATGGCCGGCCGTGGCAATGCCGGGCACAGCACCCAGCTGGGCATCGGCTTGCAGCGCCAGCGTACCGGCCAGCACCTGGGTGGCGCCGGTGTGGCTGCTGGGCGCCGCAGACTGCAGGCGCAACAGGCCGGCCCCGGTCTTGGCCAGCGGGCCCCCGCTGCTGCCGGGCGCATCCGCCACCACGCCCGCCAGGCCGACGACGTGGCCGTCGGCCACCTGCAGCGTGGCCCCACCCGCGCCCAGGGCCAGGCTGCGGGTGGCAGCCAGCACGGTGTCGCCGTCGATCTGCAGGCGGGCACCGTCGATGCGCAGCTGGTCCGCTGTGGCCACCCGTGGCGCCAGGCCCAGCTGGCCGTCACGCTGGATGGCCAGGCTGCCGCCCAGCAGCAGGGTGGCACCGGTGTGGCGGTTGTCGGCCGCGCCGTCAAACACCAGGCTGCCGGCGCCGGTTTTGCTGAGCGCACCACCGGGCGTGCCGTCGGGCGCGCCCGGCAGGTCGCTGACCAGGCCACCCAGCTGCAACACTGCAGCATCGGCCACCTGCAGCGTGCCACCGGCCGCGCCCAGCTGCAGGCTGCGGTCGCTGGACAGGCGCAGGTTCTGGTCGATCTGCAGCGTGCCGCCGTCCAGCACCAGGGCGCCGGCGGGCGTGCCCAGTTGGCCGTCGCGCTGCAATGCCAGGGCGCCGGCTTGCACCAGCGTGGCGCCGTGGCGCGTGCTGTCGGCCGCGCTGGTCAGCGCCAGCGTGCCGGCGCCGGTCTTGGCCAATGCGCCGCTGCTGCTGCCATCGACCAGCGCGGCCGGCAAGGTGAGGGTGTGGCCGGCGTCCACCTGCAGCGTGCCGCCAGCGCCTTGCAGCAGCAGGCTGCGCGCGGCCGCCAGCGTGAAGCTGGCGCTGGCTTGCAGGCTGCCACCGTCGAACAACAAGTGGGCAGGGTGGTCAGCGTCGGGCAGCGCGCCCAGGGCGCTGTCATCGGCCACCACCAGGTTGCCGCCCCACAGCGCCAGGCCGCCGGTGTGGCGGTTGACACCGCTGAGCGTGAGGCTGCCGCTGCCGTCCTTGGCCAGACGGCCAGCGCCGCTGACGGCGCCGCTGAGCGTGCCGCTGCCGCCATTGCCGCCCACCGTCAGCGTGCCGGCCTCCAGCAGCAGCTGACCGGCACCGGCCAGCGCACCCAGGGTCTCGCTGCTGGTCACCACCAGACTGCTGCCTTCGGCCAGCTGCACCGCCACGCTGTCGGCCAGCGCCGCGCCGCCTGCCAGCGCCAGCGTGCCCTGCTGCAGATCCACTGGGCCGGTGAAGGCATTGGCACCGCCCAGGGTGAAGCGGCCGATGCCGAGCTTGGCCAGGCCGCCGCTGCCAGCGATGGTGCCGCTGAACAGGCTGTCGCCGGCTGCGCCGGTGGCCAATTGGAAGCTGCCCAGCTGCACGTCGCCGGCGCCGGACAAGGCGCCGATGCGCTGGTCGGACTGCAAGACCAGGCTGGCGCCGGCGTCCAGCTGCACCGGGCTGGTGGCAGCCAGCGCCTGCGTGCCCAGCAGCACCAGGCTGCCCGCCTGCACCTGGGTGGCCCCGGTGTGGCCGTTGCTGCCGACCAAGGTGAGCGCACCGCTGCCTTGCTTGATCAGGCTGCCGCTGCCCTGGGTGCGGCCGGCAAAACTGGTGCTGGCGCTGTTGCCACCGACGGTCAGGTTGAAGCGGTCCAGCGCGACCTCCGGCACTGCCAGCCCGCTGGTGCTGGCCAGCGCGCCGATGTGGGCATCGCCCAGCAGCTGCAAGGCCAGGCCCGGCGTGCCGGCCAGCGTGACGGTGCTGTCGGCCAGCACGCCTGGCGCGGCCAGCGCCAGGCTGCCGGCCTGCACCAAGGTCGCGCCGCTGTGGCCTGTGGCGCCAGCCAGCGTCAGCTGCCCGCTGCCCTGTTTGGCCAGGTTGCCAGCACCAGCCAAGGGGCCATCAAAGCGGAAATCGCTGGCATCGCCCAAGGTCAAGGTTGTGCCCGGCTGCAGCTGCAGCAGGCCTTGGCCGGTGAGCCTGGCCAGGGTCTCGCTGGCATCCACCTGCAGCGTGGTGCCTGCGGCCAGGCTGACCGCGCCGGCATCGGGCACCGCCTGGCCACCGGCCAGCAGCAGTCCACCCAACAGCACCTGGGTGCCGCCGGTGTGCTGGTGGCGACCGCTGAGCAGCAGCGTGCCAGCGCCTTGCTTGACCAGGCTGCCAGCGCCTTGCAGGCCGCCGCCAAACTGACCGGGCGACGCCTGGTCGAACACCAGTTGCGTGGCGACGCTGAAGTCGCCTTGCAGGCTCAGGCTGTCGCCCTGCAGCGTGCCGTCGTCGACCTGGGTACCACCGCTGTAGCTGTTGACGCCGTCCAGGGTGAAGTGCCCTTTGCCCATCTTGCGCAAGGCGCCGGCGCCGCTGATGCTGCCGGCGAAGCGGGTGTCGGCATCGGTGCCGGTCGACAGCGTGGCGCCGCTGGCCAGCAGCACCTGGCCGGCCTGGTCGCCCAGCTGTGACAAGCCCTGGATCTGGCTGCTGACCAGCACCGCCAAGGTGGCCCCGGGCGCCACGGTGACGCTGCTGTCGCGCAGCGCGTCTGCATGCGCCAGAGCCAGGCTGCCGCCCAGCGCCTGGGTGCTGCCCGCAAACCCGGTGGCGCCGGCCAAGCTAAGCTGGCCATCGCCCAGTTTCTGCAGCACGCCCGTGCCAGCCAGCACACCGCTGAACACGCTGCTGGCAGCGCCACCGGTGGCCAGGGTGAAGCCTCCGAGCTGCACCGTGCCACCGCCCGACAACGGGCCCAGCCGCACCGTGCTGCCGAGGTCGAGCGTGCTACCCAGGTCCAGTGCAACCGCATTGGCCGCGCCCAGGGCCTGCGCATGCCGCAGCGCCACGCGGCCGGCGGTCACTTGCAGCGCACCGGTGAAATCCGGGTTGGCGCGCACCAGGGCCAGGCTGCCAGCACCGGCCTTGCTCAGGTTGCCGCCACCGCGCAGCGGCCCATCGAGCTGCAGTGTGCCGCCGGCATCGACCTGCAGGCCGCCACCGGCGCCGCCTACCACCACGGTGCGTTGCTTCGACAGCGCGCCACTGCCGGCCACGCGCAGGGTGCCGCCATCGAGCGTCAGGGCGGCATCGGCCGCGCCCAGCTGGCGGTCTGCGCTGACCACCAGGGTGCCGCCTGCCAGGGTGGTGCCGCCGCTGTAGCTGTTGGTCCCGGCCAGCGTGAACACGCCGCCGCCGCTGTGGCGCAGTGCACCGTCACCGGTGATGGCACCGGCATAGCGGCTGTCCACCGCACCCGTGCTGAGGGTGGCATTGCGTGGCAGCTGCACCGTGCTGGCGGCACCGCCGCCAGCGATCGCTGCCACGGTGCTGCTGACCGCCAGCGCCAGGGTGTTGTTCGCGCTGCTGTCGAGCGTGACCACGCTGCGCGCCAGCGCGCTGGCATGGTCCAGCGTCAAGGTGCCACTGTCCAACTGCGTGCCACCCGTGAAACCCGTGGCACCGGCCAGCGTGAAATTGCCAGCGCCGGCCTTGATGAGGCGACTGCCCGCTGCGCCGCTGATCCATCCGCTGTAGCGGCTGTCTGCGCTGCCGGTGGTCAAGGCCATGCCATCGGCGATCTGCACCTCGGACACAGCAGCCGCACCGCCCGCCAGCGCAGCGATGCGGCTGTCTGTGGCCACCGCCAACACATGGGTGGCCGCCGTGCCCAGCGTGACCACGCTGCCAGGCAGCGCGTCGGCATGGCCCAGGGTCAGCGTGCCACCGTCCAGGTGCGTGGCACCGGTGAAGCCGGTCGCAGCGGCCAGCGTGAAATTGCCAGCACCCGCCTTGGCCAGCGTGGCGCTGGCACCGACCTGCGTGAGCAGCCCGCTGTAGCTGCTGGAGACGGCACCGGTGGTCAAGGTCTTGCCATCGGCGATCCGCACCTCGGACACAGCCGCCGCACCGCCCGCCAACGCGGCGATGTTGCTGTCCACCGCCACGTCCAGCACAGCAGCCGCCGCCGTGCCCAGCGTGACCGCACTGCCAGACAGCGCGTTGGCGTGGCCCAGGGTCAGCGTGCCACCGTCCAGGCGCGTGGCACCGGTGAAGCCTGTCGCAGCGGCCAGCGTGAAATTGACCAGCGCCCGCCTTGGCCAGCGTGGCGCTGCCACCGACCCGTGTGAGCAGCCCGCTGTAGCTGCTGGAGACGGCACCGGTGGTCAAGGTCTTGCCATCGGCGATCCGCACCTCGGACACAGCCGCCGCACCGCCCGCCAGCGCGGCGATGTTGCTGTCTATCGCCACCGCCAGCACAGCGGCGGTCGCCGTGCCCAGCGTCACCACACTGCCAGGCAGCGCGTCGGCATGGCCCAGGGTCAGCGTGCCGCCGTCCAGGCGCGTGGCACCGGCTGAAGCCTGTCGCAGCGGCCAGCGTGAAATTGCCAGCACCCGCCTTGGCCAGCGTGGCGCTGGCACCGACCCGTGTGAGCAGCCCGCTGTAGCTGCTGTCTGCGCTACCGGTGGTCAAGGTCTTGCCATCGGCGATCCGCACCTCGGACACAGCCGCCGCACCGCCCGCCAGCGCGGCGATGTTGCTGTCCACCGCCACGTCCAGCACAGCAGCCGCCGCCGTGCCCAGCGTCACCGTGCGGCCGGCCAGCGCATCGGCACTGTTCAGACGCAAAGTGCCGGCATCCAGCGCAAGGGTCGCCGCTTCGCTGGCGTTGTCTGCAGCCAGCTCCAGCGTGCCCGCGCCAGTCTTGGCCAGCGGACCGCTGCCCTGGAGCCTGCTCTTGAACACCAGCGTGTGCGCCGCTGCCACCTCCAGCGCCCCGCCGCCAGCGCCCATGACCAGGCTGCGGCCAGCGGCCAGCGTGCCATCTGCCGTCCATGCCAGCGTCGCGCCGTCCTGCAGCGTGATGGCGGCTGACGCCGCACCCAGGTTGCCATCAGCCGCCACTTGCAGCCGCCCACCCCCCACCACCGTGCCGCCGCTGTAGGTGTTGCTGCCGGCCAGCGTGAAGCTGCCACTGCCTTGCTTGACCAGGCTGCCAAGGCCGGCAATGGCGCCGTTGTAGCTGCTGTCGACGGCACCGGTGGTCAAGGTCTTGCCATCGGCGATCTGCACCTCGCCGACGGCGGCCACACCACCAGCGGCTGCCGCGCCGCCGGCCAGCGCGGCAATGCGGCTGCTGGCCGCCACCGCCAGCAGCGGCGCATGCGCCGCCACCACGCCCAATGTGACCACGCTGTCGGCCAGCGAATCGGCGTGGCCCAGGGTCAGGGTGCCGCCGTTCAACCATGTGGCGCCAGTGAAACCGGTCGCACCGCTCAACGTGAAATTGCCGGCGCCTGCCTTGGCCAGCGTGCCGCTGGAACCAACCCGGCTGATCAGCCCGCTGTAGCTGCTGCTGGCGGCACCGGTGGTCAAGGTCTTGCCATCGGCGATCTGCACCGTTCCCACAGCAGCCACGACGCCCGCTGCTGCGGCGCCGCCGGCCAGCGCGGTGACGGTACTGTCTGCGGCCACCACCAGCACTGGCGCATCGGCAGCCTCGGTGCCCAGCGTGACCACACTGCCTGCCAGCGCGTTGGCGTGGCCCAGGGTCAGCGTGCCAGCGTCCAGGCGCGTGGCGCCGGTGAAACCTGTTGCACCGGCCAGCGTGAAAATGCGAACGCCGGTTTTGGCCAGCGTTCCGACGGCGCCACTGATCTTGCCGCTGTAGCTGCTGTCGACGGCACCGGTGGTCAAGGTCTTGCCATCGGCGATCCGCACCTCGCCTGCAGCGGCCGCACCACCCGCCAGCGCAGCGATGCGGCTGTCTGTGGCCACCACCAGCACCGGCGCATTGGTAGCCTCGGTGCCCAGCGTGACCACACTGCCTGCCAGCGCGTCGGCGTGGCCCAGGGTCAGCGTGCCAGCGTCCAGGCGCGTGGCGCCGGTGAAACCTGTTGCACCGGCCAGCGTGAAAATGCGAACGCCGGTTTTGGCCAGCGTTCCGGCGGCGCCACTGATCTTGCCGCTGTAGCTGCTGTCGACGGCACCGGTGGTCAAGGTCTTGCCATCGGCGATCTGCACCTCGCCTGCAGCGGCCGCACCGCCCGCCAGCGCAGCGATGCGGCTGTCTGTGGCCACCACCAGCACCGGCGCATTGGCAGCCTCGGTGCCCAGCGTGACCACACTGCCTGCCAGCGCGTCGGCGTGGCTCAGGGTCAGCGTGCCAGCGTCCAGGCGCGTGGCGCCGGTGAAACCTGTTGCACCGGCCAGCGTGAAAATGCGAACGCCGGTTTTGGCCAGCGTTCCGGCGGCGCCACTGATCTTGCCGCTGTAGCTGCTGTCGACGGCACCGGTGGTCAAGGTCTTGCCATCGGCGATCTGCACCTCGCCTGCAGCGGCCGCACCGCCCGCCAGCGCAGCGATGCGGCTGTCTGTGGCCACCACCAGCAGCGGCGCATTGGCAGCCTCGGTGCCCAGCGTGACCACACTGCCTGCCAGCGCGTCGGCGTGGCCCAGGGTCAGCGTGCCAGCGTCCAGGCGCGTGGCGCCGGCGAAACCTGTTGCACCGGCCAAGGTGAAATTACCAACACCGGCTTTGGCCAGCGTTCCGGCGGCGCCACTGATCTTGCCGCTGTAGCTGCTGTCGACGGCACCGGTGGTCAAGGTCTTGCCATCGGCGATCTGCACCTCGCCCACGGCGGCAGCACCGTCTGCGGCTGCGGCGCCACCCACCAGCGCGGCCAAGCTGCTGTCCACGTCCACGGCCAGCACAGGTGCATTGGCGCCAACCGTGCCCAGCGTGACCGTGCCGCTGGCCACCGCGTTGGCACTGCCCAGACGCAGCGTGCCGCCAGCCACCACCGTGCCACCACGGTAGGTGTTGGTGCCAGACAGTGTCAGCGTTCCAGTGCCCAGCTTGGTGAGGCTGCGCGCGGCCGCCGGCGCCGCGCCGTCGCCGATGGCCTGCGCGATCGTGATCGACCGGCTACCGGGCACGCTGATGGTGCTGTTCTGTGTCAGCGTGACGGCGCTGTCCAGTGTCAAGCTGCCGACGTCCAGCGTGACGGTTGGCGCCAGCGTCACCGGTCCGGTCACCGCCAGGCTGTTGCCACTGGCGCGACCGCCCAGCTGATGCAGGCCGGTGCTGTTGCTGCTGTGGCGAATGCTGATGGCGCCAGTTCCGGCGTCCAGCGTACCCAGCATCGATACGCGGCCGGCGCTGTCGGCGCTGTGCAGATTGCCGGCGACCGGGGGACCGGCCACCGGGGGGCCGTCCATGTCTTTGCTGGCCACCAGGCTGATCGGCTGGTTCACGGTGGTCACCGTGCCCCCACTGCTGACGATGACGTCGCGGCCAGCCTCGGCAGTGAAGCTCTGGCCCGTGTTCAGCACGACAGGCGCGTCGATCGTCACGTCGCGCGTGGCTTGCAACAACACCGCCGTGTTGTCCTGCCGCAGCGCCGCCGGCTTGATCTTGAATATGCCCGCAGCAGGCACCAGCGACCAGCCGATGGTGGTGGCCTGCGTGGCGCTGGCATCGTCGGCATTGCTGACCAGGATGTCCTGCGGGTCCAGCAACCAGCGCCCGACCTGAAAGCCCGCCGCCGCACCCGCATCCACCGTGCCGCTGCCAATGCCCAGTTGCAGCTTGCCGGATGTCTCCACCGCGCCGCCATCGCCGCCCAACAAACCGCCACGCGCACGGATGGTGCCGTTGAACACCGTGCTGTCGTCGGCCCACACCACCACCTGGCCGCCGTCGCCCAGGCGGATGGCGCTGGCATCCAGTTGCGCCCCCGCAGCCACGCGGGTGTGCAGGGCATTGCGGCCGATCCCTTGGCCCTGCCAGCCGCCACCGACATGCAGCAGCCCACCGCCGGCGTCGCCGCGTGCGTCCAGCCGGGCGCTGGCATCGAGCCACACCCGCGCACCCAGCACCCGCACCTGGCCACCATGCTCGCCGGCTGCGGTGGCTGATGCGTCCAGCGTGCCAGCCACCCGGGTGACGCCGGACGCACCACCGTCGACCAGGATCTGCGGCGCTGCGCCACCGATCACCACCTGACCGCCCTGCTGCACCAGGCCCTGGGCGCGCACCACGCCTTCGAGGTTGAGCACGGTGTCGGCAAACTGGCCGCGGGCGGCGGCGCGCAGCTCGGCGCTGCGCGCCAGCAGGCTGGCGGCGGGCAGCAGTTGCAGGCGCGCCGCCAGGTTTTCATCGCGCAGGTTGAAAAAGATCAGCCCGTCGCCGTCCACATCCACTTGCGCAGCGCCGGCGGCGGCCAGGCCCAGCCGGCCGGCCAGGATGTGGCCGCCCACGCTGAGCTGGGGGCCCACCAGGGCCACGGTGCCGCCGGGCGCGCGGATGCTGCCGTCCATGCGCAGCAGGCCGGTGGCGGCATCGCCGCCGCCCAGCTGCCAGCGGCCGCCGGCACCCGCGGTGTGGTTGATGGTCAGCGTGGTGGCCAGCAGCCCGCCCACGTCGACCTGCGCGCCAGTGCCGAAGATGATGCCGCGCGGGTTGCTCAGGAACACCCGGCCGTTGGCCTGCAACTGGCCCAGGATCAGCGACGGATCGCTGCCGGTCACCCGGTTGAACAAGATGGACTGCGCACTGGGCTGCAGCACCTGCACCCGCTCGCCTGCGGCGATGTTGAAGCTGCGCCAGTCGAAACCGGCCTGGGCGCTGGTCTGCAGGATCTGCAGCCTGCCGTTGCCACCGGCCTGCACCTGGGCCTGGCCGAGGGTGGGCACCGCGCCCTCCGGCAACGCCCAGGCGACAGGCGTGCCCAGCCAGGCCGCCACGCCCAGCACCGCCAGACACACCGGTTTCAGACTCCAGCGGCGGCCGGCCAGGGGCCGCACGCCGCAGTGGGTGCCGCGATGGGTGCCGCGGTGGGTGCCGCCCCGGGCGCTGCCGTGGCGGGTGAGGTGGGCCGGGCGCAGCGCAGCCATGGTCAGAAGAAATAGGTGAACTGAGCGTACAGCCGCGGGTTGCGCACCCGCTTGTCCGACCGTGCCTCGCCAGCCACCCGGCCGGCCAGGCTGACACGCAGGGTGTAGCTGCGCGGCCGCTCCCAGGCCACCGACACGCCGGCACCGGTGTAGTGCGCGGTGTTGACAAAGCGGGCGGGCTGCGCGCTGGCGTCTTGCCGATAGCGCAGTTCGCCATGGTCGACAAACACGCTGAAGACTGTTTCGCGCGCCAGCCGGCCCAGCCAGGCTTCAGGTGGCAGCAGGCGCAGCTCGGTGCTGAGCACCAGGCCGGTGTCGCCCGTGCCCTCACCGGGCGCAAACGCCCGCACGCCGTCGGGCCCGCCGATGCGGAACTGCTCGCCCGAATCCAGGTTGTCAAAGGCCCACTGGCCGCGCAACGCGGCATACAGCAACAGCCGGCCGTCCACCAGGTTCTGCAAGCGGTTCAGCCCCAGCGACAACTTGCTGTAGCGCGGCGCATCGTCCAGGCTGCCGGGCCGGCCACCGGCATAGCGCACCGTGCCGCTGGCCAGATGGGCCTCGAAGGTGCTGACCGCACCGCCAAACAAATCGTCGCGCAGATCACCGGTCAAGCCCAGGCTCAGGTTGCTGACCTGGCGTTGGCGCGCAATGCCGCCTGTGCTGTCGTCGTAGCGCTTGTGGTCGACCGCGCCCACCACAAACACATTGAGGTTGCGTGAGCGCAGCCAGGGGTACAGCGCATAGGCATTGAGCGTGAGGCCATCGCCGCGGATGTCCAGGCCGTTGAACTCGGCGCTGTCGAGCTTGTAGCGCACCGCCGACAAGGACACACCGAGCTTCCAGCCGTCGCTGCCCAGCGGCAGCGCATAGCTCAACAGGCCGAAGCCCAGCCCGCCGGTGGTCGACGCCAGCACACTCGCGGTGAACGCATCGCCCAGACCGGCCAGGCTGTTGGCCGCCACCAGCACCCCCAGCCGCGCCGGCGCCCAGAAAGCGCGAGCCGTTGACATCGGCATCGGCCTTGCCGGACCAGCGGCTTTCGGCCTGGCCAGTGACCTGCAGCGATGCCGTGCCCGGCTGCGCGCCGGCCACGATGTCGAAGCGGGCCGTGATGCCGCGCAGATCGTTGATCAGGAACACCACCCGCTCGAGATCCCGCACGCGCAGGATGTCGCCGGGCCGCAACTGCGCCAGATAGCCTTCGATCACCTGGCGCTGCACTGGCAGGCTGTCGGGCCACTGCAGGTCGATGCGGTCGAGCCGGCCTTCCAGCAGCTGGATCTGCACCATGCCGCCTTCAGGCACCTGCTCGGGCAGGTAGGCGTAGCCCAGATACCAGCCGGCCTCGCGCTGCAGATAGCGGGTCACGTCGGCCGTGGCGTTGACCAGGTCTTCGTAGCTGCGCTGGGCGCCGATGTAGGGCGCCAGCAGCGTGGGCAACACGGCCAGCAACGCGGGCGGGGCATTGGCTGACAGCTGGTAGCCACGCACATCCAGGCGCAGATCGTCGGCGGGTTTCTGCAGCTCACGCGGGGGCGCGGGCCGGGCCGGCAGATCGCGGGCGTCGGTGCTGAGCGTCTGGCGTGGCGCCAGGTCGGCCGTGCCCGGCACCAGGCCGCCGGGGCGCTGGTCCGCAGGCTGCGCGGGCGCTTGTGGGGCGAGTTGCGCCAACGCTGGCATGGCCAGCCAGGCCAGCAGCGCCGCCGCCATGCAAGCCCGTACACGCCGCAACCAACACCAACACCGCATCGCTGCATGGTAGCCACGCACCGGCAGCGCGCCGCCAGTGCGCGGGCAGGTCAGCCTAGGGATTGCAAGGTTTGCAAAGTCGACCGGTGCCGCAACCGGCGGCGCCCGGCCAACCGGCGCGGCGGGCAGGTGTCCTGACGCGCAAGCCTGCCGCCCCGGCCCTGGCTCAGGGCGCTTGCTGGCGGCCGATCTCGACGCGGCGGTTCTCGGCGGCGGCCGGGTCCTTGCTGATCTTCAGCGCCTTCGAGCCCATGCCCACCGCCTGCAGCATGCTGGCGTCGGCGCCGTTTTTCACCAGATAGTCGCGCACGGCTTCGGCACGCTTTTGCGACAGCGGCAGGTTCAGATCTTCGGTGCCAGTGGCGTCGGCATGGCCTTCAATGCGCACCACCCGGCCGGTGCCGCGCTTGCCGCGCAGCACTTCGGCAAAGCGGTCCAGCTGGGCGCGCAACAGCTCGGGCAATTCGGCCGAGCCGAGCTTGAAGGTGGCGGTGGGCAGCGAGAAGCGCACCGCCGGCTTGAAGCCCATGCACTTGTAGCCGGCCTGCTCCAGTTCCTTGCAGGCGTCTTCGGGAAACAGGCCCTCCTGGATGGCCTGGGTCTCGGGTACTTTTTCGCCCAGGTCCACCGGGGAATCGGCGGCCTGGGCCGCCAGCGGCAGTGCGGCCAGGCAGGCCAGCAACAGGCCATGGCGCAGACTGTTGCGCCAGGCCGATGCGGGGGCCAAGCGGTACTGGGCCAAACGGAGGTGGGTGCGGGGGGTCGGGGCAGCCATCATGATGCGCTCCATGCAGCGTGGGCAGGGCGAGCCTGGCGGCGCGCAGGTCACCAGCGTGCGTGACAGCCCTGCATCGTCAAATCATAGCGGCGCACACCCAAGATGCCATCCCCTGGGACGCGTAACAAGCCTGGCGTGCGGGGCTCAGCGCCCGGCTTGCTGGGCGGCGGCGCGCAGCGCGGTCAGCGTGCTGCGGCTGGTGCTGACGTCGGTGTCGAGCTTGACGTGGATCAGCATGGGCGCGCCGGGCTGCAGGGCCTCGGCGAAGGCGGCCTCGAAGTCTTCGGTGCGCTCGCACGCTGGCAGCGCGCCAGCCAAACGCCCGCGCCATGGCGGCGAAATCCGGGTTGTGGAGCGTCGCTGCCGCTCACCCGGCCGGGGTATTCACGCTCCTGGTGCATGCGGATGGTGCCGTAGCTGCCGTTGTCGACCACGATGCTGACCAGGCGGCCGGCGCCGCGGTTGGCGCCGTAGCCGGTGGCGGTGGCCATTTCCTGGCCGTTCATCAGGAAATCACCGTCGCCGGCGACGTTGACCACCGTGCGCCCGGGTTGCAGCAGGGCCGCGCCCACCGCCGCCGGAAAGCCGTAGCCCATCGCGCCCGAGGTCGGCGCCAGCTGGGTGCGGCCATGGTGCTGCAGGCCGTGGTAGCGCACAAAGCGGTGCAGCCAGCCGCTGAAGTTGCCGGCACCGTTGGTGTAGACGGTGTTCTCGGGCGCCAGGCGCTGCACGGTCTGCATCACCACCGCCATGTCCAGCGGCGCCACCGGCGTGGCGGTGTGGTTGGCTTCGTAGTCGGCATGGGCGGCGGCGGCCCAGCCTGACCAGGGCACGCTGGTGGGCGCGGCCAGGGCCTCCAGCGCCTTGGCCGCGCTGGCCATGCTGGACTGCAGCAGCAGGTCGGCTGCATACACCCGGCCCAGTTCCTCGGGGCCGGCGTGGATGTGCACCAGCTGCTGCGCCGGCCGCGGCGGCGTCAGCAGGGTGTAGCCGCCGGTGGTCATCTCGCCCAGGCGCACGCCCAGCGCGATGACCAGGTCGGCGTCTTTCACCCGCTGGGCCAGCTTCGGGTTGATGCCGATGCCCACATCACCGGCATACAGCGGGTGGCGGTTGTCGAAGGTGTCCTGGAAGCGGAAGCCGCAGCCCACCGGCAGCTGCCAGTTCTCGGCAAAGCGCTGCAGCGCACGCGCCGCCTCGGCGTCCCAGCCGCCGCCGCCGGCGATCAGCAGCGGTTGCCGCGCCGCCATCAGCATGGCGCGCAGGTCACGCAGGCCACCGGGCGCCGGCCAGGCGTGCGCGGTCTGGGCCAGCGGCAGCACCGGCGCCGCGGTGGCGCGTGGTCAGCATGTCCTCGGGCAGCACCACCACCACCGGGCCGGGCCGGCCCTGGGTGGCGGTGTGGAAGGCGCGGGCCACGTATTCGGGCAGGCGGTCGGCGTGCTGCACCTCGCCCACCCACTTGGCCAGGCCCAGGGTGCCGGGGCCGAACATCTGGCGGTAGTCCAGTTCCTGGAAGGCCTCGCGGTCGCGCTGGTCGCTGGCCACCTGGCCGATGAACAGCACCAGCGGGGTCGAGTCCTGGAAGGCGGTGTGGATGCCGATGCTGGCATTGGTCGCGCCCGGCCCGCGGGTGACGAAGCACACGCCCGGGCGCGGCCCCAGCTTGCCTTGCGCTTCGGCCATGAAGGCGGCGCCGCCTTCTTGCCGGCAGCCGATGAAGCGGATCTTGTCGCGGTGCACATGGAAGCCGTCCAGCACCGCCAGGTAGCTTTCGCCCGGCACGCCGAAGCAGGTGGTGACGCCCTGGGCGATCAGGGCTTCGACAAGGGCGTGGCCGGCAAGTCTGGGAGCGGTCATGGGTGTCTGGATGCAAACAGTGGGCGGTCGGTGGGGGGATTGCTGGGGCGGCTGGCCGGCGCCCGATTGTCATCCGGCGGCCAGCGCCGGACGCAGCGTCGCGCCGCACCCGGCGCACCTGGAAGGCGCTGATGATCAGCACGCGCCTGCACCGCCGCCAGGCCGATCCAGACCGCGCTGTACTGCTGCAGGTCCATCAGCCGGCCGAACAGCAGCGGCGCCAGCGCCTGGCCGATGTCCAGCCCGGAATACACCACGCCGAAGACCCGGCCGCTGGCATTGGCCGGCGTGCTGCGCTTGACCAGCATGTCGCGCGACGGGCCGGCGCTGCCGGTGACCAGGCCCATCACGCCGAACAGCACCGGCACCGCCCAGCCCGGCACCGGGCCCAGCGCCATCCACAGCGCGATGCAGGCGGCCAGGCCCATGCCGACACCGACCACCCGCTCGCAGCGCTCGGGGTCGCGCGCCAGAAAGCCGCCAGCCACCATGCCGCTGGCGCTGCCGACCATGTAGATCGACAGGCAGGCGCGCCACCCAGGCCAGTGGCACGCCGTGCAGCTGCTGCGCCGCGCCTGGCGCAAAGCTCTGCACCACGCTCAGCGCTGCGGCGTAGAAGAAGAAGAAGCCGAAGCACATCCACACCGCCGGGATGCGCAGGAAGTCGAAGGCGCCTTCGGCATGCGCGGCCGGCACGCCCGCAGCCACACCCGCGACTTCCGGCGGCGGGGCAGCAGCCTCCAGCACCAGCTGGCTGCGCTGCCACCACAGCACCGCCAGCACCCCGAAGGCCACGGCCGCCGCCGTCAGCATGGCGGCGCGCCAGCCGGCGGCCAGCGCCACCGGCACCATCAGCGCCGGCGCCAGCGCCCAGCCCAGCGTGCCGGTGATGCCGTGCGCGCTGTAGGCATGGCCCAGCCGGCTGGCGTGCACCTTGCGGTTGAGCAGGGTGTAGTCGGCCGGGTGGAACACACCATTGCCCAGGCCGGCCACCACCGCGCTGGCGGCCAGCATGGCGTAGCTGGTGGACGCGGCATAGCCCAGCGCGGCCAGCCCCAGCAGCGCCAGCCCGCCCAGCAGCACCGGCCGGGGGCCGAAGCGGTCGACCACAAAGCCCGATGTGGTCTGCACCACGCTGGAGACGACAAAGAAGATCGTCAACAGCAGGCCCAGCTCGGTGTAGCTGACGTTGAATTCCGACTTCAACCAAGGAAACAGCGGCGCCAGCAGCAACTGGCTGAAGTGGCTGACGGCATGCGCCAGGCCCACCAGGCCGATCATGCCGGCGTCTTGGCGCCAGGGCGGGGCGGGGCTGGCCGAAAGCGTGGCGGCGGTCATGCGCCGGATGGTAGACCCGGCCACTGTGCTGGCCTGCCGCCGCCGAGACATGGCCGAGATCGGGCCGAACCCAGCCAAGCCTGCCGCGTTGATGGCGGGCGCGCAGACGCCACCGATGTGTAAGCAGTGGTAGCCCGCTCAGGCCGCTGCCACCTGCGACAGCGCATGGCCAGGCACAACATCACGACACCTGGCCTTCACACAGCCGCCCTAGAGTGGCACTGCGACTTCTGGAGACCACGATGCTCAGCAGCCTGTTCGGTGACTTGACCCCCAATGTGTTGCCGACCCTGCCGCAGGCAGCCCGCCCTGCACCAGAGCCTGGGGCCGCATTGGCGTCGGCCACCGCCACCCAGCTGCCGGCAGCCACCAGCCTGGACCTGGTGGTTGACGGCTCGCCCACCGACACCATCCGCGCGCACTTTGCGGCCCACCGGCAGGATCTGCAGCAGGCCAGCCAGATGCTCACCCTGCTGGACCCGTCGCGGCTGTGGGCCTCGCAGGTGCTGCATGCGCTGGCCGACGCCTGTGGCCAGCCGGTGCAGCGGCTGAACCTGCGCGAGCGCCTGTCGCTGCGCACCCTGGCCGTGATCGAGCGCACCCTGGTGCCGCGCCGCCATGCACCCGCACTGCGGGTCTACCACGCCGACATCCGCGGCGGCGCCAGCGCGGCCGGCGTGGCGCCGGAAGAGATCACCAGCGCCCTGGCCGAAGGCAGCCAGCTGACGGCAGTGATCGTCGGCGCCATGCAGCCCCATGCGCTGGTGGCCTTGCTGCGCGGCCTGCTGCTGGCCTGCCGCCAGCCCGCCTGGCGCTGCCCGCACCTGGTGTTCATCCTGCCGCCGGGCGCGGCGGCGCTGCGCCAGCGCATCCTGGCGCAAGACTGGCCGCCCCAGGTCTGGCCCAGGCGCTGACCGAGCCACTGGGCAGCGCAGCCAGTGTGTGGAACCGGGTGCTCGAAGCCTGGGAAACGAGCCAAGGGGGGCCAGGCCTGCTGGCAGGCGCGCAGCCGGCAGCGGCCGCCCATGCCGCCGGGCCGCCGACACCACCGACAGCGCCGACGCCACGCCACATCACCACCAGCGCCCTGCCCCAGCAGGCCGTGCCCGCTGCGCAAGCGCAGGTCGCGCAATCGCAAGTCGCTCAATCACTGGCCGCCCAGTTGCCCGCCGCGTTGCTGAACCGCCTGCTGCTGCCGCTGGCGCGCAGTGAAGGTCTGCTGGCCTGCGGCATCGTCGACCTGCACAGCGGCGACCTGCTGGCCACCCAGCAGCAGGCGCATGCCCAGGCGGACCTGGCGGCGCTGACCGGGGCGCTGTGCGCAGCCCGCCGGGCGCACCAGGCCGTGGCGGGCGATGCGGCAGCACCCGACGAGATCCTGGTGACCACCGGCCTGCGCCAGACCCTGCTGCGCCGGCTGCATGGGGCGCCCGACACCACGGCCGCGCTGGGTTTCGTGGCCCTGCTCGACCGCCAGCAGACCAACCTGGCGCTATTGCGCTTCAAGCTGCTGGACGCCGAGCGCCTGTTGGCCTGAAGCACAGACCAGCAGCCCCCACGCCATGTGCCGGTGCGGTCTGCCCAAGCGACGTGCCGATGTGATCTTGTGGACAAAGCGGCCGCCCCGGGCACGGTGCAGGCACTCAAGCCGTGGCCCTGGGCGGCCGATAAACCAGAACAGCCTTCTTGCCGCCAGGAGCAACCGCCATGGATTTCAGTTCGGTCCACAACACCCGCGAATCGTCCATCTTCGAGGCCGTGGCCGCTGCCGCGCAGCGCTACCCGGGCATTGCCGACGACCCCGACCTGCTGGCCGACGTGGCCTGCGTGGCCCTGAACCGCCTGCCGCCGCACTACATCCGCCACAGCACCGACCTGGCCTTTTTCACGACGGAAAAAGAGCGCCAGGCCAACCAGCGCAACGTGGCCGAGTCGGTCGATTTCGCTTTTGGCTATGTGCAGGCCCGGCATGTGATGGCGGCGCGGCGCTGAGGCCGGCTGCCCCACAGCCGCCAGCACCTTCAGGCCGGCGTGCCCGGGCGCAAGGCCAGCAAGGTCGCCACCAACACCTCCAGCTGCAACGGCTTGGTCACATGCGCAACCATGCCGGCGGCCTGGCAGCGTTGCCGCTCCTCGTCCAGCGCGTGGGCGGTGAGCCCGACCACCGGCAGCGCCGGCGCCAGGGCACGCAGGGCGCGGGTGGCCTGCAGCCCGTCCATCACCGGCATCTGCACATCCATCAGCACGGCGTCGAAGGCATCAGCACCGCGCTGCTGCAGCAGGTCCAACGCCTGCTGGCCGTTCTCGGCAAATTCCACCTGGGCGCCCTCAAACGCCAGCATCGCCTGCAGCACCATGCGGTTGACCTCCTGGTCCTCAGCCGCCAGCAAGCGAAAGCCCTGCAGGCGCTGGGCGCCGGCGGGCGCTGCGACACCTGGCGCCGGCTGCACCGCAGCCTGGCCAGCGTCGACCGCAGCCAGCGGCAGGCACAACAAGAAGGCGCTGCCCTGCCCTGGCGTGCTGCACGCAGTGAGCGTGCCGTCCATGCTGAGCGCCAGCGCATGGCTGATGGCCAGGCCCAGCCCGCTGCCACCATAGCGCCGCGTGGTCGAACTGTCGGCCTGCTCAAACGGCAGAAACAGCCGGGTCAGCGCGTCAGCATGCATGCCGATGCCGCTGTCGCTGACGCGAAAGCAGGTTTGTCTGTCTCGCTGCGACACGTCCAGCCGAACCGCACCGTGTTCGGTGAATTTCACCGCATTGGCCAGCAGATTGAGCAGGATCTGGCGCAGGCGCAAGGCGTCGCCTCGGACCCAGTCGGGCACATCGGGTGCCACCTCGGTGTGCAGCTGCAGGCCTTTGTCCTGCGCGGCGGCCGCCACCAGCCGGCACGCATCGTCGACCGCCTCGCGCAGCCGGAACGGCTTGGCTTCCACCGCCACCTTGCCGGCCTGCAGACGCGAAAAGTCCAGCACGTCGTTGATCACCAGCAGCAGGTGGTCGCCGGCCTGGCGGATGTGGCGGAACGCGGCCAGCGCGTCACCGGCTGACCCACCACGCTCGCCGACCTGCGCCAGCCCGATCACGGCATTGAGCGGCGTGCGGATCTCATGGCTCATGTGCGCCAGAAAATCCGTCTTCACACGCGCCAGCCGTTCAGATTCCTGGCGCGCGGCTTCCAGTTCAGCCGTGCGTTCATCGACCAAGTCTTCCAGGTGATCGCGGTGCTGCTTCAATTCGGCATCCAGCGCCTTGCGTTCGCTGATGTCGGCCAGCGTGCCCACCATCCGCAACACCTGACCGTCAGCGTCGTGTGCAAACACCTGGCCCCGGTCCAGCACCCAGCGCCAGCTGCCGTCACCGGCACGCATGCGGTATTCATGCCGGTACAGCCCCTGGCCACCCATGTGGCGGTGCAGGTCGGCCAGGCAGCCCGCCAGGTCGTCCGGGTGCACCCGGTCAGACCATTCATGCAGCCCGTCACTGAGCGGAGCCTGGTCCAGCCCCAACAGCGCCCGCCAGCGGGGCGAGAAAAACACCGTGCCATCGCGCACGTTCCAGTCCCACACACCCAGGCCGGACGCCTCGATCGCGCCCAGCCAGCGCTGCTCGCTGTCGGCCAGTGCCGCTTCGGCGGCCCGGCGGTCGCTGATGTCCTGGGTCACGCCGATCATGGACAGGGCCGTGCCCTGCGCATCACGCAGCACGCGCCCCTGCGCTGCGTGCCAACGCACCTGGCCGTCGGTGCGGCGCAGGCGGAATTCGACGGCGTAGTCGCCCTGCCCGGCGATGGCGGCGCGCTCGGCGTTGGCGCAGGCCACACGGTCGTCCGCGACCACCATGTGCTGCGCATCGGCATGGCCGCCCGGCGGTGCAGGCCCCAGCAGCGCCTGCGGGTCATGGCCCCACACGGTCACCCCTTGCCGCAGGTCACGCTGCCAAGGCACCAGCGCGGCGGCCTCCAGTGCCAGCAGCAGGCGCTGTTCGGACGCCGCCAGTGCCTGGCGCGACAGCGCCAGGCTGTCGAGCATGCGGTTGAAAGCCCGCGCCAGGTGCACCGCCTCGTCGCTGCCGCTGAGCGTGGCCCGCCGGGCATGGTCACCGGCTTCCACCGCGTCAGCCGCCTGCTGGATGACCGCCAATCGCCGGGTCAGCCAGCCGCCGATGAACAAGGCGGCCACCGCCGCCACGCCTGCAGCGGTCAGCGCCAGCAGCAGGCCGCGGCGCAAGCTGCTGTCCATGTCTGCCGCCAGCGCACTGCCGTCGATGCCGATGCGGGCCCAGCCCACCTGGTGCTGGCCCAGCAATGCCGGGCTGACCACATCCACCAGATCGGCGCTGCGCGACAGGTCGGCTGTCTCGGCCTGCGCCGGCAGGTCCAGCACATGCTGGCCGATGCGCTGGCGCTCGGTGTGGGCCAGCACCAGGCCCTGTGCGTCCAGCAGCATGGCGTAACGCAGCAGCGGCTGGTGCTGCTGCGCCATCACCAGCTCTTGCAGGCCGGCCAGGTCGCGTGCGGACAGCGCACCAGCAGCCGACGCCGCCAGCGTGCGCGCCAGGCCTTCGGCGCTCTGCGACTGGCGCTGCAGCAGAGTGCTGCGCTCCAGCAGTGTGACCTGCCAGACAAATCCACCAGTGGCCAGCAGCACCACCAGCGCCACCCCCAGCGTGAAGCGGCGGCGCAGTGTGCCGAGCAAGAAGGCGGCCAGACGGTCGGTGCTCATGGCCGACCAGGCACACCAGGCGCATCCGGCACGCCCACCGGGCGCACTGTTTGCTCGAAGCGGGTGATGAAGTCCCGCACCGCGGCATAGTGGCCGTCGTCCGCAGGATGGAAACGGGCCGTCTCCATGGCAGCCAGCACTGCACGCCCGGCCGGCGTCTCGTGCATGCTCAGCAGCAGGCTGAGCAGCGGCTGCACCAGGTCAGGCGGCAGGTCCTGGCGCACCATCACGGCGTTGTTGACCAGCGCCGGGGTCTGCCACATCAGCTTGAGCTCGGCAGCCTCTTGCGGATGGTCTTTCTGAAATGCGCGCCAGGGCGGCGGCCAGGTCGCAGCCGCAGCCACCTGGCCGTGCAGCACGCTCAGGATCGACGATTCCTGCGAGCCGACATAACGGTTGTCGATCTCGCGCACGACATCCACCCCATGCTGGTGCAAAAACCATTGCGGCAGCATGCAGGCGGCCATCGCCGTGGACGCCGGATAGGCCACCGCCTTGCCACGCAGATCGGCTGGCGTTTGCAGGCCGCTGTCGCGGCGCACGATCAGCAGGCCACGGAAGTCGTCGGCATCACCAGCCATGGCGACCACCTTGTAGCCGGCATCCAGCGCCTGCAGCGTTTGCCAGGGGTTGGGCAGCAGCAATTCCGGCGTACCGGCCCGCAGCTTGGCTTCGAAGGCGGCATAGTCGCGCGACGCCTCCAGTTCGAAGCGTGCAGCGGGCAGGCGGCGGTTCAAGGTGTCGATCAAGGGCTGGTAGGCCTGGCTCAGCCGGCGCGGATTGAAGCCCGGATGCACCGCCAGCCGCAGCAAGGGCCGTGCGTCCGGCGCCGCCTGGCCGTAGACCGGGCCGGCGCTGACTGCAGGCACCGCAGCCGTTTCAGCCGGGCGCTCGCAGCCTGGCAGCAGCAGAACTGCAGCGAGCACGGCCAGGAACGGAAGCAACAGTGTCACAGCGCACAGTGGACCATGCTTGTGGGCCGATGCTCAACACGGGCGCAGCCGCCGCGCCGCCGGGCCGCGGTCAGTGCACCACCCGCCCAAACTCGAACTGGCCGTCACGCACGTCCACCGGCACCACATCCTTGGGGCCGAAGCGGCCCTGCAGGATCAGCTTGGCCACCGGGTTTTCGATGCGGGCCTGGATGGCGCGCTTGAGCGGCCGGGCGCCGAACACCGGGTCGAAGCCGACCTTGGCGATTTCGGCCACCGCGTCTTCCGACACCTCCAGCTTCATCTCCATCTTCTCCAGCCGGGCTTCCAGCAGCTTGAGCTGGATGCGGGCAATGGCCTTGATGTTGGCTTCGTCCAGGGCGTGGAACACCACCGTCTCGTCGATGCGGTTGAGGAACTCGGGCCGGAAATGCGCCTTCACCTCGCCCCACACCGCTTCGCGGATCAGTTCGGGGTCTTGCCCCTGCATCTGCATGATCATGTGGCTGCCCAGGTTGCTGGTCATCACGATCACGGTGTTCTTGAAGTCCACGGTGCGGCCCTGGCCGTCGGTCAGGCGGCCGTCGTCGAGCACCTGCAGCAGCACGTTGAACACGTCGGGGTGGGCTTTTTCCACCTCGTCGAGCAGCAGCACGCTGTAGGGCTTGCGGCGCACGGCCTCGGTCAGCGTGCCGCCTTCGTCGTAGCCCACATAGCCCGGCGGCGCGCCGATCAGGCGGCTGACGCTGTGCTTTTCCATGAACTCGCTCATGTCGACCCGGATCATGTGGTCTTCACTGTCGAACAGGAAGCCGGCCAAGGCCTTGCACAGCTCGGTCTTGCCCACGCCGGTGGGGCCCAGGAACAGAAAGCTGCCCAGCGGCCGGTTCGGGTCACTCAGGCCGGCGCGGCTGCGGCGGATGGCGTCTGACACCGCGACGATGGCCTCGCTCTGCCCGACCACCCGCTTGTGCAGCGCCGCCTCCATCTGCAGCAGCTTGTCACGCTCGCCCTGCATCAGCTTGCTGACCGGGATGCCGGTGGACCGTGACACCACCTCGGCGATCTCTTCGGCGCCGACCATGGTGCGCAGCAGCTGCGGGCCGCCGGTGCCGTCCTTGGCGCCCTTGGCCTTGCCGCTTTCTTTGGCCTGCGCTTCTTTCAGGGTTTTTTCCAGCTCGGGCAGCTTGCCGTATTGCAGCTCGGCCACCTTGTTGAAATCGCCCCGGCGCTTGAGTTCCTCGATCTGGAACTTGGTCTTCTCGATCTCTTCCTTGACCTGGGCCGAACCCTGTGCGGTGGCCTTCTCGGCCTTCCAGATCTCTTCGAGGTCGGCGTATTCACGCTGCAGCTTGACGATCTCTTCCTCGATCAGGCCCAGGCGGCGCTGCGAGCCATCGTCATGCTCCTTCTTCATCGCCTCGCGCTCGATCTTCAGCTGGATCAGGCGGCGGTCGAGCTTGTCCATCACCTCGGGCTTGCTGTCGATCTCGATCTTGATCTTGGCTGCCGCCTCGTCGATCAGGTCGATGGCCTTGTCGGGCAGGAAGCGGTCGGTGATGTAGCGGTGGCTCAGCTCGGCCGCGGCCACGATGGCCGGGTCGGTGATCTCCACGCCATGGTGCACCTCGTACTTTTCCTGCAGGCCGCGCAGGATGGCGATGGTGGCTTCGACCGTGGGCTCGTCGACCAGCACCTTCTGGAAGCGGCGCTCCAGGGCGGCGTCCTTCTCCACGTACTTGCGGTATTCATTGAGGGTGGTGGCGCCGATGCAGTGCAGCTCGCCGCGGGCCAGCGCCGGCTTGAGCATGTTGCCGGCGTCCATCGCGCCTTCGGCCTTGCCGGCGCCCACCATGGTGTGCAGCTCGTCGATGAACAGGATGATGCGGCCCTCGTCCAGCGCCACTTCCTTGAGCACCGCCTTCAGCCGCTCTTCAAATTCACCGCGGTACTTGGCACCGGCCAGCAGGCCGGCCATGTCCAGCACCAGCACGCGCTTGTTCTTCAGGGTCTCGGGCACTTCGCCGGCGATGATGCGCTGGGCCAGGCCCTCGACGATGGCGGTCTTGCCGACACCTGGCTCGCCGATCAGCACCGGGTTGTTCTTGCTGCGGCGCTGCAGCACCTGGATGGCGCGGCGGATCTCGTCGTCGCGGCCGATCACCGGGTCGAGCTTGCCCTGGCGGGCGCGCTCGGTCAGGTCGAGCGTGTATTTCTTCAGTGCCTCGCGCTGGCCTTCGCTGTCGGCCGAATCCACGGTCTGGCCGCCGCGCACCGCCGTGATGGCGGCTTCCAGCGCTTTGCGGTTCAGGCCGTGGCCGCGCACGATGCCGCCGATGTCGCTCTTGCTGTCGGCCAGGGCCAGCAGGAACATCTCGCTGGCGATGAACTGGTCACCACGCTGGGTGGCTTCCTTGTCGGCCTGCTGCAGCAGCTGCACCAGGTCACGCCCGGCTTGCACCTGCCCACCGCCCTGCACGCCGGGCAGGGCGTTGGTGGCCACGTCCATGGCCTGCTTCAGGGCCGCCGTGTTGGCGCCGGCGCGGTCGAGCAAGGCCTTGGGGCCATCTGGCTGGGCCAGCATGGCCGCCAGCAGGTGGCTGGGCTCGATGTAGGGGTTGTCGCGGGCCACGGCCAGTGATTGGGCTTCGGCCAGGGCTTGCTGGAACGCGGTGGTGAGCTTGTCGAGACGCATGGTGGATGTCCTCCGTATGCGAACAAACATGGGGCCCGGCAGCGCGGATTCAAGCCGCAGCGCGTGGCCGGCGGTGCCAGATGGACCGCCATTTGCGCCAGATCAAACGGCGGCCACGGCCTGTGCATCGGCCAGCGGCAGCGCATGGCCGTGGGCGGCGAGCAAGGCCAGCAAGGCCCGGTGGACCGGATGCTGGTGCAAGAAGCCGTGGCGCCAGGCCGGCAGGACATAAGGCAGTGCCCGGCCCAGCCAGTCCAGCGCCGACCGCGAGACCTGCCGCAGCAACGCCAGGTCATCGGCCTGCGCCGCGGCCTGGGCGACCAGGTGGCACAGCTGCAAGTGGCCCAGGCCCAGCGGCGGCGCCAGTGCCGACAGCTGCCAGGCCAGGCCGGCATCGGCCACAGCCTCGCCAGTGCGGCCAAGCTGGCGCAGCGCGTCGGCGCGCCGGGCCAGCGCATGCACCAGCGCGGGCCGGTTGGCCGTCATCCCAGCATCTGCAACATCGGCGGTGGCGGTGGCGGTGGCGGTGGCGGCGGTTCCCTGGTCTGCGCTGGTCGCAGCCGCCGGGCCACCACCCGCCGCCGCAGGATGGCCGCCCAGGCTGTGCAGCAGAGCGTCGCAGCGCAGCAGCGCCGCAGCCGGTGCCTCGGTGCCCGCCAGCTGCAGCTGCAGTGAGCGCCGGTCCATGACCTCCAGCGCGTCACCATGCTGCTGCAGCGCGTCTTGCAGCAGGCCCAGGGCGGGCTGGCCAGCCAATTGCGCCAGCCGGGCCAGCACCATCGCCCGCGCGATGCGCCCGCCGGCGCTGGCGTCATCGGGCAAGGGGCCGAGTGCCTGGCGCGCCCGCGCGGGCTGGCCCAGCGCCAGCCAGGCGTTGGCCAGGCGGTGCTCGGCGATCACCTGCCAGGTGCTGCCGGGCTGGTGGCGGAAATAGGCCAGCGCCTGCTCCAGCAAGGGCAAGCCGCTGCTGAACTGGCCTTGCGCCATTTGCAGCTGGCCCAATTCCAGCTGCAGGCTGGGCACAGCACCGCCTGCCGGCTCACCCTGGCGGCGCCACAGCACCAGTGCCCGGTCACCGGCCTGCAGGGCACGGGGTCGATCCCCCACCGCACTGGCACACAGCGACAGATTGAGCCACTGCTCCAGCGCATCACCCAGTTCGCCCAGTTGCTCGGCGCAGTCGGCAGCCACACTGAAAGAGGCCACTGCCGCCTGGTAAGCCCCCGCCATGTGCTGCACATAGCCCAGCGCGCCCAGCACATCCAGGCGCAGGCGCAGGTGGGCGATCGGGTCGGGCAGGCCCAGCACAGCCTGGGCGCAGGCCTGCAGCTGGACCAGCGCAGGCTGGATGGCGCCGTCCATGGCCCGCGCCAGCCACAGCCAGCCACGGGCATGCAGTGCGCTGGCGCTGTCGCCTGTGGCGGTGGCCAGCGCCAATGCTGCTTCGGCCGGGGCCAGCGCCAGGGCGCTGTCGGACATGTTCAACGCCACCCGGCAGCGTGCCAGCAGGGCGCTGATGCGCTGCGGTCCGTCGGCCGCCGTGGCGTGCAGCTGCGCCGTGCGCTGCAGCACCTGCGCCGCCGGCTCCACCGACATGGCCGGCCACACCGCCCCCAGCCGGGCCTGCCAGGCGCCGGTGGTGTCGCCGGCAGCATCGCAGGCCTGGCCAGCGGCGTCCCAGGCGGCCAGCGCAGCGCGCGGCATGTGGGCGGCCTTGGCCTGGCGGGCGGTGTCCGCAGCCGCAGCAGCGGCCTCAGGCCAGCGCTGTGCAGCGGCCCAATGGCGCCAGCAGTGCTCGGGCGCAGCACCATCGGACGTCAGGGCCTGCGCCAGCTGGGCATGCAGCACCTGGCGGATGGCCGCTGGCACGCCGGCCGCCACCGCGTCGCGCAGCGGCTCGGGCAGCAGGCCATCGCTGTCCAGCCAATGGGTCTCACGCAGCAGCAGCCAGTGGTCACTGAGATCGAGCGCATGCACGCCCAGCACGGCGGCGGCCAGCGGCACGTCAAATTGCGCAGCGGCCAGCGCCGCCAGCCGCAGCAGGCGCAGCGCCGGCGGCGGCAGGGCCGCCATGCGGGAGGCCAGCACGGCCGCCAGTGCCGATTGCCTGGCGGCGGCAAGGCCATCTGCATGGGATGCAGCCGTTGCCGGGCCGTCGGATCGGGCCGCCGACGCAGCAAGGCCGCCAGGCGGTGCAGCATGCGCGACCCAGCGCGTGCTGGCGCACCAGGCGGCGGCCGGCACGCTGCGCAGCAAAGCCAGCGCCGCGCCAGGCAAGCCGCCGCTGGCCTGGTGCAGGCGCTGCGCCAGCAGCGGCAGCTGGGCCTCGGCGACACCGGGCAGGGCCTGCGCCGCCGCCAGGTCGGCCAGCAGATCGGCCATGGCAGGCTGCGACAGCGGCGACAGCACCAGTTGCAAGGGCTCACCGTCGGCGCCTCGCAACCACCAGGGTGGGCCGGCAGTGGCCGGCGGTGGCGGGTCCGCGGTGCCAGTCGTCTGCACCAGCAGCAGCCGGGCGGGCGGTGCGGTGTCCTGCCGCAACCAGGCCACCAGCACCTGCAGCGACGCAGCATCGATCGCAGGCCAGTCGTCGATCAGCAGCGCCCCCAGGCCCGCCTGCGGCCACGCCGCCAGCCAGGCCAACACCGCCTGCTGCAACAGCTGCGGTGCTGGCGCGTCGACGGGTTGGCCCATGGACGACCGCGTGTGCGGCGGCGCGTCCGGCACAGATTGCGGCGGCAGTTGGGGCAGCAGTTGGGGCAGCAGATGCGCCAGCACCGGCAGCGCCCAGGCCGGCGGCGCTGGCAGCAAAGGCTGCAGCGCGCCCAGCCAATCGACCAGCGCCGACCAGGGCTGCACGCCCGGCGTGCGCTGCACCCGCCACACCTGCACAGGGCCCTGGGCGCGGGCGAAATCCTCGGCCAGACGGCTCTTGCCGACACCGGCCGGGCCTTGCAGCAAGATCGGCTGGCCGGCATGCCAGGCAGCCGCCATGGCCTGCCAGGCAGCATCCCGGCCCGCCAACACCGGCGGACGCCGCAGCAGCGCACGCTGCTGCGGCAAGGACACCTGCAGCGCCTGCAGCGGGTCAGCGGCCTGCTCGGGCACAGCCGCCTGCGCTGGCCATGACGGTGAAGATGCCGCAGCCACCGGTGGTGGTAGCGCAGAAAATGCCGCTGCGGATGGTCGCATGGCCGCTGACGCTGGCGCCTGGGGGTCTGACTGGGGCTGGGACTGCGCCTGCGGCCCGGGTGGCTGGTGCGCTGCCGACACCAGCGCCGGCCTGGCCAGCGCCGCACCAGCGGCCACCAGGTCACGCAGTGCCCGCGTCTCTGCACCGGGCGTGGTGTCCAGGTGCTGCTGCAGCAAGTGCTGGCAGGCGGCATAGGCGGCCAGCGCAGCAGCGTTGTCACCACGCAGATAGTGCAGCCGCATCAGCCGGCGGTGGGCATGTTCGCTGGTGGGATCGGCCTGCACCACCGCTGCAGCCAGCGCCTGCGCTTGGGCCAGCCGGTCGGCCGATTCCAGTTGCTCGGCCTGGCCGACCATGGCGTCTTGCCAGGCCCGCCGCCAGCGCTTGCGTTGTGCGTCGATGCGCTCTGCCAGCAGCGGCCAGGCCGCCAGGTCGACACCACCCAGCAACTGCGGCAGGGCATGGCCCGCGCGCCACTGCAGCGGCTGGGGCGCCAGATCATGTTGCCAGCCTGGCGCCAGGGCCAGGCTGTCGCCGTCCTGCAACAGCACGCCGCCAGCCTGCTTGCGCAGCTGGAACAGGCGTTGGCGCAGGTTGTTCAGCGCCTGTGCAGGCGCCAGGTCAGGCCACATCCAGCCGGCCAGCGTGGCCCGCGCCACGGGCCCGTCCAGCACCACCAGGGCCAGCAGTGCGGCGTCACGCGGGCCCAGCAGCAGGGCTGCAGCGCCGGTCGGCTGCAGCCGCGGGGTGCCCAGCAGGCACAACAGGCCGGTGCTGGATGCGGGTGCGGCGCCAAGGGGAGCAGACGGCATGGGGGTGGGCCTGGCGCGGCGGTCAGCCGGCCGAATGACGCGTCAAGTGCACACACCCACTGTACTGGAGGCCGCTGCCAGCGCGCGGCATGCGCGCCAGACCCACGCGCGGCGCCACCAAACCAACCCGATTTGGCGCGCCATGGCGCCAGGCCTTGCCAGGACCGGCCGCCACGTTCCTAGAATGCAGGCGTGAACATCCACCAGATGCAATTGCGTTACCAGCCTGCGGCCGACCGGCTGCTGTGGCAACTGCGCACCTCCAGCGGTGATCTGTACGCCGTGTGGCTGACCCGCCGCATGGTGCGTATGCTGTGGCCGCCGCTGTCGAAGCTGGTCACGCATGCCGGCATCGTGCAGACGCTGCCGCATGCCACCGTGCTGCCCGAGGCACAGGCCATGCTGGCGCAGGCGGTGCGGGACCGGCCACTGGCCGGCGCCAGCTTTGCCGAGCCCTTCGACGACCGGGCCACCGCCCAGCCGCTGGGCGCCGATCCACTGCTGCCCGAGGCCATCGACCTGGGCCCGGGCGACAACGGCCAGGGCCTGAAGCTGCAATTGCGGGAAGGTGGCGGTCGCCGGCTGGCCATGCAGCTCAGCGCTGACCTGGCCACTGCCTTGATGCGCCTGATGGAGCAGGCCCTGGTCGCCGCGGATTGGGGCTTGGTGATCGCAGCGGCCACACCGGAAGGCGACCCCGGCCGGCCCGACGTGCTGAACTGAGGGCGCGCAGCGCTGGCCATGCGCTGCGGCATAACGCCGCCATAACGGCCTGCTGTTGTACTGCGTTGCATGCATGCACCGCGGCCCAAACTCCAGCCCGCAGCCTCAGCCGCCCCCATTCCCGGGCAGCAAGCTGCCTGCGTGGCGGCACTGGCGGCTGTGCCAGCCTGTTTGATCCTGGACGCCGAGGCCCGGCTGCTGGATGCCAGTGCTGGCGGCCATGCGCTGCTGAGCGCCAATGCCGAAGTGCTGCAGCTACAGGGCCAGCGCCTGCGCGCCACGCAACAGCCGGCGCGGCTGGAGCAGGCGCTGGCAGCCGCCCGCGCGCACGGCCGCTGCCCGCTGGCCTTGGTGCGTGCCCAGCGGCTGCCTCTGACCTTGCTGTGCGAACGCCGCCTGCCCGACGACCCCGACAGCGGCTGGCACATCCACCTGCGCGACCCCGACACTGAACTGCCCGACACACGGCTGGTGCAGGCGATGTTCAAGCTGACGGCCAGCGAAGCAGCGGTGGCGGCTGCCCTGGCCCTGGGCCACAGCACCAGCAGCATTGCCTTGTCGCTGGGCGTGCAGACCAACACCGTGCTGGCCCATGTCAAGAAGGTCTTGACCAAGACCGGCACCCAGCGCCAGGCACAGCTGGTGTCCTTGTTGCTGCGCAGCGTGGCCATGGTGGGCGTGGCAACACCCGATGCCCCAGTTGCTGCACCAGGCGCCAGCAGCCTGCGGGCAAACCACCCCCCTGACTGCGGGGGCGACACGCCCCAGCCGCACCAGGCTTGCCCATTCAGGTAACGACAGCGCAGCGCTGGCTGCGCACACTGCGGGTTAGAGATTGGCGCTGCGGGCGACGCTGCAGCCGATCCAGCACTTGCTCAGGGACCACCAACAGAAAGGCACGACCATGACCACACCGCAACGCCGTATCCCGTCTGCCCGCCGCATCTTGCACGGCTTGCGCGGCTTGCGGCCGCTGGCCACCGCCCTGCTGGCCGCAGGCCTGGCCAGCCCGGCCGCCGCGCTGGACTATGTGTGGATGGGCAACACCGCAGGCAACTGGGGCGATGCCGCGCGCTGGTCGCTGCTGGGTGTGCCAGGCGCTGGCGACACGGCCACGCTGAACAATGGCAACCACGAGGTCGTGCTGACCGACACCCGCAGCGTCAGCGCGCTGACCATCAGCCAGGGCTATCTGGGTGGCAGCGGTGTCTTGAATGCTGGCGCCGCCAGCTTTGCCAGTGCCGTGCTGGGGCGTGCCGACAGCACCGGCGGCACGCTCAACATCAGCGGCAGCACAAGCTTTGCTGGCGCCAACGTGACCACCCTGCGCCATGGCCAGGTGCTCAACCTCAACGGCAACGCCAGCTGGACTGCCGGCAACGGCCGCATCGAGGTCGGCCAGGCCTATGCCGGCAATGCGTCCAACGACCCCTACCGGGTCAGCCAGCTCAACATCGCCGCCGGCACCACCTTCACCGACGCTGGCGCCGCAGCCGCCGCCGGCACCAAGCAGATCGGCTACGACGGCGGCCAGGTCAACAACGCCGGCACCTATGTGCGCAACGGCCTGGGCACCACCCTGGCCAGCTACGGCTTCAACAACACCGGCAGCGTGCAGGTCAACGCCGGCACGTTCGGCCTGACCGGCAACGGCAGCCTGCGCAGCCAGTCCAGTGGCCAGATCAGCGTGGCCAGCGGCGCCACGCTGCTGCTGGGCGACGCCGCCATCACTGCCGGCAGCATCAACAACAGCGGCCGGGTGCTGCTGAGCAGCGGCCTGGCCGATGTGGCCGCCGCCGCCAGCATCAATGGCGTCTGGGAGATCACCGGCAGCAATGCCGAACTGCGCCAGGTCGGCAGCCACAGCATCGCCAGCCTGGCCATCACCACCGGCTACCTGGGTGGCAGCGGCGTGCTCAACACCGGCAGCGCCAGCTTTGTGGGCGGCGTGCTGGGCCGCGGTGACAGCACCGAACACACGCTCAACGTCAGCGGCAGCAGCCAGCTTTGCCGGCGCCAACGTGACCACCCTGCGCCACGGCCAGGTGCTCAACCTCAACGGCAACGCCAGCTGGACTGCCGGCAACGGCCGCATCGAGGTCGGCCAGGCCTATGCCGGCAATGCGTCCAACGACCCCTACCGGGTCAGCCAGCTCAACATCGCCGCCGGCACCACCTTCACCGACGCCGGCGCCGCAGCCGCCGCCGGCACCAAGCAGATCGGCTACGACGGCGGCCAGGTCAACAACGCCGGCACCTATGTGCGCAACGGCCTGGGCACCACCCTGGCCAGCTACGGCTTCAACAACACCGGCAGCGTGCAGGTCAACGCCGGCACGTTCGGCCTGACCGGCAACGGCAGCCTGCGCAGCCAGTCCAGCGGCCAGATCAGCGTGGCCAGCGGCGCCACGCTGCTGCTGGGCGACGCCGCCATCACTGCCGGCAGCATCAACAACAGCGGCCGGGTGCTGCTGAGCAGCGGCCTGGCCGATGTGGCCGCCGCCGCCAACATCAATGGCGTCTGGGAGATCACCGGCAGCAATGCCGAATTGCGCCAGGTCGGCAGCCACAGCATCGCCAGCCTGGCCATCACCAGCGGCTACCTGGGTGGCAGCGGCGTGCTCAACACCGGCAGCGCCAGCTTCGTGGGCGGCGTGCTGGGCCGCGGTGACAGCACCGAACAGCACGCTCAACGTCAGCGGCAGCACCAGCTTTGCTGGCGCCAACGTGACCACCCTGCGCCACGGCCAGGTGCTCAACCTCAACGGCAACGCCAGCTGGACTGCCGGCAACGGCCGCATCGAGGTCGGCCAGGCCTATGCCGGCAATGCGTCCAACGACCCCTACCGGGTCAGCCAGCTCAACATCGCCGCCGGCACCACCTTCACCGACGCCGGCGCCGCAGCCGCCGCCGGCACCAAGCAGATCGGCTACGACGGCGGCCAGGTCAACAACGCCGGCACCTATGTGCGCAACGGCCTGGGCACCACCCTGGCCAGCTACGGCTTCAACAACACCGGCAGCGTGCAGGTCAACGCCGGCACCTTCGGCCTGACCGGCAACGGCAGCCTGCGCAGCCAGTCCAGCGGCCAGATCAGCGTGGCCAGCCGGCGCCACGCTGCTGCTGGGCGACGCCGCCATCACCGCCGGCAGCATCAACAACAGCGGCCGGGTGCTGCTGAGCAGCGGCCTGGCCGATGTGGCCGCCGCCGCCAGCATCAATGGCGTCTGGGAGATCACCGGCAGCAATGCCGAATTGCGCCAGGTCGGCAGCCACAGCATCGCCAGCCTGGCCATCACCAGCGGCTACCTGGGCGGCAGCGGCGTGCTCAACACCGGCAGCGCCAGCTTTGTGGGCGGCGTGCTGGGCCGCGGTGACAGCACCGAACACACGCTCAACGTCAGCGGCAGCAGCCAGCTTTGCTGGCGCCAACGTGACCACCCTGCGCCACGGCCAGGTGCTCAACCTCAACGGCGACGCCAGCTGGACTGCCGGCAACGGCCGCATCGAGGTCGGCCAAGCCTATGCCGGCAATGCGTCCAACGACCCCTACCGGGTCAGCCAGCTCAACATCGCCGCCGGCACCACCTTCACCGACGCCGGCGCCGCAGCCGCCGCCGGCACCAAGCAGATCGGCTACGACGGCGGCCAGGTCAACAACGCCGGCACCTATGTGCGCAACGGCCTGGGCACCACCCTGGCCAGCTACGGCTTCCACAACACCGGGACGGTGCAGATCGATGCCGGCCGCTTTGCGGTGGACAGCCG
>CAWJOQ010000018.1:0-7492 GCA_963844485.1 uncultured beta proteobacterium
ATTTTTCACTGTTCGAATATTGGGCCAGCGATTACGCCGGACACAAGCAGGATATGCAATGGGCTATCAACCAAATGGAGGCATTCGACGACGTCCTGGAAGGCCTGGTAAGTGCCTGGAACACCGCCGAAGACCTGATCCTGATTACCTCCGATCACGGGAATATGGAAGACCTTTCCACCCGCCGGCATACCGCAGCGCCTGTGCCTGCCGTTGTAATTGGTCGCCAGCATTTTCGCTTCACAGACGGTCTGGTCGACCTGACCGGAATCACCCCTCGATTAATCGAATTTACTTATTGAGCGTAACTGAATACTCTTCAGACGAAATTTATTTACTACAATCTTGAAACCTTCGGATTTCGTTTGCAATATTGAGTGGGATATACGGAAATTCTATTATAGGAGTACTGGCCTCATGGTTCGAGCCGTAACTCTGCCCGTGAGAGGACCCTACTTCTCAACCCAGAAGCGCCCAGCCTACGCAATTTCAACCTCCACCGTATTGCACCGGCGTGCATTTCACCTGGGATCCCGTCACTTGTATATGCGCGGCGATCCCCTGGTAATCAAAAATTTCCTTGGATTTTTTCTCAATGGTGCCTGAGAATTCATGGTGCTGACCCGGCGCGACAACCCGCTGTTCCTCGACGACCTGCAGGCCACGGCGGCCACCTTTGCCTGGCATGGCGCCTTCAACAGCATCACCATGGCGCTGGTCAAGACCTTGTCGCCCGGCGTGCCTGATTTTTACCAGGGCTGCGAGCTGGTCGACCTGTCGATGGTCGACCCCGACAACCGCCGACCGGTGGACTTTCAGCACCGCCGCGCGCTGCTGGCAGGTCTGCATGGCCTGGCCGACCAGCCTGAACGCGGTGCCGCCTTGCAGGCCTTGCTGGCCCAGGCCAGTGACGGCCGCGCCAAGCTCTGGGCCATCTGGCGCGCGCTACAGTGGCGCGCCAGCCATGCCGCCATGTTGCAGACCGCCGACTACACGCCGCTGGAAGTGACCGGCGACCGCGCCCACCATGTGATTGCCTTTGTGCGCCGCAGCGGCCCGGGCGCCTTGGTGGTCATCGCCACCCGGCTGTTTGCGTCGCTGGGCCTGCAGCCCGGCCAGCTGCCCATCGGCGCGGTCTGGGGCAACACCCGGGTGCTGTGGCCCGCCGGCACGGCCCTGCCTGCGGGCGGTTTTGTCGACGCCATTGGCGGTGGCCAGCAGGCGCCGGACGCCAGCGGCGCCTGGGCGCTGGCGCAAGTGCTGGCCGACTTTCCGGTGGCGGCGCTGGCGGCGTCGGTCAGCGCTGGCGCCGGCCCTGACACCAGCCCTGGCACCAGCACATGACGCCGCTGTCGGCCGCCGACCGGGCCTGCATCGACGCCTGCGCTGCAGCGTCGCTGCAGCTGCTGCAGCACAACCTGACACCGCACGGCATCCTGGCGGCGCGCCCCACACCCGAGGCGGTGGCGCGGCGCTACACCCGCATCTTCGGCCGCGATGCGGCCATCTGCGTGCTGGCGATGTGCGGCAGCGGTGTGGCTGCGCTGGAGCAGGGTGCCGTGGCCAGCCTGGACGCGCTGGCCGCGCTGCAGGCGGCCAACGGCCAGATCCCGAAGTACGTCGACCCGGCCGGTGGTGACGCCGATTTCTGGTACCTGGGCTGCATCGACGCCACGCTGTGGTGGCTGATCGCCTGCGACCATGTGCGCCACCATGGCGACGTCGGGCCCACACGCTGGCAGGCCGAGGTGGCGCTGGCCTTGCAATGGCTGCTGGCGCAAGAGCACCAGGCCTTCCGCCTGGTGCAGCAGAACGAGGCCAGCGACTGGGCCGACATCATGCCGCGCTCGGGCTATGTGCTCTACAGCAACGCGCTGTGGCTGGAGGTCAAGCGCCGCTTCGGCCTGGCGCACGCCGATGTCACGCTGCACCACTTCAACCACCTGTTCCACCCCACCCAGCGCGACCTGCCGGCCTACCACCGCGCCAGGCTGCTGCAGCATTACGCCCGCCGCGGCCGCAGCGAGGCGGGGCTGTACCTCAGCTTCGTCAACCTGGCCGCCGCCGGCCATGAAGGCGATGTCTTCGGCAATCTGCTTGCCATCCTGTGTGGCGCGACCAGTGGGTCGATGGGTCAGCGCATCCTCAAGACCCTGCACGGCGCCCAGGCGGCCGTGCCCTACCCGGTGCGGGTGACGCTGCAGCCGCTGTCGCGCCAGCATGAATCCTGGCGGCCCTACATGGCCCGCCACCGCCAGAACCACCCGCACCAGTACCACAACGGTGGCATCTGGCCGTTTGTCGGCGGCTTCTGGGTGCTGGCGCTGGCGCAGCTGGGGCACAGCGACCAGGCCTGGCAGGCGCTGGCGCAACTGGCGCAGGTCAACGCGCTGGACGACTGGCGCTTCACCGAGTGGTTCCACGGCGACAGCCTGCAGCCCATGGGCATGGCCGGCCAGAGCTGGAACGCCGCCACCTTTTTGCTGGCCCTGCGCACGCTGCAAGGTGGCGGCGCCACTTGGTGAGGCGGCGCGTGCTGACCCTGCGCAGCCCCTAAACCGCCCCTGATCGCCCCGCCGGCCACGGCCCGGCGTTGTTGCCGAGTCCAGGCGGCGGGCGACAGGCCCACCGTCTGGACAAAAGCGCGCGCAAAAGTCGCGGCGCCGGCATAGCCCACCTCGGTTGCCACCAGCTTGACCGGGCGGCCCCGCCGCAGCAGGGACTTCGCCAGGTTCAGCCGCCACTGGGTCAGGTATTCGCCGGCCGGCAGGCCGACCACCGTGCTGAAGTGGGCCGCGAACCGCGACCGCGACATGCCGGCCGTTCTGGCCAAGCTGTCCAATGTCCAGGCCTGCGCAGGCTGCGCATGCATGGCGTTCAGCGCCAGCGCCAGGCGGGCATCGGCCAGGCCGGCCAGCAGCCCGCCGTCGACGATTTGCTGGCCGATGGCCAAACGCAGCAACTGCACCACCGCGATCTCGGTCAGCCGGTCGATCACGGCGGCATGCCCGCAGCGCTGGCCAAAGGCTTCTGCAAACAGCAGGGCCGTGGTGGTGTCGAGCCCGGGCGCCTGGTCCAGCGGCGCCATCAGCAGGTCGGGCAGGCCGCGCAACAGCGGGTTCTCGTCGCCCACACCAAAGGTGATGGCGGCGCTGACCAGCTCGGCACCCTGCTGCGCATCGGCCTCGACCTGGTGCCCGAAGCCGCGCGGATAAAACACCGCGGCCGGCCCGGTGATGGCCCGGCGCTGGCCCTGCCGGTCGCTGAAGCTGGCGTGGCCGCGCCGCACCAGGTGCAAATGCCCGGCGCCGTCGGTGGCGGAAAAGCTGGTGGCGCCGCGCAGCGCGCCGCTGTGGAAGACACGGGCGCGCAGCTCAAAGCGCTGCAACAGGCTGGTCAAACGGTCGGCCATGGGACGCTGAGTCTAGTTCTTGAGACGAATGGTGGCCATCTGTCTCTGCGCCGGCCCTACAGTCTGCACACCGTGGCGGCTATTGCGAGCCCGCCCACACCCCGCAGCCATCCAGAGGACCACCCCATGCTCCTGCCCCGCCAAGCCGTGCCCGACCTGCGCCTGCCGACCCTGGCCCACGGCGACTTTGTGCTGTCGGCCGACGCCGCGCCGCGCTTCACCCTGCTGGTCGTCTACCGCGGCCTGCACTGCCCGATCTGCCTGAAGTACCTGCGCGAGCTCGGTCGCCTGTTGCCCGACTTCGTGCAGCGTGGTGTGCAGGTGCTGGCGCTGTCGTCCGACACCCGCGAGCGCGCCGCAGCCATGGCGGAGAAGGTCGCTGTGCCCGAGCTGCGCATCGGCTACGACCTGCCGCTGGCAATGGCCCGGGCGTTCGGCCTGTACATCAGCAGCTCGCTGGGCAAGACCTCGACCGGCCTCGACGAGCCGGCGCTGTTTGCCGAACCTGGCGTGTTTCTGGTCCGGCCCGACGGCACGCTGTACTACGCTGCGGTGCAGACCATGCCGTTTGCGCGCCCGCATTTCGACGAGCTGCTGGCCGCGCTGGATTTCGCCATCGCCAAGGACTACCCAGCCCGCGGCGAACATCTTGCTGTCAACCCCTGAGGAGCCTTCGATGATCAAGTTCTACCACCACCCCTCGCCCAACCCGCTGAAGGTGGCGCTGTTCCTGGAAGAAGCCGGCCTGCCCTACGAGATGGTGCCGGTGGACACCCGCCGTGGCGAGCAGCACGCCCCGGCGTTCCTGGCCATCAACCCCAACGGCAAGACGCCGGCGCTGGTCGACGGCGACGCGGTGGTCTTCGACAGCAATGCCATCTTGCTGTACCTGGCAGAAAAGACCGGCCAGTTCTTGCCCGAGAACACACCGGCGGCGCGTGCGGCCATGCATTCCTGGCTGATGTTCGTGGCCACCGGCATCGGCCCTTATTCAGGCCAGGCGGTGCATTTCAGGCATGTGGCGCCAGAGCCCAAGGCCTATGCGCTCAACCGTTATGACTTCGAGGCCTGGCGCCATTGGGAGCTGATCGAGCAGCGCCTGGCCGGCCGCACCTGGATGCTGGGCGACAGCTACACCATCGTCGACATGGCAGTCTGGGGCTGGGCCCGCGTGGCTGCCTATGTGCTGGGCGGTGACCCCTGGGCCCGGCTGCCCAATGTCAAACGCCTGCTCGACGCCGTCAATGCCCGGCCTGCAGCGCAGCGCGCCGAGGCGCTGAAGACCCGCCACGCCTTCAAGACCGAGGTGGATGACGAGACCCGGCGCGCGCTGTTTCCGCAGAACGCCCGCCTGGCTGGCGCCTCCGGCGCCTGAAGCTGGCCGCTGCCGGCCGCGCTGTGCCCGGCGCTGCGGCGGCGCGTCAGCCCAGGCCGGGTGCGCGCTGCAGCATGCCCACCCGCACGCCCAGCAGCCGGATGCGCCGCGCCAGGTCCACCCGCTTCAGGCACAGGCCGGCGGCCAGGCGGATGGTGGCGGCTTCGGCGGTGGGCAGGTCCAGCGTCATGTCGCGCGTGACGGTCTTGAAGTCCTCGAAGCGCAGCTTGATGCCGATGGTGCGGCCGGTGTAGCCCTTGCGCTGCAGGTCGGCTGCCACCTGCTCGGCCAGCCGGGTGAAGATGCCGCCCAGCTCGGCCTTGTCGCGCCGCGCATGCAGGTCACGCTCAAAGGTGGTCTCGCGGCTCATGCTGACCGGCGCGCTGTGGGTCACCAGCGGGCGCTCGTCCACGCCGTGGCTGGCCTCGTGCAGCCAGTGGCCGTAGTGGCTGCCGAAGTGCTGCACCAGCCAGGCCCGCGGTTGCGCGGCGATCTGGCCGATGGTGTCGATGCCCAGCGCCGCCAGCTTGGCGCCGGCCTTGGGGCCGATGCCGTTGATGCGGCGGGCCGGCAGCGGCCAGATGCGCTGCGGAATGTCGGCATGGGTCAGCAGGCTCAGGCCGTCGGGCTTGTCCAGGTCGCTGGCGATCTTGCTCAGCAGCTTGTTCGGCGTCACGCCGATGCTGCAGCTCAGGCCGGTGGCGCGGCGCACATTGTTCTTCAGGTCCAGCGCAATCGCGCGCACGCCGCCGTGCGGGTCGTGGGCCACCGATTCGCCGGCGCCGGGCAGGTCGCTCAGGTCGATGTAGATCTCGTCGATGCCGCGGTCTTCGATCAGCGGCGCCAGCTCGGCCACCGCCGCCTTGAAGCGGCGTGAATAGGCCCGGTACTGCTCGAAGTCGGTGGGCAGCAGCACGGCCTGCGGTGCCCGCAGCGCCGCCTTCATCAGCCCCATGCCGCTGTGCACGCCCAGGTCACGCGCCGGGTAGGTGGCGGTGGTGATCACGCCGCGCCCGGCGTAGCCGGCCAGGGTGGCTGAACTGCCGCGTGCCGTCGGCCAGCTGCACCGGCTGGTGGCGCCGGCCGCCGCCAATCACCACCGGCTGGCCTTGCAGCTCGGGGTAGCGCAGCAGTTCCACCGAGGCATAGAAGGCGTCCATGTCGAGGTGGGCGATCCAGCGGCGCGGCGGCATGGGCGGATTGTGCGGGGCTCAGGCCAGGGTGGGCGCCCATGCGCCTGTCTCAGCCGCTCAGCCGCTCAGGTGTGCGGCGTGACCAACAGCGCCCATGCCTGGCGCGGCGACGCGATGCGCATGGCAGCGGTCGCGCCCCAGCCCAGCACCCGTTGGTCGCCTGTCACGAAAAGCTGCGCAGCGGCGGCCTGCGCTGCCGCCACCAGGCGTGCGTCGGCGTCATCGGCGGGCTCGGACACATCGGCCACGCAGGTGGCGCTGGCCCACAGCGCGTCGAAGCGCTCGACTGCTGCCGCATGGCGGGCAAACTTGCGCTGCAGCACCGCATGGGTTTCGGCGCGCACCAGCGCGCTGGTCAGCAGGGCATGGCCGCGACCGTCCAGGGCCAGCAGCAATTCGGCACACAAGCCGGGGAACACGATGGCCGACAGCCAGACATTGGTGTCGAAAAACACCCGCATCGCTGCTGCGCGTCTTAGCGGCTGCTGCCCAGGATGTCGTCTTCGGTCAGCCAGCCTGCCGCGCGGGCCTGCGGTGCCAGGTCCTCATGCAGCAGGCGCAGCGTTTCGCGCATGGACTGCGCGCGCAGCGCGTCACGCACCAGGTCGCTTCGGCTCTTGCCGGTGGCCTGCACCAGGCGGTCCAGTGCCGACGCTTCGTCATCACTCAGGCGCACTGTGAGCACAGCAGACATCGTCGACCCCTCCACGGCAAATCCCATGGATTACAGCGTCATACAACAGTTGAGTCAAACGGCACTTGGTGCGGCCGTCCACACGCCTAGTTCACCGCCTGCACCTGGCGTCGGCGCTCCACATAGCCTGCTGCTGCCACCGCGCCGGCGTCGGGGCAGGCGGTGCTGCTGCTGCGGCTGTTGCAGGCCACCGCATCGATGGTGAACACCCGCACCGTGGCGGGCGTGCCGGGGGCGGATTCGCCTTCATTGAACAGGCGCGAATCGCAGCTGACGGTGACGCGCATGCCGCCGCCATCGGCGGCCAGGTCCAGCGTCTGGCTGGTATTGCTGCAGCTGCTCCAGCTGCCCTTGAGCGCCTGGTACAGGCCCCAGTCCAGCCCGGCGCGGGCGGCGGCATTGGCCTGCGCACCTTGCAGGCTCTGGCTGGTCTGGCCCTGCATCTGCTGGCCCAGGCGCAGCATGGCCGCCGCCAGGCTGGCCAGCAGCACCAGCACCAGGATCACGGCCACGGCGCCCAGGCCGCGTGCGGGGGGCGGCAGCGGCCGGCTCATGGCACGTTGGCCACGTGGGCCCCGGTCACCAGGCTGGTGGTTTCGTTGTTGCGGGTGAATTCCAGCTGCAGGCTGATGTAGCCACTTTGCTGGGTGGCGCCCTGGTTGGCGTTGTACAAGAAGCGGCAGCTGCGCAGGCCGGTGGCCACCAGGTCGGCGCCGGTGGTGGCGGGGCAGCTGCCGGGTGCGGCGGCGTTGAAGCCATAGCCCTTCAGGCGGTACAGCGCGCCGGGCGCGTCGCCGCTGCCGTTGAGGCTGGCACTG
>CAWJOQ010000019.1:0-8574 GCA_963844485.1 uncultured beta proteobacterium
GCGCCGCTGCAGACATAGAACACCGCCCGCTCGCTCTGGTCGACCACGCCGAAGTGGCCGCTGCTGTAGCCCTGCGGAAACTGCAGCGGGTTGATCGCCAGCCGGCTGCGGCCCAGCGCTGGCCGCCGGGGTGCTGACGGCGGTGATGGCGCTGCGGTTGGCGCCGCTGTACACATCGCCGGCGTTCTGGTTGTCGACCACCACCCAGTCGCCCACCGCCGGTGTGGTGGCCAGCGGCGACAGCACGTCAAAGCTGCTGGTGGCCGCCGCCAGGTCCACCGCCTGGCTGCCGGCGTTCACCGTGTCGCTGGCCAGGCGCAGCCGGCCGCCGGCCTTGGTGGGCACCAGCTCGAAGCAGTTGCTGCCGCCACTGCGGATGCTGTTGGGCACCGCCAGCCGCACGTCGCGCAGCATCAGGCGCATGGCGTTTTCGGCCTGCGCCGCCAGTGCACTGCGGTTGCGGGTGGCCAGCCAGGCATCGACCGCCGGCCGGAAGAAGGACGCCAGCGCCACCGCCATCAGGCCGAACAAGACCAGGGTGACGATCATCTCCACCAGGGTGAAGCCGGCCGATTGGCGGCGCGGGCCGGTTGCGGTGCGGCGGCGCAGGGCGGTGTGCGCTGTCATGGCGACGCGTAGTCGGTGCGCCAGCCGGTCAGCTGCAGGCTCTCGTTGCCATGGCTGGCCGTGACGGTGATGCGCTGGGCCGCGCCCACACCGCCCAGGCTGGCCGTGGCCACGCTGACCTGCACGCGGTAGGCCGCCAGCGCGGCAATCGCCACGCCGTCCACGCTGCAGATGCCGGTGCTGCTGTAGCCGTTGTAGTCGGCCACGTCGTTGAAGCTGTCGCGGCTGCAGCCGCTGGCTGCGGCGTTGGCCTCGGCGGTGTAGGGCTTGAGCAAGATCTCTTCGAGCAGGCCTTCGGCCACCGCCTGCATCTGCTGGCGCAGCACCGGGTCGGCGCTGCTGCGCGCCACCGTGCCAAAGGCCAGCAGCACGCCGGCCAGGCCGATGCCGATGACGACGATCGCCAGGATGGCCTCGGGCAGGGTGAAGCCGCGCCGCAGCAGGCGCAGACGGCGCAGGCGCCCGGGCCGGTGCAGCGGCTTATTGCACATGGCCGGTGCTGCCGATCACGCTGAGGCTGGCCTCGCCGGCAATGCCCAGCGTGAAGCTGGCCACCTGGGCGCCGGCGCCGTCACGGCTGACACGGCCGTCGGGCTGGAAGTACAGCGTCGCCGCCGGGCTGGCGCTGATGGCCAGGCGCTGGGCATCCACCGCCCAGCGCGCATCGCCGTCGGGCCCGTTGATGCTGGTGTTGCAGGCGGTGGCCGGGTTGCTGCTGGCCATCGCCAGGCGCAGCTCGCCGGTGGCCACCGTCAGGCAGACCAGGCGGCGGTGGCCCACGGCGGTGTGGCGTGCCTGCAGCACGGCCGCGCCCAGCTGGTCGCGCCAGGCGGTGGCGTGCAGGCCGTTGGCACCATGGAGGCGCGGCATCACCACCACCGCCAGCACGCCGATCAGCACCAGCACGGTGATCAGCTCGACCATGGTGAAGCCCCGCTGCACTGCGGCAGGGGCCAGGCCCGCTGGGCGCGGCCGGCGCTCAGAACATGTCGCGGACATGCACGGTCTTGCGGGTTTCGGGCGTGAAGATGCCAAAGCTGGCCCGACCCGCCGGGTCGCGGTCGGCGCTGGCGGCGCAGCTGCCGTTCTGCGCCCGCAGCCAGGGCAGGCCGGCGCCGGTGCTGGCCGGGCGGCTGCTGTTGCAGGACAGGTCGCTGGCGGTGCTGCCCAGGTTCAGCGCCAGGTCCAGGCTCAGGCTGCTGCCGGCGGGGCTGGGCGCCGTCAGCGTGATGCTGCCGCTGCCCGCGCTGAGCGCCAGCGCACCGGCGCTGGTGCTGGCGGCGGTGGCCGCGCCATTGGCCTGGCGGGGATTGGACAGCACCACGCTGGCGGCGGCGAGGCTGCTGCAGTTGTCGCCGGTGTTGAGCTGCCAGGTGTTGCCGGCCCAGTATTCGGCCACCACCGGCACCTGCAGGCTGGCGCCGGTCTTGCCGAAGGCGTTGGACAGGCGCAGGCGGCCGCTGCGCAGCAGCATGGGCGGCTCGTCAAAGCCGTTGGAACTGGTGGCGTCGGTGTCGGTGGCGCGCAGCACCAGGCTGCGCTGGGTGGTGGTCTTGCTGGTGTAGCTGTAGGCCGGGCTGGCGTTGCCGACCCCGGCGCGGAAAGCGCTGGCCGCCACGGTGTTGCCGCTGAGCGTGCCCACCCCCAGGGCGCTGGCATCCGACAGGGTCGTGGCCCGGGCGAAGTTGGGGCTGGTGCTGCTGCTGCCGTCGTAGTTGACGGTGGTGGCATTGGCGGCATTGCGCGCCCGCAACACCACCGCAAAGGGCTGGCCGGCATAGCTGAAGGCGCCGCAGGCCGCAGCCACGTCCAGGTCGAAGTGGTGCGGGATGAAGCGGCCCACCGCGCCGGTGCTGCCGGTGGTTCCGCTGGCGCTGATGCCGCTGCCCAGGTAGCTGCCGCTGGCCAGCGTGGCCCGCAGGTCGATGCTGCCCACCTCCGTCCAGGCCAGGTTGCTGGCGCTGGCCGCGCCGCTGCTGAAGGCGCCCAGGCTGCCGCTGAAGCTGCCGTCGCTGGCACCGGCACCGGTGGGCTGGTAGCGGCTGAAGCCCAGCTGCACTGCCTCGGCCGGGCTTTCACGGCCGAAGTTGGTGGTGGTGGCGCCGCTGTTGTTGCGCGCGGTGACGGTGGCCGAAAACGCATTGCCCGCGCGGATCGTGCCGGCAGTGACACCGCTGAAGGCAAACGAGGCCGGCGCGGCGATGAAGCTGGCGCTGCCGCTCATCACCAGGCCGGTGTCGCTGGTGCCGGCGCTGCCGGTGTAGCGGCCGGTCAGCGCCAGCTGGCCGACATCGGCGTATTGCAGTGTGGTGCTGGCGGTGCCGCTGGCGTTGAAGGCCAGCGACAGGCTGCGCCCGCTGGCATCGCAAGCGATGTTGGCGTTGCCGGCCGCGTTGACGGCCGTGCCCGCCACCCGCACGGTCCGGGTGCCGCTGCCCGGGTTGCTGTAGCTGCAGCTGAAGTTGATGCTGCGGCTGACGTTGGCAAAGGCCGGCGTGCAGGCCAGGCTGTTGTCGGCCTTTTTGACCGCCGACACGCTGATGGCCTGCGATGTCTCGCTGACATGGTCGGGCACGCTCAGCAGCAGGCCGCTATCGGCTGCCGTGAAGCTGCAGGTCGGGCTGCCGAAGTTGCAGACCGTGGGGTTGCTGGCGTAGGGGTTGCTGCTGGCCACCCGCAGCAAGGCCGCTGTGGTGGTGGTGGACTGCAGGCTGACGGTGGTGCTGTTGCTGCCGGCGGGCATGCTGAAGCCGGTGCCCGCCGGCCACGCCACGCTGCCGCCGGTGTTGCCGAGCGTGCCGGTCACGCCACCGGTGAAGGCTTCGCTGCAATCGGCATTGGCGCAGGCCGTCAGCGTCACCGTCGACGGCGTGCAGGTCAGCCCGGTGCCGCTGGCATGGCTGATGCGCAGGTGGTGCGGCGTGGCCACGGTGCAGGTGGCGGTCTCGTTGTAGAGCCGGGTCACTTCTTCGGGCCTCAACTCGCCGTTGAAGACCCGCACCTGGTCGATGCGGCCGCCAAAGCGGTAGGCCGTCCCGCTGTTGCCCCAGCCACCGATGTGCAGCGAGCTGTTCACCACCGCCGAGCCCAGGGTGGAGGATGTGTTGACCTGGTAGCTCAGCGCACCCACGTCCACACCGTCGATGTAGAGCTTGTTGTTGACGACGCTGCCGTTGGTGAACACCGCCACCACATGCTTCCAGGTGTTGGCAAGACCGGCGTTGGGGATGCCATAGACATCACCATTGCCGGTGTTGAAACCGAAGCCGACCCCCTGCAGATACAGATCATGGGTGCGCCAGCCGATCGGCATGACCGTGTTGACGCCGTTCCAGTACATCCAGAACGACACGCTGGTCTTGGCGCCGGCGGTGGTGACCACCGGCAGGTTGTTGATGACAAAGCCGCCACCGTTGTTGGCCGGCCCCGGCAAATTGGCATAGCCGCAGGTGCCTGCCGTGCCGCTGCGTGCCGGCGCGTTGTTGGCCGGGGTGGGCAGGGGCGTGCCACGGGTCGAGCCGTTGAACGGCCCACCGCTGTAGCCGGCACTGTCCTTCAACTCGCCGGCGGCGCCCGGGTAGCTGAGTTCATCAAAGTCGTACTTCGCGATCAGCGTGGCTGCCAGGCTGGCCGGTACCGCCAACAGTGCCAGGCACAGCGCCAGGGCGGCACGCCAGTGTGCAAACACAATGACCGCCCAGCTCGCCATGGCGCAGCGCAGCGGCTGGCTTACAGCCCGTTGCCGGCAGAGATGCCGGTGAAGCTGCTGGTCACGCCGCCGTCGGTCTGGGTGACGGTGCAGCTGGCTTCGACCGCATTGCTGCCGGCGTTGCCGCTGCCCAGCGGGCCGTCGGCCACGGTGTAGCCGCCCGGCAGGCCGCCTTGCATGATGCTGCCGAGGTCGTTGCAGTTGTCGACCTTGACGCACTTGTTGGCCGTGGGTGCATGTTGCGACACCGCGCAGCCGCTGTAGTTGATGGTCATGGCGCTGGCCGCAGCACCGACCACGCCCTTGAGCGCAGCGCTCTTGGCGTCGCTGCTCATGTCGATGAACTTGGGCAGGGCGGTGGCCGCCAGGATGCCGAGGATGACGATGACGACAATCAGCTCGATCATCGTGAAACCTTGGGGGCGCAATTTCATTTCAGAACTCCTGGAGTGAACGGTTGGTGGAAGTGACGCGGGGCTCCCGCAGCCACTGGGCATCGGGGTTGCTACTCATATCGGACAGTGGGGCTCATTTCTTGAGGCTGACGCGGCCCAGATCCCACAGCGGCAGGAACACGCCCAGCGCCAGCACCAGCACCAGCACGCCCAGAAAGACGATCAGGATGGGTTCGATCTGCTGCGACAGGGTTTTCAGCTCGTACTGCACGTCGTTGCCGTAGAGCTCGGCAATCTCTTCCATCAGCTCATCGACGGCGCCGGTCTCCTCGCCCACGGCGATCATCTGCAGCACCACCGGGGTGAACACGCCGCTGGCCACGGCAGCACGCAAGATGGTGTCGCCACGCTCCACCGCTTCGCGCATGCCGTCGACCTTGCGGCTGATCCAGGCGTTGTCCACCGTCTGCGCCACCACGCTCAGCGCCTGCTCGATGGGCACGCCGCTTTTCAAGCGCCAGCGAGAAACTGCGCGCAAAGCGCGACAGCGTGGCTTTCTGCACGATGCGCCCGGCCAGCGGCAGCCGCAGCACCAGCCGGTCCCAGGTCTGGCGGCCGCTGGGCTGGGCGATCCAGCGCCGCAGCAGCACAAAGCCGGCCACGCCGCCGCCGGCCAGCAGCCAGCCATAGTTCAGCGTGAAGTTGCTGCTGGCCACCAGGATGCGGGTGGCCAGCGGCAGTTCGGCACCAAAGCTCTTGAACACATTGGCAAAGGCCGGCACCACCAGGGTGTTGATGACGCCGACGGCCACCATCATGGCCAGCACCACGAAGGCCGGGTAGCGCAGCGCCGCCTTGACCTGCTGGCGCATGAACTGCTCGAACTCCAGGTGCTTGAACAGGCGCATGAACACATCGTCCAGGCGGCCGGTCATCTCGCCCACGCGCACCATCGACACATAGAAGTTGTCGAACACGCCGCCTTGCTGGGCAAAGCAGATCGACAGCTCGATGCCGGATTCCAGGCTGTGCCGCACATTGGCCAGCATCTGCTTGAAGCGCTGGTTGACCGCCGAATCCTGCAGCCCGGCCAGCGCCCGCAGGATCGGCACGCCGGCGCGCAGCAGGGTGTGCAGCTGGCGCGAGAACATCATCAGGTCGGCCGGCTGCACCTGCGGCTGGAACCAGCGCCAGCGCGCTGGCGTCCTTGGCGGCTGCCGTGCCGGCGCTGTCGCCGCCACTGCTGTCGCTGGTCGCGATCTGCAGCGGCGTGACGCCGCGCGACATCAGCAGCGTGGCCACAGCGGTGGCGTCGGTGCCGTCGAGCTCGCCATGGACGGCACCGCTGGCGGCATGGCCGGTGTAGGCAAATCGTGGCACGGCTCAGTGCTCCTCAGTCATCGCTCTGGTTGCCCACACGCACCGCCTCGTCCAGCGTGGTGCGGCCGGCCAGGGCCAGGCGCAGGGCATCGCGGCGCAGGGTGCGGCCGGCCATCTGGTGCCGGCCGGCCTGGGTGAAGCGCACCGGGTCGCCGTCGTTCATGGCTTCGACCAGGTCCTGGCGTCATCTCGATGAATTCATAGACGCCAGCGCGGCCGCTGTAGCCGGTGTGGTTGCAGGCCTCGCAGCCGCTGCCGTGGCGCAGCGGCCGGGCTGCCAGCACCGCGTCGCAGTCGGCACCCAGGGCCTGGCGCAGCCAGGCGCAGGTGGTGGGCGTCGGGGTCTTGCGGCGTGCTGCAGGCCAGGCACACCGTGCGCACCAGGCGCTGGGCCAGCACCAGGTGCAGCGACAGCGCCACCATGTAGCGCGGCACGCCCATGTCGATCAGGCGCAGCGGCGTGCTCAGCGCGTCGTTGGTGTGCAGGGTGCTCAGCACCAGGTGGCCGGTCAGGGCGGCGCGCAGGCCGATCTCGGCGGTGGTCTGGTCGCGCATCTCGCCGATCAGGATCACGTCGGGGTCCTGCCGCAGCGCGGCGCGCAGCACCCGCTGGAAGCTGAGGTCGATCTTGTCCATCACCTGCACCTGGTTCAGGCCGGGCAGGCGGTACTCGATCGGGTCTTCGACGGTGATGATCTTGCGTTCGGTGTCGTTCAGCGCGTTCAGCGCGGCGTACAGCGTGGTGGTCTTGCCGCTGCCGGTGGGGCCGGTGACCAGGAACATGCCGTTGGGCCGCTTCAGGCAGCGCGCCACCGCGTCGGCCACGTCGGCCGGCAGGCCCAGGTTGTCGAGCTGCAGCAGGCCGGCGCTCTGGTTGAGCAGCCGCATCACCACCGATTCACCATGCTGGGTGGGCAGGGTGCAGATGCGCACGTCCACGCTGCCGTGCTTCAGCTTGACGTGGAAGCGGCCGTCCTGCGGCAGGCGCTTCTCGCTGATGTCCAGCCCGCTCATCAGCTTCAGGCGCAGCGCCACCGCGCCGGCGATCTTGGCGTCGGCCTCGGTCTGCACATGCAGCACGCCGTCGATGCGAAAGCGGATCCGCAGGTGCGCTCCTGCGGCTCGATGTGGATGTCGGAGGCGCGCGAGCGCAGCGCCTGCTCGAACATCGGTGCTCAGCAGCCGCACCACCGGCGCGTCTTCGGTGGTGGCGGTGCTCAGGCCCAGCAGGTCGCCGATCTCGTCTTCGACGTTGGCGATGTCGGCGGTCAGCTCGCGGGCCAGGCCGGCGATCGCGTCGGCGCCGCGGTAGACGCGGTCCAGCGCCGCCAGCAGGTGGCTCTCGGCCACCACCGCCAGGTCGATCTCGCGCCGGGTCAGGCGCGCCACCTCGTCGTAGGCGTTCAGGTCGGTGGGGTCGGCCATGGCCACCCGCAGCGCGCGCGCCCGGCGTGTTCTCGATCGGCAGCGCCCGCAGCCGGCGCGCATGGGTCTCGGGCAGCAGCGCGCGCCACCTCGGGCCGCAGGTTGCGGGTGCTCAGGTCGATGAAGGGCGCGCGCAGCTGGCGTGCCACCGCCTTGGCGATCTGCACCTCGGTGACCCACTGCCGGTCGATGAAGATGCGGCCGAGCTTGCGGCCGGTCTTCTTCTGGTCGGCCAGCGCCTCATCGAGCTGGGCAGGCGTGAGCAGCGCCTCCTGGATCAGCAGGTCGCCCAGGCGGATGCGTTCGGGACGGGCCATGGTGCGGGAGTGGTGCTGCGGTGCTGGCGGTGCAGCGGTTGTCAGCGGCTGGCGGTGGCTGCCGTGGCCGTGGCGGCCGGCGCCAGGCCGCCCAGGGTGGGGCCGTCGGGCCAGGCGCCGCCGTCCTGGATGACCGTGGGCTTGAGCATGATCACCAGCTCGCGCTTGTTCATCACCGTGCCGGTCTGGCGGAACAGGCCGCCCACCACCGGCGCCTCGCTGATCACCGGCAGGCCGGTGCGCTCGTCGCGCATTTCCTGCTTCATCAGGCCGCCGATGGCCACGATCTGGCCGTCGCGCACCCGCACGATGGAGTCGGTCTCGTTGACCGCGCTGGCCGCCAGCGGCAGCCGGAACGAGCCCAGCGAGCCGAGGTCGATGTTCTTGTTCTTCTCGGTCACCGTGCTGATGGTGGGGTGCACATGCAGCATCACGTTGCCGGCGTCGTCGATCTGCGGCGTCACGTCCAGCGAGATGCCGGAGAAGAAGGGCTGCAGCGTCAGCGACGGCGAGCTGTTGCGTGCTGGTGCCGTTGCTGGTGGTGGTGGTGGTGACGCCGGTGACATACAGCTCGTCGCTGCCCACCTTCAGCACCGCCTTCTGGTTGTTCAGCGTGGCGATGCGCGGGCTGCTGCAGCACCTGCACGTCGCCCTGGGTCTGCAGGAAGTTCAGCAGCGCGGCGAAGTTGCTGGCCTGGAAGGCCAGGCCGTAGAAGCCGCG
>CAWJOQ010000020.1:0-18884 GCA_963844485.1 uncultured beta proteobacterium
GCCCAGGGCGCCGGTGGCCAGGTCGATGCCCGGGGCGATGCTGGTGCCGTCGGCGCTGCTCAAGTTGCCGCTGCTGCCCAGGCGGGTGCCCGGTGCGGCGCTGCCGATCGACAGCTGGCCGCTGCCCAGCTTGCCGAAGGCGCCCCAGTTGATGCCGGTCTGGGCGTCCTTGCTGAGGCTGACCTCGACGATCTTGGCTTCCAGCATCACCTGGCGCTCGATCGACATCTGCACCGCCTTCAGGTACTGCTCGACCTGGCGCAGCTCGCCCGGCGTGGCCTTGACCACCACCACGCCGGCCGCCGGGTTCAGCACCACGTTGCGGCCGCCGGCGGTGCCCACCAGGGCGGCCAGCGAGGCCTGCACCTCGCGCCAGAAGTCGGCGTCGGAGGTGGTGCGCACATGGGCGTTGTCGTCGGGGCGGCTGCTGGTGCTGCTGCCGCCGCCACCACCGCTGCTGGTGTTGCCGCTGGCGCCGTTGGCGGTGGTGGCGCCGCTGGTCATGGCGCTGCTGCTGACGCGGATGTCACTGGCACCCTGGCGCCGCCCGGGCAGGTAGTTCACCCGGTACAGCCGCGTCTGCACCGTGTTGGGGTAGACGAAGATGCGGTTGCCGGTGATGCGGTATTCATAGCCGAACAGCTCGCGCAGCGTGTCCATGGCCTCGGGCACGGTGGTGTCCTTCAGCGTGATCGACAAGCTGCCGGTCACCTCGGGCGAGACCAGCATGTTCCAGGCCGTGCCCTGGGCCAGTTGCAGGAACACCTGCGCTGCCGGGGCGTTGTTGATGGCCAGGTCGAAGCGGGCGTCGGGCGTGCCGGCCCGCGCGGCCGGGGCGGTTGCAGCCGGGGCAGCCGCTGCGGGCGTGGTGGCCTGGGCCAGGCTGGTGGGCGCTGCCGCCACCAGCACAGCGGGCGCCACCAGCACGGCAGGCGCCAGCTTGGCGACCACCGGCTCGGCCGCTGCCACGGCTTGCACCGGCAGGGCGGCGGTGTCTGCCGGCACGGCTGCGGCTACGGCCACGGCCACCGGCTGCACGGCTGCGGCCACGGCCACCGCCTGCGCTGGCACAGTGGCTGCGGCCGGCTGCGCGGGCGCCGCCTGGGGTGCCTGGGCCACCAGGGCGGGTTCGGCGACGGCCAGCACCTGCACGGGCTGGGCGGCGGCCGGGGTTGGCACAGGCGCTGGCGCAGGTTCAGACACAGGCTGCGGCGGCGACACAGACACCGCCACTGGCAGGCTTGGCGCCAGCGCAGGGCTGGCCAGCGCCAGGGTCTGTGGCGCGGGCAGACGTGTGCGGTCGGCCTGGCGTTCACGCCGCTGCTGCGGGCGCATCAGCGCGCCGATCTCGGTCAGCTGCAGGCCGGCGTCGGCCGGTGTCCGGGGGGTGTCGGCTGCGGCGGGCAGGGCCAGCAGCAACAGCAGCACCGGCGGTGCCAGCAACGGGGGAAGCCAACGGGCGTGGGTCATGGTGTGGTCCTTCCGGCCAGCGACAGGGAGCCTGGCGCAGCACTGGTGTTCATGGGGGCGACGGGTGTCTGGCCGCGCTCGGCGGGCGTGGCGGTGTTGGTATCGCCGGCAGCGCCGGGCGCGCCGGGCAGCGGCGCGGCCTGGAAGCGTGCCGATTGGCTCTGGCTGATGCTGCCCACCGCCTGCTTGGGCGTGCCGTCCAGCAGCCACAGCCGCTCAGGCCCGCGCGGGCCCTTCAGCAGCAGGCCCTGGCCGTCGATGGCCAGCACGCTGCGGCCGTCGACGCTGTCGCCCACCTTGATCTGCCGGCCGTCGACCAGGGCCGACGCCGCACCGTGGGCGGGCAGCTGCACTGCCTGCAGCTGGGCCGGGTTGGCCGGCGGCGGCGGCTCGGCTGCGCGGGCGGCGGCGGCAATGGCGCGTGCAGTGGCCAGGTTGGCGCGCTGCGGCAGCGCTGCCGCCGCCAGGCCGCCGGGTGCGGCCAGTGCACTGGGCGGACGGGTCGGGTCGGCCAGCGGGCCGGCGCTGGTGCCGACGCTGGTGCCAGCGTTGGTGCCGGCGCTGGTATGGACCGTGGCGGTGGTCAGCAGCAGGGCGGCCAGGGCCGCCTTGGCCGCCTTGGCCAGATGGGCGTGATGGGCGTGATGGGCGTGATGCAGGCAAGCCATGTTCAGATCTCCAGCCAGGCGCGGTCGCGGCTCAAGGTGTAGACACGCAGGGTCAGCACCGAGCGTCGGGTGCTGCTCCACCTTCAGGCTGACAGCGCCCCACAGCACCCGCTGCGGCAGTGCCTCCATCGCCTTCAGATAGCCCAGCAGGTCGGCGTAGCCACCTTCCAGCACCAGCTCGACGCCGTGGCGGTACAGGCCGCCGGCACCATCGGCGCCGGCGGTGGTGGCGCCGCAGCGGCGGGCGGCCGGGCGCGGCCGGCGCAGCAGTGGCAGGCAGCACGGCTGCCTGGCCCGGTGCCAGCAGGTCGCTGCGGCCCAGCGACCGCAAGCTGCGCAGCCGCAGGTCGCCGTGGCGCGCCAGCAGTTGTTCCAGCAGGTCGCGCATGCGCTCGGGGCCGACCAGGCTGTCCTGGTGGTTGCGCAAGCCGGTGTCGCCATCGCGCAGGCGCTGGCGCCATTGCTGCAGCTCGGCCTGCTGCTGGCGCGCGTCGGCCACGCCCTGGGTCTGCAGCTGCTGGATGTCGGCTTGCAGGGTCTGCTGCAGCTGTTGGGCGCCGGCCTGGGCACTGCGTGCTGCCTGGAACGCGCGCCAGGCCGGCGACAGCCACAGGCCGTCGGCCAGCATCAGCACCACCGCCGCGCCAGCAGCCAGCAGCAGCAGGCGCTCACGCTGGTTGCGCTGGTCGAACTGGCGCAGCAGGCCACGGGCGCGGCTGGCCAGCCGGGCCAACGGGGCCAGCGCATCGCTGGGCGCTGCAAGGCTTGTTTTCATGGCGTGTTGCCCGGGTTGGCTGCGGGGGTGGAGCGCAGTGCAAATTCGGTGTAGGGCAGGGCGGCGCCGCTCTGGTCGACACCGCGCAGCGTCAGCTGGGCAAAGGGCCGGCCCTTGAAGCGCGGCTCGGCGTTGAGCCGGCGCAGGTAGTCGGTCAGCACGCTGCTGTCGGTCATGCGGCCTTCCAGGTCGATGGCGCTGCCGTCGTCGGACACGCCCAGCCCGGTGATCCACAGCTGGCCCGAGGCCTGGCGCGCCAGGGCCAGCAGCAGCTCGGCATGGCCTTCGCGCACACCGGCGGCACCGGCTTCCAGCGCGGCGCGCACCCGCCGCTGGGTGGCGTCGGCGGCTTGCAGGCGCGCCACTTCAGCGGCAGCGCCGGCATCTTGCTTGGCTGCCAGCGCTGCCACCTGGGCCCGCAGCGGCGCCATGTTGGCCTGGGTCGCCTGGGCCTCGGCCTGGGCCTGGTCGGCAGCCCAGCGCAGGCCCTGGGCGCCGCCCCAGCCCAGCACCAGCAAGGCGGCCAGCGCCAGGCTGCCCTGGCGCGCTGAATAGCGCAGCCGGGCCGGCGCGAAGCGGGTGTCAAACAGGTTGAGTTGCTGGGCCATGGTGGTGGGTTGCCGGTCAGTCCCGCAGGGCCGCGCCGATGGCGCAGAGGTGTTGGTTGAGCAGGGCCGGGTCGGCCAGCAGGTCGGGCACGGCGCTCCAGTCCAGCGCGTCGCGCAGGTCCAGCGCTGCCACCGGCACATACAGCAGCGGGCTCAGGTGGTCGCACAGCGCATGCACACCGGGCATCGGCGTGATCAGCAGCCGCGCCAGCGTCACCTGGCCGAAGGCGCGCTCGACGCCGTCCAGGGTGCGCTGCAGTTCCAGGCCGGCTTGCTCATGGCCGGCGCTGCGCAGGTCGGGGTCGGCGTCGTCGTCGAACAGCAGGTTCAACTCCATCTGCCGGGTCGACAGCAGCTCGCCGCCGTGGGTGACCACCAGCGTGGCATGGCCGCGCTGGCAGTGCAGCAGGGCCTGGGCCCGGCCGTCGGGCTCGACCAGGGCGCTGAGGTTGCGCAGCGCGGTCTCGGTGATGTCGATGGCCTGCCAGGGGGTGCCGGCGTCCACCGCGCATTCCACCAGCGGCCGCACCTGGGCCGCCGGATGCGGCCACCGCAATCAGCTGCGGCCTGGGCGCGGTAGCTGGTGCCCTCGGGCACGGCCAGCACGTCGACGGCGGCGCTGTCGACCGGAAAGTCGACCGTGTCCTTGAGCTGCCAGCGCACGGCGGCGGCCCAGTCGCTGCGCGGCACGTCGGCCGGTGCGTCCATGGTGACGCACTGGTACTGGTGGCGCTGCAGCACGGCCACGCAGCGGTGGCGGTGCAGCGCATGCTGGCGGCGCAGGCGCTGCAGGGCGTCGACCGGCTGGCCCCAGGGCGCGCTGGTGGTCCAGCGCACGGCAGGCTTGCCGTCGGCACCGGGTTGCACCAGGGCAAAGGCTGATTCAGCGCCCGCTGGCGCACAGGCGATCCAGCCTGGCTGCAGTCCACCGCGAGAGAGTCCGAACACCACGTGCCCCTAGAAAATGTCCTGAGGCATCGTTTCATGGCGGGGGCTGCGGCAATGGCCGGAATAGCCGGGGAAAAACCGGCCGACATCGGCCCCGTGTCGCAGCCGGGTTACTCGTGGCGCAGGGCTTCGATCGGGTCCATGCGCGCGGCGCGGCGCGCCGGGAAGTAGCCGAACAGCACGCCGATGGCCGCCGAGAACAGCAGCGACAGCAGGTTGATGCCGGGGTCGAACGCATACGGCACGCCCATCAGCCCCGCCAGGCCCCAGGACGCCGCCGTGGCGATGGCAATGCCCACCAGGCCGCCCAGCGCCGACAGCACCACCGACTCGATCAGGAACTGCAGCAGCACCTCGCGCTCCAGCGCGCCCACCGCCAGGCGCAGGCCGATCTCGCGGGTGCGCTCGGTCACGCTGACCAGCATGATGTTCATGATGCCGATGCCGCCCACCAGCAGGCTGACGGCGGCCACCGCGCCCAGCAGCGTGGTCATCACGGCCATCGTGCCCGACAGGGTTTCGGCCAGTTGCTGGGTGTCGAAGATGCTGAAGTTGTCGTCGTCGGCGTCGGCCAGCTTGCGCCGTTCACGCAGCAGCTTGCGCAGGCTGGCCTTCAGCGGTGCACTGTCGACGCCTTCGGCCATGGCCACCGAGATGGTGTTGACGCGCCGGTTGCCGGTGACGCGGCGCTGCAGGGTCTGCAGCGGCACCACCACCGCATCGTCCTGGTCGCCCATGCCGCTCTGGCCCTTGGCCGCCAGCATGCCGATGATGGTGCAGGAAAACTGCTTGATGCGCAGCGCCTGGCCCAGGCCGGGCGGTGCTGCCGGCCCGGCCTGGCTGCCGCGGCCGCTTGCCGTGCCGCCGCTGGATGCCAGACCCGCCGGCAGGCTGCCGCCGAACAGCTCGCGCCGCACGGTCTCGCCGATCACGCACACGGCGGCGCCGGCCAGTTGCTCCTCGGGCTCGAAGCTGCGGCCCTGGGCCAGCTTCCAGTTGCCGGTGTCGAACCACGCATTCGTGCTGCCGGTGACGCTGGTGGTCCAGTTGCGGCCGTTGGCCACCACGGTGACGGCGGTGCGCGCCTGCGGTGCCACCGCCACCACGCCGCCGATCTGGCTGGCAATCGCCTCGGCATCGGCCGGGGTGAACTGCGGCACACCGGCGCCACCGCCGCCGCCACCGGACAGGCGCTGGCCCGGCATCACCAGCAGCAGGTTGCTGCCCAGGCCGGCGATCTGGTTGCGGATGGACTGCGCCGCGCCATTGCCCAGCGTGACCATGGTGATCACCGCGCTGACGCCGATGACGATGCCCAGGATGGTGAGGAAACTGCGCAGCAGATTGCGCCGCACCGAGCGCAAGGCCAGCAGCAAGACGCTCAGCAGCATGTGCCGGCCTCGCTGCCGGACGGCTGGCTGTCTGTGCCAACGGGCGCACCGGGCGTTGCGGCCTGGCCCGCCTGCAGTGCCGGGTCGGCGGCCGCAGGGGCGGCGGTGCTGGGGTGGGCGTTCAGCACGTCGCTGGCAATGCGGCCGTCAACGAAGCTGACCACGCGGCGGGCATAGGCGGCCATGTCGGTTTCGTGCGTCACCATCAGCACGGTGATGCCGTGGTCGCGGTTCAAGCCCAGCAGCAGGCCCATGATCTCGTGGCTGCGTGCGGTGTCGAGGTTGCCGGTGGGCTCGTCGGCCAGCACCACCGCTGGCGCGGTGACGATGGCCCGGGCGATGGCCACCCGCTGTTGCTGGCCGCCCGACAGCTCGGCCGGCGTGTGGTGTTCTCGCCCGCCCAGGCCCACGGCCAGCAAGGCCTGGGCGGCGGCGCGGCGGCGTTGCGCGGGCGGGTCGCCGCGGTAGAGCAGCGGCAGCTCGACGTTTTCCAGCGCCGAGGTGCGTGCCAGCAGGTTGAAGCCCTGGAACACAAAGCCCAGGTAGCGCCGCCGCAGCCGGGCGCGCTGGTCGCGGCTGAGCCGCTGCACCGGTTGGCCCTTGAACAGGTAGACGCCGTCGCTGGGGGTGTCCAGGCAGCCCAGGATGTTCATCGCCGTGCTCTTGCCCGACCCGCTGGGGCCCATGATGGCGATGAACTCGCCGGCGTGGATGTCCAGGTCGATGCCCTTGAGCGCCAGCAGCTCGGTCGCGCCGCTGCCATAGCGCCTGGTGACACCGCGCAGCTGGATCAAGGGCGCCTGGGCCGGCGTTGCGCCGGACCCTGCGCCGGCACTGACGGCCTGGCTCGCCACCTGGCTTGCCACCAAGGCGGCCGGTGTGGCGCCCGTCATTGCGCTGCCGCCAGCTTCTGGTCGGTGATCACCCGCATGCCGGCCTGCAGGCCGCCGCCGGTCACCTCGGTCATCTGGCCGTCGCTGATGCCGGGCACCACCCGCACCGCCTGCGGCAGATTGCTGCCGTCGTCGGGCAGCACCCACACCTGGCGTGCGCCGGCGGTGCTGCCCGCCGTGGCGGCTGCCGACCGCCGGCTGCCGCCCGGCATGCGGGGTGTCAGGCTGGACAGCACACCGCCCTTGGCAGCGGCGGGCGCTGCCGTGCCCGGGGTGAAGCGCAGGGCGGTGTTGGGCACCAGCAGCACGTTGTCCTTGCGCGCGGCGGTGATGCTGGCGGTGGCCGTCATGCCCGGGCGCAGGCTCAGGTCGGCGTTGTCCAGGTCCAGGTAGGTGAGGTAGGTCACCACGTTTTCGGTGATGGTGGAGCCAAAGCCCACCCGGGTGATGCGCGCCGGAAAGCTGCGCTGCGGAAACGCCGCCACGGTGAAACTGGCGTCCTGCCCCAGCTGCACCGCGCCCACGTCGGCCTCGTCCACATAGACCCACAGCCGCAGCCGTGACAGGTCTTCGGCGACGGTGAACAGCGTCACCGCCTGCAGCGAGGCGGCCACCGCATTGCCGGGGTCGACGCTGCGGGTCAGCACCACGCCATCGGCCGGCGCCGTGATCGAGGCCTTGCCGAGGTTGGTCTGGTCGGTGCTCAAGGCGGCGCGGGCGTCCTGCACACCGGCGCGGGCCGACGCGGCATCGGCCACGGCCCGGGCCAGGGCGGCGCGGCCACTGTCCAGTTCGGCCGCCGACGGCACCTGGCCGCCGCTGAGCCGGGCCACTTCTTCCAGCCGGCCCAGGCTGGCCCGGGCCTCGGCAATGGTGGCCGTGGTCTGGGCCACCTTGGCTTCGGCCGCTGCCAGCGCCGCCTGCGAGCGGCGCACCTGGTCTTGCAGCTTGGCGGTGTCCAGCACCACCAGCACCTGGCCCTTTTTCACCCGGTCGTTGACGTCCACGTTCACTTTCAACACCGTGCCCGACAGCTCGCTGCCGATGTTGATGCTGCGGGTGGGCTGCACCGTGCCGTTGGCGGTGACCTTGAGCACCAGGTTGCCGCGGCCCACCGGCTCGGTGCTGTAGACCGGCGCAGCGCGCGCAGCGGCGCCGGCCTGCCACCACCACCAGCCGCCTGCGGCGCCCAGCAGCGTGGCCAGCAGCAGCCAAGGCCAGAGCCGGCGGTACCAGGGGCGGGGGGCGCTGTCGCCCAGCAGGGCGTTCAGGGCAGCGGTGTCGGACGGGGCTGGGGTCATGGTGTGCCAGTCTTGGCGTTGCTGGGTGTGCGCAGCGGGCTGCGGGTCTGGGCGCCGGCGGCTGTGTCTGCGCTTGTGTCGGTGGCAGTGGTGGTGGCAGTGGTGGTGGCCGCGCTGGGGGTTGTGGTCAGGGCTGCGCTTGTGGCTGCGGTCACGGCTGCGCTTGGGGCTGTGTTGCTGCCCAGGCTGGCCGTGGCGCTGACCGGGTCAGCCACCCAGCCGCCGCCCAGGGCCTTGTAGAGCCGCACATGGTCGGTGGCGCGGTCGGCGCTGGCGCTGGCCAGGCTGTCCTGCGCGGCCAGCTGGCTGCGCTGGGTGTCGAGCACGGTCTGGAAGTCGACCAGCCCGCTGCGGTAGCGCTGGGCGGCCAGCGTGGCGGCGCTGGTGGCCGCCTGTGCGGCAACTTGCAGGCGCTGCTGGCGGGTGCTGTCATTGGCCAGCGCCACCAGGGCGTCTTCCACCTCTTGCAGTGCGGCCAGCACGCTGGCACGCCAGGCTTGCTGGGCCTGGTCGACCGCCGCCTGCTGGGCGCGCTGCTGGCCGCGCAGTGCCCCACCGTCGAACACCGGCAGGCCGACGCCCGCCAGCAGTGCGCCGGCCACCGCGCTGCCGTTGCCCAGCCCAGCCAGGCTGAGGGCGCTCAAGCCCAGCGAGCCCGACAGGCGCAGCGACGGCCGCAGCGCGGCATCGGCCTGCGCCAGCGTGGCCCAGGCGGCGGCCAGGCGCTGTTCTGCCGCCCGCACGTCGGGCCGCTGGCGCAGGGTGTCGGCCGGGCCGGCCAGGGCCAGCGTGGCCGCCGGTTGCGGCAAGGGCGCAGCCGTGCTGAGCACCGCATCCAGCGCTGCCGGCGGGCGGCCGGTCAGCACGGCCAGGGCGTGGCGGGCCTGCGCCAGCGCGGTCTGCAGTGGTGGCAGGCTGGCGCTGGTCTGCGCCACGGCGGCTTCGGCCTGCGTCAGCGCCAGCCCGTCTGCCAGGCCGGCCTGCTGGCGCCAGCGGGTGATCTGCCCGGTCTGTTGCTGGCCGGCCAGGTTGGCCTCGGCAATGGCCAGCCTGGCCTGGGCCGAACGCAGGCCGATGTAGGCCAGCGCCACTTCAGCCGCCAGCGACACCTGCACCGTGCCCAGGTCGGCCGCGCTGGCCTCGGCACTGGCGCTGCGGGCATCCAGTGCGCTGCGCTGGCCGCCGAACAGGTCGATCTCCCAGCTGGCGTCCAGGCTGGCGCCAAAGCGGCTGCTGCTGCTGCCCGCACTGCCCAGGCCGGCGCGGCTGCGCTGGGCATCGCCGCGCCGCCGTGAGCGTGGGCCCCAGGCCCGCTGCGGCCACGTCTTGCAGCGCACGCGCCTGCCGCAGCGCGGCCTGGGCACTGCGCACGCTGGTGTTGGCGGCCAGCGCGTCGGTGACCAGGCTGCTCAGCAGCGGGTCATTGAACTGCTGCCACCAGGCCAGCAGCGCCTGGGGGTCGGCGGCTTGCTGCGCGCCCGCCGCATCGGCCGGCCCGACCGGGGCGCCGGCCCAGCGGGTGGGCAGGTCAGCCGCGGTGGGGGGCTGGCGTGCTGCGGGGATGCCGGCACAGGCTGCCAGCAGCAGACAAAGGCCCAGCGAGGCCGCATGGCGCCGAGAAAATCCCCGCGACGACAGCGGCCGCAGGGGGGCCGGCCAACACCGGCGAGACGAAACTTCCAGGGCACACCTCTTGCGCAAGGGCAGGCACTGTGGCCCGATGGGCTGGATCTTGCGCCGGGCGTGTCAAGCGCGCATGTCTGCCGGGTACACGCCGCGCACATGCCGGGTACACGCCGCGCACATGCCGCGCACATGCCGTGTGTGCGCAGGGGTCGCTCAGGCCCAGCGGGCGCGGTGTCGGGCGATCTGCGCCAGCACCTGCACCGGTGCGGTGCCGCCGCGCACATTGCGCGCTTCCAGCGATCCGCGCAGCGTCAGCACCTGGGGTGCGTCGTCGCCGATCAGCGGGTGCAGGGCCTGCAGTTCGTCCAGGGCCAGGTCGGCCAGGTCCACGCCGCGCTGCAGGCCCAGCTTGACCGCATGGGCCACCACCTCGTGGGCGTCGCGGAAGGGCAGGCCCTTTTTCACCAGGTAGTCGGCCAGGTCGGTGGCGGTGGCATAACCCCGGCGCGCGGCGGCTTCCATGGCCTGGGGCTTGACGGTGATGCCGGCCACCATCTCGGCCATGATGCGCAGCGTGCCGGCCAGGGTGTCGACGGTGTCGAACAGCGGCTCCTTGTCTTCCTGGTTGTCCTTGTTGTAGGCCAGGGGCTGGCCCTTCATCAGCGTGATCAAGCCCATCAGGTGGCCGACGACCCGGCCGCTCTTGCCGCGCGCCAGCTCGGCCACGTCGGGGTTGCGCTTCTGCGGCATGATCGACGAGCCGGTGCAGTAGCGGTCGGCCAGGTCGATGAAGCCGAAGTTCTGGCTCATCCACAGCACCAGCTCTTCGGCCAGGCGGCTGACATGCACCATGGTGATGCTGGCAAAGGCCAGAAATTCCAGTCGCAAAGTCGCGGTCGCTCACCGCGTCCAGGCTGTTCTCGCAGACGCCGTCAAAGCCCAGCGCGGCGGCCACTGCGTCGCGGTCCAGCGGGTAGCTGGTGCCGGCCAGCGCGGCGGCGCCCAGCGGCAGGCGGTTGCAGCGCTTGCGCACATCGGCCAGGCGCTCGGCGTCACGCGCAAACATCTCCACATAGGCCAGCAGGTGGTGGGCAAAGCTCACCGGCTGGGCCACCTGCAGGTGGGTGAAGCCGGGCATCACGGTGTCGGTGTTCTGTGCCGCCACGTCCACCAGGGCGCTGCTGCATGCCGGTCAGCAGACCAGCCAGGGCGTCGATCTCGCCGCGCAGCCACAGGCGCACGTCGGTGGCCACCTGGTCGTTGCGGCTGCGGCCGGTGTGCAGGCGCTTGCCGGCGTCGCCCACCAGCTGGGTCAGGCGGGCCTCGATGTTGAGGTGCACGTCTTCGAGCTCCAGCTTCCACTGGAACTGGCCGGCTTCGATCTCGGCGGTGATCTGGGCCATGCCGCGCTGGATGTCGGCCAGGTCTTGCGCGCCGATGATGCCCTGGGCCGCCAGCATGCCGGCATGCGCCAGGCTGCCGGCGATGTCGGCGCGCCACAGGCGCTGGTCGAAATCGACGCTGGCGGTGTAACGCTTGACCAGCTCGCTCATGGGCTCGGAGAACAGGGCCGACCAGCCCTGGGATTTTTGATCGAGTTGGTTGCCGGACATGGGCTGGTTTTCTGCGGGTGGATGTGGGGCCGCGTCGGGCGGGCTGGGCGGGCAGGGCGCGCCCGGGACAAGGGTGCTGCCGCAAGGCAAACCGTATTATCGGCTGGCACCTTGTCGCGTCGTACGGGGCTGCGCCATGGGCACGCCTTGCACGGGCGGCCTGGCCGGCCCGCGTGCTGACCCATCCACCACCCTTGTGGTCCCCGCCCATGGCCCTGCCTGCTGACGACCCTGCTCCGCCCGATGCCGGCGACACCGGCAGCCGTGCGGCCAGCCTGTGGCCCGACACCGGGCGCCTGCGCGGCGCGGCCGGCAGTTCGCTGTTCAACGCCACCCGCTTCGACCCGCTGCAGGCCCAGGCCACCCAGGCGCGGCAGCGCTTGGGCCTGCAGTTCCACCTGTGCCGGCCTGCGCTGGCCCTGCGCGTGCTGTTGGCGGTGCAGGCGGTGGTGCTGCTGGCCGGGGCGCCATGGGCCCATGGCCTGCTGGATGCTGCCAGCCGCGCCGGCGTGGCTGCCTTTGCGGCGCTGGCGGCCAGCTTGCTGTGGCTGCCGGCGGTGTGCGGCTTGCGGCCCTGGTTGGCGGGCCTGCCGGCGCTGGCGCGCGATGGGCTGCTGGCGGGGCTGGGGGCGCTGGCGGCGCTGGCCGCCTGGGCGCTGTGCGCGGCGCTGGGCCTGGTGCCGGGCCGGGCGGCGCCGGCGCTGGGCAGCGCGCTGGCCGGCGCGGCACTGGCCTGGGCGGTGTGGCATTGGCTGGGGCTGCGGGCGGTGGCGGCCCAGCCGGTGGAGGCCAGCGCCCGGCTGGCCGAGCTGCAGTCGCGCATCCGGCCGCATTTTTTGTTCAACGCGCTGAACACCGCGCTGGCCCTGGTGCAGGTGGACCCGCGGCGCGCTGAAGCCGTGCTGGAAGACCTGGCCCAGCTGTTCCGCGTGGCGCTTGGCGGAAACCGGCAGCGCGGTGTCGCTGGACGAGGAGATCGACCTGGCGCAGCGCTACCTGGCGATCGAGCAGCTGCGCTTCGGCGACCGCCTGCAACTGGTGTGGGACCTGGACCCGGCCGCCGCCAGCGCCAGCGTGCCGCCGCTGGTGCTGCAGCCACTGGTCGAAAACGCGGTGCGCCACGGCATCGAGCCGGCGCTGGCGGGCGGGCGGGTGGTCGTCAGCACCCGGGCCAGCCGCGGCATGGCCATCGTGATGGTCACCAACACCCTGCCCGAGACACCCGGCCCGGCGGGCAATGGCATCGCCCAGGCCAATGTGGCCGAGCGCTTGCGCCTGCTGCACGATGTGGCCGCCACCCTGCACTGCAGCGCCGAGCATGGCCTGTACAACGCCCGCATCGAGGTGCCGCTGTGAGCGACGCCGCACCGCCACCGCCAGCCTCCGTCAGCGCACCGCTGCGGGTGCTGATCGTCGACGACGAGCCGCTGGCGCGCCTGCGCCTGCGCGGCCTGGTCGACGCCAATCCGCAGCCGCCGGCCCAGGTGGTGGGCGAGGCCGGCGACGCGCCGCAGGCACTGGCCCTGCTGGCCCACACGCCCTGTGACCTGGTGCTGCTCGACATCGTGATGCCCGGTGGCAGCGGCCTGCGGCTGGCCGATGCCTTGCGCCGCGCGCCTGGCCAGCTGCGCCCGCCGATGGTGGTGTTTGTCACCGCCCATGCCGAACATGCGCTGCGCGCCTTTGAGCTGGATGCGGCCGACTACATCACCAAGCCGGTGCGGCGTGACCGCCTGCAGGCTGCGCTGCTGCGGGTGGCCCAGCGCCTGGCGCTGCCCGGCGGCGCCACCGGCGCGGCGGACGTGCCGGTGGTGCCGGTGCTGGTGGTCAACGACCGGGGCCGGGTGCTGCGGGTGCCGCTGCCCGAGGTGCTGTACCTGAAGGCCGAGCTGAAATACGTGACCCTGTGCAGCCAGCACGGCCAGTGGCTGCTGGACGAACCGCTGGCCGATCTGGCGGCGCGCCTGGGCGACGGCTTTGTGCGGGTGCACCGCAATGCGCTGGTGGCGCGCACAGCGGTGCGGGCACTGGAACGCGCGCACCCAGCCGGCGGCGGCCAGGAGGCCGACGAGGGCTGGGTGGTGCGCCTGGCCAATGGCGAGGCGCTGGCGGTGTCACGCCGGCAGTTGCCCGCCGTGCGTGAGACCCTGGCCGCTGCCTGACCGGGCCCGGGGGCTGGCTGCAGCGGACAGGCAAGGACCGATCAGACGCGGCGGCGGCGGGCCAGTGCGCCCACGGCCAGCAGGCCGGCCAGCATCATGGCCACGGTCTGCGGTTCCGGCACGGCGCTCACCGTCAGGCCCGACAGCGTACCGTTGTAGGTGCCCAGCAGCGTGGCGTTGCCGTTGCCCAGGTTGATGCTGTAGATGCCGGTGGCCAGCGAGGTGCCGTCGTCCACGTTCAGTGCGGCGTAGCCCATGCCATCGGCAGCGATGTCAAAGCCGTTGGCCTTGAGCACGTCCACATTCAGCGCGCCCACCGTGGTGATGGTGGGGCTGTTGAAGCCGCTGGCCGCGAACTTCAGGCTGTCGCTGTTGCTGTCGATGTAGTACAGCGAGGTGGACGGTGCCGACGCCAGCGCGCTGTTGGTCACTGCGCTGTTGGTGTAGGCCACGGCGGTGAAGCCGGGGCGATCATGCCGGCAGCCACGTTGTTGCCGACGACACCGGTGCCGACGTTGATGGCGAAGTTGCTGCCAGCCGAGCTGACCAGGCGCAGCGAGCTGCCAGCCGTTGTAGTCAGCGTTCGGGTTGAAGTCGATGCCATAGCCCAGGTTGGGCTGCATCACCGGCGTGCCGACAGCGCCTTCACGAAGGTGGCGGCACCGGTGGTTTCATTGACGGTGTAGATGTTGTTGCACAGCGACACGCCGTAGATCTTGCCGTCGGACGGGCGCAGGTCGATGCCGACCAGGCGGTCACCAGCGGCCAGGCCGGTGATGCCCACGGTGGTGGCGCCAGCGATGTTGGCGGTGTCGATGCGTGGCCAGTTGGTTGGCGCTGGTCAGGCCGACCAGGGTGATGGCCTGGGCGCCGGCGGCGGCCAGGGTCAGGGCGGCGGCGGCCAGGGCGGTGCGGGCCAGCAGGGGGAGACGGTGGGTCATGGAACTTCCTTAAGGGTTGCGGACTTGGCGTTGGGTGGACGCCAACCTGCTGCACGCACAAGTGCCAACAGGCTGACTTCGAAGCTTACGTAGTTCGTTTCCGTTCGGATGCACCCCAAGCACGGGCTACCCCCTGAACATGGGGGTCAAGGGATCAGGATGCTGCAGCCAGTGGTGTTGCGCGCTTCCAGCTCGGTGTGGGCGCGGGCCACCTCGGCCAGCGGGTAGCGCTGGTCGATGCGGATCTTCACCGCGCCGCTGCGCACCACGGCAAACAGGTCGTCGGCCATGGCCTGGCAGCTTTCCCGCGTGGCCATGTGGGTGAACAGGGTCTGGCGGGTCAGGTAGAGCGAGCCCTTGGCGCCCAGGATGCCGGGCGCAAACGGCGGCACCGGGCCCGAGGCATTGCCGAAGCTGGCCAGCAGGCCGAACGGGCCGCAGCACGTTCAGGCTGCCCTCGAAGGTGTCCTTGCCCACCGAGTCGTAGACCACCTTCACGCCGGCGCCGCCGGTGATGTCCTTGACCGGGCGACAAAGTCATCGCTGCGGTAGTTGATGGCGTGCGCCGCGCCATGTTCCAGCGCCAGCTGGCACTTGGCGTCGCTGCCGGCGGTGGCGATCAGCTGCAGGCCCAGGGCCTTGGCCCACTGGCAGGCGATCAGGCCCACACCACCGGCGGCGGCATGGAACAGCACATGGTCGCCGGCCACCAGGCCTTCGACCGGCAGCGTCTTCTTCAGCAGGTACTGCGCCGTCAGGCCCTTGAGCATCATCGCCGCGCCGGTCTCGAAGCTGATGTCGTCGGGCAGCTTGCAGACGGTGCGCGCCGGCATCACCCGGGCCTGGCTGTAGCTGCCGGGCGGGTTGCTGGCATAGGCGGCGCGGTCGCCCACGGCCAGGTGGCTGACACCCGCGCCCACCGCCTCGACCACGCCGGCGCCTTCCATGCCCAGGCTCAGCGGCAGCGGGTTGGCGTACAGGCCGGTGCGCTGGTAGACGTCGATGTAGTTCAGGCCGATGGCATGGTGGCGGATGCGGATCTCGCCGGGGCCGGGTTCGCCGACCGGCAGGTCGACCAGCTGCATCTGCTCGGGGCCGCCGTACTGCTGGATCTGGATGGTCTGGGGCATGGAAGTCTCCTGGTTGTTTGCAATGGGCCGCCAGCGTAACCGCAGGGGCGAGTGGCTGCCGCCGCAGGGCTGCTGCCGGCAGGGGCGGTGCCGACCAGGCGGCCCGCTGGACCTGCCGGTCCTGTCCGCCGGTTCGCACGCACAATCGCGCCCCATGTTTTGCACCGCCGCCGCCGCATGGCGCTGACCACCCGCCTGGCGCTGATGCTCAGCGTGCCGCCGCTGCTGTGGGCCGGCAACGCGGTGGTGGGGCGCATCGCCATCCAGTCGATCAGCCCGCTGTGGCTGAACGCGCTGCGCTGGGCCATTGCGCTGGCCATCCTGCTGCCGCTGGGCTGGCGCGCTTTTGCCAGCGCCGAGCGCCGCGCCCAGCTGGCGGCGCGCGCGCCCCACCTGGCCCTGCTCAGCCTGACCGGCGTGGGCGCCTACAACGCGCTGCAATACCTGGCGCTGAAGACCAGCACGCCGCTGAACGTGACCCTGATCGCGGCCAGTTCGCCGGTGTGGATGCTGGCCATCGGCGCGGCGCTGTACGGCGAGCGCCCGCGCCGGTCCCAGCTGTGGGGCGCCACGCTGTCGCTGGCCGGCGTGGCGGTGGTGCTGGCGCGCGGCGAGCCGGCGGCGCTGCTGCGGGTGCAACTGGTGCCGGGCGACCTGCTGATGCTGGGCGCCATCGTCTGCTGGTGTGTCTACAGCTGGTTGCTGGCGCGCCCGCCGGCGCTGATGCGGGGCGCCGCGCGGCCTGATTGGCATTGGGCCGAATTCCTCTGCATCCAGATGGTGCCGGGCCTGTTGTGGGCCACCACCTTTGCCGGCATCGGTGAATGGCTGCAGCCCGGTGCGCACACGGTGGCCTGGACACCGGCGCTGCTGGCCGCGCTGTTGTATGTGGGCATTTTTCCGTCGCTGGTGGCCTACCGGCTGTGGGGCCTGGGTGTGGCCCAGGCCGGCCCCACGGTGGCGGCCTTCTTCGGCAACCTGACACCGCTGTTTGCCGCCCTGCTGGGTGCGGCCATGCTGGGCGAGTGGCCGCAGCCCTTCCACGGCCTGGCGTTTGCGCTGATCGTGGCAGGCATTCTGGTGTCCACCCGGCCGGCACGGCCTGCTGCGGCGGCTTGACATGCGGTGCCTGGCGCTGCGGCCGCTGCCATGAAACGCCTGGCCCAGGCGCCCAATCTGGCGATCGCCACGCTGTGGGCCGATGTGCTGAACGGCGCCGGCCTGGCGGTGACGCTGCAGCGGGTGTTCAACAGCGGCATCGCCGGCGAGATCCCGCCCGACCAGGCCCTGCCCGAGCTGTGGCTGGCCGACGAGTCCCGCTGGGCCGAAGCCCGCGCCCTGCTGCACAGCCTGCAGCACCCGGCAGAGCGGCGCTGGGCCTGCCCGGGCTGCGGCGAGGTGATCGACGGCCCGTTCGACCAGTGCTGGCAGTGCGGCACGGCCATGCCGCTGCAGCCCTGAACTGCCAGCGCCACGGCCCTGCACCGCCCTGCACCGCCCGCACCGCCGGCCGGCACCCTGGCACCTTCGAGACTGCGGCTGGCCGCGGGCCGGCACCGACACTGCCGGCTCCCCAAATGTCCTGCAGGAGCCTGCCCGATGAACCGTGTCCTGGCCCACACTGGCGCCCGTTTTCCCATCGTGCAGGCGCCCATGGGCTGGATCGCCCGCACGCCGCTGGCCAGCGCGGTGTCGCGCGCCGGCGGCCTGGGCATCATCGAGACCAGCAGCGCCGAAACCGCCGCCTGCCAGGACCACATCCGCCAGATGCTGGCCCTGGGCCTGCCCTTCGGCGTGAACCTGCCGATCCGCTTCTTGAAGGACGACGCCATGCTGCGCTTCGTCTGCGACAGCGGCATCCGCTTTGTCACCACCTCGGCCGGCAGCCCGGCCAAGTTCATCGCGCCGCTGCACGATGCCGGCATCGTGGTCTACCACGCCGTGCCCACGCTGGACCTGGCGCTGAAGTGCCAGGACGCCGGCATCGACGGCCTGGTGGTCGAAGGCGGCGAGGGCGGTGGCTTCAAGAACCCGGAAGAAGTCAGCAGCCTGGTGCTGCTGCAGGCCATCCGCGAGCGGGTGGACGTGCCGCTTGATCGCCGCTGGCGGCATCGTCGACGGGCGCGGCATGGCCGCCGCCTTTGCGCTGGGGGCTGAGGCCATGCAGATGGGCACCCGCTTTGTGGCCAGCGCTGAAAGCCCGGTGCATGCGGCCTACAAGCAGGCCATCGTCGACGCTGCGGCCACCGGCACCTGGATGCTCAACACCAAGGGCACGCCCTGCATCCGCGCGCTCAAGACCGATTTCACCGCCGCCATCCATGCCGCCGGCCTGATGGGCCCGGACACCTTCCAGGGCATCCGCAGCGTGTATTTCGACGGCGACATGAATGCCGCGCCGGCCCTGGCCGGGCAATCGGCCGGCCTGGTGCATGCCGTCAAGCCGGTGCAGCAGATCATCGACGAGACGGTGGCCGAGTTCCACGCCATCACCGCCCGCCTGGGCGCGCTGGCCGCTGCTGCCAGCTTCGGTTGACCATCCCCCACTGTTCGGAGACACCCCATGAGCAAACTCTTTTCACTCGACGGCCGCGTGGCCCTGGTCACCGGCGGCTCACGCGGCATCGGCCGCATGATCGCTGAAGGCTTTCTGCGCCAGGGCGCCACGGTCTACATCAGCGCCCGCAAGGCCGAGGCCTGCGACGCCACCGCCGCCGAGCTGTCGGCCATCGGCCCCTGTTTCAGCCTGCCGGCCGATGTGTCGAAGATGGCCGGCATCGCCGCGCTGGTGGCCGCACTGCAAGACCGCACGCAAAAACTCGACATCCTGGTCAACAACGCCGGCGCCGCCTGGGGCGCACCGTTCGATGAATTCCCCGAGGCCGGCTGGGACAAGGTGGTCGACCTGAACATGAAGTCGCCGTTCTTCCTGACCCAGGCGCTGCACGGCCTGCTGAAGGCCGGCGCGGCCAGCGGCAGCCTGGCCAAGGTGATCAACATCGCCAGCATCGACGGCCAGAGCGTCAACCCCTGGGAGACCTACAGCTACGCCGCCAGCAAGGCCGGCGTCATCCACCTCAGCAAGCGCATGGCGCTGCGCCTGATCGAGGACGACATCGTCGTCAACGCCATCTGCCCCGGCGCCTTTGCCAGCGAGATGAACAAGGACGCCCGCGACAACGCCGACACCGTGGCCAAGCGGGTGCCGGCGCGCCGCGTGGGCGTGGCCGACGACATGGCCGCTGCCGCCATCTACCTGGCCAGCCGCGCCGGCGACTATGTGGTCGGCACCACGCTGACGGTGGACGGTGGCGTCAACCTGGTGCGCTGAGCTTGGCGCCGCGTGCGGCGGCACCGG
>CAWJOQ010000021.1:0-53507 GCA_963844485.1 uncultured beta proteobacterium
ACTCACTGGTGCACCGCGCGTTCGACGGCACGCTCGCGCAGCGTGGGTGTGGGCTGGGCTGTCTGGCCTGACAGGGCGCCCGGCAGCACCGCGGCGGGCACGACCGGGCGAGACTCGACCACGGTGACCGTGCCTTGGCCCAGCTTCAGCTCCCGGCTGCCGGGTGGGCAGAAGCTGTTGGTGTAGCTGGTCTCGCCGCCACGCTGGCACTTGCGCAGCGTGCCCAGTGGCAGCGGATTGTTTTGTTGGCGCGCGGCCACCGCTGCCGGGCTGTCGTACTGCCGCACCGTGCCGTTGTCAAAGACGATGGGCGCCGGTGGCTTGGCCGCCGCAGCGCGCAGGCCACGGCCCCAGTCCGACTGCGCCACCCGCCAGGTGGTGGCACCCAGGAGCAGCAGCAAGATGGCGACGACGACGTGCTTGAGCGACATGGCAAGCGCTGCGGAGTGACAACAACCGCCGATTCTCCCTGCAAGGCCCTGCTCAGCCGTGTGCGCAGGGTGGCAAAGCGGCCGGTGGCGCGGCACTGTTGGCGGTTTTGGCGCGGCGCTGCACGCAGGTGCGCCGCACCGGTCGGTGCAAGGCCAGGCCCCTCAGGCCGGTGCGGTAGCGATGCCAGCGCCCAGGCTGGCCAGCTCACTTCGGTGCAGCGGTGGCCACCGGCCGGTACAGGTCTGGCGGAAATTCGCCCGAGACATACAAGGCCAGTTCGCCCTTGCTGATCAGCGCCTGGCCGACGATGCTGGCCGCATGTTTGCGGATCGGGCGCAACGCGCCCTGGCAGTCGGGTGCGGCGGTGTGGGTGAACTCCACCGCATAGCGGCCCGGCGCCAGGCGCTTCCACTGGCCCATGGCGGCATTGCCGGGCTTGCCGCCCGCAAAGCAGGTGCGGAAGTAGCCGCCGGGCAGGAAGACCAGGCGTTCGGCACCGGTGGTGCTGGCCCAGGTGCCCGTGATGTTGAGGCCGGCGGGCTCGGCGGCCGCCACCGGCCCGCTGGCCGGCAACAAGACCAGCAGGCCGACCAGCAGGGCTGGCGGCAGCTTGGAGCCCATGGTGGCCGCACGCCGCCAGGCTGGCCCTGCAGCCCGCGCAGCCAGGCGCGGCAGCCAAACCAGGTGCAGCAGGCACACGCGGCGCACCAATCCCACGCGGCGCACCAGGGACTGGCGCACAGATCCCAGCGCCGATGACAGCGTGTTGGGCTGCATGCGCCTACACCGGCTCCACCGTCACCGCCACCGAGGGCGGTGCGGTGCCGCCGCCGCGGATGACGCCGCGCAGCGGCGCCACGTCGGCATAGTCGCGGCCCCAGGCCAGGGTGACATGGTCTTGCCCGACCAGCACATTGTTGGTCGGGTCCAGCGCCACCCAGCGGTGCAGCGGGCACCACACCGCCACCCAGGCGTGGCTGGCATCGGCGCCCACCAGCCGCGGTTGGCCCGGCAGGCGGGTGGGTCAGCAGGTAGCCGCTGACATAGCGCGCTGCCAGCCCCAGGCTGCGCAGGGCGCCGATCATCAGATGGGCGAAATCCTGGCAAACGCCCTGCCCCTGGGCCAGCGCCTGCAAGGCGTCGGTGGCGACATCGGTGCTGTTCGGCTTGTAGAGCATGCGCTGGTGCACACGCTCCATCAGCGCCTGGGCCGCCTGCAGCAGCGGCCGGCCAGGGCTGAACAGGTCGCGCGCATAGGCGGCCAGTTCAGGCGCATGCGGGGAAAAGTGGCTGGGCAGCATGAACTCCACCGCCTCGGGCTGGGTGACGCCGGCGCGGTAGCGCAGCGCGGCGGCGGCCTCTTCCCAGGGCGGGCTGAGGGCGGCGTCCAGCGGCGGTGGCGGCGTCAGCAGCACCTGGAACTTGCTGGTCACCGTCAGCCGGTCATGCACCCGCGAATGGCCGAAGCCATGGCGCCAGTTGCCGAAGGCGTCCCGGCTTTCCTGCACGGCGCTTTCAGGCGGCGGGTCGATGTCCAGCTGCCAGCGCTGCACCTGCTGCACCTCGGTGTCGCGCGGGCGCAGCCAGGCGCTGTGGTGGGCCACTTCCACGGCCGCGTCGTAGTCATAACAGGTGGCGTGGACCACCTGCAGCACACGCGGACCGGGCGGCAGCGCGTGCCGCAGCGCCGGCGGCGCAGCCGTGCCGGGTGCGCCCGACGGCGATGGCGGCGGGACCAAGGGCTGCAGTGGCTGCATCGGCGCCATGGGCGGCAGCGGACCGCTGGCAGCTTGGCCCTGGGTCTGTGCTTGCGTCTGGTCCTGCGCCGGCGCACCAGCGCCGTCATCGTCACCAGCCCCAGCGGCTTGGTCGGGCGCGCTCATTGCCACACCGTGCGGTCGCGCGATTCCACATGCGCAAACAGATGCCGGCTGATCTGGTCGGACAGGCCGCGTGCCGCCAGGCTGCAGCCGCGCAGGGCGTCGATCAGCTCGGTGTGGCGGCCCTTGTCATCGGCGCGGGCCAGCCGGGCCAGCAACCAGTCTTCGGGCAGGGCCAGATCACGCGTGACCTGGTGCACCCAGATCGGGTCATGCCGGGCCAGCTTGCGCAGGCGGTCGCGCATGGTGCGGGTCACCCAGGCCAGGCTGCGCGGGTTGTCGGTGTCCATGGCCAGCAGGTGCAGCAGCGGCAGCACCTCGCGCCGGCCCTGGAACTGCGCCCGGTAGGTGATGACGCTGTCGAACAGGCCCAGCAACAGCGAAAACCCGTCTTCGGCTTCGTGCACCTTCAGCTCGAAGCCCAGGCCCAGGGCATGGGCCAGCATGTCCAGCCGTTCGATCTGGCGGCCCACGCTCAGCAAGCGCCAGCCGTCGTCGCGGGTCATGCGGTCGGTCTGGGCGCCGGTGATGGCCGCCAGGTGGGTGGTGGCGCGTGCCAGCACGCCCAGCGTGTCGGGCACCGGCGCATGGCCATCACCGAGCGACAGCACCACGTGCAGATGCTGCTCGAAATGGTCGCCCACCTCGTGGATCAGCTTCCAGTGCTCGGGCGACAGGCGCTCTCGCAGCGCCTGGGCGCAGGCGCGCAGGCTGCGCAGGTTGTGGGCCACGCTGGTGGTGGGCCCGCCGATGCTGCTGTCTTCTGCGGCGCCGGGCGGGCGTGGCAGCAGGCCGTGGATCAATGCACGCTCAAACACCCGCGGCGCTTTCAGCACGCCGGGCACGCCGGCGCCCACCAGGCCATGGAAGCGCGCCAGCCGGTCGAGCAGGCGCAGCACCGGCTCGCTGCCTTCGCGCAGCAGTTCCAGCATCAGCCGCACCAGGCGCACCGAGTTCTCGGCCCGCTCGGTGTAGCGCCCCAGCCAGAACAGGTTCTCGGCGGCGCGGCTGCTGACTGCGCGGTGCACGCCGCCCAGCTCATCGGCCGTCAGCGGCTTGGGCAGCAGCGTGGTCTTGTCGACGGTGCCGCTGGTGATGACCCAGGTGTCCACGCTGGCACTGCCATGCTGCATGCTCAGCCAGGGGTCGTGGGCGCTGCCCTGGGCCTGGCCGCTGCGGTTGGCCACACGGGTCAGCGCACCGGGCAGGACCTGCCAGCCGCCCTGCCCGTCGGCCAGCACAAACACCCGCATCACCGCCGCACGCGGTTGCAGCTGTCCGCCCAGGCCGCCAGGCTCGGTGCTGCCCGGGGCCCACACCGGCGTTTCGCTGGGCCGCACGCGGGCTTGCAGGGTGTAGGCGGCCGGGTCGGCGTCGATGCGGTCGCGCAGGGCGCGGCGCTCGGCCTCGCCCATCAAGGCAGCGACCCGCGGGCCGAAGCCGCTGTCGGGGAAGGTGGGCGCCACCACGAAGTTGGCCAGCGCCTCCCGCTGACCGCGCCAGACCGCCGCCTCACCACACCACCAGCTGGTGGAGGCTGGCAGCAGCAGGTCTTCACCCAGCAGGCGATCGGCCACACCCGGCCAGAAGGCGTCCAGGCCGGGGCTTTCCAGCACGCCCACGCCGGGCCGTTGGCCATCACCAGCTCACCGGCGCGCAGGGCCTGCAGCAGACCCGGCACGCCCAGCTCGCTGTCCGGGCGCAGTTCCAGCGGATCGAGGAATTCATCGTCGACCCGGCGCAGCAGCACATGCACTTGCTCCAGCCCGTGCAGGGTCTTCAGATACAGCTTCTTGCCGCGCACGGTGAGGTCGCTGCCCTCGACCAGGGTGACACCCAGGTAGCGGGCCAGGAACACCTGCTCGAAGTAGGTTTCGTTGAGCGGCCCCGGCGTCAGCAGCGCCACGCGGCTGCGCTCGCCGGCCGGGCTGGCGCGCACCAGGCCGTCGAGCAGGCAGCGGAAGGTGCTGGCCAGGCGCTGCACCCGCAGGTCGGCAAACTGGTCGTCGAACTGCGGGCCGATGATCAGCCGGTTCTCCAGCAGGTAGCCCAGGCCCGACGGCGCCTGCAGCCGCTGCGCCAGCACCCGGAAGCCACCCTGGGGCGTGCGTGCCAGGTCAAAGGCGGCGATGTGCAGGCCATTGCGCTCGGCCGGCCACAGGCCGCAGGCCGGGCGCAGGTAGTGCGGATGGGCAAACACCAGGCTGGCGGGCAGCAGGGCATCGCGCAGCAGGGTCTGCGGGCCGTAGATGTCGGCCAGGGTGGCGGCCATCAAGCGGGCGCGCTGGGTCACGCCGGCCTCGATCAGCGCCCATTCATCGGCCGGCACGATGAAGGGCAGCAGTTCCAGCGGCCAGGCGCGCGGTGCGTCCACGCCTTCGGCATAGACGTTGTAGGTGGCGCCGTCTTCACGCACCCGTGACTGCACCCGGTGTGCACGCGCTGCCAGGTCGGCCCAGCCGTCGGCGCCCAGGGTGTCGAAGAACTGGCGCCAGTGCGGCGCCGGCACATGGCCGGCCGACGCCGCCGTGCCGGAGACGCTGGCGCACCACTCATCAAAATGGCCGGGCGTGGCACGGCGTGTGACCGCGCCCACCAGGCTGGCGGTGTCGGTCAGGTCATCATCGACCAGGAGGCTGCTCTGCATGCCCGCATCATGCCCGGGCTGCGGCGGCTTGTTGCGCGTGGCCATCCCCTGTGAATGCGGGTCAGCGGCGTGCGGTGGCGGGCATCAGGCGGTGCGCAGGTCGAGCGTGAAGGGAAATTCCAGGCTGCGCTGGGGTTTGCCCACCACCATCTTGCCGGGGGTGTGGCCGATGGTGAAGAAGCGCGCCAGGCGCCGGCTTTCGGCCTCGAAGGCGTTGATCGGGAAGGTCTCGTAGCTCAGGCCACCCGGGTGGGTGACATGGTATTGGCAGCCGCCCAGGCTGCGCTGCATCCAGGTGTCGACCAGGTCGAAGGTGAGCGGCGCGTCGATGCCGATGGACGGATGCAGCGCCGTGGGCGGCAGCCAGGCGCGGTAGCGCACACCGGCGACAAATTCACCGGTGCGGCCGGTGGGCTGCAAGGGCACCGGCACGCCGTTGCAGGTGAGCACATGGCGCGGGTTGACCAGGCCGGAGACCTTGACCTCGATGCGCTCGACCGATGAATCGACATAGCGCACCGTGCCACCCGACGACCCTTCTTCGCCCATCACATGCCAGGGCTCGAGGGCGCTGCGCAGCTGCAGCTGCACACCTTCGGCGGTCAGCTCGCCGACCTTGGGGAAGCGGAACTCGAAGTGCGGCGCGAACCAGGCGGCGTCGAAGCCCAGGCCGCCATCCGGACCGAAGCCCTGCATCTCGGCCATCACATGTTCGAAGTCTTGCCACACAAAGTGCGGCAGCAGGAAGCGGTCATGCAGCTCGGTGCCCCAGCGCACCAGTTCCTGGCGGTAAGGCGCGGCCCAGAAGCGTGCCACCAGGGCCCGCAGCAGCAGCTGCTGCACGATGGACATGCGCGCATGGGGCGGCATTTCAAAGGCGCGCAGCTCCAGCAGGCCCAGGCGGCCGGTGGCGCTGTCAGGCGAATACAGCTTGTCGATGCAGAACTCGCTGCGGTGGGTGTTGCCGGTGATGTCGACCAGGATGTTGCGCAGCGTGCGGTCGACCAGCCAGGGCGGCATCTGCTCGCCGTACACCGTCTTGCTCTTCTCGATTTCGCCCAGCGCGATCTCCAGCTCGTAGAGCTGGTCGTTGCGCGCTTCATCCACCCGCGGCGCCTGGCTGGTCGGGCCGATGAACAAGCCGCTGAACAGGTAGCTCAGGCTGGGGTGGTTGTGCCAGTAGGCCAGCAGGCTGCCCAGCACGTCGGGCCGGCGCAGGAAGGGGCTGTCGGCCGGCCGTGCACCGCCCATCACGAAGTGGTTGCCACCGCCGGTGCCGGTGTGGCGGCCGTCGAGCATGAATTTCTCGGTCGACAGGCGCGACAGCCAGGCCGCGTCGTACAGGAACTCGGTGTGCTCGACCAGCTCGGTCCAGTTGACCGCCGGGTGGATGTTGACCTCGATCACGCCGGGGTCGGGCGTGACTTGCAGCACCTTCAGGCGCGGGTCGCGCGGCGGTGGGTAGCCTTCCAGCATCAGGGTGATGCCCTGCGCGGCGGCGGTGGCCTCGATGGCGGCCAGCAGTTCCAGGTAGTCTTCCAGCTGCTTCAAGGGCGGCATGAAGACATAGAGCACGCCACTGGGGCTGCCCACGGTCTCGGCCTTGGGGCCGTTGGCGCGGCGCGGGTCACGCACTTCCACCACCAGCGCGGTGCGGGTGATCCAGTGCGCCGACTCGCCCGAGGCCGGGCTGCGGCTGGCGTCTGGCGCTGGCATGCCGGCGGCTGCGCCAGGCTTGGCGCCTGCGCCAGGCACAGCGTGGGCACCAACACCATCACCACCACCACCACCGTCGGCACCACCAGGCTGGCCATGCCCGGCCACCGCAGCCGCAGCGCCGCCCTTGGCCTGCAGCGCCACCACGCCGCCTTCGGCAAATCCGCCGCCGATCACATGCGCGGCGTACTGGCTGCGGATGGCGGCGGCCGCCGGCAGCGCATCACGCGCGGCAAAGGGGTCGTTCTCGATGTGGTACGGGTAGTCGGTGGTCTTCACCCAGGGCAGGCTGTCGAGCGGCAGGCGGTAGCCCATCGGCGAATCACCCGGGTGCAGGTACATGCGCTGATCGCGGAAGAACCAGGGGCCGGTCTGCCAGCGGCTGCCGGCCAGCGCGGGCACACCGTCGAGCCCGTCACTGCGCTTGAGCGGCAGCGCATAGCCCACCGGCTGGTCCAGGCCCTGCTCGAAGATGCGGCGCAGGCGGATGCGCTCCATCTCGTCTTCGAGCTTGGAATCAAAGGGGTCGACATTGACCGGCAGGCGGCGCTCACGCCAGAGGTGGTACCAGGTGTCCTCGTAGCCGGGCTGCACATGGGTGTCGGGCACGCCAAGGCGGGCGCACAGGGCTGACATGAAGGCCTGCGCATGCGCTGCGGTGTACTGCGTGGGGTAACGCTCGTCGGTGAAGCGCTTGGGGTCGTGCCAGCAGGGCTCGCCGTCGGCACGCCAGCAGATGCTCAGCGCCCAGCGCGGCAGTTGCTCACCGGGGTACCACTTGCCCTGGCCGAAGTGCAGAAAGCCGCCCTGGCCGTAATGGTCACGCAGGCGGTTCACCAGGTCGGTGGCGAACAGGCGCTTGGTGGGGCCCAGTGCATCGGTGTTCCATTCGGCGCCGTCGCGGTCGTCCACGCTGACGAAGGTGGGCTCACCGCCCATGGTCAGGCGCACATCGCCGGCGTCCAGCTGGGCGTCGACCGCCTCGCCCAGTTCCAGCACATCGGCCCACTGGTCTTCGGTGTAGGGCTTGGTCACACGCGGCGATTCCCAGATGCGGGTGATCTGCATGTGGTGGCCAAAGGCCACTTCGCATTCGTCGATGGCACCGCTGATGGGCGCGGCGCTGCCGGGCGTGGGCGTGCAGGCCACGGGGATGTGGCCTTCACCGGCCATCAGGCCCGAGGTCGGGTCCAGCCCCACCCAGCCAGCGCCGGGCAGGAACACCTCGCACCAGGCATGCAGGTCGGTGAAGTCGACCTCGGTGCCGCTGGGGCCGTCGAGTGCCTTCACGTCGCTCTTGAGCTGGATCAGGTAGCCCGAGACAAAGCGCGCCGCCAGGCCCAGGTGGCGCAGGGCCTGCACCAGCAGCCAGCCACTGTCGCGGCAGCTGCCACTGGCCAGCGTCAGTGTTTGCTCGGGCGTCTGCACGCCGGGCTCCATGCGGATGACGTAGCGGATGTCCTTCTGCAGCTTCTGGTTGATGTCGACCAGGAAGTCGATGGTGCGGCGCTTGCTGACATCCACCGTCTTCAAGAACGCAGCAAAGGCCGGCGTGGCGGGCTCGGTCACCAGGTAGGGCTGCAGCTCCAGCTTGGTGGCGGCGTCGTACTGGAACGGGTAGTGCTCGCCCTCGGGCTCCAGGAAGAAGTCGAAGGGGTTGTAGACCGACATCTCGGTCACCAGGTCGACCGTGACCTTGAATTCGGTCGCCGGCTCGGGGAACACCAGGCGTGCCAGGTAGTTGGCAAAGGCGTCTTGCTGCCAGTTGATGAAGTGGCCCTCGGGCTCGACCTTCAGGCTGTAGCTCAGGATGTTGCTGCGGCAGTGCGGTGCCGGGCGCAGCCGCACGATGTGCGGCGACATGCCCACCCGGCGGTCGAATTTGTAGTGGGTGACGTGGTTCAGGGCGACGTGGATCGACACGGTGTGCTTTCAGTTCTTGCAATGCTGCGATGCAGCATTGTCGCGTGTGCGACCTGGCTCAGGCGGGGACGAGGAAATCGCGGCTGATGCCCGCGCCGATGTCATTGACGCGGTCGAGAAACTGGGTCAGGAAGGCGTGCAAGCCCGTGGCCAGGATTTCGTCGATGCGGCCGAACTTCAGGTCGCTGTGCAGGCGCCCGGCGCGGCGGCGGGTTTCGCCGCTTTGCTCGTTGGCCACCATGTCGAGGTTGTGCAGCACCTCGTTCATGCAGGCCGCCAATGAGCGCGGCATGTCGGCACGCAGGATCAGCAACTCGGCCACCTTGTCGGGCCGGATCACGTTGCGGTAGACCTTGCGGTAGATCTCGAAGGCGGACACCGAACGCAGGATGGCGCTCCAGTGGTAGAAATCCACCTCGGGCGCGTTGTCGTCGGCCCAGGTGCCGAAGTAGTCGCGCGACAAGGCGTGGAACTTCACGTCCAGCAGGCGCGCGGTGTTGTCGGCCCGCTCCAGAAAGGTGCCGATGCGGATGAAGTGCAGCGATTCGTCCTGCAGCATGGTGCCCACGCTGACCCCGCGGCTCAGGTGCGAGCGGAACTTCACCCACTCGAACAAGGCCGCCGGGTCACGCTCGAATTCATCGCCGCGCAGCATGCGGGTGAATTCCAGCCAGGTCTGGTTGGTGGTCTCGAACAGCTCGGTGGTGAGGGTGCCGCGCACCGCACGGGCGTTTTCGCGCGCTGCATGCAGGCAGGACACGATCGACGACGGGTTGCCGGCGTCGCGCACCATGAAGTCCATCACATCGCCGGCGGTCACCGCTGCGTGCTTCTCGCTGAACGCGCCGGTCAGCTCTGAAATGCCCAGCACACCGGCCCAGCCTTCGGTGGTGCGGTCGTCCGACTGCGGCAGCAGCGAGGTCTGGTAGTTGATGTCGAGCATGCGGGCGGTGTTTTCTGCCCGCTCCATGTAACGCGACATCCAGAAAAGGTGGTCGGCAGTTCTCGAAAGCATGTTGTTGTTCTCCTAACGCGCTCAGGCCTCAAGCACCCAGGTGTCCTTGGTGCCACCACCCTGGGACGAATTGACCACCAGCGAACCGTCCTTCAGCGCCACCCGGGTCAGGCCGCCCGGCACCATCTGCACCGTCTTGCCGGTCAGCACAAAGGGCCGCAGGTCGATGTGGCGCGGCGCAATGCCGCTCTGCACAAAGGTGGGCGTGGTGCTGAGCGCCAGCGTCGGCTGGGCGATGTAGTTGCTGGGCCGGGCCAGCAGCACGGCGCGGAACTCTTCGATCTCGGCCTTGGTGCTGGCCGGGCCCACCAGCATGCCGTAGCCGCCGGCGCCATGCACTTCCTTGACCACCAGCTCGTCCAGGTGGTCCAGCACATAGTGCAGGCTGTCAGGCTCGCGGCACAGGAAGGTGGGCACGTTCTCCAGGATCGGCTTCTCGCCCAGGTAGAACTCGACCATCTTCGGCACGTAGGGGTAGATGCTCTTGTCGTCGGCCACGCCGGTGCCGATGGCATTGCACAGGCTGATGTTGCCCTTGCGGTAGACATCGAGCAGGCCGGCGCAGCCCAGGGTGCTGTCGGGCCGGAAGGCGGTGGGGTCGAGGAAGTCGTCGTCGACCCGGCGGTAGACCACGTCCACCCGGCGCGGGCCCTGGGTGGTGCGCATGTAGACGAAGTTCTCCTTGACGAACAGGTCCTGCCCCTCCACCAGCTCCACGCCCATCTGCTGGGCCAGGAAGGCATGCTCGAAGTAGGCGCTGTTGTACATGCCCGGGGTCAGCACCACCACGGTCGGGTCGTTGACGCCGGCAGGCGCCATGTCGCGCAGGGTCTCCAGCAGCAGGTCGGGGTAATGCGCCACCGGCGCCACCCGGTGCTGGGCAAACAGCTCGGGGAACAGCCGCATCATCATCTTGCGGTTTTCGAGCATGTAGCTCACGCCGCTGGGCACGCGCAGGTTGTCTTCCAGCACGTAATAGGTGCCGCTGCCGTCGGGCTGGGCGGCGCGCACGATGTCGATGCCGGCGATGTGCGAATAGATCTGGCCCGGCAGGTCCACGCCCATCATCTCGGGGCGGAACTGCGCGTTCTTCAGCACCTGCTCGGCGGGCACGATGCCGGCTTTCAGGATCTCCTGGTCGTGGTAGACATCGTGCAGGAAGCGGTTGAGCGCCGCCACCCGCTGGGCCAGGCCCTGCTGCATGCGCGCCCATTCGTCCCTGGGAATGATGCGCGGGATCACATCGAAGGGGATCAGCCGCTCGGTGCCGGAGCCGTCTTCGTCCTTGGCGCCGTAGATCGCGAAGGTGATGCCGACGCGGCGGAAGATCATCTCCGCCTCGTCGCGGCGGGCGGCCATCACTTCACGCGGTTGTTGCTGCAGCCAACGGTCAAAGTTGCTGTAGTGCGGGCGTACAGCGCCAGCACTGGCCTGCATTTCGTCAAAGGTGGGTTTCATCGAGAAGGGGCTCCTGGCGCTGACAGGTTAGCAACATTCGCACCAGCCACGGGCGCTGCAGCATGCCAATAGCGGCGGCGCACGTCGCGGGTGCACAGACCGACACCATCGTGCCACAGCCATGCACCACAACGGTCGGTGCGCACCACTTCAATGCCGCGCTCGGCATAGCGGGCCAGCACATCGGCGGCTGGGTGGCCAAAGCGGCTGCGGTAGCCGGCCTGCACCACCGCCACCTGGGGCTGCACCGCGTCCAGAAAATCGGCCGTGGACGACGTGCGGCTGCCATGGTGTGGCACCACCAGCACGGTGCTGGCCAGCGCCGGGCCACTGCGCCGCAGCAGCGCGGCTTCTTGCGGTGCTTCGATGTCGCCGGTGATCAGCAGGCTGCGACCGGCTGCGTCCTGCACCCGCAGCACACACGACACCGCATTGGGCTTGGCGGCAAAGGCCACGTCATCGGGCGTGGGGTGCAGCACCTCAAAGCGCACACCGTCCCAGGCCCAGTGCTGGCCGGCCCGGCAGGGGGTGTGGGGCAGGCCGGGCGCCAGCTCCACCAGCAGGCGGTGGCCGGCTTCCAGCGAACTGCTGAGCGCCGCCACCGGGTAGGCCGCCAGCAGGCTGGCGGCACCGCCGACATGGTCGCTGTCGCGGTGGCTCAGCATCAGCAAATCGACGCGGTGCTCGCCACGGGCGCGCAGCAGCGGCAGCAGCACGCGCTGGCCGGCGTCGCTCTCGCGGGAATATTGCGGCCCGGTGTCGTAGACCAGCAGGTGGTGGCGGGTGCGCAACAGCAAGGCCGTGCCCTGCCCCACGTCGGCCGCCAGCACTTCAAACTGCCCGGTCGCCGGCCTGGCCAGCGGCGGCCACAGCAGCGGCAGCACCAGTGGCAGGGCCAGCCAGCGCAGTGCCCAGGGCACGGGCAGCACTGCCAGCAAACCGCCCAGCGCAGCGGCGACCACCAACACCAGCGGTGCCGCAGGCACCTGCCACACGGCCAGCGGCACCTGGGCCAGCCAGCCCAGGCCCCAGACCAGGCCCTGCACCCCCCAGGCCGACACCGCCCACAGGCCCGGCACCAGCATGCCCAACAGCGCCAGCGGCGTGATCAGCAGTGTGACCAGCGGGATGGCCACCAGATTGGCCAGCACGCCAACCAGGCTGAACTGCTGGAAGAACACCAGCGACAGCGGTGCCAGCCCGAAGGTGGCCACCGCCTGGGCACGCAGATGCCCGGCCAGCAGGCCGCGCGCACCCGGCGCCGCCGGTGCTGCGCCGCTGGCCGGGTCGCTGGCCATCAGCAAGGCCACGGCCGTGAACGACAACCAGAAGCCGGGCTGCAGCAGCGCCCAGGGGTCGGCCAGCGTCACCACCACGGCGGCGGCCAGCAGCACCAGCACCCAGGGCCAGCGCCAGCCCGCGCTGCGCAGCACCACCGCCACCGCCAGCATCAGCACGGTGCGCTGGGCCGGCACGCCCCACCCGGCCAGCAGCGCGTAGGCAGTGGCCGCCGCCAGCCCCAGCCAGCGGCCGGCCAGCGGGCGCGGGCAGCCAGTGCATCAGCCGCGCACTGCGGCGCCAGCCCCAGCCGACCACCGCCGCCGCCAGCCAGGCGAACATGGTCACGTGCACGCCGCTGATGCTGACCAGGTGCGCAATGCCGGTGGTGCGGAACAGCTCCCAGTCGTCGCGGTCGATGGCGGCCTGGTCGCCGACGGTCAGCGCGGCCAGCACGCCGGCGCTGCGGGCATCGCCCACTTGCTGCTGCAGCCGGTCGCGCAGGGTCTGGCGCAGCCGGTCCACCGGCCGGCCCGCTGCGTCGGCCAGCAATTGCGCCGGTGTCCAGCCGCGCACCACCCGCACATAGCCGATGGCACCCACGCCTTGCTCGAACCATTGCAGTTCAACGTCGAAGCCATGCGGGTTCAGCCCGCCCTGCGGGCGCTTCAAGCGCAGCGGCAGGCGCCAGCGCTGGCCGGCTTGCAAGGCCATGGCCGGGTCGGCGAGCCAGGCCTCGTCGCTGTATTGCGTGTACCAGCCCAGGCTCAGCCGCGGTGGCAGGGCCACCGGCTGGCCGCGCAGGGTGGCCGATTCCACGTCGAACAAAAACCGCGTGCCTGCCGGCCCGGCCTGCGGCAGGCTGGCCACCATGCCGGTGACCAGCACATCCTGGCCTTCCAGTGCTGCGGGCAGGCGTTGCGCCAGCCGCAGGTCGGCGCGCCAGCCGGTGCTGCCCAGCGCCAGCACGGCCAAGGCCAGTGGCCAGACCCAGCCGCTTGCCCAGGCCCTGCGCCGCGCCCCGGCGCGCCAGTGCCAGGCGGCCAGCGCCAGCAGCACGGCCAGGCCCACCAGGCCCTGGTAGACCGGCAGTGGCCACAGCGCGGCTTGTTGCAACTGCAGCAGCAGGCCCAGCAGCCAGCCCAGGCCGCTGGCCACTGCCAGCCAGCCGGCATGGCGCAGGTCGGACGCTGCGTGCCGAGGCGCCCAGCGCCACCGCCCGTCGATGCTGGCCGCCATGGGCCCAGTGTAGGATTCAGCGAACGTCTTCCACCAACTCTAGCACCCACACCATGTCCGTCTACGACAAGCTCACTGCCATGGGCATCCACCTGCCCCCGGTGTCCACCCCGGCCGCCGCCTACGTGCCCTTTGTGCGCACCGGCAACCTGGTGTTCCTGTCGGGCCACATCGCCCGGCGTGACGGCAAGCCCTGGGTCGGCCAGCTCGGCACCAACCTGGAAACGGCCGAGGGCAAGACCGCAGCACGTGCCATCGCCATCGACTTGCTGGGCACGCTGCACGCCGCCGTGGGCGACCTGAACAAGGTCACCCGCATCGTCAAGCTGCTGGGCCTGGTCAACAGCGCGCCCACCTTCACCGAGCACCACCTGGTGGTCAATGGCGCGTCCGAGCTGATCGGCGAGCTCTTCGGCAGCGCTGGCGCGCATGCCCGCAGCGCCTTCGGCGTGGCGCAGATCCCGATGGGCGCCTGCGTCGAGATCGAGCTGATCGCCGAAGTGGCCTGAACTTGCGCGCACCTGCCTGGCTGGCCACGGTGGCCGCCGCCGCGCTGGCGGCGGTGGGCGTGGCGCTGTTCACCCAGTACCGCATGGACATGATGCCCTGCGCCTGGTGTGTGCTGCAGCGGCTGGTGTTGGTGGCGATTGCCGCCGCTGCGCTGGTCGGCCTGGTGCTTGCCCAGCCTGGCCGGCCGCCGGCTGGGTGCCGCCCTGGTGGGGCTGCTGGCCCTGTGCGGGCTGGCGGCGGCCGCCTTCCAGCATTTCGTGGCCGCGCAATCGGCCTCATGCGCCATGAGCATGGCCGACCGGCTGATGGGCGCCACCGGGCTGGACGCCCGCTTCCCTGAAGTGTTTGCGGCCTATGCCTCCTGTGCCGAGGCCAAGGTCGATCTGCTGGGCCTGCCCTATGAGGCCTACAGCGCCGCGCTGTTTGCAGCCATGGCGCTGGTGGCCTGGCGGGTGTGGCGCAACCCGCGCTGAGCCAGGTTTTGACGCGCTGCGCTCAGGCGGCCGCCCGCTCGGCCACGGTGATGCGGTGCAGCAGGCGGCGGTGGCCGTCGTAGCCGCCGGTGGCGGCATGCACCAGGCAGCGGTTGTCCCACAGCAGCAGCGTGCCCTGCTGCCAGCGGTGGCGGTAGATGAACTCGGGCCGGGCCTGGTGCTGGAACAGCTCGTTGCAGCAAGGGCCCGGCTTCGCTGTCGGGCATGCCGTCGATGCCGATGGTGTAGCCAGGGCTGACAAACAGCGCGGTGCGGCCGGTCTCCGGATGCACGCGGGCGATCGGGTGCAGCTGGGTGGCCAGGGCCGAATCGTCGAAGCGGATGGCCATCGAACGGCCGGCATCGTTGCGCGCCATAGCGCCCGGTCTTGGCATAACCGCGGCGCGCCGAATGCACACCCTGCAGGCCTTGCAGCAGCGTCTGCATCGCCGGTGACAGCGCGTCCCAGGCGGCGTACTGGTTGGCAAACAAGGTGTCGCCACCCACCGGTGGAATGACGTCGCCATACAGCAGCGTGGCCGCTGGCGGGCTGGCCAGGAAGCTCCAGTCGGAATGGAAGTTGTCGGCAAACAGGGTGCTGGTCTCGTCGGCCTCGCGCTTGACCTGGGCCACATGCGGATGGCCGGGCACCGACTCGAAATACGGGTCTTGTCCGTAGGGCCCGATGGTCAGCGCAAAGCGCTCCAGGTCTTCCAGCGTCAGCGCCTGGTCGACGATGGCCAGCACCTGGTGCTGCAGCCAGGCACTGCGCAGGGCCGCCGCCGTGCTGGCATCCAGCGGCTGGCGCAGGTCGATGCCGCGCACCACCGCACCGCAGGGGGCGGACTGGGGGCTCACTTGAAGGGTCATGGGGGTCTCCGGGTGTGCGCCTCGGACGCGGGCGCTGCGGGCCAATGTACGCCCGCCGCTGGCACCAGACCATCCTGCCGGTGACAGCCTGGATCGCGCAACGCCAGATGGCCACGGGCTTTCACCGGGCCGCTGCCAGGCCCGCTGCCACCACAATGCGGGCGCTCTTCCATCCACCCAAAGGCTGCCATGCTGACCGTTCACCACCTCAATGATTCCCGCTCGCAACGTGTGCTGTGGCTGCTGGAAGAACTGGGCACGCCCGTATGAAATCCGCGCCTATGCGCGCAATGCCACCACCCGGCTGGCGCCGCCCGAGCTGATGGCGGTGCACCCGCTGGGCAAGAGCCCGGTGATCGAGGACGACGGCCTGACGGTGATCGAGTCCGGCGCCATCGTCGACTACATCATCCGCCGCCACGGCGGTGGCCGGCTGCAGCCGGCGGCAGGCACGCGCGAATTCGAGGACTACAACCAGTGGCTGCACTATGCCGAAGGCTCGGCCATGCTGCCGCTGATGCTGCGCCTGTACACCGGCCGCCTGGGCGAGGCCAGCGCGCCGCTGAAGCCGCGCATCGACAGCGAACTGGCCAACCACCTGGGCCATGTGAACCGCAGCCTGGAAGGCCGCGACTACCTGCTGGGCGGTGAATTGAGCGGGGCCGACATCCAGATGAGCTTTGTCGGCGAGGCCGCACGCGACCTGCGGGTGCAATACCCGGCCATGGACGCCTGGGTGCGCCGCCTGCAGGCCAGGCCGGCCTACCAGCGCGCGCTGGCGCGTGGCGGCCCGTACGCACTGGCGACCTGAGCCAGGATTGGCCAGCCGCAGCGCCGCGCCAGCGTGGCCTGAAGGCTCAAACCAGGCGCAGCACCTTTTGCAGGCCGTCCACCGGCTTGCCCTTGCGGGCGCGCTTGCCCTGGTAGGCCGCCAGCGCGGCGGTTCTTCAGCGTTTCTTCCTTGGGCTTGCCGCCCCGGCCGCTGCCCTGCACCACCAGCACGTCGGCCAGCGGGGCCACCGACAGCAGCGCGGCACTGGCGTCCACGTCCATCAGCGTCAGGCCCTTGCCGCCGCCGGGCTGCAGTTTCAGTTCGTCGAGCGCAAACACCAGCAGCCGGCCGTCAGCGGCCAGGCAGGCCACCTGGCGGTGGCCGGGCAGCACCACCCGCGGCGGCAGCAGCAGTTGGCCGTCGTCCAGCGTGAGGAAGGCCTTGCCACTGCGGTTGCGGCCTTGCATGTCGCCGGCCTTGGCCATCAGGCCGAAGCCGGCACTGCTGGCCAGCAGCAAGGTGGTGTCGGCCGGCGCCGGCAAAGTAGTGCGCCGGCTGGGTGCCGGCTTCCAGGTCGATCAGGCTGGTGACCGGCACGCCGTCACCACGCCCGCCCGGCAGGCTGCTGACGGCCACGAGTAGACCCGGCCGCTGCCCTTGGCGGCGCTGCCGAAGACCAGCAGGGTGTCCACGCTGCGGCAGGCAAAGGTGGCCAGCAGGCTGTCACCGGCCTTGAACTGCAGCGCCGCTGCATCGACCTCATGGCCCTTGAGCGCACGCACCCAGCCCTTGTGGCTGACCACCACGGTGACCGGCTCGTCGACCACCTTGATCTCGACCACGGCGCGCTTCTCGGCCTGGATCAGGGTGCGGCGCGCGTCGCCATGGGCCTTGGTGTCGGCCTCGATTTCCTTGATCAGCAGGCGGCGCAGCGCTGCCGGGCTGCCCAGGATCTCGTCGAGCCGGGCCTGTTCTTCGCGCAGGGTCTTCAGCTCCTGCTCGATCTTGATGGCCTCCAGCCGCGCCAGCTGGCGCAGCCGGATGTCGAGGATGTCCTCGGCCTGGCGGTCGCTGAGGCCGAAGCGGGCGATCAGCGCCGGCTTGGGCTCGTCGCTCTCGCGGATGATGCGGATCACCTCGTCGATGTTGAGCAGCACCAGCTGCCGGCCTTCGAGCACATGGATGCGCGCCAGCACCCGGTCCAGCCGGTGCTGGCTGCGGCGCGCCACCGTCACCTGGCGGAAGTCGATCCACTCGCTGAACATCTGGCGCAGGCTTTTCTGCGTCGGGCGGCCGTCGCGGCCCACCATGGTCAGGTTGATCGGCGCGCTGGTTTCCAGGCTGGTGTGGGCCAGCAGCTGGGTGATCAGCTCGTCTTGCGCCACGCTGCGGCTCTTGGGCTCGAAGACCAGGCGCACCGCGTGCTGCTTGCCCGATTCATCGCGCACCGCGTCCAGCACCGCCAGCAGGCTGGCCTTGAGCTGCACCTGGTCGGCCGACAAGGCCTTCTTGCCGGTCTTGACCTTGGGGTTGGTGATCTCCTCGATCTCTTCGAGCACCTTCTGGCTGCTGACGCCGGGCGGCAGCTCGGTCACCACCAGGTTCCACTGGCCACGCGCCAGGTCTTCGATCTTCCAGCGGGCGCGCACCTTCAGGCTGCCGCGGCCGGTGGCATAGGCGTCGCGGATGTCGCTGGCGCTGCTGATGATCTGGCCGCCACCGGGATAGTCGGGGCCGGGCACCATGGCGTAGAGCGCGTCGTCGCTGAGCTGCTCGTCGCGGATCAGCGCGATGGCGGCGGCCGACACCTCGCGCAGGTTGTGGCTGGGGATCTCGGTGGCCAGGCCCACGGCGATGCCCGAGGCGCCGTTGAGCAGCGCAAACGGCAGGCGCGCCGGCAGCTGCCGCGGCTCTTCGGTGCTGCCGTCGTAGTTGGGAATGAAGTCGACCGTGCCTTCGTCGATCTCGTCCATCAGCAGCCGGGCGATCGGTGACAAGCGCGCCTCGGTGTAGCGCATGGCCGCAGCGCCGTCGCCGTCGCGGCTGCCGAAGTTGCCCTGGCCGTCGATCAGCGGATAGCGCAGGGCAAAGTCTTGCGCCATGCGCACCAGGGCGTCGTAGGCGGCCTGGTCACCATGCGGGTGGAAGCGGCCCAGCACATCGCCCACCACGCGGGCGCTCTTCACCGGCTTGGGGATGCCCGCCGCGCCCGGCCCGGTGTGGCCCAGGCCCATGCGCTGCATGCTGTAGAGAATGCGCCGCTGCACCGGTTTGGCGCCGTCGCACACATCGGGCAGCGCCCGGCCCTTGACCACGCTGAGCGCGTACTCCAGATAGGCACGCTCGGCGTAATGGGCCAGGGTGATGGCGTCGGGGTTCTCGGGCGGCGGAGGTTCGGGGATCAGGGACAGTTGGTCGGGCATGGGGTCGGGCCAGTCGGGCGGCAGTTGCCGGCCAGGCAGTACAAGAAAACAGGGGCGGTGCGCAGCGGCGCCAACGCTGCCGGTCAGCGCGTGGTGCTGTGTGGCGGGGCGGCGCTGGCCTGGGCCACATCGGCCTGCCAGGCCCGGCGCAGGGCCGCAGGCGGCCATGCACCACCACCTGCACCACCACCCACCACCACCAAACCACCACCCGCACCACCATCGATCAACCCGATGGCGCTGGCGCCGCGCGGCTGCAGTCTAACGGCTGGGGTCGGCCGCCGACGCCGGCGCGCCCTGGCCTGCACCCTGGTCCAAGCCGCTGGCCCACACCCTGGACCCGGGGCCGGTCAAGCGCCGCGCGCTTGGCCTGGTGACCTTCGGCCAGCAACAGGGCCAGCACGCGGTCGGCATGGTCGCCCTGCACTTCCAGCACGCCGTCCTGTGTGGTGCCGCCGGCGCCGCAGGCCGCGCGCAGCCGTTTGCCCAGCGCGGCCAGGGCCTCGGCGCCCAGCGGCAGACCACGCACCACCGTCACGGTCTTGCCGCCGCGGCCCTGCCTGGTGCGGGTGACCCGCGCCACGCCATCGCCTGCCGGCATGGCCTGCGCCAGGGCCAGCGCCTTGCATTGGCAGTTGGCCAGCGGCTGGCGGCAAGCCGGGCACATGCGGCCGGTTTCGGTGCTGTAGACCAGGCCGCCACCGGCATGTTTGTCGTTCTTCTGCATGGCGCGTTTTTACCGCAGCGGCATGGGCGGCGCCGGCCGGCTGGTGCCCGGCAAGGGAACCGATGCGCACTGCCTTGGTCCATCCTTGTCTTCCAGCGGCGCCTCAGCAAGACTGTGGCGTGCAGCAGCGCTGCGCTTGCGCACGCTGCTGCGGCCGCACACAACAGAACCAGGAGGGTGATTTGAACGAACAAGCGAGCCAGATCTCGGGCATGGTGGTGGGGCTGCTGGCCACCTATGGGGTGAATGTGCTGGGCGCCATCGTCACGCTGGTCGTGGGCTTTTTGGCGGCGGGCTGGCTGGGCAAGCTGGTCACCCGGACCATGGGCCGCAGCGACAAGATCGACCCGGTCTTCCGCCCCATCCCGGGCAAGATCATCCGCATCGCGGTGATCATCATGACGCTGATCGCGGTGCTCAACCGCTTCGGCGTCGAGACCACCAGCCTGGTGGCGGTGCTGGGGGCGGCGGGCCTGGCCATCGGCCTGGCCTTGCAAGGCACGCTCAGCAATGTGGCAGCCGGCGTGATGATCCTGGTGTCCCGGCCATTCCAGATCGGCGACGCGATCAAGCTCAGCGAGGGCGTGTTTGTCATCGATGCGCTGGGTTTCTTCGTGTGCCGGGCCCACCTGCCTGACGGGCCGGTGGCGATCCTGCCCAACTCGAAGATCTGGGGCCAGACCATCATCAACCTGTCGGTGGCCGACAAGGACATGCGGCGCATCGACGAGACCTATGGCATTGGCTACGGCGACGACATCAACGCTGCGCTGGCGATCCTGCGCCAGATTGCGGCCGACGAGCCGCGCATCCTGGACGACCCGGCACCGCTGATCAAGGTCGAAGCGCTGGCCGACAGCTCGGTCAACATCCTGTTCCGGGTGTGGACCGCACGTGCGGACTGGTGGGCCACCAAGCTCGACCTGGTGCAGCGCTGCAAGGAAGCGCTGGAAGCCGGCGGCATCTCGATCCCGTTTCCGCAGCGTGACCTGCATGTGATCGGCCAGCCTGCGGCCAACGACACCGCCCCGCGCTCTGCGCCGGGCAGCGACGGCGGCGGGCTGGCGGCTGCGCTGCCAGGCCGGCCGGCGGACAGCACGGCTTGAGCGGCCGACAGCGACCAGCGGCTGTTAGACGGTCGTCCCACCGCCCGCCCGGCGATCAGGCCGGAAAGCGCTCGCGCAGCTTCAGCTTCCAGAACTTGCCGGTGCTGGTGCGCGGAATGGCGTCGATGAACTCGTAGCGCTCGGGCAGCTGCCACTTCACGAAGCCGCGTTCCAGCATCAGCGCGTTCAGTGCATCCGGCGCCACGGTCTGGCCGGGCTTCAGCACGATGCAGGCCAGCGGCCGTTCGCTCCACTTCACATCCGGGATGGCGATGACGGCGGCCTCGGCCACCGCCGGGTGGCTCATCAGCAGGTTCTCCACGTCCACGCTGCTGATCCACTCGCCACCGCTCTTGATCAGGTCCTTGGTGCGGTCGGTGATGCGCACCGTGCCCAGGCTGTCCATGGTGGCCACGTCGCCGGTGCGCAGCCAGCCATCGGCGCGTGAACTTGTCGGCGCGTGACCGGCACTTCGTGGTAGCTGCCGGTGATGAAGGGCCCGCGGACCTGGATCTCGCCCATGGTCTGGCCGTCCCAGGGGGCGATGCTGCCGTCGTCGCACTGCAGGCGGAGGTCGACCAGCGGCGCCAGGGTGCCGGCCATGGCGGCCCGGCGGTAGCGCTCGTCAGCGTCGGCATCGGCCAGCTCGGCGCGTGGGTAGCTGATGGTGGCGATCGGGCTGGTTTCGGTCATGCCCCAGCCTTGCATGATCCAGATGCCATGCTTGTCGAAGGCGCGGATCAGCACCTCGGGCACCGCAGCACCGCCCACCAGGCTGCGCATGCCGGCCGGCAAGCGTCCAGCGCCCCGGGGTGTCGGTCAGGGCGCGGTCATAGGTCTGGATCAGGCTCATCCAGATGGTCGGCACGCCCAGGCTGCAGCGTGGGCGGGTGCGGCCTGCATCAGGTCGAGCAGGTCGTCGGGGTGCAGGTGCGGGCCGGGGAAGACCAGTTTGGCGCCGACCATCACCGCGCCATAAGGCACGCCCCAGCTGTTGGCATGGAACATCGGCGTGACCGGCAGCACCACGTCGGTGCCGCTGCAGGCCCCAGTGGTCGCCCAGGCAGCCCACCAGGGTGTGCAGCACGGTGCTGCGGTGCGAATAGGCCACGCCCTTGGGCCGGCCGGTGGTGCCGCTGGTGTAGCAGATGGCGATCGGGTCGTCTTCGTCATGCGCGGCCGGCTCAAAGCCAGCGGCATCGCCACCGGCGATGAAGGCCTCGTAGTCGACCAGATCGGCAGGCACGGCCGCGCCTGAGAACGGGAACACCAGCACCTTCTCGAAGCTGTACTGCGGCTGCCACCTGGCGGAACAGCGGCAGCAGCACGTCGTCGACGATCAGGAAGCGGTCCTTGCAGTCCTGCGGCGATCCAGCCAATCTCGTCGGCCGACAGGCGCAGGTTCAGGGTGTGCATCACGCCGCCGGCAGCCGGGATGCCGAAATAGGCCTCCAGGTGGGCATGGTGGTTCCAGCACAGCGTGGCCACCCGGTCGCCCTTTTGCAGCCCGGCACGCTGCAGTGCCGATGCCAGCTGCAGCGTGCGCTGGTGCCACTGGCCGTAGGTGTGGGTGCGCAGGCTCTTGTCGGGCAGGCGCGAGACCATGGTGTTGCCCTTGAAGATGCGTGCCGGCCCGCGCCAGGAAGTGGTGGATCGACAGCGGCACGTGCATCATCGTGGCTTGCATGGGGTCTCCGGGCGGGGTTGGGGTGTGGACTGGGGCTGGCGCGGCGGGGGCTGAACCGGCGCGCATCATGCGTGAAAACACCCGGCACGCTCCGTCGCTTGCGTGTCAAGCCGGCCGGCCGCCGCGCCCTAACCTCGGCGCATGGACTTCAATCTCAGCGACGACCAGCAGCAGATCGTGGACGCGATCGGCCGGCTGTGCCAGCCCTTCGATGCCGACTACTGGCTGCAGCAAGGACACCGACGGCGGTTTTCCGCATGACTTCCACCAGGCGCTGGCGCAAGCCGGCTGGCTGGGCATCGCCATGCCGACGGCCTTTGGCGGCGCCGGCCTGGGCATCACCGAGGCGGCGCTGATGATGCACACCATCGCCGCCACCGGCGCCGGGCTGTCGGGCGCGTCGGCGGTGCACATGAACATCTTCGGCCTGCACCCGGCGGTGGTGTTCGGCAGCGACGCGCAAAAGGCACGCTGGCTGCCGCCGCTTGATCGCCGGGCAGGACAAGGCCTGCTTCGGCGTGACCGAGCCCGACAGCGGCCTGAACACCCTGGGCCTGAAGACCCGGGCGGTGCGCAGCACCGACAAGCGGGCGACCACTACCGCGTCAACGGCCAGAAGCTGTGGATCAGCAGCGCCCAGGTGGCCAACCGCATCCTGCTGCTGGCGCGCACCACGCCGCAGGAGCAATGCAAGGGCACCGAGGGCCTGAGCCTGTTCTACACCGCGCTCGACCGCACGGCGATCGCGGTGCACGAGATCCCCAAGATGGGCCGCAAGGCGGTCGACAGCAACCAGTTGTTCATCGACGACCTGCGCATCCCGGTGGAAGACCGCATCGGCGAGGAAGGCAAGGGTTTCAGCTACATCCTGCACGGCCTGAACCCCGAGCGCATCCTGATCGGCGCCGAGGCCATCGGCCTGGGCCGCGCCGCGCTGGCGCGCGCCGCCGCTTACGCCAAGGAGCGGGTGGTGTTCGACCGCCCGATCGGCCAGAACCAGGCCATTGCCCACCCGCTGGCGCGCAACTGGATGGAACTGGAAGCCGCCCACCTGATGGTGCACAAGGCGGCCACGCTCTACGACAGCGGCCAGCCCTGCGCCGCCGAGGCCAACGCCGCCAAGTACCTGGGCGCCGAGGCCTGCTTCCGCGCCTGCGAATCCGCCATGTTCACCCACGGCGGCATGGGCTATGCCAAGGAATACCACGTCGAGCGCTACCTGCGTGAATCCTGGATCCCGCGGCTGGCGCCGGTCAGCCCGCAGCTGATCCTGTGCTTCATCGCCGAAAAGGTGCTGGGCCTGCCCAAGAGCTATTGAGCCCGGCGCCGCCGACCGTCAGTCTGGACCGAAGCATCAGATCGGATCTTGTTGGTTTTTCTTGTGGTCTTGATTGACCACAATCCGGCTCATTTTTCCGATTGCGCATGCCCTGCGCCTGCCACCATGAAACGCATTGCCCTCTTCTTGCTCACCAACCTGGGCGTCATGCTGGTGCTCGGCCTGGCCGTGCACCTGCTCGGCCTGAACCGCTTTCTCACCGCCAATGGCCTGAACCTCACCTCGCTGCTGGGCTTTCGCCCTGGTGATGGGCTTCGGCGGCGCCTTCATCTCGCTGCTGATCAGCAAGCCGATGGCCAAATGGACCACCAAGCTGCAGGTGATCAACGACTCGCCCGACCCCACCCACCGCTGGCTGGTGCAGACGGTCGAGCGCAGTTCTCGCAGAAGGCCGGCATCAGACGCCGGAAGTCGGCATCTACGAAGGCGCGCCCAACGCCTTTGCCACCGGCGCCTTCAAGAACTCGGCGCTGGTGGCGGTGTCCACCGGCCTGCTGCAGTCGATGACCAAGGAAGAGGTCGAGGCCGTGATCGGCCACGAGGTGGCCCACGTCGCCAATGGCGACATGGTGACCATGGCGCTGATCCAGGGCGTGATGAACACCTTCGTGGTGTTCCTGTCGCGGGTGATCGGCTACTTCGTCGACAAGGTGGTGCTGCGCAACACCAACGACGGCCCGGGCATCGGCTATACGATCACCACCATCGTGCTCGACATCCTGCTGGGCGTGGTCGCCGCCATCATCGTGGCCTGGTTCTCGCGGCAGCGTGAATTCCGCGCCGACGCTGGCGCCGCCACGCTGATGGGCCGCAAGCAGCCGATGATCAACGCCCTGGCCCGGCTGGGCGGCCTGGACCCGGGCGAGATGCCCAAGGCCATGCAGGCCATGGGCATCAGCGCCCGCCCCAGCGGCCTGATGGCGCTGTTTTCCAGCCACCCGCCGATGGAAGAGCGCATCGCACGCCTGAAGTCGGCGAACTGACCTCGACGGTGGCGGCTTGGGGCTCTGCGCGGCCCTGGGGTGTTGTTGATTGCGCCTTTTCCGAGGCGTCGCCGGTGCGGTGCAGCCCGCCGGGTCCCGCCCCGGCTGGCGGGCACCTTTCTTGTCCGGCGACAAGAAAGGCGGCCCAAGAAACGCGCTGCCAAACTGGGCGTCCACCACCGCGTGCTTGCACTGGACCGGACGCTGCGCCTCGCCTGTCCGGCTCGAACACCGTGCTATAGACGGACCGCAGTCGCTTGGGCGCTGGTCAGGCTCGAGCAGACCGCCATCTGAACAGCTGTGCCGCATGCCATGCGTGCCTGGCCGCGGGGTCTGCGCCGCACAGCGCCTGACGGGGTGGCCGGCCGTGGAATAGTGCCGCACTGCGTTCCGGCTGACACGCTGTTCGAGCCGGACAGGCGAGGCGCAGCGTCCGGGTCCGGCAAGCGCGGGTGTCGATCGCGCAGTTTGGAAGGCGCGTTTTGGGCCAGCCTTTCTTGGCGCGGACAAGAAAGGCTAGTCGCCAGCCGGGGCGAGACCCGGCGCGCTGCACCGCACCGGCGACGCCTTCGGCGTCAAACCGCTTCAGCCCAACGGCAGCGCAGAGCCCCAAGCAATCAAGCCGCTGCGCCCGACTCCAGCCCTTGCGCCACACGCGCCTGGTACTCGCGGTCGAGCAGGCTCATCACGATCAGGCTGTCGAAGCCGTCGCGCTGCATCGCCGGTCAGCCGCACACTTTCACGCAGCCGGCCTTCTTCGACGAAGCCTTCGCTGCGCGTACAGCGCCTGGGCGCGGGTGTTCAGTTGTTTCACGTCCAGCCAGAAACGGTGTGCATGCAGGTCGCGGAAGGCCATCTGCTTGAGCAGGCGCACGGTGGCGCGGCCCAGGCCCTGCCCCTGGCCGTCGTGGCGCAGCACCAGGCGCTTCAGTTCCACGCTGCGGTGCGGGTTGCGGCAACCCTGCAGGATGATGAAGCCTGCAGGCGGTAGTCGGCGCCGGCTTCCAGAATGAAATGGCGGAAGTCGGGGAAGCGCACCGCACCTTCGTGCTGGGTGCGCTCCCAGGGCGTGATGAAGGGCAGGTTGTGGCTGTCGGTCTCGACCTGGATCACAAAGTCCAGGTCGCTCAGCAGCGTGGGGCGCAAGTGCACGCGCGGCGCCGGCGCGGCGCCCTGCTCAGACATCCACTTCCACCGAGTCGCCGTGCAACTCCATCAGTTCGCGCCGGGAGGCGGCCTCGCCCTTGCCCATCAGCTTGGTGAACGAGCCCACCGTCTCTGCGAAGCGTCAGCACGCCCCAGGCCACCGGCAGCAGGCGCCGGGTGTCGGGGTTCAGCGTGGTCTCCCACAGCTGCTCGGCGCTCATCTCGCCCAGGCCCTTGAAGCGGCTGATGCTCCAGGCTGCCGTCCTTGGCGCCTTCCTTGCGCAGCTTGTCCAGCGTGGCGTCCAGCTCGCCGTTGTCCAGCGCATAGATCTTGGCCGCCGGCTTCTTGCCGCGCGCCGGTGCGTCGACCCGGAACAGCGGCGGCTTGGCGATGTAGACATGGCCACGCTCGATCAGCTTGGGGAAGTGGCGGAAGAACAGCGTCAGCAGCAGCACCTGGATGTGCGAGCCGTCGACATCGGCGTCGCTGAGGATGCAGACCTTGCCGTAGCGCAGGCCCGAGAAATCGGGGCTGTCGTTCGGCCCATGCGGGTCGACGCCGATGGCCACCGAGATGTCGTGGATCTCGTTGTTGGCGAACAGCCGGTCGCGCTCGACCTCCCAGGCGTTGAGCACCTTGCCGCGCAGCGGCAGGATGGCCTGCGTCTCCTTGTCACGGCCCATCTTGGCGCTGCCGCCGGCGCTGTCACCCTCGACCAGGAACACCTCGTTGAGCTGCAGGTCGCGGCTTTCGCAGTCGGTCAGCTTGCCCGGCAGCACGGCCACGCCGCTGCCCTTGCGCTTTTCCACCTTCTGGCTGGCACGCTGGCGGGTCTGCGCCTGCTTGATCACCAGGTCGGCCAGCTTCTTGCCAAACTCGACATGCTGGTTCAGCCACAGCTCCAGCGGCGGCCGGGTGAACTGGCTGACCAGGCGCAGCGCGTCGCGGCTGTTCAGCCGCTCCTTGGTCTGGCCCTGGAACTGCGGGTCCAGCACCTTGGCGCTGAGCACGAAGCTGGCGCGCGAGAACACATCTTCGGGCATCAGCTTCACGCCCTTGGGCAGCAGGCTGTGCAGGTCGATGAAGCTCTTGATGGCGCCGAACAAGCCGTCCTTGAGCCCGCTCTCATGGGTGCCGCCGGCCACCGTGGGGATCAGGTTGACATAGCTCTCCCGCAGCACCGGGCCGTCCTCGGTGAAGGCCAGCACCCAGGCCACGCCCTCGCCCTTCGGCAAAGGTTTCGCTGTCGCCGGCGCCGGCATAGCCCGCGCCTTCGAACAGCGGGCACCAGCGGGTCGGCCGTCAGGCCCTGGCTCAGGTAGTCGCGCAGGCCGCCCTTGTACAGCCAGGTCAGGATGTCGGGCGCTTTGTCGGCGCCCTTTTCGGTGGTCAAGGTGACGGTGACACCCGGCATCAGCACCGCCTTGCTGCGCAGCAGGTGCATCAGCTCGGCACGTGGCAGCTCGGTCGATTCAAAGTACTTGGCATCGGGCCAGGCCCGCACGCTGGTGCCCTGCTTGCGCTCGCCGCGCTCGGCCGGCCGGATGACCAGCGGCTCGATCACGTCGCCGCCACTGAAGGCCAGGCTGGCGCAGTGGCCTTCACGCCACACGGTCACCTGCAGGCGCTTGGCCAGCGCATTGGTCACGCTGACCCCAACACCGTGCAGGCCGCCCGAGAAGCTGTAGGCGCCGCCAGCGCCCTTGTCGAATTTGCCACCGGCATGCAGCCGGGTGAAGACGATCTCGACCACCGGCACCTGTTCTTCCGGGTGCAGGCCGAACGGGATGCCGCGGCCGTCGTCGTCGACCGACACCGAGCCGTCGGTGTGCAGGGTGACGGCGATGCTGCTTGCCGTGGCCCGCCAGGGCCTCGTCGGCGGCGTTGTCGATGACCTCCTGGATCACATGCAGCGGGTTGTCGGTGCGGGTGTACATGCCCGGCCGCTGCTTGACCGGCTCCAGGCCCTTGAGGACGCGGATCGATGCTTCGCCGTAACTGCCGGCCTGCTTGCTTGAACTGGAGGGGGGTGTCGCCATGGGCGCCGATTCTAGGAGCCGCCCCCCGCATGCCCCGCCGTGCGCAGCGGCCGGGCAGCGGCGGCCGCAAAGTCCGGCTGCAGCGCTGCAGCGGGCGTGCTGGTTAGCATCGCCGCCATGCTCCTGCCACTGCCACGTCCGCCAGCCCGCGCCTGTCCATGGTCCAGGTGCTGGTCTGCGGCGCCTTCATCGTCACCCTCAGCATGGGCATCCGCCATGGCTTCGGCCTGTGGCTGCAGCCGGTCACCATGGACCGCGGCTGGACCCGCGAGACCTTCGCCTTCGCCATCGCGGTGCAGAACATCGCCTGGGGCGTGGCCGGGCCGGTGGCCGGCATGCTGGCCGACCGCTACGGCGCCTACCGCGTGCTGGTGGTCGGCGCCCTGCTCTACAGCCTGGGCCTGGTGCTGATGGCGCTGGCCACCTCGGGCCTGGCCTTCACCGGGTCGGCCGGGCTGCTGCTGGGCATGGCGCAGTCGGGCACCACCTATGCCGTGGTCTACGGTGTCATCAGCCGCAATGTGGCACCCGACAAGCGCAGCTGGGCGATGGGCGTGGCGGCGGCGGCCGGCTCGTTTGGCCAGTTCCTGATGGTGCCGGTGGAAACCTGGCTGATCAGCGCCTGGGGCTGGCAGAACGCGCTGTTTGTGCTGGGCTGCCTGGCGCTGGCCATCGTGCCGCTGGCCAAGGGCCTGAAAGAGCCGGCCCAGGCGGCGGCCAGCGGCTTCCAGCAAAGCGTGGGTTCGGCGGTGCGCGAGGCCTTCAGCCACCGCAGCTTCCAGTGGCTGATGGCCGGCTACTTCGTCTGCGGCTTCCAGGTGGTGTTCATCGGCGTGCACATGCCCAGCTACCTGAAAGACCAGGGCATGGCGCCCGGCGTGGCCACGGTGGCGCTGGCGCTGATCGGCCTGTTCAATGTGTTTGGCACCTACACCGCCGGCTGGCTGGGCGGGCGCATGCCCAAGCGCTACATCCTGTCGACCATTTATGCGCTGCGGGCGGTGGTCATCAGCTTGTTTCTGCTGGCGCCGCTGACGCCGGTCAGCGTCTACATCTTTGCCGCCACCATGGGTTTCTTGTGGCTGTCGACGGTGCCACCCACCAATGCGGTGATCGCCCAGATCTTCGGCGTGCAATACATGTCGATGCTGGGTGGCTTCGTGTTTTTCAGCCACCAGGTCGGCGCCTTCCTGGGCGCCTGGCTGGGCGGCAAGCTCTACGACCTGAGCGGCAATTACGACCTGGTCTGGGGCATCGCCATCGCGCTGGGGGTGTTTGCCGCCTTGGCCAACCTGCCGGTGCGGGAAGAGCCGATCGTGCGCGCCCAGCCGGCCCCGGTGGCCGCATGAAGCCCGCCCTGCGGCTGGCGGCCTGGTGCGGCGCAGCGGCGGCGCTGGCGCTGGTGTTTTCCGCCTACCTCAGCCCGCACCTGGTGGTCGACCTGGCCAGCCGGGTCTGGTCCTGCTTTTGACGCCTGACCCGAGACCCGTACCGATGCCTGCGCCAACGCCTGACCAGACACCTGCCGAGGCCACCGGCCTGGCCGCCACCACTGCGCACCGCGCCGGCACGCCGTCGCCCTGGCTGCAGCGCTGGGCCCATCTGCTGCCGGCAGGCGGCCGCGCGCTCGATCTGGCCTGTGGCAGCGGCCGCCACCTGCGCTGGCTGGCCGACCTGGGCCTGCAGGCCACCGGCGTCGACCGCGACAGCGCCGCGCTGGCAGCATCGGCCGACCTGGCCGCCAGCGGCCAGGTGCGGCTGGTCGCCGCCGATGTGGAGGCCGGCCCCTGGCCGCTGCCGGGCCAGCTGTTCGACGTGGTGGTCGTCACCAACTACCTGTGGCGCCCGCTGTGGCCGCATCTGCTGGCCAGCCTGGCGCCGGGCGGCCTGCTGCTGTATGAGACCTTTGCCGACGGCAACCAGACCGTCGGCAAGCCGTCGCGGGCCGACTTTCTGCTGCAGCCGGGTGAGCTCATCAGCCGCTGCGCCGGCTTGCGCATCGTGGCCTATGAAGACGGCTTCCTGGAGGCCCCGCCACGCTTTGTGCAGCGGGTGGTGGCCGTGCGGCCCGCGGCGGCGGCGGCCCCGGCCCGCCATGCCCTGCAGGCGCCGCCGGCGGCTTGAGGCGCCACGCCAGCACACACCAGCACGCGCCAGACCACGCCAGCAGAGGTACCCACCACCCCGGCGCAAACGACAGCGCCACAGGCCAGCAATCAAGCTGCCGCGCCGCGCCGGCTAAAATCGCCGGCTTCGCAAGGAACCCGCATGAACCCCATTGTTGGCAGCATCGTCGCCCTGGTCACGCCGATGCACGAGGACGGCAGCGTCGATTACCCCGGCCTGCGCGCCCTGATCGACTGGCACATCGCCGAAGGCACCGATTGCATCGGCGTGGTGGGCACCACCGGTGAATCGCCCACCGTCAGCGTCGACGAACACTGCGAGATCATCCGCGTGTCGGTGCAGCATGCCGCCGGGCGGGTGCCGATCATGGCCGGCGCCGGTGCCAACAGCACCCGCGAAGCCATCGAGCTGACCAAGTTCAGCCAGGAAGTGGGTGCCGATTGCACGCTGCAAGTGGTGCCCTACTACAACAAGCCGTCGCAAGAAGGCATCTACCAGCACTTCAAGGCCATCGCCGAAGCGGTGGACCTGCCGGTGGTGCTGTACAACGTGCCCGGCCGCACAGTGGCCGACATGCAGCCCGAGACCGCCCTGCGCCTGGCCCAGGTGCCCGGCGTGGTGGGCGTCAAGGAGGCCAGCGGCGACATCGAGCGCGCCGCGCGGCTGATCAAGCACGCGCCCGAGGGCTTCAAGATCTATTCCGGCGACGACGGCACCGCCATCGCGCTGATGCTGCTGGGCGGGCACGGCAATGTCAGCGTCACGGCCAACGTGGCGCCGCGGCTGATGCACGAGCTGTGCGTGGCGGCCATGGCCGGCGACGCGCAACAAGCCCGCGCCATCCACTTCCGCTTGCTGTCGCCTGCACCGGCAGCTGTTCTGCGAGCCCAGCCCGGCGCCCACCAAGTGGGCGCTGTCGCGCCTGGGCCGCGGCCGGCCCGACGTGCGCCTGCCGATCACCCCGCTCAGCCCCGCCGGGCAGGCGCTGGTGGACGCCGCGCTGCACGACGCCGGCCTGCTCTGAGCCGCCGCCTGTTGCGCACCCCGACCTTGCCGACCCTGGCCAGCCCTCAGCTGCACGCAGGGCCGGCCCATCTGCGGCCCATCTGCCGGCCCATCTGCTGGCCTATCTGCACCTGCTCCCCCTCTGGAGACCCGCCACGTGAATTCCCCCTTTGCCACCACCCGCCTGCGGGCCACCACGCCCCTGCTGGCCCTGAGCCTGGCGCTGTCGCTGGCGGGCTGCTCGTCGTTCGAGAACCTGATGTCGGGCGACAAGGTGGACTACCGCAGTGGGTCGCAGAAGACGGCGGCCCTGGAAGTGCCGCCCGACCTGACCCAGCTCGCCCGGGAAGGCCGCTACCAGCAACAGACCGGCGTGGTCAGCGCGTCCACACTGCGCCAGCCCAATGCGGCGGCAGCTGCCGCCAGTGGCCGGTGGTGGCGCCCAATGCGGTGGCCAACATGCGCATCGAGCGCCAGGGCAATGTGCGCTGGCTGGTGACGGGCCAGGCGCCCGAGACGCTGTACCCGCTGATCCGCAACTTCTGGCAGGAGCGTGGCTTCACCCTGGCGGTCGACAACCCCGAGATCGGCATGATGGAAACCGACTGGGCCGAGAACCGCGCCAAGCTGCCGCAGGACGTCGCTGCGCCGCACCCTGGGCCGGGTGCATCGAGGGCCTGTACTCCACGCCCGAGCGCGACCGCTTCCGCACCCGCATCGAGCGCACCGCCACTGGCAGCGAGGTCTACATCAGCCACCGTGGCCTGATGGAGATCTACACCAACGAGCTCAAGGACAGCACCATCTGGCAGCCCCGGCCCAGCGACCCGGAACTGGAAGTGGAATTCCTGTCCCGGCTGATGGTCCAGCTGGGCGCGCCGGAAGACAAGGCGCGCAACAGCGTGGCGGCCGCGACGTCGCAGCCGCCGGCCAGGGCCCGTGCCAGCACGCTGCCAGCCACTGCGGCGATGGAGATCAACGAGGGCTTCGACCGCGCCTGGCGCCAGGTGGGCCTGGCGCTGGACCGCAGCGGCTTCACCGTCGAGGACCGCGACCGCAGCGCCGGCATCTACTTCGTGCGCTATGTCGACCCCAAGCTGGCCGGCAAGGACGAGCCCAACTTCTTCTCCAAGCTGTTTGGCGGCAGCAAGGAAGCCGCCCGGCCGCAGCGTGTGCGGGTGCTGGTCAAGGCCAATGGCGCCAAGTCGGCCGTGACGGTGCAGACGCCGACGGCGCTGCCGACAACAGCGAGCAGGCACGCACCATCGTCGGCAAGCTGATGGACGAACTGCGCTAAGCGCCCCGGCGCGGTGCGGTCAGGCAGGCCGCCGCGCGCACCGCACGCGGCTGTCGCTCAGCCGACTGCGCAGCCTGGGGCGGCGGCTTCAATCCAGGCATCTCCCACGATTGATGCCAGGAAACCTGATGCCCGCCCATGCCTACCGCAGTGTGTTCCGCCCCGGCCTGTTTGCAGGCCAGCGCTTCTGGGTCACCGGCGGCGGCTCAGGCATCGGCCGCTGCGTGGCGCATGAACTGTCCGCGCTCGGCGCCGAACTGGTGCTGTCAGGCCGCAAGGTGGACAAGCTGGAAGCCGTGGCCGCCGAGATCGCCGAAGACGGCGGCCGCGCCAGCTGGCTGGCCTTCGACATCCGCGACGAAGACGCGGTCAAGGCCAACGTGGCGCAAGCGCTGCAGGCCGGGCCGATCACCGGGCTGGTGAACAACGCCGGCGGACAGTTTCCGGCGCCGCTGTCGGCCATCAGCAAGAAGGGCTTCGACGCGGTGGTGGCCAACAACCTGACCGGCGGCTTCCTGATGATGCGCGAGCTGTTCAACCAGTGCATGGCCCAGCACGGCGGCACCATCGTCAACATGACGGCCGACTTCCGCAACGGCATGCCCACCATGGGCCACAGCGGCGCCGCGCGCGCCGGCATGAGCAACCTGACCGCCACCGCCGCCTATGAATGGGCCCATGCCGGCGTGCGGGTGAATGCGGTGGCGCCCGGCTGGATCGCCAGCAGCGGCATGGACAGCTACGACGCGGCCATGAAAGAGCACATCCGCGGCCTGAAGCAGCATGTGCCACTGCGCCGCATGGCCGAAGAGGCCGAGGTGAGCGCGGCCATCGTCTTTCTGCTGTCGCCGGGGGCGGCCTTCATCACCGGCATCACGGTGCAGATCGACGGCGGTGTGTCGCTGGGCGGGTCAGCCTTCAAGACCCCCGACCACAACCGCAGCCAGCCGTTTGACGGCTTCCACCGCGCGGTCAAGCCCAAGGTGCTGAGCTGATGCACGCTGACTGAGCCCAGCGGGCGCCGCGGAACCGGCTTGGCCGGTCCGCCGGGGCCGCCCGCTTGAGGGGGAGCGCCGCAGGCGCTGCGGGGGTGGGCGCCTCAATGCGCCTGCTCCCAGTTCGGCCCCACGCCCACTTCGGCCAGCAGCGGCACGCTCAGCTGGGCCACGCCGGCCATCAGCGCGGGCACTTGTTCGCGGGCCCAGGCCAGTTCCGCCTCGGGCACCTCCAGCACCAGTTCGTCGTGCACCTGCATCACGATGGCAGATTGCCTGCCCTGGGCGTCGATGGCGCCCTGCACCGCGATCATTGCCAGCTTGATCAGGTCGGCCGCCGTGCCCTGCATCGGCGCGTTGATGGCCTGGCGCTCAGCGCCGGCGCGGCGCGGGCCGTTGCCACCGCGGATCTCGGGCAGCTCGATGCGGCGGCCGAACAGCGTCTCCACATAGCCCTTGTCAGCCGCGCTGGCCTTGGTCTCGTCCATGTAGCGCTTGACGCCGGCAAAGCGGGCGAAGTAGCGCTCGATGAAGTCGCGCGCCATCTTCTGGTCGATGCCCAGGCTCTGCGCCAGGCCGAAGGCGCCCATGCCGTAGATCAGGCCGAAGTTGATGGTCTTGGCATAGCGGCGCTGCTCGCTGGTGACGGCGTCCACCGTGGTGTTGAACACCTCGGCAGCGGTGGCCTTGTGCACATCCAGGCCCTCGGCAAAGGCGCGCGTCAGGCTGGGGTCGCCGCTGATGTGCGCCATGATGCGCAGCTCGATCTGGCTGTAGTCGGCCGAGACCAGCACATGGCCAGGCGGGGCGATGAAGGCCTCGCGCACGCGCCGGCCCTCGGCGGTGCGGATGGGGATGTTCTGCAGGTTGGGGTCGTTGCTGCTCAGGCGCCCGGTGATGGCCACCGCCTGGGCGTAGTTGGTGTGCACCCGGCCGGTGGCGGGGTTCACCATCAGCGGCAGCTTGTCGGTGTAGGTGCCCTTCAACTTGGCCAGGCTGCGGTGCTCCAGGATGCGGGCGGGCAGCGGGTAGTCGGCGGCCAGCTCTTGCAGCACTTCTTCGTCGGTGCTGGGCGCACCGCTGGCGGTCTTCTTCTTGACCGGCAGGCCCAGGCGGGTGAACAGGATCTCGCCAATCTGCTTGGGGCTGCCAAGGTTGAAGGGCTGGCCGGCGATCTCGTAGGCCTGCTGTTCCAGCTGCAGCAGGCGCTCGGCCAGTTGCTGGCTTTGCTGGGCCAGCACGCTGGCGTCGATCAGCACGCCATGGCGCTCGATGCGCTGCAGCAGCAGCGACACCGGCAGCTCGATGTCGCGGTAGACATGCAGCAGGCCGGGCACCGCCGCCACTTGCGGGTACAGCACCTGGTGCAGCTGCAGCGTCATCTCGCTGTCTTCACCGCTGTAGATGCTGGCGCGCTCGATGTCGACCTGGCTGAACGGGATCTGGTGCACGCCCTTGCCGCACAGGTCTTCGTAGCTCAGGCCCTTGCGGCCCAGGTGGCGCTCGGCCAGCTTTTCCAGGCTGTGGCCCAGGTGGGCCTCGAACACATAGCTCTCCAGCATGGTGTCGTGCTGCCAGCCGCGCACGCTGATGCCGTGGTTGGCCAGCACATGGGTGTCGTACTTGATGTTCTGGCCCACCTTGGGCGCGGCGGCATCTTCCAGCCAGGGGCGCAGCGATGCCAGCACCTGGTCCAGCGGCAACTGCTCGGGCGCGCCGGCGTAGTCGTGGGCCACAGGCACATAGGCCGCCTCGCCCGGCTGCACCGCCACACTGATGCCGACGATGCGGGCGCGCAGCGGGTCCAGGCTGTCGGTCTCGGTGTCCAGTGCGGCCAGGGGTGCGGCCTGCAGCCGTGCCAGCCAGTGCGCCAGGCGCTCGGCGTCCAGCACGGTTTCATAGCTGCGGGGCAGTGCGCTGGTGTCCGGCGTGGCCGCTTCGGCCGCCGTGCCTTCGCCATCGAACAAGCCGGGGGCCGCCGCGGCCACAGGCTTGGCCTGGCCCTGGCGCAGTTCGGCTTCCAGTTCCTTGCCCCAGGCCTTGAAACCGTAGCGCTGGTAGAAATCCAGCAGGCCTTCGCGGTCGACCGGCGCAGCGCCAGCGCCTCCACCGCTGGCCAGCCCTGGATGTGGGCGGCCAGGTCGCAGTCGGTCACCACCGTCACCAGGCGGCGGCCCTGGGGCAGCCAGTCCAGCGCCTTGCGCAGGTTTTCACCGGCCACGCCCTTGATGCTGGCGGCAGCGGCAATCACGCCGTCCAGGCTGCCGTGCTCGGTCAGCCATTTCACGGCGGTCTTGGGGCCGACCTTGTCGACGCCGGGCACGTTGTCCACGGTGTCGCCGATCAGCGTGAGGTAGTCGACGATGCGCTCGGGCGGCACGCCGAACTTGGCCACCACGCCAGCGATGTCCAGCCGCTCGTTGCTCATGGTGTTGATCAGGCGTGACCTGCGCGTTCACCAACTGCGCCAGGTCCTTGTCGCCGGTGGAGATCACCACCTGGTGGCCGGCGGCTGCACCCACCCGCGCCAGCGTGCCGATGGCGTCGTCGGCCTCGATGCCGGGCACCTCCAGCACCGGCCAGCCCAGCAGGCGCACCACCTCGTGGATGGGCGCGATCTGGGTGCGCAGGTCGTCGGGCATGGGCGCACGCTGGGCCTTGTACTGGTCGTACCAGGCATCACGGAAGGTGGGGCCGGAGGCGTCGAAGACACAGGCGGCATGGCCCATCGGCTGGTGCTGGCCGCTGCCCATGATCTGCTCGCGCAGGCGCTTCATCATCGCCACCAGGCCGTGGATGGCACCGGTGGGAAAACCGTCGGGCCCGCGCAGGTCAGGCATGGCGTGGTAGGCCCGGTACAGGTAGCTGGAGCCGTCAACCAGCAACAGCATGGGCAGGGGTGTGGTTGGATCGTGCATGCCCGGATTGTGGTGGCATGCCGCGCAGCCGATGCAGGGCAGTGGGCCACCTAGAATCGCCGCATGAAAACGCCGCTGTTGTTGATCGCCTGTGCCGGCCTGCTGGCGGGTTGCGCCGGCTTGGTGCCACGTGCGGTGGGCGATGCCGCCATGCAGCGCCTGGTGGCTGAGGACGACCAGGTCCGCATCACCGAGCTGCGCGTGCGCGGCCAGACCCAGCGCATCAGCGTCGACCCCAAGGACAGCGCCGCACCGCGCTACGAGATCACGCCCCAGGCCCCCGGCAGTGACCCGTCTGCCGCCAAGACCGGTGCCGGCCAGCGGGTCTGGACGCTGCTGAGCTTCTAGCCACCCGCCATGGCCGTGTTCACCGATGTCACGCCGGCTGAGGCTGGCGCGCTGACCGAGCGCCTGGGCGCCGGCGCCCTGCTGCAGTTGCAGGGCATCAGCGCGGGCATCGAGAACAGCAACTTTTTCGTCACCACCAGCCAGGGTGACTGGGTGCTGACGCTGTTCGAACGCCTGCGCGCCGAGCAACTGCCCTATTACCTGCAGCTGATGCAGCACCTGGCGCAGCGCGGCCTGCCGGTGCCCGAACCGCGGGCCGATGCAGCCGGCCAGATCCTGCACCAGGTGGCCGGCAAGCCGGCGGCACTGGTCACCCGCCTGCGCGGCCACCACCAGCTGGCGCCCGACCTGCACCACTGTGCGCAGCTGGGCAGCCTGCTGGCCCGCATGCACCTGGCGGTGGCCGACTTCCCGCTGCAGCAGCCCAACCTGCGCGGCCGCGCCTGGTGGCACAGCATGGCCCCGGCCGTGCGCCCCTACCTCAGCGCCAGCGCAGCAGCAGCTGCTGGACGACGAGCTGGCCTTCCAGCAGCAGGTGGCAGCGTCCGCCACCTTCGCCGGCCTGCCCCAAGGTGCGGTGCATGCCGACCTGTTCTGCGACAACGTGCTGTTCGACGGCCTGCCCGGCCATGAGAAGCTGACCGGCGCCTTCGACTTCTACTTTGCCGGCACCGACAGCTTTGGCTACGACCTGGCGGTGTGCCTCAACGACTGGTGCCTGAACGCCGACGACGCCAGCCTGGACGATGCCCGCGCCCAGGCCCTGGTGCAGGCCTATGCCCTGCATCGCCCGCTGGACGCGGCCGAGCACCGCCTGCTGCCGGCGCTGCTGCGGGCCGCAGCGCTGCGCTTCTGGTTGTCGCGCCTGGCCGACTGGCACTTGCCGCGCCCCGCCGCCCTGCTGCAACCCAAGGACCCGGGCCACTTCGAGCGGGTGCTGCGTGCCCGCATCGCCCAGCCCTGGCACGCCCTGCGCTGAACCACAGCGCGGCACCGCCTTCCCACCCCACCCTCCACCCTTCACCGAGCCACTGCCCCGCCCCATGGGATTCCGTCTTCAACCAGTCGCGCCCGCCCAGGGCTGGCGCTGGCTGCGCCAGGGCCTGCGCCTGTGGCTGCAGCGTCCGCTGGCCTTTGTCGGCCTGTTTGTCTTCTTCCTGTTCACCGTGCTGCTGCTGATGGTGGTGGTGCCGGTGCTGGGCGGCCCGCTGGGCATGGCCCTGCTGCCGATGCTGAGCCTGGGCTTCATGATCGCCAGCCGCAGCGCACTGGCCGGCGGCCCGGTGCACATCGGCCAGCTGGTCGAGGGCCTGCGCCACCCGCAGCGCAGCCAGCGCCGGGCGCAGTGGGTGCTGTGTGCGTCCTACGCGCTGGGCACCATCCTGGTCATCACCATGGCCGACTGGGTGGACGGCGGCACCTTCGAGGCGCTGCAGCGCGAGATGGCCGCTGCCGGCGCCGACGGCAAGCCCTCACCCGCGCTGGACGCCCTGCTGGCCGACCCGCGCCTGGTGCAGGGCATGCTGGTGCGGCTGGGTCTGGCGGGCCTGCTGTCGGTGCCGTTCTGGCATGCACCAGCCCTGGTGCACTGGGGCGGCCAGGGCGCGGTGCAGGCCCTGTTCAGCAGCACGCTGGCGCTGTGGCGCACCCGCGGCGCATTCACCCTGTACCTGCTGGGCTGGGCGGGCACCATGCTGGCCACCGGCGCGGTGTTTTCGGTGGTGGTGGCAATCACCGGCGCCAACCAGCTGCTGGGCTTGATGACGCTGCCAATTGGTCTGGCGTTTTCGGCGGCGTTCTACACCTCGCTGTGGTTCAGCTTTGACGACACGTTCCGCGACAGCGACAAAACCAGCGCCAGCAGCGGTGGCAATGGCAGCAACAGCGACAGCAACAGCGACAGCGCCACAACGCGGCTGAATTGACCGCGCGGCAACGCCGCCGTCACATTCGCGCAACACTGCGGCCCGCTGCGCCGCAGCTGTGATCGGCTGGCGCCAGCCAGGCCTGCAAAATCACGCTGCGCCCGGCGCTGGCCGGCCTGCCTCGCTGCAAGCGCAAGCCGTGCAGCCCAGGCTGTCCACCGCCCCCGCCGCACGCTGGCCACACGCTGGAATGTGCGGCACGGCGATTGCGTGTGTCTGTCCTGCCCTGCTTTGCATCCCATCCACTGCCCATCCCCCGAGGTCACCCCCATGCAGCGCCCCACCACACTGTCTTCGCATGCCTTGTCGCCCCTGTGTGCCGCCTTGCTGCTGGCCTGGGCCGGTCCGGCGCTGGCCCAGGCCACCCCTGGCCAGTTGCAGACCGTCACCGTGACGGCCGAACGCCGCATCGAAAACGTGCGGGACGTGCCCAGCTCGATTTCGGTGCTCAACAGCGAACTGCTGGACGCGCTGAACACCAGCGGTCAAGACCTGCGCATGCTGGCCGGCCGCGTGCCCAGCCTGAACATCGAATCGTCCTTCGGCCGGGCGTTTCCGCGCTTCTACCTGCGCGGCTACGGCAACACCGACTTCCGCCTGAATGCGTCGCAGCCGGTGTCGCTGGTCTATGACGACGTGGTGCAGGAAAACCCCATCCTGAAGGGCTTCCCGGCCTTCGACCTGGACCGCATTGAAGTGCTGCGCGGCCCGCAGGGCACGCTGTTCGGCCGCAACACGCCAGCCGGCGTGGTGAAGTTCGAATCGGTCAAGCCCGCACTCAACAAGACCGACGGTTACGCCAGCCTGTCTTATGGCAGCGACCAGACCGTCAATGCCGAAGCGGCGGTGAACGTGCCGCTGTCCCCCGACATGGCCATGCGCATCTCGGCGCTGAACCAGACCCGCGGCGACTGGGTCGACAACACCCACCCCAACGCACTGACCAAGGAACTGGAAGGCTACCGCGACAGCGCGCTGCGGGTGCAGGTCCTGTACGAGCCCAGCAAGCAGTTCAGCGCCCTGGCCAATGTGCATGTGCGCGACTACGACGGCTCGGCCCGGCTGTTCCGCGCCAACATCATCCAGCCGGGCAGCAACGACCTGGTGGCCGGCTTCAACCCGGACAAAGTGGCCTACGACGGCAAGAACGAAAGCATGCGTCCAGAACTACGGCGCCAACCTGCGCCTGCGCTGGAACCTGGGGCAAATGGCGCTGAACTCGATCACCGGTTTCGAGCAGGTCAAGACCTTCAGCCGCGGTGACATCGACGGCAGCGCCGGGCCGTACTTCACCGCCAGCCTGCCGTTTGCATCGGAAACCGCTGACGGCATGCCCAAGCATTCCCAGTTGTCGCAGGAGTTCCGGCTCGAATCCCTGGGCAGCGGCCCGTTCGGCTGGCAGGCCGGGGTGTACCTGTTCCAGCGAAGACTACAAGATCGAGAGCTTCAGCTACGACTCGACCAACGCCAGCGCCCAAGACGGCTACCAGCGGGTGCGCCAGAAGAACGACGCCTATGCGGTGTTCGGCGCAGTCAACTACGCGGTGAGCCCGGTGCTGAAGCTGCGCGGTGGCCTGCGCTACACCCGCGACAGCAAGAAATTCACGGTGGAAGCCTATGAGCAGAGCGGCTTTGCGCCCTGCATCGGGCCGACGCTGGGCGTGCCGGGCTCCGGTCCGTTGAAGTGCAACCTGGCGCAACTGGCCGGCCTGGAGCCCGACGGCAACCTGTCTGCAGCGCCCAAGGACAGCAAGTTCAACTGGGACGTCAGCGGCACCTACGCCCTGGACAAGGACACCAACCTGTATGCCCGCGTGGCCACCGGCTTCCGGGGCAGCAGCGTGCAGGGTGCGGGTGCGTTCAACGGCAAGTCGGTGGCGGGGCCGGAGACCAACACCTCGTACGAGGCCGGCATCAAGACCGACTTGTTCAACAAGCGGGCGCGGCTGAACGTCGGTGTCTTCCACTACAACGTCAAGGACCTGCAGCTCACCGCCGTGGGTGGCACCACCGGCAATGCCAATGTGCTGGTGTCGGCCAAGAAGGCCACCGGCCAGGGCTTCGAGGCCGACCTGCAGGCCTTTGTCACCGACAACCTGCTGGCCACGCTGGGTGTGGGCTACAACGACACCCAGATCAAGGACCCCAGCCTGGCCGTCTCGCCCTGCGCCGCCTGCACCGTGCTGGACCCGCTGGACGCCAACGGCAAGGCCCGCATCCATGGCAACCCACTGCCCCAGGCACCCAAGACCACGCTCAACTTCTCGATGAAGTACAGCCAGCCGATGGCCAACGGCGGCGAGCTGTACGCCTACACCGACTGGGTCTACCGCAGCAAGGTCAACTTCTTCCTGTACGAGAGCACCGAGTTCACCAGCAAGCCGGTGACCGAAGGCGGCCTGCGGGTGGGCTACACCTGGGGCAACGGCAAGTACGACATGGCGGTGTTCGGCCGCAACATCACCAACCAGATCCGGGTGGTGGGCGGCATCGACTTCAACAACCTCACCGGCTTCATCAACGAGCCGCGCACCTGGGGCCTGCAGTTCAAGGCCCAGTTCTGAGCATGCGGCGCTGGCCGAAGCTGGCGCTGCTGGCGGCTGCCGGCGCACTGGCGCTGGCAGCCGGCGCGCGGGCCCAGCCGGCGGTGATCTACGAGCTGGGCGGCAAGGCCGACCGCGCCTTCAACCAGGCCGCGTCTGACGGCGCCGAGCGCTGGCGCAGCGCCACCGGCGGGCGCTACCTGGAATTTGAGGTGGCGCAGTCGGCCCAGCGTGAGCAGGCGGCGCGGCGCTTTGCCCAGCGCGGCGCGGCGCCGGTGGTGGCGATCGGCTTTCCGCAGGCGGCGGCCATCACCACCGTGGCCAAGGAATTTCCGCAGACGCCGTTTGCCATCATCGACGCAGTGGTCGACCTGCCCAATGTGCAGAGCTTCATCTACCGCGAGCACGAAGGTGCGTTCCTGGTCGGCATCCTGGCGGCCATGGCCAGCAAAAGCGGCAAGATCGGGTTTGTCGGCGGCCAGGACATCCCGCTGGTGCGCAAGTTTCTCTGCGGTTATGCCCAGGGCGCTCGCCACGCCAGGCCCGGGGTGGTGGTGCTGTCGGCGATGTCGGGCAGCACCGCCGCAGCCTGGACCGACCCCACCCGCGGTGCCGAGCTGACCAAGACCCAGATCGCCCAGGGCGTGGATGTGGTGTTTGCCGCTGCCGGCACCACCGGCCTGGGCATCTTGCAGGCGGCCCGGGACGGCGGCATCCTGGCCATCGGTGTCGACAGCAACCAGAACCCCTTGCATCCCGGCACCATGCTCACGTCGATGGTGAAACGGGTGGACCTGGCGGTGGAACAGGCCTTCCGTGGCGTCAAGCCCGGTGTCACCGCGCTGGGCCTCAAGGAAGGCGGCGTCGACTATGCCGTCGACCAGCACAACCAGGCGCTGCTGACACCGGCCATGCGCCAGGCCGCCGAAACCGCCCGCGCCAGCATCGTGGCCGGCCGCCTGCAGGTGGTCGATTACACCGTGGCCAACCGCTGCCCCTGAGCGGCCAGGCCGCCAGCCGGGCGGCCCCCGGCTTCTACAATTGCTGCTCCCTTCTGCCCTGCCTGCTGCCCCCGGCCTGCCCGGTGGGCCGGGTTTTTTGCTGCCCCCATGACCGAACTCGCCAAATCCTTCGAACCCGCCGCCATCGAAGCCCGCTGGGCGCCGTTGTGGGAGCAAAGCGGCGTCTATGCGCCGTCGCTGGACCCGGCCAAGCCGTCGTTTTCCATCCAGCTGCCGCCGCCGAATGTCACCGGCACGCTGCACATGGGCCATGCCTTCAACCAGACCATCATGGACGCGCTGACGCGCTACCACCGCATGCGTGGCTTCAACACGCTGTGGGTGCCAGGCACCGACCATGCCGGCATCGCCACCCAGATCGTGGTCGAGCGCCAGCTGCAGGACCAGGGCATCAGCCGGCACGACCTGGGCCGCGCGGCGTTCACCGCCAAGGTGTGGGACTGGAAGGCGCAGAGCGGGGCCACCATCACCCGCCAGATGCGGCGCATGGGCGACAGCGTCAGCTGGGCGCATGAATACTTCACCATGGACCCGCAGCTGTCGCAGACGGTCACCGAGACCTTTGTGCGCCTGTATGAAGAAGGCCTGATCTACCGCGGCAAGCGCCTGGTGAGCTGGGACCCGGTGCTCAAGAGCGCGGTGTCTGACCTGGAGGTGGAAAGCGAAGAGGAAGACGGCTTCCTCTGGCACATCGGCTACCCGCTGGAAGACGGCAGCGGCCAGCTGGTGGTGGCCACCACCCGCCCTGAGACCATGCTGGGCGACACCGCCGTGATGGTGCACCCCGACGACGCGCGCTATGCCGCGCTGATCGGCAAGCAAGTCAGGCTGCCGATCACCCACCGCCTGGTGCCGGTGATCGCCGATGCCTATGTGGACATGGCCTTCGGCACCGGCGTGGTCAAGGTGACACCGGCGCACGACGCCAACGACTACCAGGTGGGCCTGCGCCATGGCCTGGAGATGCTGACCATCTTCACCCTGGACGCCAAGGTCTGGGACGGCGCCCCCGAGGCCTACCGCGGCCTGGACCGTTTTGTCGCCCGCAAGCAGATCGTGGCCGAACTGGAACGCGAAGGCCTGCTGGTCGAGACCAAGAAGCACAAGCTGCAAGTGCCACGCTGCGCCCGCACCGGCCAGGTGATCGAGCCGATGCTGACCGACCAGTGGTTCGTCGCCATGACCAAGCCGGGGGCTGGCGGCCAAAGCATCGCCCAGCAGGCGATCGACGTGGTGGCCTCTGGCGAGGTGCAGTTCGTGCCCGAGCAATGGGTCAACACCTACAACCAGTGGATGAAGAACATCCAGGACTGGTGCATCAGCCGCCAGCTGTGGTGGGGCCACCAGATCCCGGCCTGGTACGGCGACGGCGGTGAGCTGTTTGTCGCCCGTGACGAGGCCAGCGCACGCGCCCAGGCCAGTGCCGCCGGCTACAGCGGTGCGCTAACGCGCGATCCGGACGTGCTCGACACCTGGTACAGCAGCGCGCTGGTGCCCTTCTCCACCCTGGGCTGGCCCGCCAAGACCATCGAGCAAGATCTGTTCCTGCCCAGCAGCGTGCTGGTGACCGGCCACGACATCATCTTTTTCTGGGTCGCCCGGATGATCATGATGACCAAGCACTTCACCGGCAAAGTGCCGTTCAAGCATGTGTACATCCACGGCCTGGTGCTGGACGCGCAGGGCAAGAAGATGAGCAAGAGCGAAGGCAATGTGCTCGACCCGGTCGACCTGATCGACGGCATCGCGCTGGCCCCGCTGCTGGACAAGCGCAGCACCGGCCTGCGCAAGCCCGAGACCGCACCCAAGGTGCGCAAGGCCACCGAGAAAGAATTTCCCGAGGGCATCCCGGCCTATGGCGCCGACGCCCTGCGCTTCACCTTCGCGGCCATGGCCACGCTGGGCCGCACCGTCAACTTCGACACCAAGCGCTGCGAGGGCTACCGCAACTTCTGCAACAAGCTCTGGAACGCCACCCGCTTTGTGCTGATGAACTGCGAAGGCCAGGACTGCGGCCTGAAGGAGCACACCAAGGCCGAATGCCAGCCTGGTGGCCCGGCGCATGGCTACATGCGCTTCAGCCCGGCCGACAAGTGGATCAGCAATGAACTGCAGCGGGTGGAAGCCGCCGTGGCCGACGGCTTTGCCAGTTACCGCCTGGACAACGTGGCCAATGCCATCTACCAGTTCGTCTGGGACGCCTACTGCGATTGGTACCTGGAGATCGCCAAGGTGCAGATCCAGAACGGCGATGCCGCGCAGCAGCGCGCCACCCGCCGCACCCTGATCCGCACCCTGGAAACCGTGTTGCGCCTGCTGCACCCGGTGGCGCCCTTTGTCACCGCCGAGCTGTGGGACACGGTGGCGGTGGTGGCCGGCCGCAAGACCGGAGCGGCCAACGAGACCATCACCACGGCCGCCTATCCGCAGGCGCAGCCCGAGAAGATCGACCCCGCATCCGACGCCTGGATGGACAGGCTGAAGAGCGTGGTGGCCGCCAGCCGCAGCCTGCGCAGCGAGATGGGCCTGTCGCCCGCCGAGCGGGTGCCGATGCTGGTCATCGGCCAGGCCGCAGGCGACGCCGCCTTCATCGACCAGGCCGGCCCGCTGGTGCAGGCCCTGGCCAAGCTGGCCGAGCATCCGCCGCATCGACGACGAGGCGGTGTTTGCCGCCGAGAGCGCCAGCGCACCGGTGGCCATGCAGGCCGGGCTGCGCCTGGCGCTTGCAGGTCACCATCGACCTGGCCGCCGAGCGCGCCCGCCTGGGCAAGGAAATCACCCGGCTGGACGGCGAGATCACCAAGGCCCAGGCCAAGCTGGGCAATGAAAGCTTCGTGGCGCGGGCGCCGGCTGCCGTGGTGGCGCAGGAGCGCAAGCGCATCGACGAGTTCAGCCAGACCCTGCAGCGCCTGCGCGAGCAACTGGCACGCCTGCCGGCGGGCTGAGCAGGCCGGCAGAAATGCCGAAAGGCCGAAAGGCGGACGAGCCGACCCGCCGACCCGCCGATCAGACCGACCGGCCAGCGATTCAGCCCAGCGGCACCAGGTCGCTGTCGGGCTGCAGCAGCGTGTCGATGCGGCGCGCCACATCCCAGGCGGCCCGCACCCGGGATTCCAGCGTGGTGCTGGCCACCCGCGGCGTGACCTGCAAGGTGTCGATCTGGTGCAGCAGCCGGCCGGGCGCCAGCATGCCGGGCTCCAGGCTGTCGAACCAGGCGGCGGCCATGCGGCCCGAACCCAGCACATCGGCCAGCGCGTTTTCGTCGAACAGGCTGGTCGAGGCCAGGCTCACCAGCACCTGGTTGGCCTTGCAGAAGCTCAGGTAGCGCTCGCCCAGCAGGCCCTGGTAGCGGGTGAAGTAGGTCAGCATCACGCAGACCGCGTCGCTCTGCTCCATCAGTTCACGCAGGCTCACCGGCTCGACCAGCCAGCGCGCCCACAGCGGGTCATTGGCGTGCAGCGCCGGGTCGTAGCCGACCACCCGCGCGCCAAAGGCCTGCAGCAACTGCGCCGTCGGCTGCGCTGCCGGACCCATGCCGATCAGGCCGACCGTGGCGCTGCCCAGTTCGCGGCCCACCAGCAAGCCCTCGGCATTGACCACCGGCACCCGCCGCAGCATCTGCAGCAGCGCGCCGATCATGAATTCAGCCTCGGCCTGGGCGGTGGCGTCGCTGGGACGCACCACCTCGACACCGGCGCGCGCGCAGGCGTCGAAGTCGATGTTCTCGGCACCCGCGGACAAGCGGCCCACCGCCCGCAGCAGCGGTGCGCGGCTCAGCGCGTCGGCGTCGAGCGCGACGGTGGGCGGAATGATCAGCGCCTGCACCTGGCGCAGCGACTGGCGCAGCCCACGCGGGTCGCGCGCCAGATCAGGCGCATAGCGCACGGCGTGCCGCGCCACCAACCACTGCATCACTTCCGGGTCCAGGGGCTCGACGATCAGGACCATGGTGCAGTCCTCACGCCCTGGCCCCAAATCTGCATGCCAGAATCAACTTGCATCCCTCACTACGACGAGTCATTTCATGTTGGTTAAAAAAGCAATCTTCCCAGTGGCAGGCCTCGGCACCCGTTTCTTGCCCGCCACCAAGGCGCAGCCCAAGGAGATGCTGCCCGTGGTCGACAAGCCGCTCATCCAGTATGCGGTGGAAGAGGCCTACGCTGCGGGCGTGCGCGAGATGATCTTTGTGACCGGTCGCCACAAACGGCCGATCGAGGATCACTTTGACATGACATTCGAATTGGAGGTAGCCCTGGAACAGGCGGGGAAGGCCGAGCTGTTGCGTGTGGTACGCAGTGTCAAGCCGCATGACATGGAATGCATCTACGTGCGCCAGCCGCAGGCCCTGGGCCTGGGCCATGCCGTGCTGTGCGGCCAGCGCCTGGTCGGCAACGAACCGTTTGCGGTGCTGCTGGCCGACGACCTGATGGTGGGCGAGCCGCCGGTGCTGCAAGCAGATGGTCGACGCAGTTCGAAGAATGGCGGGCGTCGATCCTGGCCGTGCAGGAAGTGCCGGCCGAACACACCCGCCGCTACGGCATCGTCGACGGCGTGGCGGTCAACGACCGGCTGGTCGACATCAACCGCATCGTCGAGAAGCCCGCGCCCGAAGACGCACCCTCACGCCTGGGCGTGGCCGGCCGCTACATCCTGACGCCAGGCGTGTTCCACGAGATCGCCACCCAGCCACGTGGCGTGGGTGGCGAGATCCAGCTGACCGACGGCATCGCATCACTGCTGCGCCGCGAGAAGGTGTTTGCCTACCGTTACGACGGCCAGCGCTACGACTGCGGCAGCAAGGAAGGCTGGCTGCAGGCCAATGTGGAACTGGCGCTGCAACACCCGGAAGTGGGCGCCAGTTTCCGCAGCTATCTGCAAGGCCTGGAAATCTGACGCCAGCCAGGCGCCGGCCCGGCGCCAGTTCAGCGCCGGCGCATCAGATGCACAAAATCACCACCGATGCTGGTCTGCTCGACCAGCTCATTGCCCGGTCTGGCGGGCAAAGGCCTGGAAATCGCGCACCGAGCCGGGGTCGGTCGACACCACCTTGAGCGTGTCGCCGCTGTGCAAGGTGGCCAGCGCCTTCTTGGCCTTCAGGATGGGCAGCGGGCAATTCAGGCCGCGGGTGTCGAGTTCTTGGGTCGGCTGCATGGTGGCTTGGTGGGTGGCGATGGCTGGGGCTGCGGCGCTGATCAGCCGCGGCGCGGCAAGTCCATGAAACGGGGCTCGATGCCACGCCGGCGCAGCCAGGTGGCCAGCGCGTAGCCGGTGCCGGCGGGCCAGCACACCAGGTCCTCGGGTGCGTACAGCTTGTACTCGGCCAGCTCGGGCGACAGGCGCACCTCGCCGCGCGCCACAGCGTGGTAGGCAATGATCACCTGGTTCATGCGCTGGAAGTCGTAGACCCCCACCAGGTCGAGCGACAGCACCTCCAGGCTGGTTTCTTCGGCCACCTCGCGGGTGATGCCTTCCTCGGGCGTTTCGCCGGCCTCCATGAAGCCGGTGATCAGCGCAAACATGCGGCCCGACCAGGCGGCATTGCGCGCCAGCAGCACCCGCCCGCCCTGGTCGGCGCATTCGATGATGGCCGCCAGCACCGGCGTGGGGTTGTTCCAGTGGGTCCAGCCGCAGGCCGGGGCAGCGCAGGCGGGTCTTCAGCCCGCCGTCTTCCAGCGATTCGGTGGGCTGCAGGCCGGTGCTGCAGGTGGGGCAGAAACGGTAGTCGATGGCCATGGCAATCCTTGTGATCAGGCCGGAAACACGCCGGTCGACAGGTAGCGCTCGCCCCGGTCGCAGACGATGAAGACGATGGTGGCGTCTTGCACCTGCTGGGCCAGTTGCAGCGCCAGCCCAGGCAGCACCGGCGGCCGAGATGCCGACAAACAGGCCCTCTTGGCGTGCCAGGCGGCGCGCCATGTCTTCGGCATCGGCCTGGCTCACCAGCACCAGTTCATCGACCTGCGCGGCGTCGTAGATCTTGGGCAGGTAGGCCTCGGGCCATTTGCGGATGCCGGGGATGCGCGAGCCCTCGGCCGGCTGGGCGCCGATGATGCGCACCGCCGGGTTTTGCTGCTTCAGGTAGCGGCCCACGCCGGTGATGGTGCCGGTGGTGCCCATGGCGCTGACGAAGTGCGTGATGCGCCCGCCGGTCTGCTGCCAGATCTCGGGGCCGGTGGTCTCGAAGTGGATGCGCGGGTTGTCGGCATTGGCGAACTGGTCGAGCACCCGGCCCTTGCCGTCGCGCTGCATCTGCTCGGCCAGATCGCGGGCGTATTCCATGCCGCCCGAGCGGGGCGTCAGGATCAGTTCGGCGCCATAGGCCTTCATGGTCTGGGCGCGCTCGATGGACAAGTCCTCCGGCATGATCAACACCATGTGGTAGCCGCGGATCGCCGCGGCCATGGCCAGCGCGATGCCGGTGTTGCCCGAGGTGGCCTCGATCAGGGTGTCGCCGGGGTGGATGTCGCCACGCTCTTCAGCGCGGCGGATCATGCTCATGGCCGGCCGGTCTTTGACCGACCCGGCCGGGTTGTTGCCCTCCAGCTTGCCCAGCACCAGGTTGCCACGGGCTTCGCTGCCAGGCCCGGGCAGGCGCTGCAGGCGGACGAGCGGCGTCTGGCCGATCACGTCTTCGATGGTGGGGTAGCGGTTACGGGACAAAGGTCACCTCCTGCGACGATTGTGTCAGCCGCAGCCGGGCACCGCTGCACCCACGTGACATAATCGCAAACCGCACCGAGCACACCGGCTGCGGTCTGCCCGCGTGACGAAATCGGTAGACGTAGCGGATTCAAAATCCGCCGCCGCAAGGCGTGCCAGTTCGAGTCTGGCCGCGGGCACCACCCACTCTTCCCCAGCCGCTTCCGGCCATCCATGCCGCCACTGCCTCCGGTCACCCAGGCGCTGATGCTGATCTGCTCAGCGGTGTTCTTTGCGCAGACCCTGCTGCGGGTCTTGCCGCTGGAGCAGTTCTTCGCGCTGTGGCCGCTGAGCAGCGGCCGCTTCTGGCCCTGGCAGCTGTTGAGCTACAGCGTCTTGCATGGCGACTTCATGCACCTGTTCTTCAACATGCTGGGCCTGTGGATGTTCGGCAGCGAGCTGGAACGCCTGTGGGGCGCCAAGCGCTACCTGCAGCTGCTGGCCGCCAGCGTGGTGGCTGCAGCACTGGTGCAGCTGGTGTTCACCATGCTGACAGGCTCGGGCGCACCCACGGTGGGCGCCTCGGGCGCGCTGTACGGCCTGCTGCTGTCCTTCGGCATGCTGTTTCCCAACCGGGTGATCGTGCCGCTGATTCCGCCCATTCCAATGAAGGCACGCACCTTCGTCATGGTGTTCGGCGGCATCGAGTTGCTGTCAGGCCTGTGGGGCCCCAGCGGCGTGGCCCACTTCGCCCACCTGGGCGGCATGCTCGGTGCGTGGTTGACGCTGAGCTGGTGGCGCGGTCGCCTGCCCTTCGGCGGAGCCAGGCGCCGCCGCTGACCCAGCATCACCCCGCCAGGGCAGGGGTCACCGGAACGGTTCATGCTTGGCAGCATGGATCACCATTCCGGGAGTGTCGCGATGCAGCCCTGTTTGTTCGGTTTGACCCGGCGCCCCCAAGCTGCTGCAGCGGCTTTGACAGTGGCGTCGGCCTTGGTTGCGAGTGCCGGCCTGCTGTGGCCCGTGCTGGCGCAAGCGGCCACAACCGCCGCGCCCACCACCGTGCTGACCAACGCAAGCACCACCGAACCACCACCCGCACCCGCCCTCAGCGACCAGTCGCGCGCATTGCAGCGGGCGCAGCAGGCAGTGCTGGGCGTGCAGGCTGTTGCAGTGGACGAAGCACGCTCGGCCCGCACCCTGGGCCGTGCCCGCCAAGGCTCGGGCGTGCTGATCAGCCAGGACGGGCTGGTGCTGACCATCGGCTACCTGGTGCTGGAAGCCGAGCAGGTGGAACTGCTGCGCGACGACGGCCGCCCGGTGCCGGCCCGTGTGCTGGGCTATGACGTCGCCACCGGCTTTGGTCTGCTGCAGGCCCTGGCGCCGCTGGGGCTGGAGCCGGTGCCGCTGGGCCGCGCCGACCGCCTGGCAGCGCAAGAGCCGCTGATGGTGGCCAGCGGTGGTGACGACGGCGCGGTCAGCGTGGCGCAGCTGGTGTCGCGCCGGCCGTTTTCAGGCTACTGGGAATACCACCTCGACAGCGCCTTGTTCACTGCACCGGCCCGGCGCGACCACAGCGGTGCCGGGCTGTTCAACGCGGCCGGTGAACTGGTGGGCATCGGGTCGCTGGTGGTGGCCGATGCCAGCGGCACGGCCGATGGCAGTGCGCCCGCCATGCGCCAGGCCGGCAACATGTTCGTGCCGGTCGACCTGCTGGCACCGATCCTGGTGGATCTGCGCCAGCAAGGCTTCGGCATGGCCAGCCGCCGGGCCTGGCTGGGCCTGAACTGCGCCGAGGTGGAAGGCCGCATCCGGGTGGTGCGTGTCAGTGACGACAGCCCGGCCGACGTGGCGGGGCTGGAGGCGGGCGACCGCATCGTGCGCATCGATGGCACCGAGGTGCAGACCCTGGCTGCCCTGTGGCAGGCGCTGTGGGCGGGCGGCGCCCCCGAGCGCGAGGTCAGCCTGGTGATCGAGCGGGCCGACCAGCAGCAGACATTGAAGGTCTTCAGCGTCGACCGCATGAAGACACTGAAGCGCTCGCAGGGGATCTGACAGCGTGGTGCAACAGCCGGCGCATCCATGCACCGGGTTGTTCACGCCTCAGGCCAGCAGGCCGTCCGCTGCGGTCGGGTAGCGCAAGCGCAGCTGCAGCTCCTGCTTCAGCCGGTGGTTCAGCAGCCGGCGTGATTCACCCATGAAGCTCAGCTGCATCGGCGACAGCACGCCGGCGGCGTCGGCACGCGACAGCCGCGGCGGCCGCGGCAGGCCGCACAGGTCGGCCGCCAGGTCGAAGTAGTCGCCCATGCGCAGGTCGGTGTCGTCGCAGACATGCACCACCCGCTGCCGGCCACCCCGCCACAGTGCCGCCACACAGGCACGCGCCAGGTCATCGGCATGGATGTGGTTGGTGAAGACGTCATCAGCGGCCTGCAGCACTGGCGTGCCGCGTGCCAGCCGCTCACGCGGATGGCCGCCCGGCCGGTCGCCAGCGTAGATGCCGGGGATGCGCAGCAAGGTCACCGCCGCACCCGTCGCCAGGCCAAAAGCGCGCAGCCGGGCTTCAGCATCCACCCGGCGCTGGGCCCGATCGGTCGCCGGTGCCACAGGCCGGGTCTCGTCGAACTGCGCACCCGCCGCATCCCCATACACACCGGTGGTGCTGGCGTAGACCAGGCGCTGCACCCGCCCGCCCCGCGCCAGGGCCTGCAACAGGTGGGCGGTGCGGGTATCGTGCCGGCCCTGGGGCGGCGGCGGCGCCAGGTGCAGCACCCGGTCGGCCAGGGCGCCCATGCGGGCCAGGCTGGCGGGATCGTCCAGATTGCCCAGCAGCGGCACCGCACCGGCCTGCCGCAGTTCAGCCAGACGGGCCGGAGAGGAGGTCAGCGCCAGCAGGCGCCAGCGCCCGCGCAGCAAGCGCAGCACCCGCAGGCCGACATCGCCACAACCGACCACCAGCAGACTGGGACGGCGGGACATGGCAGAGCTGGGCATGGCAGGCGGGGGTCGGCGGGCACAATGGCCAGGCAGTTTACGTGCCGGGCACCCGGCCGGCGAACACGCGCCCACCCGAACGCCTCCGCACCCACCCGCCCCCACCCGCCCTGACGCAGCGGCCGTCCGCGCCGCCCACCTTTGACCGGCATGACCCTGCGCATCACCCTCCAGCCTTCGGGCCTCGCGTTTTCAGTCCAGCGTGACGAAACCCTGCTGGCGGCCGCCATCCGCCAAGGCGTGGGCCTGCCCTATGGCTGCAAGGACGGCGCCTGCGGCTCGTGCAAGAGCCGCCTGCTGGAGGGCCGTGTCCTGCACGGCGCGCACCAGAGCAAGGCGCTGAGCGCAGCGGAAGAGGAGGCCGGCCTGGTGCTCACCTGCTGCGCCACTCCGCTGACCGATTGCGCGCTGGAAGCCCGCAGCGTGCCCGGCGCCGGTGAATTCCCGGTGCTGAAGATGCCCACCCGGGTGATGTCGATCCACCGGCCGGCACCTGACGTGGCCCTGCTGCGCTTGCAGCTGCCGGCCAACCAGCGCTTCCAGTACCACGCCGGGCAGTATGTCGAATTCATCCTGCGTGACGGCGCGCGGCGCAGTTATTCCATGGCCAACGCGCCCACCCGGGTGGGCCAGCCGCCCGCCATGGAACTGCACATCCGCCACCTGCCCGGCGGGCTGTTCACCGATGCGGTGTTCTCCAGCTTGAAGGAGAAAGACATCCTGCGCATCGAAGGACCGTTCGGCAGTTTTTTCCTGCGGGAATCGGCCAAGCCCATCATCTTGCTGGCCTCGGGCACCGGCCTGGCCCCGGTGAAGGCCCTGATCGAGCAGCTGCGCGACACCGCCGACCCACGGCCGGCCTGGCTGTACTGGGGCTGCCGCAGCCGGCGCGACCTGTACCTGCATGACTGGGCGCTGGAGGCCGCCGCCGACTGGCCGCAGCTGCGCTACGTGCCGGTGCTGTCCGAGCCGCTGGCCGCCGATGGCTGGCGTGGCCGCACAGGCCTGGTGCACCAGGTGTTGATGGCCGACTGGCCCGACCTGTCGGGGCACCAGGTCTATGCCTGCGGCACACCCGCCATGGTGGACGCCGCCCAGCGCGACCTGGTGGCGCGCTGCGCCCTGCCCGCCGACGACTTCATCGCCGACGCCTTCACGTCCGAGGCCGACAAGCTGCGCTGACATCGGTCGCCCGCCAGCCGCAAACCGGCCGCACACCGGCCGCACACTGGCCACGCCACCACCGGCGGGGCACCATCTGCACCGTCTCGTCTAGCACCCCACCCGCCAGCCCAGGTCAACACCATGCACCACGCCACCCGCCGCCCCCGCCCATCCCGCCGCCACCTGCTGGCGGCCGCCAGCCTGGCCGTCTTGCCTGGCTGGGCGGCCGCCCAGGCTGCCCGGCCAATCCGGCTGATCGTGCCCTACCCGCCCGGCGGCCCGCTGGACGTGGTGGCCAGGTTGCTGGCCAATGCGGTCAAGGACAGCCTGGGCCCGGTGTTGGTGGACAACAAGCCCGGTGCCGGTGGCAACCTGGGCGCCGACCTGGCCGCCAAAGCCGCACCCGACGGCCAGACCATCGTGATGGGCGCCGTGGCCACCCACGCCATCAACCCCTGGCTGTTCAGCAAGCTGCCCTACGACCCGGTGCGCGACTTCACGCCCATCACCCGCGTGGCCATGGTGCCCAATGTGCTGGTGATGAATGCCGCCACCGCCGACCGGCTGCAGATCCGCAGCCTGGCCGACCTGGTGGCCCATGCGCGCCAGAACCCGGGCAAGCTGAACTACGGCTCGGGCGGCAACGGCAGCGCCGGCCACCTGGCGGGCGAGATGTTCAAGACCCAGGCCGGGCTGTTCATCGTGCACATCCCCTATGCCGGCGGCAACCCGGCACAGCTGGCCCTGCTGTCGGGCCAGGTCGACCTGAACTTCGACAACCTGGCCAGTGCTGCGGCCAACATCCAGGCCGGTCGGCTCAAAGCCCTGGCGGTGACCACGGCCAGCCGCGCGGCGGCCATGCCCGA